>JBGAOP010000012.1:0-113607 GCA_044221735.1 Phycisphaerales bacterium | reverse complement strand
ACCCCCCCAACCCCCGCCGCCCCTGCGGGCCATGACGGCCCGTGTCCGCGTTGAAGGAGTCTGACTTGGCCCTGTCCTTCTGTGGGAAGAAAAAGGAAGAAACCACGCCGCAGACGGCGAATGGGGCGGGCGGCGCGGGCGACAAAGGCGGCGGGAAGACGGTGGCGAGCGGGAGCACCGGTGGCGGGTGGGAGTGGGACTCGGGGAAGGCCGACAAGTTCTTTGAGCGGGCCGCGACGCTGCACGAGGCGACGAACTTCGGGTATGCGATGAACATGTGGATCCGCGGGCTGCGGTTCAACCCCCTCGCCATGAATGGGCTGGAGGGGTACTTCACCTCGGCGGGGAAGTTCTTCTCGGAGAACCCCAAGGGCGAGAAGGAGGACACGTACAAGTCGACGCTCAAGGATGCGGGCGGGAAGACGGATGTTGACAAGTATCTCACCTCGCTGGTGCAGTGGTCGTCGCATCCGTTTGATCCGGCGTACTCCGTGAAGGCCATGCAGAACGCGGCGGGGCTGGGCCTTGGGGGGCCGACGGTGTGGATCGCCGAGCGGGCCTTCGGGGCCATCACCCGCGACAAGAAGCCGCGCAAGGAGCACATGGTCGCGGTGATGGAGGCCTTGACCAAGTTCGAGAAGTTTGAGCTGGCCCTGCAGGCGGGCGAGGCCGCGGTGCGGATCGATCCCAACGACGGCAACCTGGCCTCGGAGGTGAAGAACCTCGCGGCGGAGTGGACGACGAAGAAGGGCGGCTTCGATCAGACGGGCGAGGAGGGGGGCTTTCGCAAGAACATCCGCGATGCGGCCAAGCAGCAGCAGATGGAGGATCGCGATCGCGTCGTGAGCACGGGCGAGGTGATGGACCGGCAGGTGGCCTCGGCCCGGGCGGATGCGGAGGCAAGCCCGAACGACCGGCCCAACGCGATCCGGCTCATCGATGCGCTGATCAAGCGGGCCAAGCCGGAGGACGACGACGAGGCGATCAAGGTGGCGACGGCGTGGTATGAGAAGGCGAAGGAGTACAAGTTCAAGGAGTACGTGGACACGATCCGCGTGCGTGCGCTGCGGCGCAAGCGGACGTCGCTCCAGCTCCAGTCGAACCAGGAGGGTGCGGGCGATGAGGTGAAGGAGGCGTACAAGGCCGCGTCGCGCGAGCTGATCAAGGCAGAGATCCTTGCGCTGCAGGGGCAGGTGGCGGCGTATCCGACAGACCTTGGGCGCAAGTACCGGCTGGGCGAGATGATGTTCCGCATTGGCAAGTACGAGGAGGCGATCTCGCTGCTGCAGGAGGCGAAGGCGGATCCGGCGAACAAGGCGAAGGTGGACTACTTCCTCGGGCTGTCGTTCCAGCAGATCGGGTGGAACGACGAGGCGATCGAGACGCTGCGCGGGGCGATGGGGAACATCCAGGCGGGCGATACCGACACCGAGATGACGCTGAAGTATGGGTTGATGGAGGCTCTGCTGGCGCGGGGGAAGAGTGAGGGCGGGGCGGCCGCGCTTGCGGATGCGGAGGAGGCGCTGAAGCTGGCGTCGTCGATCGCGATCCAGAACATGAACTACAAGGAAGTTCGGGCCAAGCGCGATGAGATCAAAGCGTTGATCGCGAAGCTGAAGACTGGGGGGGCGGGAGCGTGAACGCGGTCGCGATCATCCCGGCGAGGCTGGGCTCGACGCGATTGCCGGGGAAGGTGCTGCTGGACAGGACGGGCAAGCCGCTGATCCGGCACGTGTGGGAGGCGGCGCGGCGGGCGGGGAGCCTGTCGCGCGTGGTGATCGCGACGGATGATGCGAAGGTGCTGAGCGCGGCCAAGGGTTTCGGGGCCGAGGCGGTGATGACGCGGGCGGATCATCCCAACGGGACGAGCCGGTTGTGCGAGGCGGCCGCGCTGCTGGGGCTGGGGATGGAGCAGGTGATCGTGAACGTTCAGGGGGATGAGCCGGAGGTGGAGGCGGAGGCGATCGACGCGGCGGTGGGGGCGATGAGGATCGCGGGGTGCAGCATCGGGACGATCGCGGTGCCGTTTGCCGCGGACGAGGATGCGCGTGATCCGAACTGTGTGAAGGTGGTGCGGGGGCTTGATGGGCGTGCGCTGTACTTCTCACGGTCGGTGATTCCGTTTGATCGGGATGGGCGCGGCGGGGCGGATGCGGCGTGTTTGCGGCACGTGGGGCTGTACGCGTATCGGCGTGAGTTTCTGGAGCGGTATGTGAAGCTGGAGCCGACGCCGCTGGAGCGGGCGGAGCAGCTCGAGCAGTTGCGGGCTCTGCAGCACGGGTTCGGAATCGGCGTGTCGGTGCGGCCGAGCGCACGCGTCGGGATCGACACCGCCGAGCAGTACGAGGCGTTTGTGAGCCGGGCGGGCGCGGCGCGCCGGGGTTAGCCGGGGGTCTTGGTTGGAGTGGACGCGGCGTCGGTTCCGGCGTTTGTGCCGGGGCTCTGGGTTGGCGCGGGCGGAAGCTCGCGGAGCCAGAGCCGGGTCTGGCCGCGCTGCGTGCGGGAGCGAAGCGCGTCCAGGCGGCCCTCGAAGAGGACTCGTGCGCGCTGTCCGCCGATGTCGGAAAGAGCGGTGCCGGCGGCGTTGGCGGTGCGGGGCTCGCGATCGTCGAGGAGTGAGGCGAGCAGGGTGAAGACCTTGTCCGGATCGTGGTGCGCAAGGTCCGTGAGAGCCGCGGTGGCCGCGCCGCGAACGACGGAGGAGTTGCTTGGCCCGGTGCGCTGCATGACAATGGGCAGGGACTCGGGCGTGTCGAGATCGGCCAGCGCCTGGATGGCGGCCTGGCGGATCTGATCGCGGTGCGAGTCGGTCTCGAGGGCGGTGATGAGGGTGAGCTTCTCATCAACGGCGCCGAGCGTGCCGATGGCGCGGATGGCCGCGGCGCGGACGGCGTAGGAGGGGTCACTTGAGAAGATGCCTGTGAATCGTTTGGCGAGCGCGGCCTTGGCGGCGGCCTCATCGCGCTGTGCGGCGCGAGCGCACTGGTCGATGAGCGCGGCCCGGATGCGGGCATCGGCGATCGTCTTGGAGTCGAGCGTCGCTCGAAGGGCCTTGGATGCGGCGGCGCTCGCGGCGAGGGCGGCGGCTGCCGACCTCGCCTTCTTTCGGTCCTTGGGATCGATCCATCCGGGGTTGGCTCGTGTCGCGAGGGCTCGGGCGCATTGCACGCGGAGATCGCGATTGGCGGTCTCGTCGCGAAGGACGGCCGAGAGGGCGTCGACGGCCGCGCTTTGCGACGCGGAATCGGCGTCGTCCACGCGGGCGAGGGCGTGGGCGGCGCGAAGGCGGGCGCCGGTGGTGGGGGCGGAGCGGAGCTGGGCGACGAGGCTGGAGGCGGGGTCGTGGAGCTCGATGTCGGCGAGGGTTGTGAGCTCTGGATCGATGAGCACCATCGAGGGCGCGGCGGGGAGCGGGGCGGTGAACTCGTGCTTTCGCACGTCGAAGCGGGCTTCGAGTCTGGTCCATTCGTCCTTGCCGTTGATCTTGACCTGCGCCCAGATGGGGATGAGCAGATCGAACGCGGGGTTGTAGCCGTCGATGTGCTGGAGCTGCTCGAAGTTCACGCGGAGCGAGCCGCTCTCGTAGGTGTACGAGACCGAGACCCGGGGCACGCCGGGGCGATAGCACCACTGGTCGAAGAACCGCTGGAGGGAGAGGCCGCCCGCCCGCTCCATTGCCTGTCGGAACTGGTAGGTCTCCACGGCCGTGAACTTGTTCTTCTGCAGGTAGTCGGCGAGGCCGCGGAAGAAGACCTCATCGCCGAGCCGCGAGCGGAGCATGTGGAGCACCAGCGCGCCCTTGGGATAGGGATTCGCCTTGCGGTCGAACACCTCGCCGGGCGAGTCCCACTCTTTGCTCACCATGCCGGGCTGGAACGGAGCGTCGGCCTGATCTTCTTTGACGAGGCCCTGCATCCATTCCCAAACCTGCGCGTCGTAGGCGGGCTGCTCGGCGGTGAGGCCGACGGCTGGAGACTGGCCCGACCGGGTGCGGGACCCGGAGTCGGTCTTGTACTGGGCCCAGAGCGCCTCGGCGTAGGTGGCAAAGCCCTCGTTGAGCCAGATGTGCTCCCACGACTTGCAGGTGACCAGATCGCCGAACCATTGGTGCGCGAGCTCGTGGACGATGAGGTCGTCCTCGTTGCCGTCGAGCTGGGCCGTCTTGTCCTGCGACACCGACTCGTACATCGTGGTGGCGGAGGTGTTCTCCATGCCGCCCCAGCCGAAGTTCCAGACGCTTACCTGCGCGTATTTTGCCCACGGGTACGGCTGGTCGGTGAGCCGCTCGAGCAGCGAGATCATCTTTGGCGTGCGTGCGAAAGTCGCCTTGGCGTTTGTCGCCTGGCCCGGTGGCACGTACACGGGCATGGGCAGCTTGCTCGTGCCGACATCGACGAGGTCGAACTTGCCGACGACAAGAGAGACCAGATAGGCCGCGTGGGGTCGGTCCTGGATCCAGTGAAAGGTATCGAACGGCTCGAGCGCCTCGGGCTTCATGGATTCGAGGCGGCCGTTGGAGACGACCTGGAAGCCGCGCGGCACGGTGACGATGAGCTCGGACGTGGCCCGCTCGTTGGGCGAGTCGTGGCAGGCGAACCAGTAGTGATTGGATTCGCTCTCGCCCTGCGAGTAGAGCTGTGCAGCGCGCCCGGGATGGGCGGCGGATTCGGTCGTCCAGACGAGGCCGTCGGGCGGGTCGGAGATGCGGTAGTTGATGGTGATGTCGGTCGTCTGGCCGACGGGCAGCGCGGGATCGAGGTGGATGCTGATGGACTCGGCCGCGTCGTCGCGCGTGAACGTGCAGGCGCGGTTCGAGCACGAGACCGAGGAGATCTGCAGCAGCGCGGCGTCGAGGCGAATGTCGGAGAGTTCGCGAGAGGCCGACGCCGATGCCACCGTGAGCGTCTCGGACGCCAGAATCGTCCGGTCGTTCATGTTCGGGATGCGGAGCTGCAGCCGCATGTGGCGGATGTCGGCCCACTTGTGCGGCGGGTAGTTCAAGAGGTTCCGACCGGTGGCGGGGTCGAAGGCGCGGCGGACCGGCTGTTCGGCCTGCGACGGGGCGGGGGAGCCGAACACCAGGAAGCTCGCGACGATCGTGCACAGAGCCGCCACGCCGCGAGACCCGCGAATCCGAAGCAAAGAGATCGTGTGGCTCATGGGCGGGCTCCTGCGGCGACGTTCGACTGGTGGACGGCCCGCACGGCCGCCTGCTGGACACTGCTCGCCATGCGCGGGGATTGCTCGCGAAGCGCGGCGAGGGCGGATGTGCGAAGGACCGTGCGGGGGTCATCCACGTACGGGCTGTCGCCCCACACGCTGCGAGGCAGTGCGGCGAGGGCGAGCGCCGCGGTGGCCCGGGGGTCGTCGCTGTCCTTTAACTGTTCGATCGCATCGAGACGGGCGGCAAGCGTGGAATGGCCGGCGCGGCCGCGCAATCGGTTGAGCGCGTGCTCGAGGGGTTGGCGGACGCGCTCGCGGCAGAGCACCGAGAGGTTCGGATCGACCTGCACATCGGAAGGCTTGCGGGTGAGCGTGAGCTTGGCGACCGTGTGCTTTGAGTCGACGACGATCGACTGCCACTCTCCGTCGTTGTCCTTGTCCGAGTAGGAAATCCAGAGGGGCACTTCGATCGCGTACGCGGGGTTGTCGGCGTCGATGCGCTGGGACTGATCGATGGTGACGGCGAGCGTGCCGGAATCGCCGGATTCCGCCGCGCTCCACGAAAGGTCAACCTCCAAGGCGGGGTGGCCGGGGCGACGGCACCACTGGTCGAAGAATCGTTCCAGTGATTGGCCGGAGGCTTCCTCGAGGCAGACTCGGAAGTCGTCGGTTTCGACCTGACCGAAGGCGTGCTTCTGGAGATAGGCGGATACGCCCGCGAAGAAGGACTGGTCACCGAGGCGTGAGCGGAGCATGTGGAGGATGCTGCCGCCCTTGGAGTAGCAGTTGTCGCCCGAGGTGAACTTGGCGTCGGGGCTGGAGTAGAGGTTGCTGACCATTCCCGGGCGGGCCGGGAATGTGCGGTTGCGGGAAGAGGTGCGTTCGCGCTCGAAGTTGCGGAGAATGGCGGCCTGGTAGCCGTCGTCGCCGCGGACCTTTTCGGCCCAGAGTGCCTCGCCAAGCGTGGCGAAGCCTTCGTTGAGCCAGATGTGCTCCCAGGACTTGCAGGTGGCGAGATCGCCGAACCAGTGGTGGGCGAGCTCGTGGGAGATGATGTCGTCGATGCTCCCCCGCCGGCCGCGGGCGCCGGTGCCCATGCCCGATGCGAAGGTGACCACGCCGGTGTTTTCCATCGCGCCGGCGGAGAAGTCGCGGCAGATGACCTGCGCGTATTTGTCCCAGGGGTACTTGTAGCCGAAGAGCGTGGAGAAGTGGGCGATCATCGCCGGGGTGTTGGCGTAGGACTTGCGGATCGCCTCGCCGGAGCCGAGCGGGCCGTAGACGGGCATCCACAGGCCGGGAAACTCGGACTCGGGGCCGCCGACGTTGGCGACGTCGAAGCGGGAGATGATGAGCGTCTGGAGGTAGTAGGAGTGCGGGAGGGTTTGCTGCCAGTGGAAGGTGCGGAGCTGCAAGGATTTCAGATTTGAGATTTCAGATTTGAGATGTGAAGACGAGTCGGGAGCGTCTTCGGGCTTCGCGTCGGGCTCGGTGGTGGGAGGAGTGAGGCCGAGACTGGCGTAGGTGACTTTGGTGACGCCGAGGAGCTTGCCGTTGGAGACGGCCTCGTAGGGCTCGGGGACGGTGACGAACATCTCGGTGGGGACGCGGAGGTTGGGGAAGTCGTGGCAGGGGAACCAGAGGTGGTTGTGCTGCGGCTCGCCCTGGGCGTGCATCATGTAGTCGACTTCGGGGGTGCGGGCGTCGTCCTTGGACCAGGTGAGCCCCTCGCCGCGGCCGCCGGCCTTGACGGCGTCGTAGGCCATCTTCAGCACGAAGGACTCGCCGGGTTTGAAGGAGCGGCCGAGGTCGATGGCGAGTTTCTGCTTCTCCTTGTCGTGCGTGAACGCCTTGGCAGGAGATGGACCAACGGTCACCGTCTTGAAGGCGAGGCCCGGACCGGCGTCGAGGATGACCGAATCGCGGGCGACGCCGATGGGCGAGAGCGTGATGGAGGCGGTGGCCGAGAACTCCGGCTTGGACATGTCGGGCACGATCATGTCGAGGCGGAACTTCTGGTGGACGTAGCACGGGTCGGTCGGCCACACCCGCTTGTCGCGTCCCGTCGCGGCGTCAATGCGCGGGTCGCGCGACTGGGCCGGTGGCTCCGCATCCTTGATGGGCTTGGCGGGTGAGGTCGGTTGATCGGTCGTGGCCGGGGGCTCCCCTTGGGCGAGCGCATGCGAAGCGAACGCCATCGCCACGATCGAAGCGCAGCACAGGGCAAGGGTCCGAATGGGCCGGGTCAGTGGCATGGAACGATCCTGTTGGACGGGGGGACTGAAACGTCCGGGAACGCGGAACCGGGCAGTGTACCGGGGAGCGCGGCCGGAGTGTTTCAGGAATCTGAGGCGTGGGAAATGGAAAGTGGACAACTTTTCGGATGAGGCGACCTACCATGACTTATGCCGCAGCCGACGCCGACGACGCGACCGCAGCAGAACCCCCAACAGCCGAGCGCCCCCACCGACACGCCGGGTTTGAATCCGGAAGTTCGACCGTGGCATTCGGGGAAACGGAGCCACGTGGAGGAGTTGAAGGTCGTGGCCGCCGGAAAAGGGGCGGGAAAACAGTCGCCGAAGAAGCCCGTGGTTGAGGACGACGAGACCGAGGGGATGAGCGGTGTGGGGGGTGTGGGGGGGTTGCTGGCGCGGCACGCGGACCGGAGCACCGACACCGAGTTTTTCTCGCCGCTGCCCGAGGGGTACAAGAAGGGGCGGACCAAGTACATCGCGGTGTTCGGCACGGTGATGAGCGGGCTGGGGAAGGGCATCTTTGCGTCGAGCGTGGCCAAGCTGCTCAAGGACAAGGGGCTGGTGGTTGCGCCGATCAAGCTCGAGGGGTATCTGAACATCGATGCGGGGACGCTCAACCCGTTCCGGCATGGCGAGGTGTTCGTGCTCGATGACGGCACCGAGTGCGACATGGACCTGGGGACATACGAGCGCCTTCTTGACCAGAGCCTGTCGCGCCGGAACTTCATGACCAGCGGGCAGATCTTCTCGACGATCGTCGATCGCGAGCGGCACGGGGCTTATCTGGGGCGGGATGTGCAATGGATCCCGCACGTGACGGGCGAGGTGAAGCGGCGTTTGCGTGAACTGGCGATGTATGGGGACGGGAACAAGCCTGCGGACGTGGTGTTCGTGGAGGTGGGCGGGACGGTGGGGGACTACGAGAACGGGATCTACATCGAGGCGCTGCGCGAGCTGGCCTTCGAGGAGGGCGAGGGCTCTACGTGCTTCGTCGCCCTGACGTACATCATCAAGCCGCAGACGCTGGGCGAGCAGAAGAGCAAGGCCGCGCAGCTGGGCATCAAGCGGTTGATGGAAGCCGGCGTGCAGCCGCACATCATTGCGTGCCGATGCGTGGAAGAGGTGGGGGAGCAGATCCGCGAGAAGATCGCGATGTTCTCCAACGCGCCCCTGCGGCGGGTGTTCTCGATGCACGATCGCGAGAGCGTGTACACGATTCCCGATGACATGCGGACGGTGGGGCTCGACCGGGAGATCCTGTCGCTGCTGGACCTGCACGATCGCGTGCGGGTGGCCGAAGAAGACAAGAAACGCAAGGAGTGGAGCGGGTTCTACGATGCGCTGGTGCGGTCGAAGAAGCGCTCGGTGGTCATCGGGGTGACGGGGAAGTACGTCGCGATGCGGGACGCGTACGCCTCGATCGACAAGGCCGTGGAGCACTGCTCCGCCCACCTGCACTGCGACATCGACCTCAAGTGGATCGAGACGACCGACATCAGCAACGCGTCGGTGGCCGATGCGCTCGCGGGCATCGACGGCGTGATCGTGCCCGGCGGGTTCGGTTCGCGCGGCGTCGAGGGGAAGATCCAGTGCGTGCGGCACTGCCGCGAGAAGCGGATTCCGTATCTCGGGATTTGCCTCGGCTTCCAGGTTGCCGTGATCGAGTATGCCCGCAACGTGCTCGGCCTCGCGACGGCGAACTCGACGGAGTTTGACCCGACCGGGACAAGCCCGGTGATCAGCGAGCTTCCCGACCAGAAGCGGATCGAGGGCCTCGGCGGCACGATGCGCCTGGGCGGGCAGGAGGTCGAGATTCGGTCGGGCACGCTGGCGGAGTTCCTGTATCGCGGTCGGGCCCGGGCTGGACAGGTTCCGATGATGGTGCGAGAGCGATTCCGGCATCGCTTCGAGGTGGATCCCGAGTACATCGAGCGGCTCGAGGGCGCGGGGCTTGTGTTCAGCGGACGGCACCCGCAGCAGCCGATCATGCAGATTCTCGAGCTGCCCCAGCCGCCGGCCGTGGGCGAGGCGAGCGGGCATCCGTTCTTCATCGCGGCCCAGTTCCACCCGGAGCTCACGAGCCGGCCGCTCGATCCGCAGCCGCTGTTCATGGGCCTGTGCGCGGCGACGATCCAGCACAAGTATCACCTTGCCGAGCGGCACGCGATGGATGGAAGCCTGTCCAAGTGGCTGCGCGTCGGGAAGATGGGCGCGTCGACGACGCCGGTGGGATGAGCCGGTCGCGAGTGCTCCGGCTGTCAACCGAAGTGTTCGATTCTGAGCTGTTCCTGCGGGAGCGGGTTTGACAGCCCGGCCTGCGCGATCCACGCCTGCGGGCCCTTTGTCGCGGTGGGCAGCTCCGACCAGTTCTCACGCTTTTGTGGATTGAGCGGATGCCAGAGGTGGTCCACGCAGACGGCCCGCACGGCGACCCGGGCACGGCCGCCCGCCAGATGCACGCGCCGGCCGAAGTCATCGTCCTCGCGCCACGCGCCGAGGAACGTTTCGTCGTAGCCGTTGATTTGCTGGTACATCGCCAGTGTGCAGGCGTGGTTGGCCCCGAGGACCTTGGGCTTGTGGGGCTTCACAAGGCCAAAGCGCTTGAAAAACTGCTGGCGGCGATAGCGTGCGTCGCGGGCGGCGTTCTCGGCGAGCTGCTCGGGGGTGTGCGATACCGCTGGCCGACACGCCGCTAAAGCGTGCTCGTCGTACTGCGCAGTCTGCTGCTCGGTGAGAAGCACCCGGCCGCCGATGAGCAGGTCGTGGCCCTCGCGAAGGCGCGCCGACGCGGCCAGCATACCGGGCGGGCAGACCGAATCGCCGTCGAGGAAGTGCAGCCAATCGTTCGGTGTTGCTGCGAGCGATGATTGAACGAGGGCACGCACGCCGTTGTTTCGCACCTGTCCCACGCGGACCTCGCCGGGGAACGGCCGCCACGCGACCAGGATCGGGAGCCGGAACTCGGCCGCGCAGGCCTGGCAGAGGTCGCGCACCTCGGGGGTGTCGTTGTCGATGGACACGACCACGGTGGCCGGGCGCGGGTCCTGGATGGCAACGCCCAGCAGCGTTGCCCGAAGGTGACGCGTGGTGTGTGTAGAGATGATGATGTGCGTCGCCGCCATGCGAGTGGCAGGGTAGGAATGGCCCGCGAGGGACCGAGAACCCAGTGCAGGTGCGTTTGGAATGTCCGGGGCAGGGCACGCACCGGTCGCGCGGGGGGTTGGGCAGAATCCCCCGTGTGTGTGGGCCGATCAACCCCATGGGTCACGATGGGGAAGACCGGGGTCGGGATCTGTGCATGGAGCGCTCATGGGTTTCTCGCTGAGCAACGACACGGCGACACGGAGGGCGACTGAGAAGGCGCCGGAGGCCGCACCCAAGGCAAACGCGCGCCCGGCATTTGCGTTCAAGGCCGATGTGGACATCGCCGAACTCGACGAGCGCGGCCGGCCGGGCCCCAAGTGGGCCGGCAAGGCGTGCGAGATCAGCCGCAACCACATCGTGTTCCGCTCACGCCGCCTGTGCTACGAGGAGCGCGAGGTGCTGGTGGCGGTGCACCTGATCGACGATCGTCCGGTGGCGCTCTTCGGGCGCGTGTCGGGGTGCGAATACGACGGCGATGGCCTGCACAAGACCACCCTGACCCTGGCCGCGCTTCCTCGGAGCGACGCGATCCAGGCGTGGCTCGTGGGTCTGACCCCGCCGCGGTCGTGAGCGAGCTTTTCGCGGCAATCCAATGACGATCCGGCGCGGCGGCGCACTACCCTTGACCATGAGAGTGGTCACGGACCATGCCGGGCTTGAATCGCTGCGCGACTGCGTGCTCGTGCCGACCATGGGCGCGTTGCACGCCGGGCACTTCGCGCTCGTCGGGGCGGCGGCGAAACTCGCCACGCAGGGGCAGGTGCGTGTCCCCGTGGTCGTCACGGTGTTCGTGAACCCGACGCAGTTCAACGATCCGAAGGACCTGTCGCGCTATCCGCGCACGCTCGACGCGGACGTGCGCGGCTGCGAGGAGGCGGGGGCTGACGCGGTATTCGCCCCATCTCCGGACGTTGTGTATCCGCCGGGACGGCCTGTCGATGTGCCCCCGCTCCCAAGGGTGGCGACGGCGCCGGGGCTGGAAGACGCTCATCGACCCGGGCACTTTGCGGGCGTCTGCCAGGTTGTCAAGCGACTGTTCGAACTCACGCGTCCGACGCGAGCCGTGTTTGGCGAGAAGGATTGGCAGCAGTTGCGGGTGATCACGGCCATGACGGCGCAGGAGCGGCTGGGAGTTGACATTGTCGCCGCCCCCACCGTGCGCGAAGCCGACGGGCTGGCGATGTCGAGCCGGAACGTCTTCCTCAAGGGGGAAGAACGCGAGCGGGCCCGGGCGTTATCGGAGGCGCTGGCGACGGCCCGCGGTTGCCAGTCGCCGGAGCAGGCCGAGCGATGCATGGCAGACCTACTCAGCACGCGGGGCATTCTCACCGAATACGCCGTGGTGCGCGATGCCGCGTCGCTGGAGCGGTTCTCGCCCGGGAACCCCGGCCGTGCGCTGATCGCCGCGCGATTGGGCGCGGTGCGCCTGATCGATAACGCGCCATGGCCTGGCTGAACGACTCCGGAGGGGGGGGGGAACCCACGGTGGATCCAGGCCCGGGAAGCCTCATCTCCGGAGAAAGCAGCGCGACAAGGTGGGCGTGTCGTGCGAGTCGCACGGGGCATGTCGATTCGCGCGGCGAGGTGTTGCCAGCCTTCATGGCCCGGGACGCCGCCGGTGCCGATTCATGATCAATGGATCGGACCGGGCCCATGGCCGACCGGCAAGCGACGAAGGACGCGAGTGCGCCCGACGGTGCCGCGCGTCCGGGCACGGTGTCCGCCGAGAGCCTTCGTCGCCACGAACGGATGGCCTTTGGCGCTCGGATCGTGCTGTATGAACTGACCACGGACTTCGTTCCCGGGCCGCCGGCGCAGGCGGAGGGGGCGGACCTCAGCCGGTCGGGGATCGGGGTGCGCTCGCGGCGGATGTACTACACGGAGCGGGTGGTGCTGGTGCGGATCCCGCTGCGGTGCGGCGGGGCGTACTTCAAGTGCGGGGTGGTTCGATCGTCGGTCTATGCGGGCGCGGGGATGTACCACGTGGGGATCGAGTTCCGCGAGATGCCGCCCGGCGATGGTCTCGCGTCGTGGATGCGGGCGCGCCAGACTTCGCCGGATGAGCCCCGCTAGGCGGACGGAGGCGAGGACGGGGAGGCGGGGATGGGAACTTCCTGCCACCGGCCGGACATGTGTCGGACAATCTTTCCCGTCGCCACATACAGGGCCTGCTCGGCGATGTTCGAGCAGTGGCCTGAGATCACCTCGCACTGGGTGGCGAGTTCCTGAACCAGAAACGCGGCCTCCATGGGCAGCTTGCCGCTGGTGATCTGCATCTGCAGGTCGCGCAGAAGGGCCCGCTTGAACGCCTCGACAGCATCCTCGCTCGCGAGCACGATCTTGGCCAGATGCCCGTCGTTGCGCTCGATGGCGGAGCAGCAGTCGCGGAGGATGCCGATCACCGAGTTGGTCATGACGCGGATGGTCTCGGGGAGCTGGACCTTCTGGGCGGCGAGTTCCTTGACGAGCTCCGCCACGGCCACGCCCGCATCGGCGATGCGTTCGAGCTCGTTGTTGA
Source organism: Phycisphaerales bacterium (assembly GCA_044221735.1). Classification (GTDB taxonomy): domain Bacteria; phylum Planctomycetota; class Phycisphaerae; order Phycisphaerales; family UBA1924; genus UBA4658. Next base: position 100,527 of record JBGAOP010000012.1, on the reverse strand, counting down.
CCTTTACGATCGTCAGCACGCGCCGGAGCAGGTCCTGCGACAGGGCTGCGCCGTCGGCCGTGGCCTCGCTGAGCAGCGCAACCGCGGCTCGTTCGATTTCGACATCGACCGTGTCGATCTGCTCGTCGAGATCGACGGCGCGCTTGGCAGCGTCCAAATCGCGGGCGAACGCGGCGTCGAAGGCGGCTTCAAGAAGCCTTTGCGCGCTTCGGCCCTGGGCCGCGAGTTGCCCTTGCAGGCCGGCGATGCGCTCAGGAAATCCGTTTGTTGAGATCGGCATGGCCGGGGGTGCCCCGAGAAAGAGGTGCTGAAGAGTACCACACGTGCGGGCGCGGGGCTTGTGCCGGGGTGGCCGGTATGATGCCCGCCATTCCCAGAGGAAGGACACCCCATGTACGACATCATTGGCGTTCACGCCCGTCAGATTCTCGACTCCCGCGGCAACCCGACGGTGGAGGTCGAGGTGGAGCTGTCGTCGAGCATTGTCGGCCGCGCGGCCGTGCCCAGCGGGGCCTCCACCGGCGAGAACGAGGCCGTCGAGCTGCGCGACGGCGACAAGAAGCGGTGGGTGGGCAAGGGTGTCCACAAGGCCGTGGCCAACGTCATCGAGTCGATCGCGCCGGCCATCGAGGGGATGGACGCCCGCGAGCAGGAGGCGATTGACGCCGAGATGCTCCACCTCGACGGCACCTCGACCAAATCGAACCTCGGGGCCAACGCCATTCTCGGCGTGAGCATGGCCGTCGCCAAGGCCGCGGCCCAGGCGTGCGACCTGCCGCTGTATCGCTATCTCGGCGGGAGCGCGGCCAAGACGCTGCCGGTGCCGATGTTCAACGTCCTCAACGGCGGCAAGCACGCGGACAACAACGTGGACTTCCAGGAGTTCATGATCCAGCCGTGGGGGTTCGACAACTTCGACGACGGCCTTCGGTCGTGCGTGGAGATCTACCACACGCTCAAGAAGGTGCTCCACGAGCGTCATCTGAGCACGGCGGTGGGCGATGAGGGCGGCTTTGCCCCCGACTTGAAATCGGCGGAGGATGCGCTGAAGCTGCTGGAGGAGGCGACGGAGAAGGCCGGGTACGACTTCGGCCGGCAGATCTTCGTCGCGCTCGACCCGGCGACGACGGAGCTGTGGAACGAGGCCGCGGAAAAGAAGAGGAAGGGCTACTGCTTCTTCAAGAGCGATCCCAAGCGGATCGTGTCCAGCGACGAGATGATCGACCTGTGGGCGGGGTGGTGCAAGAAGTACCCGATCCGTTCGATCGAGGACGGCCTCGCCGAGAACGACTGGAGCGGATGGGCGAAGATGACCGCCAAGCTCGGCGACACCATCCAGATCGTGGGCGACGACCTGTTCGTGACCAACCCGAAGTTCCTCGGACGCGGCATCAAGGAAGACTGCGCCAACGCGATCCTCGTGAAGGTGAACCAGATCGGCACGCTCAGCGAGACCTTCGACGCCGTGAACCTTGCGCTGCGGAACAAGTACGCAGCCGTGCTTTCGCACCGATCGGGCGAGACGGAGGACGCGACGATCGCGGACATCGCCGTGGCGACCAACTGCGGGCAGATCAAGACGGGAGCCCCGTGCCGCTCGGACCGCAACGCCAAGTACAACCAGCTCATCCGCATCGCTGAGGACCTGGGCGACCGGGCCGTGTACGGGGCCACGACGTGGAATCGCGGATGAGCGTTCAGCCGAGGGTCACCAATCGCACGCTGCTGCACCGCGGCAAGAAGTTCGACTTCGAGGTGCTGACGGTCGAGCGGCCGAGCGGGAAGACCCTGCAACGCGAGAACGTGCGGCATCCGGGGGCGATCGTCGTCGTGCCGATTCTGGATGGCCCTGCTGGCAAGTCCGTCGTACTGATTCGCAACTTCCGGATTTCGCTGCAGCGCGAGCTGCTGGAATGCTGTGCAGGGACGATCGAGCGGCCGCGGCTTGAGGACGGATCGTTCGGGCCGGGGGAGGACCCGGAGGTCTGTGCCGCCCGCGAGTTGATTGAGGAGACGGGGTACACCGCCGCGCATCTGCACTCGCTGGGGTGGTTCTACACCACGCCGGGGTTGACGGACGAGCAGATGTTCGCGTTCGCCGCCACCGGCCTGACGCACGTCGGGCAGAAGCTCGAAGAGGACGAGTCGATCCGTGTGGATCTAGTGCCCGCGGATCGCGCCAAGACGCTCGTCAAGAGCGGCGATCTGCGCGATGCCAAGAGCATGCTCGCGTTGATGCTCGCCGAGCGTGCGGGGTTCCTCTGATCCGCTCGCGCCGCCCCAAAGCGGGCGGCGAGGGTCGCTTCGACCTCAAAAGACGCACGAATCCGTGAAGAAAAAACACCGGCCCGAAGCCCGGTGTCGCTTCGCCGGTATGGGAACAATGGAGCAATGGGACTTCAGGACCGAGACTACAACAGGCCGGGGGAGGGGCGGCGCGGGGGCCCGCGGCGGTGACTATGGCGAGGGCGGCGGGTTCCGCCGCGCCATGCGCCGGATCTTTGTGGAGGGCGACAACTTCTACGGCTGGTCGGTTCCGCTGTTCACCGTGCCGCGATGGGTGCCGGGGATCAGGGGGATTGAGGTGCGGATGCACCTCATGTTCATCGTGATCGTGGTGGCGGAGTTGATCTGGCACGCAAAGCCGGGGACGCAAGGGCTGATTTTCTCGGCGATGGCGATGGCGACTCTGTGGGGGCTGGTGCTGCTCCATGAGTTCGGGCACTGCCTCGCGTGCCGGCTCGTGGGGGGCGAGGCGGACAAGGTGCTTCTGTGGCCGCTCGGCGGATTGGCCATGTGCAGGCCGCCGCACCGGTGGTGGCCCTCGCTGGTGACGACCGTCGGCGGGCCGGGCGTGAACTTCGTGCTGATCCCAGTGCTGGGCGGGGCGATCCTCGCGCTCGGCGGCGGATGGGGCGCGGTGGTGTTCAATCCGTTCAATCCCTACGGCGTCGTGTTCGGCGAGACGTGGCTCACGCAGGGCACGTCGTACGCGCGGCACTTCCTGTGGTGGACCTACTACATGAACCTGCTGCTGTTCTCGTTCAACATGGCGCTGGCCATGTACCCGATGGATGCGGGACGAATCGTGCAGGAGCTGATGTGGTGGAGGCTGGGCTACCGCAAGTCGATGCTCATCGCGACCAACCTCGGGCTGGTGGTCGCCTTTGTCGTGGGCGTATTCGGCCTGATGTCCGGGCACAACATCTTGTTCGCCATCGCGGTGTTCGGCGGGATCACCTGCTTCAACCAGCGGCGGATGGTCGCCATGATGGAGGACGAGCCCGCCTGGGCCTACGACACCGATCGGGGATACAAGGGGTTCGGCGGCCCGGCCTCGCCCACGGCGAACTCAGCCGAAGATCGGGCGTACAAAGCGGCGCTCAAGCGGCAGGAGAAGGAACGAGAGTTGCAGGCCGAGGTGGACCGCATCCTCGACAAGATCCGCGAGAAGGGCATGCAGTCGCTCTCGGGACGGGAAAAGGCGATTTTGAAGGACGCTACCGAGCGAACTCGGGGAAAAGCGTGAGGCGCGAGGGCCAAGCCGACGAAGAATCCGGCTCGCGAGCCTGATCTGACCGATCAACCACGCGCAACCCTTCCGACTTACCCTTCCCGCTCCCTCCGAACACCCCACCAATGGGCATCGCCGACCGAGACTACGCCAGGCAACCGTCTCCCCGTGGGGGGGCGGGCGGATCGTCCCCGCGCGTCGGCCGGATGAGGCCCATGTCGGTGAACACGTGGATCATCGTGATCAACGTCGTCGTGTTCGTTCTGGGAAACGTGGTGCTCTCGAACCTGCAATACAAGACGGGCGCGGGCGAGTTCACCGTCAAGGGTGTGAGTCCCGATGAACTCAAGGGGCACACCCCGGACCGCAGCATCATCCGGCCGTTTCCGAACGTGCCCAACTTTTATTATCACCCGATCTTCGACCCAAAGACTCCGCAGAAGACCGACGACGGTCGGATTGTGCTCCAACTCGACGGCAGGCCCGAGCCGCGCCTGCTCGGCGGCGAGCGGTTCACCTACATGCCCGTCATCCGTTCGTGGGGTCACTTCTCCACGGGCAAGGCGTTTCTCGAGTTGCAGGTCTGGCGGTTCATCACGTTCCAGTTCCTGCACGCCGACGTCACACACATCGTGTTCAACATGATGGGGCTGTGGTTCGTCGGCGGGCTTGTCGAGGAGTATCTCGGGCGGCGGCGATACCTCGCGTTCTATCTGGCCTGCGGGCTTTTCGGCGCTGTGTCGTACCTCGTGCTGAACTTCGTGGGCTACTTCGTGGTGCCCTCGCTCTCATCGGGGATGCGCGAGCAGGCGTGGCTGCCCGCGCTGCTCTTCGATGACCCCTTCATGCCCCTCATCGGCGCCTCGGCGGGCGTGTTCGGCGTGCTGATGGCCGCGGCCTACATCGCCCCGGGCGCCCTTGTCGACGTCATGTTCGTCATCCCCATGCGGCTGCGAACGGCCGTGTACATCTTCCTCGGGCTGGCCGCGCTGAACCTGCTCCGCGGCGGCCAAAACGCCGGCGGTGACGCGGCCCACGTGGGTGGGGCCATCGCCGGTGCTTTCCTCATCCGCCGACCGCACCTGCTCCGCGACTTCTTCGACCTCTTCGGCGACTCGCGCAAGCGCGGAAAATACGGCCCACGAGGCTCACCACGGGCAAGCGAAGTGGACGCGATCCTCGTCAAGGTGCGGGAGAAGGGCCTCGAGAGCCTCTCCCCGGCCGAACGCGAAACCCTTCGGCTCGAGTCCCAGGCCGCCCGGGAGCGTTTCGGAGACTGACGCCCTCGCGCATCAGCGCGGCCCCGCGGGGAATGTTGTGTCTGCCTTCCCTAATATCGCGGCTTGGCTTCGAGCCGGCCAGCGGTGGCGTCGAGCATTCCCATGTCCATTCAGTTCAACATCCTGCACCGATCCCCCAGCACACGTGCGCGGCTTGGTCGCGTGACCACGCCGCACGGCGTCTTTGACACGCCCGCGTTCATGCCGGTGGGAACGCGCGGCACGGTGAAGGGGCTGCTTCCGGGCATGGTGGCCGCGACGGGGGCCCAGATCATCCTCGGCAACACCTACCACCTGCTGCTGCGCCCCGGCCCGGACCTGATCGAGAAGCTTGGCGGACTCCAGCGGTTTACCGGCTGGGCCGGGCCGATGCTCACCGACTCCGGCGGCTACCAGGCCTTTTCGCTGGCGCACACGAACAAGCTCACCGACGACGGTGTGACGTTCAAGTCGATCGTCGATGGCTCGATGGTCCACATGACGCCCGAGTCGGCGATGATGATCCAGAACAAGCTGGGCGCGGACATCATCATGGCGTTCGATGATTGTCCGCCGAGCGAAGGGGGAAGTGGGAAGGCGGAGAGCGGAGGCGAGGAAGCGACGAAGCCGACCGGCCGCTCGCGAGCGACCACCACCGACTATCCGAAGCGCGTGAAGGAAGCCAACGAGCGCACCGTGCGATGGCTGGAGCGATGCAAGGCCGAGCATCACCGTCTCGATGGCTATGCACGCCGAGCGCTTTTCGGCATCGTGCAAGGCGGCACCGACCTCGCCGCGAGGTCATGGTGCGCCGAGCAGATTGCCAACATCGAACTTCCCGGCTACGCGATCGGCGGCGTGGCAGTGGGGGAGGGATCCGCTGATATCGCCCGCGTCGTTGCCCACACCGCACCCCTGCTTCCCGATGCCAAGCCCCGATACCTGATGGGAGTCGGGTATGAGCGCGACCTGCTCGCCGCGGTGCGAGCAGGGGTGGACATGTTCGATTGCGTGCTTCCCACCCGGAACGGGCGGAATGCCAACGCATTTACCCCTTCCGGCCAGATTCGCCTCCGCAACGCCAAGTACACGGATGACTCGCTCCCGATTGAACCGGGCTGCGACTGCGCGGCCTGCTCCCCCGGACCGACCAAGGGCTTACCCTGGGCTTCGGCGGGTGACCAGCCTTTCAGCCGCGCCTATATTCGCCATCTGTTCTTCGCTGAGGAGATGCTCGGCCCCATCTTGGTGAGCCTGCACAACCTCCGGTACTTCCAGAGGTTCATGGCCGACCTGCGAGCCACGATCCGTTCCGACGACTGGACCGGGTTTGAGGCACGCTGGCCGGTGGCGCAACCTGTTGAGAGGGCCGTGGATACCTCCCTGTGAATTGTTCCGTTCTCAGAACCTGGGCACCCCCGGGAAGGCAAACCCTGAATGACGACCTGTGATCCCTCGTTCAACTCGTTCGATTTCCTGACGGTGCCGTTCACGCTGGCACAGACCGGGGCCAAGCCGCCCACCAGCGACGAGCTCATCGCCGCTCCGGCGGCGGGGCCTGCTCCGGCAACCTCCGGCACGACCACGGCGACGACGGGCACGGCGACGCAGCCGGCAGCGGCGACCAACGGTGGGGGCCTGGGCGGCAGCCCGCTCACCATGCCGCTGCTGATCGTCCTAATGCTCGCGGTCATGATCATCCCGTCGATGCTGGCTTCCCGCAAGGAGAAGAAGAAGCGGGCGGAGCTGATGGCCTCGATGGGAAAGGGAGACAAGGTCATCACGATCGGCGGCCAGATCGGAATCGTGGATCAGGTCCGCGATCAGGAAGTCGTACTGCGGATCGACGAGAACTCCAACGCCAAGGCCCGCTTCAGCAAGGCCTCAATTCAGGCCGTTCTCGAGTCCGCCGGCGGCCAGGCGACCGAGGGGGGCAAGCCCAACATCGAGATCAAGGCGAAGAACGATTCGCCGGTTCCCGCACGCTAAGTGGTCTGAAGGGGCCGGGAGGCCGATACACCCTCCCCGTCCCTGCAATCCACAGGTTGTCCCGCACCGACGAACCCTGTCCGACTTCCCAGCATCCTTCAGCGGCCACGCACGAGCGGCCGCGTCCTCGAGGCTCCGGCACACATGTCCACACTTGTTCGCAACAGTCTGATTCTGCTGATCACCCTGGTCGTCTGCGTCTGGGCGATCTATCCGCCGGAGAAGAAGCTCCGCCGCGGCAAGGATATCGCCGGCGGCGTGAGCCTCGTGTACAACGTTGATATCAAGCCGACCGATCCGCCGGACACACTGGCGAAGGTCGCGGCCGTTGTGAAGGAGCGTCTGGACCCGTCGGGCGTGCTGGAAATCACCGTGGTTCCCGTCGGCGGTGATCGTCTGGAAATCCAGATGCCGCTGCCGAGCAACGACGTGCTCAAGCTCAAGAATGACTTCGAGGCCTCGCTGGAAAAGGCGGCGACTTCGGCCCTCACCAAGGATGTTCTCGAGCGCGTGGCGCTCATGCCCGAGCCGCAGCGCACCGAGGAAATCAAGAAGTACGCCGGCGGCGACACGGATCGCCTCGCCAAGGTCACGACCGCCGCGATGGACTTCGCGTCCCTCCACAAGGCTCGCACGGAGTACGAGCCCGCCGCGGCGAACGTGAAGTTCATCCAGGACCAGATCAAGACGGCCGGCGGGCCCGACTCGAACACGCCGGTTGTCACCGGCCTGAAGGACGCTCTGAAGGCCGCCGACGACAAGGCGAAGGCCCTGCGCACCGCCGCGGCTGCCGCCGACGTGGCCTATGAGAAGTCGTCCAAGGACGCGATCAGCGCGGGCCTGACCACCTCGGATCTCCGGCGCGTTTTCTCGCTCTCCGACAAGCCCCTCCGCCTGCAGGGCAAGGACGGCAAGTCGGTGACCTTTGACAGCCAGCGCAAGAGCGCCCTCGACGCGATCATGGCCCAGTTCCCGGCCCAGAAGCCGGCGATCGAGGCCGCCATGGAGAAGTGGAAGGTGTTCGAGAAGGAGCGGAGCGGCCTCGACGATCCGCAGGACGTGATCCGCATCCTCAAGGGCGCGGGCGTGCTGGACTTCCGCATCACCGCCGGCGGCGTGGGCGATTCGATCAACGCGGCCGATCTTCAGGCCCAGCTCAAGGCGGGCGGTCCCCGCGCCGTGAAGTACGACGTCGACGCGAGGTTCTATCGCGTCAACAAGATCGAGACGTGGGTCTCTACGGTCGAGGACTACGAGGCCCTCAAGCAGTCCGCCAGCGCGTTCTTCGCCCGGCGCGGCCTGATCGCCGAGGAGTACAAGGGTGCGTACTACGTGCTCTGCTGGGACAAGCGCGGCATGCGACTGAGCCACGCCCCCGAGGATGGCTCGTGGACCCTCGACAAGTCGTACCAGGGTCAGGACCAGCTCGGCCGCCCCGCCATCGACTTCCAGATGGACCTGCTCGGCGGCGACAAGCTCGGCTCGCTGACCAAGAACAACATCGGCCGCCAGATGGCCGTGCTCCTCGACGACGAGGTGTACACCGCCCCGACGCTGCAGGGGCAGATCACCACCAAGGGTCAGATCACCGGCACGTTCTCGTCGGCCGAAATCGACTACATCACCCGCGTGCTCGGCGCCGGCTCACTGAAGGCCAAGCTCTCGGCCGAGCCGATCAGCCAGTCGGTGCTCGGTCCCACGCTGGGCACCGAGAACCTGCGCAAGGGCCTCTGGGCCGGCGTGATCGCGTTCATCGTGGTGGGCGGGTTCATGATCTGCTACTACTTCACGTGCGGCCTCGTGTCGGTCGTGGCGCTGGCGCTCAACGCGCTCCTGCTCGTCGCGGCCATGGCCCTCAACCAGGCGGCCTTCACGCTTCCGGGCATCGCGGGCGTCATCCTGACCTTCGGCATGGCCGTGGACGCCAACGTGCTCATCTACGAGCGCATGCGTGAGGAGCTGAACCTCGGGCACGACCTGCGAACGGCCGTACGCCTCGCGTACTCGCGGGCCCTCTCGGCCATCGTCGACGGCCACGTCACCTCGCTCATCGCGGCCGTGGTCCTCGGGTTCACGGGCACGCAGGAGATCAAGGGCTTCGCCCTTACGCTGGGCATCGGCATCGTGACGAGCCTGTTCTCGCAGCTCTTTGCGACGCGGTTCCTGTTCACGGTCATGGTCGAGAAGTTCAACATCCGCCACCTGACCATGCTCTCCATGGCGATGAAGTGGAAGCTTCTTCCGCACATCGATTGGCTGCACATTCGCCTGATTTCGTACATCCTGTCCTTTGGCATCGCCGGCATGGGCCTGTTCTTCCTGGTCAGCGAGGGCCGCAACCTCCTCGGCACCGAGTTCCGCGGCGGCACCTCCGTCACGCTGGTGTTCAAGAACCAGACCAACGCCGACGGCTCCGTCAAGCTCGACGGGGCCCAGAACCCCGTGCCCGTGACCATGAAGCGATCCGAGGTGCAGGACCGGGTGAAGGAGATCTCGGCGGCCGCGCCCGCGGGCAGCCCGCTCAAGGAGTTCGACGAGGCCGAGATCATCGCGGTGAACCCGCTGCCCTCGGACCTGAAGAGCTCGCAGCAGTTCCAGATCAAGACGCTTATCACCGACGCCAAGCTGGTGCAGAGCGAACTGGTCAAGAAGTTCAGCGACAACCTCGACGTCCGCCGCGAGATCACCTTCGCCGACGCCTCGCGTCCGGCCGATCGCGCCCCCGCGTATCCGATCACGTCGTCGAGCCTCCAGGACACGATCGAGATGGCCGGCGCCACTGGCGACATCTCCGCTTTCCGCGGCGGCGTGGCGATCAAGCTCGAGAACATCACCCCCGCGACCTCGAAGGCCGAGATCGAGCAGCGGTTGGCCGACGCCCGCCGCAAGTCGGAGTTCGCCGATACCGGCAACCGCGTGTGGGAAGTGCGCGTGATCAAGGGCACCGACTCGGCGGCGACCGCTGCGGTGATCCTCGTCCGCGACTCCGAAGTGTCGTTCAGCGAGAAGAAGCGCTGGGAGTCCGAGCTCCGGGATCGCGAGTGGAGCCTTACGACCGCCGCGCTCACCCAGGCCCAGACGCTCGCGGAAGTGCAGAGCTTCAGCCCGGCGGTGGCGGGCACGTTCCGGGCCCAGGCGATCATCGCCGTGCTGCTCTCGACGCTGCTCATCGTGATCTACGTGTGGGTGCGGTTCAACTCGTTCCGGTACTCCGCGGCGGCGATCGTGTGCACGCTGCACGACTGCCTCGTGGCCATCGGCTTCGTCGCGCTGGCGACGGTGCTCTACCGCAACTTCCCGGACTTCGCCCGCACGCTGGGCATCCTGCCCTTCAAGATCGACCTGAACGTGGTCGCGGCCGTGCTGACGATCCTCGGCTACTCGCTGAACGACACGATCATCGTCATGGATCGCATCCGCGAGAATCGCGGCAAGCTGCCCTATGCCAGCCGCAAGGTCATCAACGACGCGATCAACCAGACCGTCAGCCGAACCATCATCACCGCGGGAACCACCTTCCTGGCCACGATGGTGCTGTACCTCGTCGGCGGCGAGGGCGTCCGCGTGTTCGCCTACACCATGCTCATCGGCATCCTGGTCGGAACCTATTCCTCGATCGCCGTGGCCGCGCCGCTGCTGTGGGTCAAGGCCATGGACCCGCACGGGAATGCTCCCGGTGCGGGCGAGGGCGCCGGGATGCTCACCGAGCGGGCGGCGGCCTGATCGTGATGGAACCCTCGGCCTGCGTTCAGGCTGAGGGCGCGTTTGGTCGATGGGAAGTCACGGAGGCGTTCCGCTCGCTCGCGCGAGAGGACCTTTGACCATGACCGACGGATCGACGCGCATCATCGGGCTCGCCTGCGTCCTGCTGGGCGTGTGGGTCGTGACCTATTGGTTCTATCAGCCTCGAAAGGTCACGCTGGACACGCGGCCCAGTCCTGTCGTTGTCGGGGAGCGACCGGCGCCTCCCGTCGCGGCGCCGACGCCTCCTCCCTCCCCGCAGGCGGCGACTCCGATCGCTGAGCCGCCGCAGCCGCCACCGGTGGCTGGCGGGGCCACGAAGCGCGTCCAGAAGATGCTGCCCCCGAAGTTCCGCGAATACACGGTGCAGAGCGGCGACACGAGCTTCGACCGCATCGCCGCCCGCAAGGAAGTGTTCGGCGATGCCCGGCTGGGTTCGGCCGTTTCACGCTCGAATCCATTCGTGTCGCCCGACCGACTCAAACCCGGGGTGACGGTCCTGAAGATCCCGCTGGACCCGGAGAACATTCAGGGCAAGCTCGTGTGGGTCGAGGAGGGGCCCGACGGGCAACCCGTCGCACCCGGGTCCAGCGGGCCGGCGGTGGCCACACCCGCTCCGAACCCGGGCGAGCGTCGCTACACCCTCCAGGGTGAGGACACGCTCTCGAGCGTGGCCGAGCGGTTCTACGGGAAGAGCTCGATGTGGAAGCTCATCGCCGAGGCCAACAAGGACGTGATTCCGAATCCGAACCGGCTCAAGCCCGGCGTGGTCATCCGAATCCCGCCTGCGCCGTGAGCAGCCTCGATACACCGGCTTTCCTACCCTTCGGCCCCACTTCGGAGGTCTCCCTTGCCCGCGACCAAGCGCATTCTCGTGACCGGCGGCGCCGGCTTTCTCGGTTCCCACCTGTGCGAGCGGCTGGTGGCCCAGGGCCACGACGTCATCTGCCTGGACAACTTCTTCACCAGCCAGAAGTCCAACGTGCAGCACCTGCTCGGCAAGCCGAACTTCGAGCTTATCCGCCACGACGTGACGCACCCCCTGTGGCTGGAGGTGGACGAGATCTACAACGCGGCCTGCCCCGCCGCGCCGGGGCACTATCAGTACAACCCGATCAAGACCATGAAGACGTCGGTGCTCGGGGCGATCAACGTGCTGGGCATGGCCAAGCGCTGCCGGGCGAAGGTGCTGCAGTTCTCGACCAGCGAGGTGTACGGCGATCCGACCGTTCACCCGCAGCCCGAGAGCTATCGCGGCAACGTCAATCCGATCGGCATCCGCGCCTGCTACGACGAGGGCAAGCGCGCCGCGGAGACGCTGTTCTTTGATTACCACCGTTCCAACGGCGTGCAGATCAAGGTCGTGCGGATCTTCAACACCTACGGCCCGCGCATGCACCCCTTCGACGGGCGCGTGGTGAGCAACTTCGTCCGCCAGGCCCTGCGCGGCGAGGACATCACGCTCTACGGTGAGGGGAAGCAGTCGCGGAGCTTCTGCTACGTGGACGACCTGGTCGAGGTGATCATCCGGATGATGAACGGGCCGGCGGACTTCATCGGGCCGGTGAACATCGGCAACCCGACGGAGTTCACGATCAAGCAGCTCGCGGAGCTGACGGTGCAGCTCGTTCCCGAGGTCACCGGAAAGCCCGCCCGGAGCAAGGTGGTCTACAAGCCCATGCCCGCCGACGACCCCACCCAGCGCCAGCCCGACATCACCTTGGCCAAGTCGAAGCTCGGCTGGGAGCCGAAGATCGCGCTGCGCGATGGGCTCAAGAAGACCATCCAGTATTTCGCGAGCGTCGACATCGACTCGTTCCGCGCGCCAACGCCGAACTTCTAGGCGGCGGGGTCGAGCGGTATCGTGGCCACCACGGTGTGCGTGGGCCCTTGCGGGCCAAGAATGCTCTGCATCAGGCGCAGCTCGTGGACCTGCATCGCGGGAAAGTGGGCAGGCGACGAGATCATCTTGCCGCCCGCGCTCGGCCGGAAGCGTGCCAGCGTGAAGTGGGGGAGCAGCGCGGGGTGGTTCGGTCGGTCGCCCAGCGCGGGGAATGCCGTGACCAGCCGCCTGTAGAGCTCGTGGATATTGGGCGATGCGTCGGACTCGTGGGCGACGACCCGCGGCGGGGGGCGCTGGGGCAGCGTAAACATCCGGTGGGGCGCGAGGGTGATGGGCCCGATCCCCGCCGCGGCTGCGCGGATCTTGGCGGTGATGGCGTCCACCTCGGCGGCGGGATGATCGCCGAGGAAGAGCACAGTCATGTGGATCTGGTCGGCGGGCACGCGCCGGACCTTGGCACGGGAGAGGCCGGCCGTGAGCGCCGACATTCGCGCGGCAACATCGGCGGGCGGATAGAGCGCGATAAACAACCGAAGTCGGCGGCGGGACCGGGGTGGCCGAAGTCGTGGGGTGGGGGGGCGGGGGTCGGTCATTCGAGGCGTCGGGATGCAGAGGCTGGTAGCATCCCTACCCCGGAGGCTATGCCCATGCGGATGCGCGACCTGCGTTGTGTTGGAATTCAACTCGCCACGTGCTCGCTGGCCCTGGCCATGAGCGCATCGGGGCTGCTGGCGCAGGTCAAGGGCGAGGGGCGGATGGTGCTGGGGGCCGAGCGGATCGCCCGATTCGTTGAGAAGGGTGTTGATTCAAGCGTGTTCGCCCCGTCGATCGCGCTGGCCCGGCCGCGCGAGGTGCGGGCCGAGGTCGGGGCGGACTTCCCGGTCTCGCCGCTCTTCTGGACCGCGTCCGACGGGCGCAACTGCGTGCGGGTGGACATCGACGCGGGGACCTCGCTGTATGGAACCGGCGAGATCGCCGGGCCGCTGCTTCGGAACGGGCGCAAGACCGTGTGCTGGAACACCGACGCCTACGGATACACCGATGAGAACCCGTCGCTGTACCAGTCGCACCCGTGGGTGCTGGCGGTGCGGGCGGATGGCACGGCGTTCGGCGTGCTGGCCGACACAACGTGGCGGTGCGAGATTGATTTGACCGGGGCCGAGAAGGGCTCGCAGGCCTCCGGTTCGATCGTGTTCCGCGGCGAGGGTGGTGCGCCCGGACGATTCCCGGTGTATGTCATTGACCGGGCCTCTCCGCAGGAAGTCGTGAAGGGACTCTCCGAGTTGATCGGGACGATGCCGATGCCGCCGATGTGGGCCATCGGCTATCACCAGTGCCGCTACTCGTACAACCCCGAGTCCCGCGTGCGCGAGATCGCCAAGGAGTTCCGCGATCGCCACATCCCCTGCGACGTGATCTGGTTCGATATCGATTACATGGACGGGTACCGCGTCTTCACGTTCGATAAGGGCCAGTTCCCCGACCCGAAGAAGCTCAACGACGATCTCGGGGCGCAGGGCTTCCACCGCATCTGGATGATCGATCCGGGCGTGAAGGCCGAGAAGGGATACTCGGTCTACGACCAGATGATGGCCAAGGACCTCGCGGTGAAGAATGCCAAGGGCGAGGTGTACAAGGGCGAGGTGTGGCCCGGGTGGTGCGTGTATCCCGACTACACACGCGCGGATGTACGCCAGTGGTGGGCGGGTCTCTACGACGATTTCATCGGCAAGGGCGTGAGCGGCGTGTGGAACGACATGAACGAGCCCGCCGTCTTCAACGTGAAGTCGAAGACCATGCCCGAGGACAATCTGCACAAGGGCGGCGACTGGGAGAACGGCGGGGTGTTGCCGCCCGGGCCGCACCTGAAGTACCACAATGTGTACGGCACATTGATGGCCAAGGGAACCTACGACGGGATCAAGGCCGCGGCCCCGGAGGTCAGGCCGTTTGTCCTCACCCGTGCGGGCTACATTGGCAGCCAGCGTTACGCGGCTACCTGGACAGGCGACAACTCCGCCGAGTGGGATGATCTCGAAGCGTCGGTGAGCATGGTCGCCAATCTCGGCCTCTCCGGCCAGCCGTTCTGCGGTCCCGACATCGGCGGCTTCAACGGCAATGGCGATGCGAAGCTGTTCGCGAGGTGGATGGGCGTGGGATCGCTCCTGCCGTTCTGCCGCGGCCATACGGGCAAGGGCAACATCAACAAGGAGCCGTGGGCGTTCGGGCCCGAGGTCGAGCAGACGTGCCGCCTTGCACTGGAGCGTCGCTATCGCCTGTTGCCATATCTGTACACGCAGTTCTGGGAGGCTCACACCACCGGCCTGCCCGTGCTGCGGCCGGCGTTCTTTGCGGATCCCAAGGACCCCGCGCTGCGGTCGGAGGACGACGCGTTCCTGATCGGGAGCGACCTGCTGGTCGTGCCCCAGCTCTCGCCGGATCGTGACCGTTCGCCGGTTATGCCCAAGGGCATCTGGAACGAGGTGCAACTCGTTGAGGAGGGGCCGCACCCGGACCTTCCGAAGCTGTACGCCCGCGGCGGATCGATCATTCCGCTCGGCCCGTCCATCGAATACGTGGGGCAGAAGCTGCCCGAATACACCAAGATCGCTCCGCCGCTGACGGTCATCATCAGCCTGGATGAGCAGGGCATGGCCTCGGGGACGATTTACGAGGATGACGGCGACGGATTCGGATACACGACCGGAAACTACTCGCTCCGCACCTTCGCCGCGCACACCGAGAGCGGCAAGGTGTTCCTTGAGGAAAAGTCAAAGGTTGGCGGCTGGTTCCATGAGCAGCGCGACCTGCGGATGATGCTGGTGAAGGACGGCTGGTACTACAAGGGCGTCACCACCGACGGCTTCGGGGCGATCTTCATCCTTAAGGACATGACCCCGATCAAGTTCCCGGATGTCCCCCGCGCGGCGACGCAGAAGGTCACGCACTGACGCTCGGAGATTGGTGCGGCGACATCTGCGGGCGGGCGCAGTCGAGGACGTCCTCGATGCTGATGCGCCGCATCAGGACCTGCCCGGCCTCATCGTCCTTGTGGTCGCGGCTGTCGCCGGGAATGAGCCGCTGCACCACGTGGGAGGTGCGGCCGTAGGGGCCGACCCGCTCCACGCGGGTGGGGCCGTAGAGCGCGACAAACGGACGATCGAAGCCCACGGCCATGTGGACCGCGGCGGAGTCGCAACCCACCAGCAGCGAGCAGCGCTCGATGAGCGCAAGAAGCTGGCCCACCGAGGTCTTTCCCACCATGTCGACCACGCGCGGGTCGTCCGCGAGGGGGCCCAGCAGCGGTGCGCACTGCTCGCGCTCGGCCGGCGATCCGACGATGGCCACCCGATGAATCCCCGGGATATCGCCCGCGATCAGGCGACGGACGAGTTCGGCGAAGCGATCCATCGGCCACTGCTTGCCCGTCCAGCGTGTCGTCGGGGCGATCACCGCAAAGTCGCGGGCCGGGCCCATCTGGTCTTCGATCCAGTCTCGATCCTCCGGCGAGGTGTACAGACGCATGTCGTATGCGGCCTTTGCTCCCGCGGCCTCGGCGAGCATGAGCATCCGGTCCACCGCGTGCAGGCTGCGCGGGGCGTGGATGCGCTCGGTCAGGCCGAGCCAACCAAGCTCCGCCGCGTTGTCAAAGCCGATGCGGCGCTGCGCCTTGGTGGCCATCGCGAACAGGCCGGACCTGAAGAGGCCCTGGCAATCGAGGACGAGGTCGTAGTGACGATTGGCAAGACCATCGAGAAAGTGCTTGAGCTCAGGAGCGACGGAAGGGCGGTACCACTCCCTCAGCTTGCCGCGCGGAAACGCGACCACCTCGGAAAGGTCGGGGTGCGACGCGATGGCCGGGGCGAAGGTGTCCTGTACGAGCCAATCGATCTTGGCCGCGGGAAAGGCCCGCTTGAGGCTGGCGAGCACCGGAACCGTGCGGCAGACATCGCCGAGCGCGCTCGGCCGGATCAGGAGAATGTGGGAGGGGGGAGTGGTCACGGGGGAATGGACCGATCGATCGTGTCACGCGGCGGGATACGTGCACCAGGTTTTGTCGGTCTCCCACACGGTGATGCTCCGCAGGCGGGCGTCGGGGCAGACCTTTTTGATCTCTGGAGCGAGCAGGTCGAAGCAGACCTTTGCGATGTTCTCCACCGACGGGTTCACGCCCCCGCGGGCGGTGTCGAACTCCGGGGCGTCGGCGTTGAGGTGCTTGTGGTCGAAGCGGTCGATGACGGTGCGTGCGGTGATGCGCTCGAGATCGGCGAGCGGGAAGGCCGCGCCCGCGGCTCCGACCGGGGTCTCCACGCACGGCTCAACGCGGTAGTTGTGGCCGTGCCCGCCGGGGTGGTTGCACTTGCCGAACATGGCGCGATTCTCGGCGTCCGAAAGATGGGCGCAATGCAGCCGGTGCGAGGCCGCGAACTCGAACTGCTGCCGCATAAGGGCGCGATCGGTGTGGGGAGGGCTCATCTCGATGGAATAGTACGGAGTGACGAACCAGCGGGCCCCAACGACCGCCCCCTTGAGCGCGGCGTTGAGCGGGCCCAGAAACTCGCCCAGCACCAGCAGGGCGTCGGCCGTCGGACGGGTGTGGCAAGCGCTCGCTATCACAGGAATAGCCGCCGCTCGTACCGCCTGGTCGATCTCCTTGATGTTCAGGAAATAGCCCGTTGAGGGGTTCACCTCGCCGCGGCAGCGGACCTGCAACTCGTAAAAGCGGGGCAGGCCGCGGGCGCTGGGAAAGGCGGCAAACGTGTTGTCGGCGGGTTCGCGGTGGGTCGATGGACGGGAACCGGACGCGGATTCGTCGTTGATGCAAAACCGAACGCTTCTCGTCAAATCCAGCATTGCTCAAGGGTAGGATTCCCGCACTCAGCCGTTTCGCATCCCGAGGAGATTCGCCATGCCGTGCATCATCTGCAAGACTCCGTTCATCCTGCTCGCCGTCGTGGGGGTTGCGGCGGGAATGGCTATGGTCTCGGCGGCGAGGTCGGACGACCCGAAGGCGCAGACGCCCAAGCAGGCCGCGCCGGCGAAGGCGGAGCCCGCCAAGGACGCCAAGCCTGCCGATGCAAAGTCAACGGATACGAAGCCTGCCGATACGAAGAAGGACGAGAAGCCGGCAGAGGCGAAGGTGGATGCCGCCGTCCTCTCCTTCAAGATGAAGCGGATCGACGGCACCGAGGAAGACCTGTCGATCTACAAGGGCAAGGTCGTCATGATCGTCAACACCGCCAGCAAGTGCGGGCTGACTCCGCAATACACCGCCCTTCAGAAGCTCTACGAGTCGAAGAAGGACGCGGGCTTCGTGATCCTTGGCTTCCCGGCCAACGAGTTCGGCTCGCAGGAGCCGGGAACGAACGCCGAGATCAAGGAGTTCTGCTCCGGCGACGGCAGCCAGTACCACGTCACCTTCCCGATGTTCGAGAAGATCGTGGTCAAGGGAAAGGGCGTCGCGCCGCTCTACGAGAAGCTGATCGCCCAGCCCGCGCCGATCGGCGGCGAGCCGAAGTGGAACTTCACCAAGTTCCTCGTGGACAGGAGCGGCAACGTCGTGGCGAGGTTCGAGCCGCGCACCAAGCCCGACGACGCGGCCGTCACCAAGAAGATCGAAGAGTTGCTCGCATCAGAGCCGAGCGGCGCAAGCCGCCGGACTGACGGCAAGTAACCGCTCTGGAAAAAGCGATCGGCGAAATGGTGAATGTGATTGATCAAAGACCGGCGGCTTGCGCCGCTCGGCTCTGATCAAATCCGGCGGTCCGCGCTCAGGTGGCTGAAGTTCAGCTCAAGGAACCGCGCGACGTAGTCCACGATCGACTGGCACTCCGGAATCTCCGGGTTGTTCGTCGGGCCCATGGGCTCGAACCGCATGTTGCGGAAGCGGACCACGGCCTCGTCGAGCGAGAGCCCGAACTGCAGCGCAAGGCTGAAGGCGCGGCAATACGCCTGGCACATGCCGCTCATCGTCGAGCCTTCCTTGGCCATCTTGATGAAGATCTCGCCCGGGCGACCGTCCGAGTGCAGCCCGACCGTGAGGTATCCCTCGTGGCCGTTGATGCAGAACTTGTGCGTCAGAGACGAGCGTGTTTCCGGGAGTGTCTGGCGGTGCGCAACCATGCCTGGTGTCCTCTCAAGCGTCCTGCTTCACCAAGTTCCGGGATCGATCAGTACGGTGTGAAGTCGGAAGAGACGGCCATCGACGCGGCTTGGCGAATCGCCCGGCCGCGACAAGGCGGAGTAGATAGGTTCAAAGAACGAATGCCGCGGTCGGCCGTGACGGGCGGACCAGGCCTCCACAAGACCCCGTGGCTATCGGACGAGGCCCCGGGGGGCCGCCACAATATCGTGTGGCTGCGCAGGCTGCAAGTTCCGCTGAACCGAATCTTCACTTTCCTAGGCGAAGGCCTGTTTTGGGCTTGAATCAAGCTAGGAATGCTCTGTGGAAAACCGTGTCCGCGGGTGTCTGTAGAACACGGTTGGTTGTTGGGCAGTTGATCCAATTCAATGGTCTCGGCTGGCCCTTCCGGCCAGCCCATCAGGGCGGAAAACTGACTGCCACCCCGGCAGGTCCTTTGGGCCGATAGACTTACGGCCTCGATTTCGCCGCATGCACCAGACTCCGACCAATCGCCGCCTCGATCGCCGCCCGCCCGTGCTGGGAGCGGGGGGGATCACGCTGCTGATGGTCGTGACGATGGTGCTCACCGGTCCGGCCCTTGGCCGCTCGCTGGGCCCGGCCGCGCCGGGGTCGGGCGGATTCGATCTGTCTTCGCAGCGCATGGCCTCGACCGACGGAGCCGGGCACCGGCTTGGCGGGCGGCGGCAGATGTCCTCGAATCAGGTCAGGCCGGTGGGTGGGGGCATCATCATCGCCATGTCGCGGCCGGAGCGCACGCTCGCGAGCGTCCGTTCGGTCGCCCCTGTTTGCGTGAACGAGGTTCCGGCGCTTCCGACCGATCTTGTCGGCGAGCGCCTGCTGAACCTCCCGCCGCCGTCGGCACGCTGAGCGGCCAGTACCTCGGCCGCGCCCGAGCGTCTCTTTTCCAAACCGGATTGCGTGGCCGCCCTTTGCCGGCGGTTGCCGTCCATCATCGTTGAAACAACTCGGATCGGGTTGCGGCGGGCCACGGAGTTTCTGGCGGCCGCGGCTTGATCGTCATTCGGATTCTCGCCTCCCGCTCGCGCGAGAGGCACTTTGGTGAACACATGGCCAACTCGAACACCGTCAGCCAGGGCATTCCGGTCATCGGTCCCCTGCTGAACCTGATCATCGGCTCTCGCAACGAGCGGTTCGTTAAGCGATACACGCAGCGGGTTGAGGCGATCAACGCGCTGGAGCCGCAGACCCGGGCCCTGACCGACGCGCAGATCAAGGCGATGTTGGCGGAGTTCCGCCAGCGGTCCGAGAAGGGCGAGCCCATCGCCGACATGCTCGACGAGGCGCTCGCCGTCGCCCGCGAGGCGATGGACCGTTCCGTGGGCATCCGCAACATCTTCAACCCGAAGTTCGAGGCCCGGTTCGATCCCGACCGGCTCCCCGCGCCGGCCCGGGCCCTGTACGAGGCCGTGAAGGCCGACATCGCGACGCGTCAGCCCATGCCGCCCACGGGCGAGTTCCTCGGATGCACCGAGCCCCAGCCCGCGTGGCTGCAGGTCGAGATTCCCGTCGAGCTCTATCAGGCCGTGCGCGAGCTGTACCCGATGTCGAAGCCGCCCTTCCGGGCCCGGCCCTTCGACGTGCAGCTCATCGGCGCCATGGTGCTCTCGGGCGGCAAGATCTCGGAAATGAAGACGGGCGAGGGCAAGACCATCGTCGCCCCTCTGGCGTGCTATCTGGCCGCGATCGAGGAGATGAAGGTCCACGTCGTCACCGTGAACGACTACCTCGTGCAGCGCGACCGCGACTGGACGTTCCCCTACTTCCACGCCCTCGGCATGACCGTCGGCGCGATCCACCCCATGCACATGCAGCCCGAGAGCGCCAAGCGCGACATGTACACCTGCGACGTGGTGTACGGCACCACCGCCGAGTTCGGTTTCGACTACCTCCGCGACAACATGAAGCGGCGCAGCGAGGAGCAGGTGCAGAAGGCCCGCCAGTTCGCCATCGTCGACGAGGTGGACTCGATCCTGATCGACGAGGCCCGCACCCCGCTGATCATCTCGGGCGAGGCCCACAGCGGGAACCCGCGCTATGACCTCGCCGACAGCCTGGCCCGCCACCTGCTGAACAAGCAGAAGCCATGGCAGGAGGCCGACGACCGGGTGCAGAAGTGCATGCGGCTCATCAAGGGCCTCGAGGGCGACATCCGCAACGCCCGCGACAAGTCCAAGATCCCGGAACTCGAGGCGCAGATGAAGGCCGCCAAGGCCGAGCTGCCCGGGCTGGAGAAGGACCGCTCCAAGCACGTGCAGTACTACGAGGTGGAGCTCGACCGCAAGCAGGTGCACCTTACCCACGACGGCACCGCCGAGGCCCAGCGCGTGGCCAACGTCGGCTCGTTCTACGTCGGCGAGAACATGGACATGCCCCACCTGCTCTCGCAGGCCGTGCGGGCCCACGTGGTGTATCAGAAGGACCGCGACTACATCATCATGCCCACCGAGAACCCCCGCACCGGGCAGACCGAGCCGGGCATCGTCATCGTGGACGTGAACACGGGCCGCCCAATGATCGGGCGCGCCTGGTCCGACGGCCTGCACCAGGCCGTCGAGTCGAAGGAGCAGGTGCCGATCAAGCAGGAGACCCAGACCGTCGCGACGGTCACCATCCAGAACTTCTTCAAGATGTACAAGCGGCTGGCCGGCATGACCGGCACCGCCGACACCGAGGCACAGGAGTTCCACGACATCTACCGCCTCGACGTCGTGTCGATCCCGACGAACCTGCCCGTGTCGCGCGTCGATCGCGACGACCTGATGTTCCTCGTCGGCAAGGACAAGTGGGAGGCCATCACCGACGAGATCAAGGCCTTCGCCGACGTCGGTCGCCCCGTGCTGGTGGGCACCACGAGCGTGGAGAAGAGCGAGATGCTCTCGGCCATGCTCACCAAGAAGCACGCCGTGAAGCACGAGGTGCTCAACGCCAAGCCGGAGAAGATCGCCCGCGAGGCGGAGATCGTCGAGAACGCCGGGCAGCTCGGCATGGTGATGATCGCCACGAACATGGCCGGGCGCGGCACCGACATCAAGCTCGGGGCCACGCCGCGCGAGGCCCTGCTCGACCACTGGCTGCGGCGCGGCATCGCCTCGCGAGAGCTCACCGTGGCCGACAGCGACGACCAGCTGCGTGAGAACATCTATCGCAAGATCGCGCCCAAGGAGCTCGACCTGCCCAAGCACGAGGTCGAGGGGATGAGCTTCGAGGATCTCGAGCTCCGCCTGCTCAGGCACTGGGCCATGAAGTACACGATGGTCGCGCCCAAGAAGATCGATTCGGCCGGCGCGGAGGAGCTGCGCTTCGCCATCGACGAGACGGGCCGCTTCCTGCTCCATCGCATCCGCTGGTTCGCCTCGGTCGAGGACATGGGCGGCCTGCACGTCATCGGCACCGAGCGACACGAGTCGCGCCGCATCGACAACCAGCTCCGCGGCCGCTCGGGCCGCCAGGGCGACAAGGGCTCGTCACGCTTCTTCGTCTCGCTCGACGACGACCTGATGAAGATGTTCGCGGGCGAGCGCACGATGAAGATCCTGTCCACGCTGGGCATGAAGGAGGGCGACGCGATCGAGCACCCCATGCTCTCCAAGAGCGTGGAGCGGGCCCAGCGGAAGGTTGAGGAGCGCAACTTCCAGGTCCGCAAGAACATCCTCGAGTACGACGAGGTCATGGAGCACCAGCGCCAGGCCTTCTACGGCCTGCGCCAGCGCGTGCTCGAGGGGCGCGACGTTCGCGGGCTGATCTTCTCGTACATCCGCTCCGCTGCCCACGACGCGGCCGAGGAGTATTTGGCCCGCGACTACGCGGCCAAGTGCGCCAGCGAGTTCGTCCGCCAGAAGCTCGACGTGACCATCTATCCCGAGCGACTGCGCGGGATGGAGGTCAACGAGATGGACCACCGCATCCGGCGCGAGGCCAAGGACGAGGCCCGGCAGATGATCGGCGTCACGCTGGGCGAGTACATCCCCAGCGAGGGGAGCGACATCGAGATCGACTTCGACGCCGAGGGGCTGGTGACCTGGGCGAAGAACAACTTCGGCCTCGAGCTCAACCCCGACGAGATCCGGGCCAAGGGTCAGGAAGGCCGCATGGCCGTTCAGGATGCGCTGACCGAGGCCGCGGCGAAGAAGATCGACGACGCCGACCTCAACGCTCTGGCCCAGTTCACGGACAAGCGGTACGGGCCGCAGGAGCTGTGCAAGTGGGCCGACAACAAGTTCGGCATCAAGATCACGCCCGACGAGGTGCTCAAGGCCGCCGAGACTTCCAAGGAACAGGTCGAGCAGCTGATCCTCACCCAGGCCGAGGCCCTCTACACCAAGCGCGAGATCGAGTACCCCGTCGAGTTCGCCATGAGCATGACCATGGCCCTGTTGCGGCAGAACGGCCCCGCGGCGATCATGCAACTGGTGACCTGGGCCAACGAGCGCTACGGCCTGGGCTGGACGCCCGAGACGGTGATCAAGACCCCGCCGCAGCAGATCAAGCAGCAGCTGCTCGACGCCTCGCGGAAGTTCGTCGAGAGCGGCGAGCTTCGCCGGCGCATCGACGAGACCACGGCCATCACCGACCACGAGGCCCTCGAGAAGCACTTCAAGGACAAGCTCAAGCTCGAGCCCCCGGCCAACATCCGTCGGCTTGTCGGCGACGAGCGAGAGCAGGCCATCCGCTCGCGGATCGAGTCGTCGCTGCGGTCGGAGCTGCTCTACTTCGAGCGCACCATGCTCATCGAGACGCTCGACGAGTTGTGGAAGGACCACCTCTACCAGATGGACCAGCTCCGCGACGCCATCCACTACCGCTCCTTCGCCCAGCAGGACGCCCGCATCGAGTACAAGCGAGAGGGCTCCAAGATGTTCAAGGCGATGATGGGATCGGTCCGGGACCGCATCACCGACTTCGTGTTCAAGCTCGAGCTCAAGCCGCAGTTCGCGCCCGCCCCCGCGCCGCGGCCGGCACCGAGCGGGCCCTCCGGTGGCGGTGGCGGAAGTGGGGGGGGCGACGGTGGCGGCTTGTACGTGCCGCCCTCGCAATCCTCATCCGGGCCGGTCATCGCTGCCGGCGGCACCGGCATGGCGACAAGCACCATCGCGGGCCCGATGATCTCCGGGCCCGGCATGGAGGTCGCGGCGACCGCCCCGCCCAGCGAGCGTGCCCAGCGGGACTTGGACGCCGCGCAGCGGGCGGGCTCCAACGGCGGAGCGGCGAAGCCCCAACCCGCCGTCCGAAAAGACAAGACCTATGGGAGGAACGACGTCTGCCCGCAGGGGTGCGGTCGCAAGTACAAGAAGTGCTGCAACCGCCCGGATGGAACGTGCGACGGCTCGGGTCTGACCAAGGGGCCGGCCGGTCCCGATGATGCGGACTGATCCCGGCGCGCCTTGTCCGAGACGAACTGGCCAATGGATCGCGGGCCCGCATCGGCGGGCCCGCGGTCGTTTTGCGGCCAAACCTGCGCGGAACGGGCCTTGCGTAGTGGGGCGTTATCAGGCAAAGGGGCCTCGTAGGCCTCGGGTAGTCGGCAATTCCTGCGCATGCGTGAAACTCTAACGCGCCCCATCGTGGTTTCCCAAAGTCCCACGCCTGAACCGGCGATGAAGACGCACGAGCCGAGGACTTCCATCCACGGCTGTTGGAGGCGACCACCCGTTCCCGCGCGGCCACCCACCACACACCGGCTCAGCCGCGAGCCAGCCGCAGTTCTTATCGGAGAGGTCTCATGAGCACTCGTCGTCCGCGTACCGCCCGTGAACTCGTGTCGATGGCCGGCGGCATTCCCGCGCTGGTCGTGGCCTTCGGCCTGCTGTCCCTGCCGAGCGTGGCGTGGGCCCAGCCCGGCGACGCCAAGGCCAAGCCCGCCGCCACGGACGACAAGTCCAAGGCGAAGGTTGCCGTGAGCGAGCACATGACGGTGGACCTGCACCTCAAGGACGAGGATCTGGCCAACGTCCTCGAACTGCTCTCCATCCAGACGCAGAAGAACATCGTGGCGTCCAAGGGCGTCTCGGGCAAGGTGACGGCCACGCTCTACGGCGTGACGTTCTACCAGGCCCTCGACGCGATCCTGCACGTCAACGGCTATGGCTACATCGAGAACGGCAACTTCATCTACGTCTACACCAACGACGAGCTCAAGGGCATCCAGGCCGCGCTCAAGAAGCGGGTCTCCAAGGTCATCCGCCTGAACTACCTCAACGCCGACGACGCGAAGGAGTTCCTCACTCCGCTGCTCTCCAAGGAGGGCGGCGAGCTGAAGGTGGCCCCCAAGACCAAGGACTTCTCCATCAACGAGAAGGCGCCCACCGGCAAGAACGACTATGCCCTCGGCGACGTGATGGTCGTCAACGACTTCGAGGAGAACGTCAAGGCCATCGAGGAGCTCGTCAAGCAGCTCGACACCCGCCCGCAGCAGGTGCTCGTTGAGGCGACGATCCTGCAGACCTCGCTCAACGAGGCCAACGCCTTTGGCGTCGACTTCTCCATCATCGGCGACGTCAACTTCCTCGACTTCATCAACGTCGGCGGCCCCCTCGGCGCGGCCCAGGCCCTCATCAAGGGCGGCACGGGCGCGGCCAACGGCGGCGTCTCTCCCTCCGACAACCAGGGCCACGCCATCACCAGCAACGTCGGCGGCACGGCCTCCGGCCCCGGCGGATTCAAGGTCGGCGTGATGGCCGGCGACGTGGGCATCTTCGTCCGCATGCTCGACTCGGTCACCGATACGGTGATCCTGTCCAACCCCAAGATCCTCGCGCTCAACCGTCAGCCCGCCCGCGTGCTGGTCGGCAAGCGCGTCGGCTACCTGAACACCACGCAGACGGAAACGTCCACCACGCAGAGCGTGCAGTTCCTCGACACCGGTACCCAGCTGTACTTCCGCCCCTTCGTGTCAAACGAGGGCGAGGTTCGCATGGAGCTCAAGCCGCAGGTGTCGTCGGCTGAGATTCGCACGGTGACCGACTCCGGCGGCCGCGCCGTGACGATCCCCGACGAAGTGACGCAGGAAATGACCACCAACGTGAACGTCCGGGACGGGCAGACGGTCGTGCTCGGCGGTCTGTTCACCGAGTCCTCGACCTTCAGCCGCCAGCAGGTGCCGTGGGCCGGCGATCTGCCCATCCTGGGCGCCGCCTTCCGCGGCCACGACGACTCGACCGTTCGCAGCGAGATCATCTTCCTGATCACGCCCACGATCGTCACCGACACGCTCATCGCCGGCTCGGCCGAGCGCGCCAACGCCGACCTCGAGCGCATCCGCGCCGGCCAGCGTCAGAAGCTCCTTCCCTGGAGCCGCGAGCGCATGACCGACAAGCTCAACGTCGAGGCCGAGGCGATGGCTCGCACGGGCGACTTCGCCGGGGCCGAGTACAAGCTCCAGCGTTCGCTGTCGCTCAACTCCGGCCAGACCGAGGCCTATCGCCTGCGCGACAAGATCACCGGCGAGGGCGAGCACTGGCCCAACCCCAGCATGCTCGATTCGTACCTGCGTGAAGAGGTTATTAAGCGGGCCGGCAGCGTCCCCGCGGCCACCACGCCCCAGCCGCACCTGAAGCCCGACGGCTCGACCGTCGTCCCGATGGACAAGCTCACCCCCGGCAAGCAGTCGCAGGGCGATGCCATGCCCTCGAGCATGATGAAGGTTGAGTCCAAGCCGATCCTGATGCCGGGCCAGCAGACGGCGCAGACCATGTTCGGCAAGGACGCGACGGCGGACGTGGTGGTCTCCACCGCGACCAGCCCCGCTTCCACGAACCACGCGGGCGAGGCGATGCCCTCGACCGACAACGCGGCCATGGCGAGCACAAGCACCCCGGCCGCGACGAGCACGACGCCGTCCACGCCCGAGGCGAACACCACCCCGGCCGCTCCGGCCCAGACGCCGACGACCGAGCCGACGCAGTCCAGCAATGCCGAGCAGCACTCGGCCCTGACTCCGAGCACCCCCGTCACCACGCCGGTCGTCGAGACGGCGCCGGCGACTCAGCCGGTCGCGAACTCGGCGATGGCGCTGGAGTCTTCGGCCTCGGCCGTGGCTCCGCAGCCCGTCGAGACCACCCCGGTGGTGACGATGCCCATGCAGACCCAGACGGCGGTCAAGGGCACCGAGTTCATGATGCCCGCCCCGAACGCCGGGTTCAACACCCCGACGGCCGCGGCGTCGATCAAGGTCGCTGGCGTCACGAAGACGACCGGCTACACCGCTCCGGAACTCTCCGACACCGAGAAGAAGGCCGTTGGCGAGGTTCGCACCTCGCTCCCGGGCCTGCGCGGCCAGATCGAGCTCTTCGGCCTCATGAACTCGGGCCAGGCCCCCAATCTGGGGTGTGGCGACAACTCAGGCTGGGATGACCTCTTCACCGCCCAGCTCATGAAGCAGGCCCCCGCCAACGGCTACGTCGGCGGCGACAACGCCAGCAAGGTCGTCGTGGGCGAGAACCCCGACACCCAGTTCCACACCAACTACGGCTGGATCTACAACCCCAAGACGGGCAAGCTGTGGGCCGCGGGCTTTGATGCCAGCGACCGCCCGCTGGCCAAGTCGGCCTCCTCGAGCACCACGGCGACCGCCACCGGCCCCGAGAAGGCCGAGCCCGCCAAGGCTCCTTCCTCGGCCACGGCCGGGGTCGAGACGGACGGCTCGAGCAAGTAAGCCAACCGACAAGATTGCTGATTGGAGACGCGGGTTCATCACCCGCGTCTCTGTTTTTGCCGATAACACGGGGCCGGGCTTTCCGGCTTACCGGTCCTTTTACGGAGACGACCGCATGTCCCTCGCCGCTCCCGCCCGTGTCTCGCTCGCCCGCACCGCTCTCACCCTGGCCCTCGCGGCCGGAACGCTCAGCAGCCTTGGCTGCCAGTCCGGGGGCCACGGCAAGTTTACGGGCGAGCAGATGAGCCAGGCTCGCGAAAAGCTCGACATGATCAAGAGCGGGACCGAGTGGCAGATGGCCAACCAGCAGTTCCTCGCGGGCGACCTCGAGAAGTCGCTCAAGACGGTGGACCGCTCGATCGCCCTCAACCCGAAGGTCGCCAAGAGCCACGTGCTCCGCGGCCGGGTGATGCTCGAGAAGAGCCGACTGGAGGAGGCTCGCAACGAGTTCCTCGCCGCCGAGCAGCTCGATCCGACGTTTGTCGAGGCCCAGTACTTCCTCGGCATTGTGTACGAGCGCGTCAACCAGCCCTCCGAGGCGCTCGTCCGGTACAAGAAGGCGATGGAGCTCGATCCGGCCAACGCGCAGTACGTCGTGGCGGCGGCGGAGATGCTCATCGATCAGAAGCAGTACGACGCGGCCGAGAAGCTGCTGACGGAACGGAAGAGCTACCTTGAATACAACGCGGCCATCCGCCAGACGCTTGGGCACATCGCGATGCTCCGCGGCGAGGCGTCGAAGGCGGCGCAGTTCTTCTCCGAGGCCCTGCTGCTCGCGCCGGGCGACCAGCCGATCTCCGAGGACCTTGTGCAGGCGCAGATGCAGAGCGCCCAGTACGCCGCGGCCGAGTCGATGCTCAACCGCCTGCTCGACAAGTCGGAGAACGCGAATCGCCGCGATCTCAAGGGCATGCGGGCCCGCTGCCTTCTGGCGATGAACCGCTTCGTCGATGCCCGCACGCTGCTGCAGGAGATCACCTCCGACAAGGAGGGCTCGGCGGACCTTCGCGCGTGGATGGACCTCGGCAACGTCGCCGCGATTCTCCACGACAAGGGAAGCCTGCGGACGGCCATGCAGCGTGTGACGGCCATGGCCCCCGACAAGCCCGACGGCTACATGCTCAAGGCCATGTACTGCCGGCAGGACAACCGCCTCGACGACGCCATCGCGGCGTCGGACATCGCGATTTCCAAGGGCGGCAAGGACGTGTCGCCGCTCATCCTCAAGGCGATGATCCAGCAGGATCAGGCCAAGGTGGTCGATGCCCGCCAGACGCTTGCGATCGCGATCAAGCAGGATCCAACCAACTCGCAGGCCCAGTCGCTCCTCAGCGCCATTGATCGCGGCGCGACCAACCCCGAGCGGGTGATCACTTCGGAGCCGTCCGCGGCCAACCCGTAAGCCGTGTCAGCAACTCGGATCTCTTTCAGCACCGGGCGAAGGCCCGGTGTTGTGTTTCAAGCCCGCACGAAGGGATTGGAGAGCCGCTCTCGCCCCACCGTCGAGTCCGGTCCGTGGCCCGGCCAGATGCGGGTGCTTTCGGGCAGTGTGTAGAGCTTCGCCTTGATCGACCGCACCAGCGTCGCGTGGTCGCTCCCGGGAAAGTCGGTGCGTCCGATCGAACCAGCAAACAGCGAGTCGCCGACGATTGCGGTGTGCGAGGGCGCGTGATACAGCGTGATGCCCCCGGGGGAGTGCCCCGGCGTGTGCAGCACCCGCCAGGGCTCTCCGCCGAGCGTCACGGTGTCGCCGTCGCGGAGCAGGCGCGTCGCCAGAGGCGAAGTGACCGGCATCCCCATCATCGCCGAGAGGTTCAGCACCGGATCGTTCAGCCATCCCGCTTCCGCTTCATGGATCATCAGCGGCGTGCCGGGAAACGCCGCCAGCACCTCGCGGACGCCCGCCATGTGGTCCACGTGGGCGTGGGTCAGGATCACGGCCTCGGGCTTCAGGCGGCTTGAGCAAACATGCTCAATCATCGGGGCAGGCTCGAAACTGGCATCCACGATCCAGCACGTCTTCCCCTGTTCTCCAGAGGAGACGACATAACAGTTGGTTTCGAATGGTCCGAGGGTGAATCGGTCGATTCGGGGACGGAAACCGGCCGCGTGGGGCATCAGGGAGGGGGATTGCGGCGTTTGGCTGGACATCAGGCGATACTATCGGGGCAGCATCCGGAGGGCTTCCTGTGGCCGACAACGCTCCTACCCATCGTCCCGGCAATGACCCTGTTCCCGGCAACCCCGCCCAGCGGCGACCGGGGCCGCCCGCCAGCCCCTTCGTCGGGTTGCTCATCGACCATGCGTTCCCGCTGGTGCTGAGCCTGGCCTTGGTGGTCATCGGCGCGGCTGTCCTCCGCGGCTCGACGCAGAGCCTCACCGCCGACATCATCCAAGGCGTGGGCGTGCTGGGCGTGATCATCGTCCTGTGTGTCGCCCCCATCACATGGCACCTCCGCCGGGCCACGGCCCAGCAGGGAATCGCTTCCAGGCGAATGGACGCCCTCATCGAGCAGATGCGGCGCCTGGCCGACTCCGGCATGGTCTCCGACGACGCCCGCCGCGTGCTCAACCGCGGGGCCGAGCGCGACATGCTCTGCCGGGCGATCGAAGAGGACATTCAGTCGCAGGCGTGGGACGCCGCGCTCGTGCTGTGCGACGAGTTGGCCCAGCGATTCGGGTACCGGGCCGACGCCGAGGAGTTCCGGGCCCGGATCGAACTGGCCCGGTCGGAGATCCAGGAGCGCAAGGTCTCCGACGCCATCGCGCGTCTGGACGGTCTCATCGTCCAGCGCCGCTGGGATGTGGCCCAGAACGAGGCCCGCAGGATCCAGCGGCTCTTTCCGGACTCGACCCGCGTGGAGCGCCTCCGCGATCGAGTGGAGTCGGCCCGTGCGGTGTACAAGAGCGATCTGGAGCGGCGATTTCTCGACTCGGCCCAGCACGGACGCGTCGAGGATGCCATGGCCCAGCTCAAGGAGCTCGACGCCTACTTGACCGAGGGTGAGGCCGAGCCGCTGCGTGAGGTGGCTCGCGGCGTGATCTCCAAGGCCCGCGACAATCTCGGGGCCCAGTTCAAGATCGCCGTGCAGGACAAGCAGTGGGCCCAGGCGGCCGCGCTTGGGCGGCGGATCGTCAACGAGTTCCCGAACACGCGGATGGCCGCCGAGGTTCGGGGGCTGCTCGACGGGATTCTGGCGAGGGCGAATCAGGCGCCGGAACCGGTCGGGGCGCGGAATAACTGATCCGGTCAGGAAATCGGGGACTGAGACTCCGGCGGCTTGCGCCGCTCGGCTCCGATCAGAAGTCGCGGCGGCAGAAGATCCATGCGGCGATGCCGAGGATGATCGCCTCGAATCCGAACGATGTACCGAGAATCCACCACAGCGGCCGCGTCCGCACGGTGTCCTGCACCTTCTCGGCGACGTGCTTCATATTGACCTTCCGGTCCTCGGGCTCATCGCCGAAGTCCATCGTGTCCTCGCCGTCGTCCTTGCGGAGCTGCTTCATGTCGGCCTCCGTCACGAGCACGCGCTCGAGGAGGTCGATCGTCTCGGTCGTCTTGGGCAGAATGGTCACGAAGGTGTAGATTGACCGATGCCACGTGCGGAGCGACTTTCCGTCGGCCCGGACATCGTCGAGCGTCTTCTGGGCCTGCGCGGCCTGCTTCTCCGGGTCCGCCTTCAGGAACTTGGAGAGCGAGGGCTTCTCCTTGTCGGGATTGTTCTTGGCCTCTTCCGCCTTGGCCTTGAGCGTGGCGATGCGGCCCTCGAGCCGCTCCTGCTGGAAGTCGTTGCGGGTGCGGAACATCAGGAATGTCTGCTCCGCCGTGTGCATGCCGAAGATGACCACGAACCAGAACAGCAGCGTGAGAAGCAGAGACGCGACTGTCGAACGCGTCACTACGCCGAGCAGCACGCACACGCAATAGATGAACGAATAGAACGCCACCATGATCGGGACCGTCCAGAACAGCCCCGGAAGCCACGCGCCGGCGCGGAAACCGAACACCAGGAAGACGGCGGCGGAGAACAGCGACACCTGCAGAGCCGTGAACGTCAGCCCCGCGAGGTACTTGG
This sequence comes from Phycisphaerales bacterium, assembly GCA_044221735.1. Classification (GTDB taxonomy): domain Bacteria; phylum Planctomycetota; class Phycisphaerae; order Phycisphaerales; family UBA1924; genus UBA4658. Next base: position 69,286 of record JBGAOP010000012.1, on the reverse strand, counting down.
TGGCGAACAGGCGAAGCCGGCCCATCGGCTTGCAGAGCGTGAGCTCGATCGACCCGCTTGAAATCAGGTCCGGGAAGATTCCCGCGGTGGAGACCAGCGCGAGAATCGTGGAGAGCCATGAGAGCCAGAACTTCACGCCGAGGTTGGAGAACGCGAGCTTGTAGAAGAGTTCGCGAGAGATGATCGTCGAGTTGAACGGAGCCGGGAACGTCCACCACAGCACCGTCAAACCCCGCTCGTTGAGGCCGATCATCGCGAACGCCGCCACCACGACGATGGAGAGCGCGAGCACGATCCAGAACAGCTTCTTGCTGTTGAGTTCGCGATACGCGTCGAGGAAGATGGCGAGCGTCTGTCGCATGGTGGTGGGGTGTGGTCGGAGAAACTACGGCTTGACGTTCGAGGCCCCGGGCTTTAACTCCCGCCCGGTGGTCGGATCGGTGACGGCCTTCATGAACAGGTCTTCCAGAGACTCGCGGACCGGGCGGATGGCCTTGATGGACAATCCGCGGGCCCGCAAAGCATCGATGACCGGTTGGATAAGGCCGGGGTCGTCGGCGCTTACGCGAATGAGATTCGCATCGATGGTGACCGCCGCCGCGCCGAGCGTGCCGCGCACCACCATCGCGGGAGGCGTGCTTGTGCCGTTCTGGCGGGCCGCGATGTGTGACGGTGCCGCTTCGGTCGGGTGCCCCAGTTGGGCGATGCCGCCCAGTGCGGCGGGAACGAATGAATGCAGCGGCGTATCGGCCGCGCTCCCCGGCGGCGGAACCACCTCGATCTCATACCGTCGGCTATCCCGCGTCAAGTCGTCGATAGTGCCCTGCGAGAACACCTTGCCCTGCACGAGGATCGCCACGCGGTCGCACACCATCTCCAGCTCGCTGAGCAGGTGTGAGTTCAGGAACACCGTGCGTCCCTGGTCGCGGAGCGCGGTCAGAATGTTGCGGATGTCGCGCCGGCCGACCGGGTCAACGCCGTCGGTCGGCTCATCGAGCACGACCAGCTCCGGGTCCATCATCAGCGCGTTGGCGATTCCGAGGCGCTGCCGCATGCCCTTGGAGAACCCCTTGACCTTGTGGTTGGCCCAGTTGGATATGCCGACCATTTCGAGGAGCTCGCCGGCGCGGCGCTTGCGAAGATCGCGCGGCACATCGCTCAGCGCTCCGAAGTAATCCAGGAGTTGCGACGCGGTGAGATAGTCCGGAAATCGGTGGTGCTCGGGCAGATAGCCGACTCGCCGAAGCGACGCCTTGTCGCCGACCGGCTTGCCGAGCATGAGCCCGCGGCAGGTGGTCGGCCGGATCACGGTCATCAGGATCTTGACCAGCGTGCTCTTGCCCGCGCCGTTGGGCCCCAGCAGGCCGAAGATCTCGCCCCGGTGCACCCGCATGTCGATCTCACGCAGGGCGTGCACGTGCTTGCGGCCGAACATCGACCCTTTGTAGATCTTCGATACCGCGTGCAGATCGAGCGCGAGATCGGAAAGCGGGCCGCCCCGGCTGGCCGGGGAATCTGCTCCGAGTGCGGATGGGGTCGTCATAGCTGCGGACATCAGGGGCAAGGGTAGTTCGGCGCGGCGGGGAGAGAATCGGCCCCGGTGGGCCGACCCCACGCGGACCAATCACTTCTCGTCGTGGACGACCGCCGATGCCGGGGCGGTGTTCCGGGAACGGTTGCCGAACGCCTCGATGAGCTCCGATTGCCACGGGTGCTCGCCCATCCACTCCACCTTGCCGGTGGAGATATCGCACACCGCGCCGACGATGCGAACGCTGCCTTTGGCGGCCGCGTTTCGTACTTCGCTGCTGTGGCGCAGCAGGTCGGTGATCGACTGCCAGACGTTTTCCTTGATCGCGAGAGCCGTCATCTGACCGGCCTCGGCGTCGGGGTTGTTGCGCTTCGCCCGCTCCACCGCGGGAGAGATGTTCGAGACCAGTTCGCCGAGCGCTCCGTGCACATCCGCGCCCGAGGCCGCGGCCGCAACCGCGCCGCACTTGGTGTGGCCCATGACGACCAGCAGCGGGATGTGCAGATGCTCGATGCCGTATTCCATCGTGCCCGTCTCGCTCGTGCCGGCGACGTTGCCCGCAACGCGCACGACGAAGAGCTCGCCTACGCCGCGGTCGAACAGACGCTCCACAGGCAGACGCGAGTCGGCGCAGGTCAGGATCGCCGCGAACGGCGTCTGTCCCTTCTCGGCAAGGCGAGAGCGACGGGACGGACCGATCGCCGGGTTCTCTTCTTTGTCGGACACCCAGCGCAGATTGCCCTCTCGCAGCAAGGCGAGCGCGGCGTCGGCGGTCTTTGGATCGTCTGATGCCTCGGCGGGTGCCTTCTCCGGCGCGGCCTTGCCAGTCGGCTTCAGGGCAAGCGATGCCGGCGCATCCCCCTTGGCGGAGGGCTTGGCGCTGACTGGCGGGGTTGTTGCCGGTGCGCCGTGCGCATCGGGCTTGGCGGCAGGCTTGGCCGCGGGGGCGGCAGGGGGCGCAGCGTGATGCCCCTCGTCCGGGCGAGGGGCGAAGGCCGCGGCCCCGGCGACAAGCATGCCGGAGGTGGCGCAGAGAAGGGCAATTCCGAAGAGGAGCTTTCGTGCCGACATGATCCGGTCCCTTTCGTGGGGCTGGAGGGTGTAACCAGTTCCCCGGGGATATCGGATAAAGGGGTCGAATCGCTCGATTGGGGGACTTCGGACGGCTAGGTCCGCTTCCGTGCGACGATGTGGTAGACGTGCCAGTGTTTCGGCTCGCCCATGGTGGTGACGTCGTCCTTCTCTTCCTCGCGGAGTTCCTCGAACACGAAGTCGCTGAACATGCGATCGAGGCGCGTGCGGGGAACGCCCGTGGTCTTCCGCACGTGGGCCCAGGTGTCGCGATCGCCGAAGAACTGCCCCGCGAACCGTCCGCCGGGTCGAATGAGGTCGACAATCCACTTCCACAGCGCTGGAAGCTCGCGGGCGGGGCAGAAGGGAAGGGCAAAGGACGAGTTCACCAGATCAACCTGCGCGACCGGCCGCTCGTTGGCGTCGACGGCGATTCCGCGCGGGTATCGTCGCGGCAGTTCCTGCATCAGGCAGCACGCCGCATTGACCCGTGGGTGCTCATTGGGTCGCAGCGAGTTGAGCAGGATGTCGAGCCCTTGCGCAGAACCGTCGGTGATCATGAGATGCCAGCGCGAGTCGCCCGTACGGCGAAGAAGTTCGCGGGTGTCGCGCCCTTCGCCGCAGCCAAGGTCGAGGGCGGTGCGCATGCTTGTGCGCTTGGCCTTTGAGCCGCCCTTCTTGGCACGCGCATCCTCCGCGTCGAACAACTCAAGGGCCTTGACCAGCGTCTCCCGTGCGGGCTTGTTGGCCACGGCGTTGAAGTACCCGGGCCAGTCGAAGGCCGCGGCGTAGTCCATCGCCTTCTTTGGCGGCGCCGGGACCCGGCTCGCTGGCTTGGTGGATGGGGACGACCGCTTGGTGTGTTTCTTGGCCATACGCTCCCGCCAATGTACGCGACCACGCGCGAGTTTGTCGAGGCCCTGGAGAAATCGGGCGAACTTGCGCGCGTGAAGGGGCGGGTTTCGCCGATCCTCGAGATCACCGATCTGGCGGATCGTCAGAGCAAGTCGTCCGCGCCGAGTCTTCCCAGCGAGGCGACGCGAGCCACGGACCCGCGATTCCACCATCTCGGCGGGAAGGCCCTGCTGTTCGAGAACGTGGAGGGCTCGGACATCCCGGTGGTGATCAACCAGTTCGGGTCGTATCACCGGATGGAAATGGCTCTGGGGTGCCATGCCGCCGGCCACACGCCCGGCGGGCTGGAGGCGCTGGCCAGTCGGCTCGGGCATCTCGTCAAGCCGGAACCCCCGCCCACGCTGCTGGCGAAGCTCAAGAAGCTTCCGGAGTTGCTCGAACTCGCGAAGATTCCTCCCAAGCGTGTGTCCTCCGGTCTCTGTCAACAGGTCGCGATCACTGGCGATCTAGTCGATCTCACTCGGCTTCCCCTGATTCGATGCTGGCCCCTCGACGGCGACCTCGCGGCCGTCGGCCATCCGGCGGGCGCCAACGACGGTCTCCCCGGCCTTGGTTCCGGGCCCGTGTGGGAGCGAGCGTCCCGCGGCCGCTACATCACCCTCGGCGGCATCCACACGATCCACCGCGACGACCTCGGCAATCCGAATCCCCCGAGCCGCAACATCGGCATGTACCGCGTCCAGCTTCTCGGCAAGCGCCACATGGCGATGCACTGGCACATGCACCACGACGGTGCTCGCCACTGGCGCTCATGGCGGGCCAAGGGTGAGAAGATGCCCGTGGCCATCGCCCTCGGCGGCGAGAGTGTTCTGCCCTACGCCGCGACCGCCCCGATGCCCCCGGGAATCAGCGAGCTCCTGCTGGCCGGTTTCCTCAACCGCGGCCCGATCCACATGGTGCGGGGCAAGACGGTCCCGATCGACGTGCCCGCGAACTCCGAGATCGTCATCGAGGGCTACGTCGACACCGAGCCCAGCGTGCTGGAAGGCCCCTTCGGCGACCACACCGGCTTCTACTCCCTCCCCGACCGCTACCCGCTCCTTGAAGTCACCGCGATCACGCACCTCCGCGATCCGATCTATCCCACGACGGTCGTCGGCCTGCCCCCGCAGGAAGACTACTTCATGGGCAAGGCGACCGAGCGTCTCTTTCTCCCGCTTCTGCGCACCATCATCCCCGACATCATCGACTACGACCTGCCCATGTTCGGGGCCTTCCACAACTGCGCGTTCGTCAAGATCCGCAAGGAGTATCCGCTCCAGGCCCGCCGCGTGATGTCGGCCATCTGGGGTGCGGGACAGATGTCGTGGACCAAGTCGATCGTGGTCGTCGACGATGATGTCGACGTGCACGACACGCAGGCCGTGCTCCGGGCAGTGGGGGAGCGGTGCCATCCGACGCGCGATGTCGAGGTCGTGCGCGGCCCGGTTGACATCCTCGATCACGCCACCCCGTTCCTCGGCGCGGGCGCGAAGATCGGAATGGACGCGACCCGCAAGCGCGACGCGGCGGAGACCCACGTCTACGTGGAGGGGCTCGCGGCCGAGGCGTGTGCCGCCGGGCCCGTTACGCCCGTGAGGGGCGAGGCCGCGCGAGCGACCGAGCGGCGTGTGCGGCAGATCTCCGGCGTGCTCGATGCCCTTGTGCCCGACGAGCTTGGCGGCTCATGGCTGCTCATGAGGATCGACAAGCGGGCGGGCGGCGATGGCCTTCGGGCCATCAAGGCCATCGGCGGCCTGGCGGACGAGATCGGGCTTCCCGCGTGGACCATTGTCGTCGGAGCGGACGATCTTCCCGTCGGTCTCGACGGAACGCTGTTCCACTGGCTTGCCCACATGTCGCCGGAGCGGGACCGCTCGCTCAGCGTCTGCGGCCGGCGCGTCGCCTTCGACAGCACGCCCAAGATGCGCGGCGACGAGGTTCGCGGCTACCCGGTGCGCGAGTGGCCCCCTCTCCTGCGGATGAGCCCGGAAGTCAGTCAGGCCCTCCGCCGCTTCCACACCGAAGCAGGCGCCGGCATTGGCTGAACTCGGGGCTTCCAAGATGTGGGAGCCCTCCGATTCGCCGTTCCCACGATTGAGAATCCATCGCGGTTTCCCTGGGTTCTGCGGGGCCCGGGCACTGGTACAGCCTTTGCAAATGGTCTCCTCGATCGCGTGCCCCGCAGAGCCAAGGTCGCTCTCCGGCGGCCCGGTCACTGGAGGTCGGTCCGATGTCATGGACGCAGAGCTTGGTGCAAGTGATGACGGGCCAAGGACGCCAGGGAAGCGCGGCCGCAGGCTCGGCGTGCGGCACCAGTCAGCCTTCAGTGGGGTCAGGATCGGCAAGTGTGGCGACCGGTGCGACGCCAACTTCGACGCCCCGCCGGATGCGAGAGAAGGACTGGTGCTGCTCTTCGGCCCGGCAGTGTCCGAACTGCCCGAGGCGGCGGCAGGGGTGATCGCCACGCCGGCGCGATTGCGGATTCCACCAGGATTGATCGCGGTCTAGGCCCATGAAGCCGTGCTCGACACGGTGTCAGGAGGCCCCATGACCACGACCACCCTGCGCCGCAGGATCCACATTCGTCGATGGCTCGTGCTTTCCGCCGCGATTGTGCTGCTGGGATTGCCCGCGCTCGGAACCGCCCCCGCGGCCACCGCCGCACCGGGGCCGGTGCCGATCAACACGCGGTTCATCCCCCCGGGCACCTATACCGCCATCGTGCTCACCAGCAACGCCACCACGCGGCGGTGGATCGTCTCGCTCAAGTCCCGCAAGGGCACGTTCCCCATCACCATCGGCGGGGCGACCAACGTCATCATCCCGTTCGAGAAAGGGTGGACGGTCTTTGCCACCGACGAGGCCCGCATCGAGTCGCCCTACGTGCCCTTCGAGGATGTCTCGCGGCGTGATCTTCTCGATGGCAACGAGAACCTTGCGATCAGCGCTTGGGGCATCACGGAACAGGGCCCGGTGGAGTTTGCCGCGCCTGTGAGACCGTGATCGGGGGTTTTCTCTCGGACTTCTTGTGGTATCCGGCTGGGGCGACCGGGGACTTCTCTGGCCCGCGCTTCATTCCCGTGGTAGGGTTCCGGTAGAGTGCGTTCATAATAGGGGGGCGGGCGGCACGCACTGGGACGAACGGGATTGAAGGAGCACACCGTGAGCATTGGATCAAAGTGTGGGGCGTTGCCGGCTTGTCGATGGGTGGTCGCGGTTCTGGCGTTCGCGGGCCTGCTCGCGGCCACTCCCAGCGCCCGAGCGACCAACGTCTGCGGCACCGTCGCCGCCAACACCACATGGACGCTCGCCAACAGCCCCTATGTGCTGACCTGCGACGTGGTCGTCACCAGCGGCGCGACGCTGACCATCGACCCCGGCGTGGTCGTGCAGTTCGGCCCCAACACGCGCCTCAAGGCCCAGACCGGCACCATCATGGCCGTGGGCACGGGCGGCAGCCACATCTCGCTGACCACGATCTCCGATCCGCCCGGCTTCGGCGTGGAGATCGTTTCCGGCTCCGGCGGCGACGGCACCTTTGACTACTGCGACTTCTCGAACCTGAACACCGGCATCCTGTACGGGTGCTGCAACAACTCCGGCCCCGCCGGGCCGGTGCGTCACAGCACCTTCACCGGCTGCACCTACGGCATGCAGGCGTACCACGGCGCGGTGCATCGCCAAGTGAGCGACTGCACGTTCTCCACGTGCGTGTACGGCCTGAACTACGCCGCGTACGCCGACTTCACCAACTGCGTGTTCCAGAACTGCGGCGTGACCGGGGCCGACGTCGGCGGGCAGTGCACCTTCACCCTCTGCGCCTTCCTCGGCAACCCCACCGGCGTCACATCGCAGACGGGCCAGAACACCAACCTTGACCAGTGCGGCGTGGTGAACAACGTCATCGGCGTGCGCGGCTGCGACCTCATCCGACGCTGCAGCATCTACAACAACGTCAAGGGCATCCAGGTCAACGGCACTCCGGCCATCGAGTGCTGCGACATCTATTCCAACACCACGTACAACGTCGAGATGCTCTCGAACACGTCCATCACCGCGGCCAACAACTGGTGGGGCACCACCGTCGCCTCCAGCATCGACGCGAGCATCCGCGACGGCTTCGATCAGGTGGGCCTGGGCTTCTTCACGTACACGCCGAACCTGGCCAACTTCGAGGCCACGACCACCACGTGCGCGTGCACGGCTCCGGTCATCACGGCCCAGCCCGCCGCGTTCTCCAAGTACAACGGCCAGACGGCGACCTTCGCCATCACCGCCACCGCGACGGGCACCCCGACGTACACCTGGAAGCGCAACGGTGTGCCCCTCGCCAACACCGGCCGCATCTCGGGTGTGAACACCAGCACCCTCGTCATCAGCCCCGTGGCCCGCAACGGCAGCGAATCGGGCTGGACCGACTCGGGCACCTACACGTGTGATGTGACCAACGTCTGCGGCACGGCGACCTCGAGCTGCTCCTTCACCGCGAACTGGTGCAAGGCGGACTTCAACGAGAACGCCTCGCTGGCCATTGGGGACATCTTCGATTTCCTGAACGCGTGGTTTGCGGGTTGCCCGTGAGTCGGGTGTTCGGAGTATCCTCGATGCATGGAGTTGCGGTGCAAGCACTGTGGTGGTGATCTCACAGGATCGGTGTCCTGTGACATGGGGCGGATCTGCGCGCGGTGTGGACAGATCACAGATACATCCGGCTCAAAGCCATGGTGGGTGCGGCACTATCAGCCCTGCTGCGCAGGCATGATTGGGAGTGGGCCGTGTCTCGTGTTGGTGGCCGCATTTGGGGCGCGCCAGTTCCCAGCGATGTTGGACGGCATGAAACTCATCATGCTTGCAAGCCCGCTCGCCGCGCCGGTGCTGCTCGTTGCGGGGGCGGTGTCAACGTTCTCAGCGCGAACCGCGATGCGAGCGTCGGGCACGGGGGGGCGGTCGAGGGAGCCCTGGCGATCGGCGTACCTGCTCTCAGGGCTTGTGTTCGGCCCGCTCGCAGGCGCGGTCGCGTGGCTGGTGTACTTCTATGTCGAAGTCATGCCAGCGCCGGGAACGCGGTAGCTCGCTGTGCCGACGTGAAGCCCTGCAGGCTTGTATGCTCGTGGGATGGCGAAGGTTCCCTGTCATCACTGCGGGTACGACCTGAAAGACGTGCCGCAATACGGCAACGTGCAGGTCTGTCCCGAGTGCGGCGGCTACACGCCGGACATTCTTGACAAACGACCAAGGTGGGCCCGACGAAAGTGGTGCATTCCTTTGACGGTCGTAGCCGTTTCCCTCGCAGTGTCGCTGTGCGTCGGTTTTTTCGAGCGCGCCGGGGGTGATCCCTACGGCGTGCTTCTCGTTGCTCTCTTCATCGCAGTCATTCCCGCTGCGGCTGTGTTGAATGGGATCATCACCACCGGGCTTTGGCTCGTGGCCGGGCGCAGCAGGTATCAACCCGCAAGCCCGGCGCTCCGCCGCTTGACCGCGGTAGGCATGGGGATTGTCGCCGCGATTGGAACGGCGATCGCATGCCTTGGGGTGCTCTTGTTCTTGACCGGCGACCACTGACACTGTCCGTGCGCGGCAGCGTTCGCTGCATTCGGGGCGAGACCCGTCATTCTAAATTCGACGTTCATTCGGGAACTCACGCCGCGTCGAGGATCTCCACCGTCTTGAACGGCTTGCCCGAGAGCATCTCCAGGCTCGCCCCGCCTCCGGTCGAGACGTGCGAGAACTTCTCCGCCAGCCCAAACTGCTCCGCCGCGGCCGCGCTGTCGCCGCCGCCGACGATGCTTGTCGCGCCGCGGCTGGTTGCCTCGACGATCGCCTCGGCGACTTCCAGCGTGCCCACCTGGAAGGGGGTCCACTCGAACACGCCCATCGGGCCGTTCCACACGATCGTCTTGGCCCGGTGCAGCCGCTGGGCGAAGTCCGTCTGCGTCTTGGGCCCGATGTCGAGGCCCATGAACTTGTCGGGGATGCCCGCCTTCGAGCCGCCGATCACCTCGCCCTCGAACGTCTCGATGTCGCCCTGATCGGCGGAGAACACCGTCGAGCAGACGTGGTCCTGCGGGAGCACGAGGTTGCACTTGAGGCGAAGGGCCTCGTCGAGGATCTTCTTGGCCTCGCCGAGCATCTCGGTCTCGACGCGCGAAGCGCCGACCTTCCACCCGTTGGCCGCGATGAACGTGTACGCCATCGCCCCGCCGATGAGGATCTCATCGACCTTGCCGCTGGCGAGCATGTGGTGGATCAGCGGGAGCTTGTCGGAGACCTTCGCCCCGCCGAGCACCACGACGTACGGCCGCGCGGGCTTGGCCAGCGCCGCCGACAGGTACTTCAGTTCTTTTTCCATCAGCAGCCCGACGACGCGGGGCTTGCCCGCCATCGCCATCGGCACGGCGTACATCGACGCATCCTCGCGGTGGGCCGTGCCGAACGCGTCGTTGACGTAGACATCGCCGAGCGCGGCAAGCTTGGCCGCGAAGGCCGCATCGCCTTTCTTCTCGCCCTTGGCAAACCGCAGGTTGTCCAGGAGCAGCACATCGCCGTTCTTCATCGCGGCCACGCCCGCCGCGGCGGCGGCGTCGGTCGGGTCGTTGGAGGGGAACGCCACCGGCTTGCCCAGCAGTTCCGACAGACGGACCGCACACGGCTTGAGCGACTCGCTCGCCTCATACCCCTTGCCCTCGGGCCGGCCCAGGTGCGACATCAGGATGGCCTTGCCGCCGCGATCGATGATCGCCTTGATCGTCGGAATCGCCATGCGGATGCGGCGGTCATCGCCGATCACGCCGTTCTCGATCGGGACGTTGAAGTCCACGCGGGTCAGGATGCGCTTGCCGGAAACGTCGATCTGGGTGACGGTTTTCTTGGACATGGGGATTCTCAGAAGCCGAAACGCGCACGCAGAGGTACGCGGAGGTCACGCAGAGTATCGCAGAGGAGAGAGGGGGGAAAGAGGATTGCAGAGATGGCGGTTGGCCTTTCTCCCTTTTCCTCGGTTCCCCCGGCGAACCCCTCTGCGTTGCCTCCGCGTACCTCTGCGTGCGTATTGGATTTGGAATCAGTTGCCGTCGATCAGCCCCGCGGCCTTGGAGCGGATCTCCGCCCCGCCGGTGGACGCGATGTTGTCGCGGAGCCGCCGGAGCTGGGTCTGCACGCTGCCGTCGATGAGCTGGTCGCCGATCTGCAGGCGGATGCCGCCGATCATCGCCGGATCGGTGTACGCGTGGATCACCGGCTCCTTGCCCAGCATCGACTGCAGCCGCGAGCGGATCGCCGCCGTCTCCTGCTGGTCGATCGGCGCGGCCGTGTACACGTCCACCTCCACGCGTCCGTAGGCGTGCTGGACCATCTGCTCCAGAGCCGCCACGATCGACGGCAGGTGGCTCAGCCGGCCCTTCTCGTTGAGGATCTGGAAGAAATGGTACGTGAGGTCGCTCACGCGACCCTTGAGGATCTTCGCGAGCGACGACTTCCGCTCCTTGGCCGAGAGGATCATCGACGAAAGGAACTCGCCGAACTGCGGATTGGCCCGCGCCAGCTCGAGGATGTCCTCGAGCTCGCCCAGCGTGTTCTCGCACCCCTGCGGCCCGCCCGCGGCCTTGGCCAGGTCGAACAGGCTCGTGGCGTAGATGCGGGCAAGGGCATCAGGCTCGGATTGAATCAGCGGCATTCTGGAGTTCTCGCGGTCTCAGTGGTTTCTACATCCGACGTCCGACATCGCACATCCGACATGGACTCACGCGCGTCCCGCGCCCATCTCCTGCAGGCTCTCCTGGATCATCCGGGCCTGATCGCCCGCGTTGACCTCGCGCTTGAGGATCTTCGAGGCCATCGAGGTGGCCAGCGTCGTCGCGTGGGCGTGGATGTCGGCGATGGCCGCGGCCTTCGCGGCGTCGATGTCGCGCTTCGCCTTGTCACGCATCGCGGCCAGCTCCACGTCGGCCTTGGCCTTGAGCTCGGCCCCGATGGCGGCCTGCTGGGTTTTGGCGTCGTCGAGCATCTTCTGGGCCTCGGCCCGGGCCGCGGCGAGGTTGGCCTCGTACTGGGCGAGGGCGGCCTTGGCCTGCTTCTGGGCGGACTCGGCCTCTTCGATGGAGCCGCGGATCTTCATCTCGCGGTCCTTGAGGCCCTTCACGATCGTCGGCCACACCTTCACGGAGAGGATGCCGAAGACCACGATGAAGACGCCGATGGCGACGAGCATCGGGGTGATGCCCTGCTCGGTGGTGGGCAGAACGCCCGCCGGGGCCGGGTGGCCGCCGGTCTCGGCTCCGTGGGCGGGCTCGCCGTGCTGGGCGAGCGCGAGGCCGGCGAAGGCGAGCGAGGCAAGGGACGCGAGAGCGGATCGAACAGTGGACGTCATCGGGCTGGCTCCGTGTGGAGATGATGGACTGCGGAAAAGCGAAGCGGCGGCTTTCGACGCCGCTTCGCGGAAAATCAGACCTTGACGAAACCGACCAGGAGGCCGACGACGACGGCGAACAGGGTCGCGCCTTCGACGAGAGCGGCCGCGAGGATCATGTTCGTGCCGATCGGGCCCTTCGCCTCGGGCTGACGGGCGATGGACTCCAGAGCGCCCTTGCCGATCATGCCGATGCCGATGCCGCCGCCGATAACGGCGAGGCCGGCGCCAACGGCGCCCATGCCGTTGCCCATGGTCACTTCGGCGTGCGCGATGGCGGGAGCCGCGATGACGGTGAGGGCCGCGAGGCCAAGCTTGCTGAACTTCATTCTCGATCCCTTTCGAAGCAATGCACGAGGGTTACCAGTGCCCAGGTCGATGCCTGAGCGTCGATCCGTTATTCACGCGTGCGCGTGCTCGTGATCGTGCTCGCCATGATGCTCGTGCTCGTCATGGTGAGAGAGTTGGGAAATGAACACTGCGGTGAGGAACATGAACACAAAGGCCTGGAGGAAGGCCACGAACAGTTCAAGGAAGTAGATGGCGATGGCCGCGACGATGGACATGAGCGAGATCGCTCCGCCCATCACCACGCCCAGACCCCCGCCGGCGGCCAGCATGCCGATCCCCTGCACGGCGAACATGAAGAGCACGGCCACGAGGATGTGGCCGGCCGTCATGTTGGCGAACAGACGCAGCGCCAGCGCGACGGGCTTGATGATCGTGCCGACGATCTCGATGGGGATCATCAGCGGCCACAGGTACACGGGCGTGCCGGCGGTGAGGTGCTTGAGGTACCCGCCGATGCCGAGTTCCTTGATGCCCGCGAGGTTGATCACGAGGGCGGCAATCACGGCGAGGGCCGCGGTGACGAAGATGTTCTGGGTGGCCGTCGCGCCCACGACGCCCGACAGATAGTGCCCGCCCGCGAAGTGATCCACGAGGTGGTTCACATCGGAGATCGGCACCAGCCCGAGCAGGTTGTTCACCAGGATGAAGAAGAAGACCGTCCAGAGGAACGGCATGAACTTGTCCGCCCGCTCGCCCAGCAGCGGGCGGCAGGTGTTGTCACGCAGGTACAGGCAGATCACCTCGATCGCGTGCGCGAACGGGTTGGAAGTCACATACCGGCCCGAGCCCAGGTGCGAGGGCCCGGTGGCGATCTTGGTGGATGCCCACCACAGCAGCGCGATGGTGATGATCCCCGCGAGCACCAGTGTGCCGACGTGGGCGTTCCAAAGCCAGACGTTGTCGAACCCGAAGAGCTTGCCGAGGCCCCACGTGGGAACCGAGTTCACCACGTGATCAACGGGGTTCTCCGAGGCGAGCAGAACCATGAGGTCGCTGAGCATTCAGACCGCTCCGTGCTTGACCGGCGCTGCGGAGATGCCGCGTGCCGGAGAGTTGATGAGTCGAACCGCCCACAGGGCCTCGCCGAACAGCGCGAGCAGCCCGGCCGCGAGGAAGGTCACCCAAAACGTGCGGCCCTCGGGGTGGATCATGAAGTACGCGATCAGGCCGACGAAGAGCGCGGCCAGCATCCGGGCCATTGACGCCGCGAGCACGCCCATGCCCAGTCGATCAACATTCAGCCCCGTCCCGATCACCAGCACCTGCACGCCCAGCAGCGCGGCCGCCAGCCACACAAGCCCAGCCAGCCCCGCCGCGTTCGTGAGCACGCGCCCCTCCGCCCATCCCATCTGCACGCAGAACGCCGCGCCGAGCACCACCCCGATGACCACCGACGCCACGCCGACAGCCAGCGCCTGGCGGGCCTTGAAGGTCGAGTGGGGGGGGGCGGGATGGGCTGCGGATGGGGTCATTTCGGGGTGAAGACACAGCGGCCCACCTGGTGGCGTGGGCGGTCCCGTGAAAGGGGGCAAAGAGTAGGGCGGGTTCGGTCGGAATTCGAGCGGTATCCCCCGGCCAAGGGGAGCCCCAAATCGGCCTTGGAAGCGTCTCAGGGCGTGTTGTTGGCCTTCAGGGCGTCTCGGATGAACTTGCCCATCCCGACGAGGATCCCGGTGATCAAACCAACCAGCAGCGGCCACGGAGCAGCGCTCGGCCATGCCCACTTCTGAACCGCCCACCCCAGCAGCCCCCCGGCGGCCACCGTCCACACGAAGTTCATGGCGATCGCCCACCCCGCGGCCTGCTTGGCGGTGTCGCTCTCGCCCGGCCGCCGCGCCGCGGAGTCGTTTCGCTCGTACTCCTTGAGCATCTCCGGCTTCAGAACCGGCTTGGTCAGAACGTCCGGAATTTTCAGCCGCGGATCACCCGAACTCGGAGGGCCTGCATCGCTCATGTCTGCACTTCCACCTTGGTCAAAGCCCCACGAGCTTGCGAGCGTGGTTGTTGGCCGCCTCGATCGCGTCCTTCACCTTGGCGAGGTTGGTGCCGCCGCCCTGCGCCGATTCCGGACGGCCGCCGCCCTTGCCGCCCACGACCTCGCTGGCGATGCGAACCCAGTCGCCCGCCTTCAGACCCTTGTGGATGAGCGCCATCGGCACGGCCGCGACGATCGACACCTTGCCCTCGGCCTCATCGGGCGAGAGCAGCATGACCGCCGAGCGCGGGTTGGTCTGCACGACCGTGTTCACGGCGTGCTGGAGCGCGTTGCGATCGCTGCCCGCCTCGATGGTGGCCACGATGACCTGCTCGGCGTGCTTGGCCGCGTCGTCGGCGATGATCTTGGCCCTCGTTGCGGCCTGATTGGCCCGGGCCGCGCCGGCCTGCTTCTGCTCGGCCTTCACGCGCTCGGCCAGAGATGAGAGCTTCGTGCGAAGCTCCGTCTTTCGCGATGCGGGCAGCGTGAGCTGCTCGAGCTCGCCGGTGAGCTCCTGCACCGCGGCGGCGAGCACCTCGCCCTGCGTGGTGGCGGCCGTGGAGATCTTTTGGAACATCTGGTCGGCGGCCTCGAAGGCCGCGTGGGCCGCGACGCCGGTGAGGGCGGTGATGCGGCGGATGCCCTTGGCGACGGCTTCTTCGCTCACGAGCGCGAAGGTCTTGATCTGGCTGGTGGATTCCACGTGGGTGCCGCCGCAGAACTCGATGGAGACCTCCTGCCACGCCGCGTTGTCCGCGCTGTCGAGCAGATCGCGAACGGGCACGCCGATGGACACGACGCGCACGGGATCGGGATACTGCTCGCCGAAGACGGCCCGCAGGCCCTTGACGTTGCGGGCGACGTAGAGCGGGGCGATGTCGGCGTAGACGGTGAGGTCCTCGCGGATGTCGTGCTGCACCTTGGCCTCGATCTTCGCGAGGGCCTCGGCCTCAACGGCCTTGGGGTACGAGAAGTCGAAGCGGAAGCGATCGGGCGCGACGAGCGAGCCCTTCTGGTCCACGCCCTCGCCGAGGTGGGCGCGGAGCGCGAGGTTGAGCAGGTGCGTGGAGGTGTGGTTGGCCGCGATCATGCCGCGGCGCTGCGCATCCACGTGGCACTCCACCGTGTCGCCCACGTGGATCTCGCCCTTGGCCATGAGGCCCGCGTGCAGGACGTATCCGCCGAAGTTCTGCACGTGCTCGACGCGGAACTCGCCGTGGTGTTTGTCCATCTTGATGATGCCGTGGTCGGTCTCCTGGCCGCCCATCTCCGCGTAGAAGTTCGTGATATCCAGAATCAGGCCGATGGGCTTGAGCGTGCCCGCGCTCGCCTTGGCGTGCTCATCAAAGTTGTGCCCGCTCCAGATCGCCTTCACCGTTGCGGAGATCGTCCGCCCGTGGAACTTGTCCGCATCTTCGGTCTTGGCGATCCGCTGGTGCTCGAGCTTGGCGAGCGTGTCGGGCTGGAGGACCATGCCCGTGCCGGCCGCGCTGAACTTGCCGCCGCTTCCCGCGCGGGCCTTCTCCTTCGCGGCCTCCATGAGCGATTCGTACCCGTGCTGATCCACTTTCAGGCCGCGCTCCTCGGCCATCTGCATGGTGAGGTCGATGGGGAATCCGTAGGTGTCGTGGAGCTTGAAGGCGTCCTCGCCGGTGATGACGGCGAAGTCCTTGCTTCCCGCGCCCCCGTGGCGCGCGGCCTGCGCCCGCTGCCCGGCTTCCTCGAAGAGCTTCAGCCCGCGATCGAGCGTCTTACCGAAGGAGTCTTCCTCATCCTTGAGGATCTCGATTACGCGAGCCGGATTCTTGCGCAGCTCGGGGAACGCCTCGCCAAAGTGCTCGACCACCACCGGCACAAGCCGCGAGAAGAACCCCGCCTCCAGCCCCAGCGTCTGCCGCCCGTACCGCACCGCGCGGCGGAGAATTCGCCGGAGCACATACCCGCGTCCCTCGTTGCTCGGCGTCGCGCCGTCGGTGACGGCGAAGGTGAGCGTGCGGATGTGGTCGGCTATCACGCGGAAGGCCGTGTCGGTGTGGTCCTTGTCGGCCGCGCCGAGCTTGCCGTGATAGGCGTGTCGACCCTTGGAGAGCTTCTCGATCTCGGCGAAGATCGGGAAGAACACATCGGTGTCGTAGTTCGAGCGCTTGTTCTGGAGGATCGACGTCAGCCGCTCCAGCCCCATGCCCGTGTCCACGTGCTTTGCCGGGAGCGACTTGAGCGCGCCGCCCTCCTCGCGGTTGAACTGGATGAAGACGTTGTTCCAGATCTCGATGACATCGGGGTCGCCCGCGTTCACCTTCCCCGGCACGCTGCGCACCTCCACGCCCATCGCGGTCAGACGATCGACGTGGATCTCGGTGCACGGCCCGCACGGACCGGTCTCGCCCATCTCCCAGAAGTTGTCCTTCATGTTGCCGGGGATGACGCGCTCGGCGGGGAGGTACTTCTCCCACAGGGCCTTGGTCTCAAGGTCGGGCTCGAGCCCGGCGTCTTTGTTGCCGCCGAAGTACGTCGCGTAGAGGGCGGCGGGCGGGAGGCCGTAGACCTTGGTGAGCAGTTCCCACGACCACTCGACGGCTTCCTTCTTGAAGTAGTCGCCGAACGACCAGTTGCCGAGCATCTCGAAGAACGTGTGGTGGTACGTGTCCTTGCCGACGTCATCCAAATCGTTGTGCTTGCCGCCGGCGCGGATGCACTTCTGCGAGTTCACCGCCCGCTTGAGCCCATGCAGCGGCGAGCCGGGCTTGGTGGAGTTGAGGAAGCAGGGCTTGAACTGGTTCATGCCCGCGTTGGTGAACAGGAGCGTGGGGTCGTCGTGGGGCACGACGGGGCTGGAGGCCACAAAGGTGTGCCCATTCGGAGCCGCGGCGGGCTTGTTCTTGAAGAACTCGATGAACGTCTGCCGCACCTTGGCGACAGGCCAGCTTGCGCGGCCGTGGGGGGCGGAAGGGTGGGGAGACTGGGGGCTGTGCTGGGTCGAGGTAGGCATGCGGCCGCATGGTAGGGAGGGTGTGAAAGGACGCACGCGGAGGTCAGGGGACACGACCGGTTGATCCCGTCTCTCCTCCGTGGCCTTCGTTCCCTCTTCGTGACCTTCGCGTCCTCGACACCGCCAGTCGTCGCGAGGTGCTCAGGACACGAAGAGCACGAAGGAAGAACGGAGGGCACGAAGACGGAGGGGGAGTTAGAATGCGGTGATGCGTCCCCATCCCAAACCCTCCCTCATCCGCAAGACGATCAAGTGGGGCGGCGCGGCGGTGACGGTGCTGCTGGTGGTGGTGTGGATTGGGAGTGGGTGGTGGGTATTGCAATTTGTGCGGAGCGACGGCGCCGGGGCTGCGCTCGGTCGTGGTGTTTTTGTTGCCGTTCCCTCCAAAGGGTGGTGCTACGTAATCAAGAACCACCTAAGGCTCATTGAAACAGAGAGGCCGGGGATATTTGAGTGGGGGTTTGGTCAGACGTATCCCGTACAAGTTCCGCTGTGGATTCCAGTAGTGCTTTGCGGTGTACCCGCAATCATCGCTTGGCGTCTCGACGCCCGCGCCCGCCGCCGCGAGAGTCTCGGTCGCTGCCCAAAGTGCAACTACGACCGCACCGGCCTCGACCCCGGCGTTGTCTGCCCCGAGTGCGGGAGCACGCCCACATGAAGCCCCACCCCAAACTCCGCAAGACGATCAAGTGGGGCGGCGCGGCGTTGACGGTGCTGCTGGTGGTAGTGTGGATTGGGAGCATGTGGTGGGGCGTTTTGTTGCCACTGAGTTCGGCGGACACCCTCGCGATCGAGGCTGGCTCAGCGTCCATTCAACACGCCCCGCGCATGGTGTCGTTGATCGCCCCCGATGGTTGGATTCTGGCGAGAACCAGCGAGCCGTTTCACTTCAAACCTTCCTGGGAGTCAGTTCCGCCCACGTGGAAGCTTGATATTCCACTTTGGTTCCTCGCTTTGCCCGCCTCCACGACAGCGGCTGCCGCTTGGCATCTCGACGCCCGCGCCCACCGCCGCGCTCGGCTCAACCTCTGCCCGACGGGGGGGTGCAACTACGACCGCACCGGCCTCGCGGGGGATGCCGTGTGCCCGGAGTGCGGTGCATCTGCTGTCGGCCCGTGAAACGGGCCAGCGATGGTTGCCAGACGCGCCAGCGTCTGGAATCAGGCCCACCCAACCCACTCTTCTTCCTGTCTTCCCGCCCATGAAGTGGGCGGGCGATGCGCCCGAATCACTCCTCACTCGAACACATACCGAGAGTCATACTCAATCCCATGCCTGTTGAGCAGCGCGATGAACTCCTGCTCGAAGTCCATTGCAGCATGATGCTCCGCCTGCTTGCGGATGTACGCCTCAATCTCAGGCACGACGGACTTGCTCACGGTGAACCCCCCGTACCCGTGCTGCCATGCAAACGAGCCCATTCCCGGAATGGTCTCGTGCATCCATCGCGACGATCGCGACTTCAACTCGCGCGCCATCGTCGCGGGGGCTATGTCCGCCGGGAACCGCACGAGCAGGTGCGCGTGATCGGGCATTCCATTCCCCGCGATGAGTTGGGCGTTGAGGTCGCGGGCGATGCCGCCGAAGAACGCGTACAGGCGATCGTGCAGATCGGCAGGAATGACCGGTTCACGGCTGGCGGTGCTGAACACGAGGTGATAGAAGTTCTGGGTCCATGAGGAGGGCATCGTTCGAGTGTACATGCACCAGCGCGGCCATCGCCCGCCCATTCCATGGGCGGAAGAGTGAGAGAAAAGATGAGGGAGAGGGTGTGCCCCTGACCAGATGCTGCCGCATCTGGCAACCATCGCCCGCCCGCTCCGCGGGCGAAAGCAGCGAGACAATCCGCCCAGATGGTCCTTGATCCCTTGAAATCACCGTTCGAAGCGATCTCACCCTGTTTCGGCGAGGTCGCCGGCGCTGCGAACCCGGCTCAATCAACCGACTGATTGGACCGATAAACTCCGGTTCCCGCCGCGCGGCCCTTGATGCCTTGATCCCTCGCTCCCTTCTCCCCCTCCTCCCATGCGCCACTTCGACCTCGTCGTCATCGGTTCCGGACCCGGCGGGCAGAAGGCGGCCATTCAGGCCGCCAAGCTCGGCAAGTCCGTCGCCGTCATCGAGAAGATGCAGTTTGTCGGCGGCGTGGCGATCAACACCGGGACCATTCCCAGCAAGGCCCTCCGCGAGGCCGTGCTCAGCCTCGTCGGCACGCGCCAGCAACGCATGGGCGAGTTCGCCGCGCTCGATCGCCGCACCCGCGTGAGCAAGCTCATCGAGAGCTGCCAGCGCGTCATCAAGGCCGAGATCGATGTGGTCCGGCACCACTTCTCCTCCAACGGCATCGAGCTCATCCAGGGCACCGGGTCGCTGGTGCAGAAGGACGTCGTCGTCGTCGAGAGCGAGCACGCCGTGGAGACCGTCGGCGCGGGCAAGGTGCTCATCGCCGTCGGCACCACGCCCACGCGGCCCGACACCATCGCGTTCGACAACGACAAGATCCTCACCAGCGATGAGCTGCTGAGCCTGCCGTACCTGCCCAGCTCGATGATCATCGTCGGCGGCGGCGTGATCGGCACCGAGTACGCCAGCATGCTCGCGGCCCTGGGCGTCCGCGTCACGCTCATCGAGGGCCGCACCCGCATCCTCGACTTCCTCGACGCCGAGATCGGCGAGGCCCTGCAATACCACCTCCGCCAGTCGGGCATGACGCTCCGGCTGGGCGAGAAGGTTGTGAGCATCAAGCGGATCCCCGTGCCGCAGGGCGCCCGCGGCGCGGCCCCCAACGGCGACGCCCCGGTGTCCAGCGACCTCGTCGAGGCCACGCTCGAGAGCGGCAAGACCATCCGGGCCGACTGCCTGATGTACTGCGTCGGCCGCCAGGGCGCGACGTGGCGATTGAACCTCCAGAACGTCCCCGGCGTCTCCGCCGACGATCGCGGCCGCATCAAGGTCAACGAGCACTTCCAGACGGATTGCCCGGACGTCTACGCCGTCGGCGACGTCATCGGCTTCCCGGCCCTCGCCAGCACGAGCATGGAGCAGGGCCGCATGGCCGCGTGCCACATGTTCGGCGAGCGATACGAGTCGTACGCGGAGCTCTTCCCCTACGGCATCTACTCGATCCCCGAGATCTCGATGGTCGGCTGGACGGAGGAGAAGCTCACGCAGGCGGGGATTCCGTACGAGGCGGGCATCGCCCAGTACAAGGAAACCGCCCGCGGCCAGCTCCTCGGCGATGAGGACGGCATGCTCAAGCTGCTCATCCACCAGGAGAGCGGGGCGGTGCTGGGCGTGCACATCATCGGGAGCCAGGCGACGGAGCTCGTCCACATCGGACAGGCTGTGATGGCCTTCAAGGGCACGGTGGACTACTTCGTCAACACGGTCTTCAACTACCCGACGCTGGCCGAGTGCTACAAGATCGCGGCCTTCAACGGGCGGAACAAGATCCGGGCGATGTGAGGCTTACCACAGAGACACAGAGGCACAGAGAGGACAAGAGAACAGCAGAGCAGGAGAGTCAGGCCAGGCGCGTCTCCCGTCCTCCTGTTCACCTGCTCTCTGGCTTTCTCTATGCCTCTGTGTCTCTGTGGTGAACCCGGGCCGTACGCTTGCCCATGGCCAAGCGAGCCCCCAAGCCCTCTGCCGAAGTCGAGTCCATGCTCGCCCCCCCGGCCGCGCCGGTCGAGGCTCCGCCTGTCCACGCCATCACCATCCTCGACAAGGTCATCGGTCAGGGCCAGGCCAAGAAGAACCTGCAAACCGCCCTGCACTCCGGCCGCGTGCATCACGCATGGATCTTCCATGGACCGGCAGGGGTCGGCAAGTTCACTGCCGCCGTCGCCTTCGCGGCCGCTCTTCTAGACCCGACCACAGAGCCCGACCTCGGCGGCACCCTCGCCCCGGACCCGGACAGCTCTGTGCAGAAGCTGATCAGGGCGGGCACGCACCCGGACCTGCACGTCATCACCAAGGAACTCGCGGCCATCAGCCGCAACGACGTCGTCCGCCGCAGCAAGCAGCAGGGCATCGCCAAGGAAGTCGTCGAGGAGTTCCTCATCGAGCCGGCCACGAAAAGCCGTACCTTGCAGGGAGCCTCGCGGGCGGGCAAGGTGTTCATCGTGGATGAGGCCGAGCTGCTGGGTCCACCCGCCCAGAACGCCCTCCTGAAGACGCTCGAGGAGCCCGCGCCCGGGACGGTGATCATCCTTGTCACCAGCGCCGAAGAGCGATTGCTCCCGACCATCCGCAGCCGCGCCCAGCGCGTTCCCTTTGCCCCCCTCGATGAGCAGGAGATGCTCAAGTGGCTCTCTCGACGCTCCGGCGATGCCGGGATCGGGGCGGTCGAGCCCGCCAAGCGAAGCTGGCTGCTCCGCTTCGCGTGCGGCTCGCCCGGCGCGGCCGAGGTCGCCCTCGCCAACGACCTCTTCGCTTGGGATCAGGCGCTCCGGCCCGCGCTCGAACAGATCGAGCAGGGCGTCTACCCGATCAACGCCTCGGCCACGATGGATGCACTCCTCAAGGATCGCGCTGAGGCCGCTGTGAAGGGCCGCCCCGAAGCCAGCAAGGACGCGGCGAACAAGGCGTGGGCCCGTCGGTTGCTGTCGTTTGTGGCTGAAGATCTGCGATCTCGCCTCCGAGTCCGGACTGCCAAGAAGTCCGCAGCGGAGGTCGAAACGGACGTCGCCGCCCAGCGACTCCTCGCCGCCATCGACGCGGTTTCTGCCGCCGAGGGCTACCTCGCGTCCAATGTGAACCAGACGATGGTCATCGAGAACCTCGTGGCCCAGATGGCGTCTGACCCGATCGGCGCGGCCTGATTCTTCCGAAAAGCTGCGTGTTTACCCTGTTCTGCTTGCCGGGGTATGCTCTGAAACGCCCAAAGGCTGGACGGCTTGTGTTTGGGGGATAGGATCGGGTCACTGTCAGGGAGGTGGGGGCAGGTCATCGTGGGGATGCGGGGCGTGCATCAGGAGATTCTCATATGAAGCGTTCGAACCTGTTCCTGTCGGCGTGTTGTCTCACCGCCCTGATCGCCGGCACGGCGATCGGCCAGCCCAAGACCGACCCGAAGCCCGCCGCCCCCGCCCCGGCCGCCCAGCACGGCAAGACCGAGCACGCGATGCCGGCCAAGATGGAGCAGGCCCAGCCCGTCGCCGATGACGCGAAGGCCGCCGAGATGATGGCCCAGATGAAGAAGTCGTGGGAAGAGTCCGTCGCCCTCGGCGACATGCACACGTTCCTGACCAATGGCTGCGGCGAGTGGGACGGCAAGTGCACGATGTGGTGCGACCCCTCCGGCAAGCCCGACGAGAGCACCTGCGTCACCAAGATGACCCCCATGATGGGCGGCCGCTTCGTCAAGAGCGAGACCCTCGGCACCATGAAGGACTTCGACAAGAAGCCCATCAAGTTCGAGGGCTTCGGGCTCTACGGCTACAACAACACCACCAA
The DNA here is from genome assembly GCA_044221735.1 of Phycisphaerales bacterium. Classification (GTDB taxonomy): domain Bacteria; phylum Planctomycetota; class Phycisphaerae; order Phycisphaerales; family UBA1924; genus UBA4658. The sequence continues at coordinate 46,611 of JBGAOP010000012.1, read as the reverse complement.
GCAGTTCGAGAGCACATGGTGCGACAACATGGGCACCATGCAGATGCACTTCACCGGCACCCTTTCCTCGGACAAGAAGACCCTTACGTGGGAGTCCAAGTTCATGTGCCCCATGATGCACCAGGAGACCTGGATGCGCGAGGTCCAGACCTTCAACGGTCCCGACTCGATGACCCTGCAGATGTGGGGCCCCGACATGGCCGACCCGAAGAAGGAAGCCAAGATGATGGAGATCGTCTACACCCGCAAGGCCGGCACCGCCCCCAAGGCCGACGCGGCCAAGGACATGAAGCCCGCCACCGCCGCCGTGCCCACCGGGCACTGATCCCGCGGCATCGCCCCTTCGGGCGATGGTCCGAGCGACCAGTTCAAAGGACCCCCGCGCGAGCGGGGGTTTTTTCTTGCGCGGAACAAGGGCCCGACTACTCGGACCCGGGACATGCCGGGTTGCGAAACCGGGCTTCACACTCTGCGGTCTCTGACACCGCGGCCGGGTGTTCCTCATCTCTCGCAGCCCCTCGCGGATCAGCGCAGGTTCCGTCCGGTCGATGCCCACCACCCCGAGCACAATCCCCCGGAGCCCACCGATGAGCGACACGATCACCACCGCGACCGCCCCCTCCCGCCGCCAGCGCCTTGCCACCTTCAACGCCCGGCATAGCCACGAGTTGTTCTCGGTCGCCAAGTCGTTCGTGGACACGTTCTCGCCCGCCTTCCCGCCCATCCGCCGGATGATCCGCCTCGGCGACAAGGCCACGCGTTTCGATTTCGCGTGCGTGGTCTCGGTCCTCTGCAAGCACGCCGACGACCTCACCGCGATCGCCCCCATGATCGAGTCCATCGGCGACCAACTCCAGGACTACGGCTTCACGCCGGCGCACGTCCCCGCGGCCAAGGCGGCGCTCATGTGCGCCCTGAGCGATTGCTGCGGAGCGGATTGGACGCCGGAAATGGAGCGCGACTGGTCCACCGTGTGCGACGAGTTCTGCGCGTGCATGAATCTTCGCGCCGCGGGCCACGCGATGCGCCCGGTCCAGCTCAGCATGGCCGCGTGACCGGACCGATCAGGTCGATCAGGTTGCCATACAGATCTTCGAGCACGGCGACGCGCCCATACGGCTCATCGCGCGGCGGCCTTCGAAACACCACCCCGCGATCGAGCAAGCCGCGATAGTCGCGATCAAAGTCGTCGGTGTGGATGAACAGAAATACCCGCCCGCCCGTCTGGTTGCCCACGCACGCCCGCTGCTCCGGCGTGGTTGCGCGGGCGAGCAGCAAGCCCGCGCCGTCCGAGCCGGGCGGCGCGACCCGAACCCACCGCTTGCCGCCCCCGCGGTCCGTGTCTTCGAGCAGCGTGAAGCCCAGCCGATCGCGGTAGAACGCGATGGCCTCGTCGTACTCACGCACCAGCAGCGCAACGCTCTCGATGTGCTGGCCCACGGCGATCTCCGCTTACTTCGCCGCCTTGCCGAGCACCTTGGCGATGTCAAAGTCGATGAAATCGGCGTGGTGGAAGATCCACGACTCGATCGTGCGCTCCACCTTGTCTCCCTCGTGGCTGTGCGTCGCGACAATGTGCATTACTTCCGGCGGAATCCCGTGCTTGTAGCACAGGGCCACGCCGCTGAACGGGTGCCGCAGCATGTCGCCGTAGTGCCCCTTCACCACGCCGCCGCTGGCGTTCTTGTCGAACTCCAGCATCTTGCCCACATCCGCCAGCAGCGAGCCGGCGATCAGGTAGTCCAGGTTCACCGGAATCCGCGACCCGAACACGTCCTTGAGCACCCCCGCGATCGCGATGCACTGCTTGCAGCACGAGTTCAGGTGCTCGACAAACCGCAGGTCGATCTTTCCCGCCAGGAGCGTGAAGGGAATCGCCCGGATCTCGTCGAACGTCCACCCTTTTCCTCCACACCCGCTCGTCAGAGCCTCGTTCCACACCGCCGCCACGCGATCTCGCAGCGACGAATCCTTGATATCCATCAGGTTGGGGAACAGCGTCGCGATGTCGGCCGTCGTGTGGTGCTTTGCCATGGCCGGAGGGTAGAGCCGACCCGCCCGACGCGGCGGGGCACCGGGCTGGGCCGGGCTGATTACAGCCCGACCAGCCCCGCCGCACCCGCAGCCGCAATCACCAACCACACCAGTCCCTTCACGGCAAAGAACATCACCGCACCCCATCCCAGTCTGCGAGAGACACGAGCGAGCGTCATCGACCGGCTCCTCAAGAAATGAACAGCGGGCATATCAAAGTGGCGGTGGGAGGGCAGGTCGCACTCAGCGGACCGACGTCGGAATGGGCAGAATCGCCCGCACGCTCCGGCGGTACCGCAGATAGTTCTCACCATGCTCGCGCACCAGATCGCGTTCCTCGAACCACACACCCATCGCGATGTATCCGGTCACCATGATCGAGAAGAACAAGTGTCCCACGGTCATCGACGGCGTCGCCCAGAACGCGATCAGAAAGCCCAGCATCAGCGGGTGCCGGATCAGCTTGTACAGGCCGACGAGCCGGAACCCGACCGGCGTGTACGGCCGATTCGCAAACCTCAGCCACGTCTGCCGAAGCCCGAACAGATCCACGTGGCTGATCATCAGCGACGACAGGAACACGATGCCAAACCCGGCCAGGCTCAACCCCCACAGCGCCCACGCCAGCGCCTCCGACTTTGCCTCCCACAGCACCCGCGGCGCGGGCTGCCACATCCAGTACATCAGCACCAGCGACGCGCTCGCCGCCAGCACAAACGTGCTCCGCTCGATGCTCTGCGGAATGTACCTTGTGATCCATGCCTTGAACGCCGGCCGAGCCATCACCGTGTGCTGAACCACGAACACCGACAGCAGAGCAGCATTCACCAGCAGCGACCACGCCACCGGCCCCGCCGCGCCGGAGTCGATCGACTTGGGCACCACCAGGTTGGTAACAAATCCGACGGCGTAGGCGAACGCGCCCACGAACGCCGCGTACGCCAGCACTCCATAGGCAAGCGTGCCGACCCGCGCGGCCATGGAGGGCGACGATTCGGACCCGGAAACAACGACTGCTTGAACCGACATTCGAAACTCCTATGAAAAGAGAGGTCCAACCTCAACGAGAACCGACAATCACGGCCCGAACGCCGGCACGCGCCAGCGATGCGAGCACGAGGGGACACAGCAGAGCCAGCCGATGGTGCACGCCTACCCGATGGGCCATTCCGCCGCGCTCCACTCGCAGCCGCGCGGCGTCCACCCGCCCCCAGTCCGGCTCAAAGATCTCGACTCGTACATCCGGATGAGCGACCGCGAGCGATATCGCCGCCTCGTCGCTCTCCACGGCCTCCGGCCCCCGCATCGGCGGGGCCTCAGCCGGGCGATTTGCCGGCTCAAACGCGGGTGTTTCGTGGCGTGCACTCATGACGGCGTTATGATGCCGCACGCTTCGGGGGAATCGCTTGACTCCGAGTCAAGAGGGGGTTGACTGCAGGTCAACCGGGTCCGCACCATGGCGTCAACACGAGAAATGCTCATCGAAACCGCGATGGACCTGTTCTTCCAGCACGGATTCCATGCCGTCGGGATCGATCAGATCATCACGCGTGTCGGCGTGACCAAGACCACGTTCTACAACCACTTTCCGAGCAAGGATGACCTCGCCATCGCCGTGCTCCACGAGCGTGATCGCCTCGAAACCGAGGAGTGGCTCTCGATCATGCGAGCCCGTGGGCAGGGCGATCCCAAGTTGGAGATCCTCGCGCTCTTCGACCTCGTCGAGGAATGGCTCGCCTCGCCGGAGTTTCGCGGCTGCATGTTCCTGAAGGCCGCCAGCGAGTATCCATCCCCCAACGACCCCGTGCACAAGGCCGCGATGGTGCACGGCGAGAGCCTCTTCCGTGAGATTCGCCAGCGCGCCCAGCGAGCCGGCGCGCCAAGCCCGGACGCCGTCGCAAGCCAGCTCATGCTCATACTCACCGGCGCGATCCTTGCCCGGCACTCCCGCGGGATGCCCGACCAGGCGCGGTCCGCCCGCGCCGCCGCCGGAGTGATCGTCGAAAATGCGATTGGAACCGTGTCCGCGGCGTGACCGGATTCCGCCGCCGTCTCGTGGCTACTTCTTCGGTGCCTCCGGGGGCTTCTCCGCCTTTGTCGCGATAACGCCATCTCCGCCGGACTTGGCTACCTTCCCCAGCGCCGGAGGAAGTTCGATCCCCGCCTGCTGCGCCAGCTCGTGCAGCCGCGGCAACGCCCCGATCATCCCGCTCAGGAAGTCCGACGTCGCGTTCCGGCCGTCGGTGCCCTTGCCCTGGTCCCACACCACGATCTTGTCGATCTTGAGGTTCTGCACGGCCTTGACCTGCTCGGCCACGAGCTTGGGCAACTGCTCGATGAGCAGCAGCGTCGGCCCGACGGCGGGATCGGTTCCGCACGCCTCGATGAGCTTGCGATAGCCCTCGGCCTTCGCCTCCATCACCTTCTGCACACCCGTCGCCTCGGCCTGGTACTTCATCAGCGTCGCATCGGCCTGGCCCTTCGCCTCGCGCCGGACCTTCTCGGCCTCCGCCTCGGCGGCGATCTCGATGCGTTTCTTCTCGATCTCCTGCGGCGCGAGCTGCTCCTTGGCCAGCCGGGCCAGTTCCTGCTCACGTTGCGCGATCGCGATGGCCTCCTGCGACTTGGCAAACGCCACGTCGGAGCGTCGGCGCGCCTCGGCCTGGATCTCGGCCAGCTTGGCGTTCGACTCGGCCACCGTCGCCGACGCTGTGTTCTCGCCCGTCTTCGCGGTCGCCTCCGCCTCGGCCACGCGCACACGCTGCTGCTGTTCGGCCGTCTTCTTGGCGGCGATCGCCTCCGCCTCACGCTGGGCAGCCGCGATCTCCATGTCGCGCTTGGCCTGCACCTCGCCTGTGATCGCCTGCGCTTCCATCGCCGACACGGCCACACGACGGGCCTGCTCGGCGTTCTTCTGTCCCTGCGCGGCCGCCGCGGCCTCGTTGGCCACCTGCACCGTCCGTTCGCGCACCGCGATGGCCTCGCCGACGGCGCCTTCCTTCTCCTGCTGGGCGACCTCGACCTTGGCCCGGTTGATGGCCTCGGCCGCGGCCCGCTTGCCGATGGCGGAGATGTACCCGCTCTCGTCGGTGATGTCGCGGATGTTCACGTTGATGAGGTCGAGGCCGACCTTGTTGATCTCGCCCGCCACGTTCTCGTTCACGAGCTTCATGAACTTCTCGCGGTCCTTGTTGATCTCCTCGATCGTCAGGGTCGCGATCACCAGGCGCAGCTGGCCGAGGATGATGTCCTGGGCCTGCTCGCGGACGGCCTGCACCGGCAGGTTCAGCAGACGCTCGGCCGCGTTGTTCATCAGCACCGGATCGGTGGAGATGCCGACGGTGAACGTCGCGGGCACATTCACGCGGATGTTGTTCTGCGAGAGGGCCCCCTCCAGCGGGATCTCGATGGCCAGCGGTTCGAGCGAGAGGTACGAATAGTCCTGCACCAGCGGCCACACGAACGCGCCGCCGCCGTGGATGCACTTGCTCGCCCGCCCGCCGCCCACCTTGCCGAACACCACCAGCACGCGGTTGCTCGGGCACCGGCGATAGCGCACGGAGATGAAGACCAGCGTGAAGAACAGCAGGATCGCCGGGAGTCCGATGACGGCCAGCCACCACAGCGGATTCGCCTCCGCGAGCATGGCCTGCTGGGCGAGAGTCGTGAACGAGCCAAACGCTGAGAACTCCATCGAGAACACTCCTTGGAACGGCCGCGTGCACCGCCGGCCGTCGATTCAGGCGACCCGAACCACCGTCACCGTGTTGTCGTCGTTGACGCCGACCACGCGGACGCGGGTCTGGCTGGGAAGGTCGCCCCCGACCGTGATCGCGTTGAACTGGCGTTGCCGCTGGCTCAGCACGAGCGTGACCTGCCCCTTGCCGCCCTTCTCCCCCGGAATCGCGATGTACACCACGCCCTCGGCACCCATCGCATCCTTGATCGCCAGATTGCCGCTCGCCTGTAGACGATGCACCCCGCGGAGCAGCATCGCCTGGATCCACACCATCAGCACGCCGCACGAGATGCTCGTCGCGACCACCGCCCACAGCGGCCAATCGGTGCCCTTGAGCGCGGCGAGCCCGCCCCACCCGACGCCCATCATGGCCGCGGTGAACGCCTCCAGCGAAAGTAGCCGGAACGCGTCGGCTGAGTCCGGGTGATTCGCATCCCCTGAGGCGTGCCCTCCCATGCCGGGACCATGATCACCCAGGTCCGCCCCGTGCGAACCAAGGAACAGCATGGCCAGCCGCATGACGAACAGAACCGTCCCCAGCAGAGCCGGGATCGAGAACCACGTTGCGTTGCCGGTGAAGAACAGTTCGAGCATCGGGCACCTCCCCAGATAGGCGTTCGTGTCGACGCAAAGTGTACAGAGTTTCCCATGATCGTGCTTGAAAATCACGGTTTTCCACCACGCTTGGCACGATCCTTCCTCCACGCCGGATGGGGCTCAGCCCCCTATACTTATTTCATATTCGCCGAGTCCCGCGGAGAGACAGCCGTCGGAGCGGGGGACCCACTTTGTTGGGGCGAATCGCGTTGTTGCGTAGGGCGAACCTTTCCCGCCCGAGCCCGTCAGCTCACCTCGTAGGCGTTGGTAAGGGTGCACCAACCGGATCGTCGATGGTCATCCACTGTCGCATTCGGAAGTTCCGCACGGTGTCAAGCCCACATCCCGGTTCGGACAATCCCCGCGCTGTCGGTGCGCGCGGGGACGCAGCCCCATTGGCCAAGCGCGTTCGGCGCGCTGCCGACGGGCGTTGCGTGTACTGGCCCGCCTTCCCGGACGCGGGGTTTCTGTCCGATACACATTGTTCATCGCCAGCAACGCGGCCGAACGGCCCTCGCAACCGCCGAGAGAACCGCCTGTCAGAGGACTCCGCGACGACAACGACCTTGCATGGATGGCAAAGCTCCCATGCCGCGCAGTAAGACTCCTCATTCTCCGGCCAAGGCGGGCGAGGGTCCGTCGTACGCGTGATTCACGGGATCGATCCGCCGCATCGGCTTCTCGCGCGTCTGCTCTTCGGTCACATGGGCGACAAGCCCCGGCACTCTCGCGATCATGAAGATCCCGTTGAACACCTTCGGGTCCATGCCGAGGTCCGACAGGATCGCCCCGATCGCCCCATCCACGTTGATGGGCAGCGGCTTCCCGATCGCGGCAAACGCCCGCTCGATCGCCCGCGCGGCCCCGATGTGCGTAGTGGGGGACTCCTTGAGCCCAGCCTCCGCCGCGAGTTCAAACAGCCGCGCCGTCCGCGGGTCCTTCGTGTGCACCCGATGCCCAAACCCGCTGATTCGATCCCCGCTTCCCTTGATCCGTGCCACTTCCGCCGCCGCCACCTCATCGAGCACCTTCTGATCCGCGCTCTTCGCCTTGCGATGCGCGCTTTCCAGAACCTTGCCCAGGTAACGCGCACAATCCTCAATCGCCCCGCCGTGGTGCTTGTTGATCGACATGATCCCCGCCGCCACGCTCTGGCTCAGGCTCGCCCCCGTGCTCGCCACTGTTCGCGCGGCGAGGCAACTCGGCGGCGTTGCCCCGTGATCGATGCTCGACACCAGGATCGCATCCATCAGCCGCCCGACCCGCTCATCCGGCATGTTCCCCGTGAGAATGAGATACACCGCCGCGCCGAACGACGTCTTCCCCATCAGCCCCGCGATGTCGCGCCCGCGCACGGCGACCTCGTTGGGCCGGATCCGCGTGATCGCCGTCGTCCACACCGCCTTCCGCTCCGCCTCGGTCATCAGCGACCGCGACCCGCGCGTCCGAAGCATGTCCGCCACCGCGCCCGGCAGTTCGCCGAACGCATCCACCACCACCGCCCCAGCCTCGCGAAGCGCGGCCACTTTCCCCGCGTGCGTCCCCCGATTCCCCTCGATGATCGCCCCCGCGTGGCTGAACCGCGTCCCCGCCTTGGCCGCCTTCCCGCCGATGTACGCGGCCACCGGCTTGGTGATTTTCTTGGCCGCGATCATCTCCGCCAGTTCCTCTTCCTGCGATCCGCCGATCTCCCCGAACACCACGATCGCGTCCGTCGCCGGATCGTTCTGGAACATCTCCGCGACTTCAGGAATCCGCAGCCCCAGCACCGCATCGCCCCCGATGTGCACGATCGACGAGATTCGCACGCCCGCCTGCCCGAGGTAGTACGCCGTCGATGACGACATCCCGCCCGAGCGTGAGATGATCCCCACGCCCGTCCCACCGGGCAGCGGCGGCTTGAACCACTCCCGCGCACTCTCCGCCCGCCCGCCGATCATCCCCACAACCGCCTTCCCCGGCGAGGCGATCCCCAGCGTGTTCGGCCCCACGAACCGCGCGGCCGGAGTCTGCTTCTTCGCCGCCGCCGCGATCTCCATCGCATCCCACACCGGCACCCGGTCCGCCACCAGCACCACCATCTTCACGCCCGCCGAGATCGCATCGATCGCCGCATCCTTCACCCCCGCCGCGGGCACGAACAGCACCGAAATGTCCACGCCGCCGAGGGCGGTCACCGCCTCCGCGCACGAGTTGAACACCGGTACCCCCAGCACCTCCGTCCCACCCTTCCCCGGCGTCACGCCGCCCACGACCCTCGTGCCATAGTCCAGCATCAACCGCGTGCGAGCCTGCCCCTCGCGCCCTGTGATGCCCTGCACAATGACCCGCGAGTGATCGTCGATGAGAATGGACATGGGGAAGGTTAGGAATGGGTGGTCGGTTGGATCAGCTCGCCCGGTTGAACGCTCGGGCCAACCCCGGATCAACGGCGTGGGCGTGCGGAAGTCGGTCGAGTTCGTGGTCTTGCCCGCCGCTGCAGGTACCCTCATGTTGTGGGCACGCGGCAGTCTCAATCGCCGTTGAGTGCAGATCGCCCCGGTCCAAGCGTCTGCGTAGCGCGGGCGCTCGGAGCGATGGCGGTGCTTCTATCCACGCACGGTCTGGCGAACGCTCAGCCGGCTCTCGTCAATCTCGGTGTCTTGCCCGGCCAAGCGCGTTCCTACGCCAACGCGATCAGTGGCGACGGCCGCGTCGTGGTCGGCTATTGCTCCGTGACCGATACCGATGCCAGAGCGTTTCGATGGTCGGCCAGTTCAGGCCTGCAAGACCTCGGCATGCTTCCCGAAAGCGTGACCGCCCGTTGCAACGCGGTCAGCGGCGACGGGTCGATCGTGGTCGGCACGAGCGGTGGAACCACATGGGTGCACGCATTCCGCTGGTCAACGGCCACGGGGATGCAGGACCTCGGAGTGCTTTCGGGCGGAGCACTCTCCTACGGCAACGCGGTGAGCGGCGACGGCGCGGTCGCGACCGGGCAGAGCGAAGTGCCCGGAGCCGGTCACGCCTTCCGTTGGATGAGCGCGGCGGGAATGCAGGACTTGGGCCTGCTGGCCGGTCAGGGATACTCCACCGGAACCGCGGCCAGCGACGACGGATCGGTCATCGTCGGCGAGAGCGGCAGCAACGCGTTGATCGCCTACGCCTTTCGCTGGACCGCGGCCGAAGGCATGCAGCCGCTCGGAGCATTGCCTGGGGGCATGTTCTCTCGCGCGTACGCCGTGAGCGGCGATGGGTCGGTTGTTGCGGGATACGGCGACGCAACGGCAGGCCAGCGAGCGTTTCGCTGGACATCTGCGGGCGGCATGCAGAATCTCGGCGTCGTCGGAGCGGGGGCGTCGTATGCCGGCTCCATCAGCAGAGATGGGTGGATGGTGGGCGGACGCAATCGCGTGTCGGGTTCCGACCACGCCTTCCTGTGGACTCGTGCGCTGGGCATGGTCGACGTGAACACGTACGTTCAGACTCTGGGAATCAACTCCACCGGATGGGTGCTGCAGGAGGTGCGGGGAATCTCCGCGGATGGAACGGCGGTCACGGGCACGGGCCTGTTCAATGGCCAGCCTCGTGCCTGGCTCGCCACCGGCCTGCCACCGGCGTGTCCCGCGGATTTCAATCACACGGACGGCCTGGGCGTGCAGGACATCTTCGATTTCCTCAACGCCTGGCTCGCGAGCGATCCTCGCGCGGATTTCAACGGCGGCGGCCTCGCCGTGCAGGACATCTTCGATTTCCTGAACGCATGGCTTGCTGGGTGTTGAGGTCCGACACCCATCCAGCCGTCGCGCCCGCCTCAACCTCTGCCCGAAGTGCAACTATGACCGCGCGGGGCTGGCAAACGATGCGGTGTGCCCGGAGTGCGGGGCTGGTGGCGCGCGGGCTTCGTCGGGTGCGGCTGCCTGAAAGCACTGCCCCCGTCTCCCCGCTCAGACAGAACTCTCCCGACACCAACCGACACCCCCATTTCCGCCCACCGGTACCCTCTCCCCGTGCCCCTCATCTACGCAGGCATCGATGAAGCCGGATACGGCCCCCTCCTCGGGCCGCTCTGCGTCGGCATGGCCGCGTTCCGCGTGGATGAGTGGGCCGAGGGCGCGGCCGCGCCGGACCTGTGGGCCGCGCTCTCCGGCGCCGTCTGCCGAGAAGCCCGTGATCCCAAACGCCGCATCGCGGTGGATGACTCCAAGAAGCTCAAGCTCTCCAACTCCAGCGCCACCAAGCACCCGCTCACGCACCTCGAGCGCGGCGTGTTGTCCTTTCTCGCCGGGATGGAGGAGGGAAGCGGCGTTCCCACGACCGACTTTGACATGTTCGATCGCGTTGGCGTGAAGTGCCCCGACGAGGCGTGGTACGCAGGCGAGCCCGCGGCCTGTCCGGCATCGACCTCCGCCGACGCCATCGGCATCGCCGCCAACACGCTCCGAATCGCGCTCGCGAGTTCCGGGGTGAGCCCGATCGCGCTGCGGTGCCAGGCCATGGGAGAGGGCGTGTTCAACGACCTCGTCGGCGCGGCGGGCACCAAAGCCGCTGCCACCGAGGCGGCGCTCACGGAGCATCTCTGGACGATCTGGGACAAGTGGGGCGCGATGGGAGCCGAGAGCGGTGGGGGGGTTCGAGTGATCTGCGACCGTCAGGGCGGCCGCTCGTACTACACCGAAGTGCTCTCCCGCGCGTTCCCGGGCGTCTCCGTCGCGCAGACGCACCACTCCGAAACCCAGAGCCGCTACGAGCTCAGCGGCAAGGGGACCGACGGAGCGCCCCGCCACATGCACGTCCTGTTCCTCGTGGAGAGCGAGCGCCACCACCTGCCCGTGGCCCTTGCCTCGATGCTCGCGAAGCTCACGCGTGAAACCTTGATGGCACGATTCAACCGCTATTGGTGCGCTCGCATGCCCGAGCTCAAGCCCACGGCCGGATACCGCAACGATGCGTGGCGGTGGCTGGAGGAGGCGAAGGGCGTGATCGCTGAGCAAGAGCGAACGGCCCTGATGCGATGGGCCTGACCAATGTGGTTGCCGTGGTGGACGGCCCGGCGTCCACGACGCATATTGTGCAAGGTTGTCCGGCGTGGCGGAGCCCAGAGCGGCTCCACCACGGCATCCACCCTCCCGCGAGTTCCGCCTTGTCCGAAGCCAAGCAGATGCTCGATCTCGCCGCCCGCCTCGCCTGCCGCGCGGCCGGGTACGTCGAGCCCAACCCAATGGTCGGGTGCGTGATCGTCAAGGAGGGCCGCATCATCGGCATGGGCCACCACCTTGTCTTCGGCGGCCCGCACGCCGAGGTGAACGCCCTCGCCGATTGTGCAGCCCGTGGCGAGAATCCCAGTGGCGCCACGGCATACGTCACGCTTGAACCGTGCAGCGGCACCGGCAAGCAGCCACCGTGCATCGATGCGCTCATGGCCGCCGGCGTCGCCCGTGTCGTCTGCGCCCGGCGCGATCCACATCCCAAGGCCCTCGGCGGCGCGGAACGTCTCGCCGCGGCGGGCATCGCCTTCGAGCTCTGCGAAGAAAGCCCCGCCGCCATTCGCCTCAGCGACCCGTTCATCAAGCGCACCACCACCGGCCTCCCCTGGGTCATCGCCAAGTGGGCCCAGACCATCGACGGCCGCATCGCCACTCGCACCGGCGAGAGCAAGTGGATCAGCAACGATGCCTCTCGTCGCCGCGTGCATCGCCTGCGCGCTCGCGTCGACGCCGTGCTCACCGCTGTCGGCACGCTGCTGTCCGACGATCCCCTGCTCACCGCCCGCGCCGGATGGCGCCGCCGTCGATTCGCCCGCCGCGTCGTGATCGATCCTGCGCTCGAGATCCCGGACACCGCGGCCATGCTCCGCACGCTCGATGAAGCGCCGGTGACCATCGTCTGCGGCGACGACGCCCTCGGCCGCCAGCAGCGAAAGGTCGCCACGCTCACCGCCATGGGTGTGGAGGTCGTCGCGATCGGCTCCGGAACAGGCGGCGAGGGCGAGGTCGGCGTCGACGCCACCTTGCGCTACCTCGTCGCAAACCACAACGCCACAAACGTCCTCATCGAGGCCGGCTCCGGTCTCCTCGGGCGATTGTTCGACGCAGACCTCGTAGACGAAGCCCACGTCTACATCGCCCCGATGATCCTCGCCGACGAGCAGGCCAAGCCCGCCATCCGCGGCCGCGTTTCGGAGCGTCTTGCCGACGCCAAGCGGTTTACGCTCGACCGCACGAAACGCATCGGCGATGATGTGCTTCTGGTCTATCGGCGCGGATCCGGTGCCGCGGCGGTCTAGCGCTTCCAGAACACCAGCGACTCCTGCACCGTCGCCGCCAGCCGCCGATCATCCAGTTGCACCCACACCTTGGTGCCCTGTTGGGCGTGCGACCACTTGACCATGGCGAGTGCGATGTGGGCCTGCCCAAGCATCGGGCTCATGCACGAACTGGTGATCGCGCCGACGGCCGCGGCGGTCGGCTCGTCGGCCGCGACCACGACTGTTCCCGTGACGGCCTGCGGAAGATCGGGCAGCCCCCAACCCCCGCCCGCGGCAGGCTTCGGCGCGCTCGCAGGCAGCTCAATCCGTAGCCCAACAAGCCGCTGCTTGGGATGCCCCAGCGACTGCATCCGCGCCACAACCTCCTGCCCCAGATAGCACCCCTTCTTGAACGACACACGGTCATTGAGCGTCTCGGTTCCGGTCTCATGCGGCAGCGAATCCGGCCCGAAGTCCGCCAGATAGAGCGCACTTCCCGCCTCGATGCGTGCGATGTTCAGCGCGTGCCAGCCGATCCGCCGCGCCAGCGGGCCGCTGGGCTGCATCGCGCGCCGACCCGCCGCGCCCTGCGGCGCGGCCCACGCTTCGGAGAGCGCTTCGTACACGGCCTTGGCGCCATCGGCGGGCGCGAGAACGTGCAGGCCGATCTCGCTCGACAGGTCGTGGCGATCCACGATCACTTCAACTCCGGCTATGCGAACACGCGAGACCTGTCCCGGCGCGATGTCGGCGATGGCCGCCCCATGCACGTGCTCGGCGTGTCTCGCCACGATCGCCGCGGCGGCCGGGCCATGAATGGACATCCGGTGCCACGCCCGCGTCTCATCAACGATGCGGCAGTCCTCGGTGATGATGTACCCCTCGAGCCCCTTGAGCGTCCGTTCGGCGGCGTGGACATCGATATCGATCAGAAGGCGGTCGGAGAGGTTCAGCAGACGCATGTCGCCATCGATGCGTCCCTTTCGGTTGAGCCAGAACGAGCGGCGGGCCGTCAACGGTGCGTATCCACCCTTTTCGCTGAGCTCCTGCGTGACCATGCGATTGAGAAACGAGATACGTTCGGGCCCCGTGACGACGAGCGTGGCCCGGTGCGGCATGTCGAACACCGCCGCATGGGTCCGAATCGCCGCGTACTCAACCTCAACCGGATCAAAGGCCTCAACAAGCAAGACCTCGGCATCGTCTCCCGAAGGGCTTCCGTAGGGCGACAGCAATCCGTCGCCGGTGCGATGCAGGTCGAGCAGTGGTGAGCGGTGGGACACGGTGAATCCTAAGGCGGCCGCTCCTGCAACCGGTCGTCAAGGGTGGGCCCCGGGGCATTCGCAAGGCTCACCGCCATCTTGAACCCCTCCCCCTCTGCCTCCATACCATCGCCCCCTATGGCCAAATCCACCTCCCACGTCAACACCGACCTCCTCATCAACCTCTGCGCCACCCCCGGCGTCCCCGGCCGCGAGGAGCGCGTTCGCGACTTCATCTCCCGCGAGATCAAGGGCCTCTTCGACGAGACCCGTGTGGACAACATGGGCAACCTCATCTGCCGCCGCGCGGCCACGAAGAAGGGGAAGGGTCGGGCTACCCGCGTCCTCCTCCTCTGCCACATGGACGAGATCGGCTTCTACGTCAAGGGCATCGACGATCAGGGCTTCGTCCGCGTCAACGCCGCGGGCGGCTTCGATACCCGCAACCTCTTCTCCCGCCGCGTGCTTGTCTGCACCGACAACGGCGATCTCCCCGGCGTGATGAACCCCGGCGGCCGCCCGATCCACATCGCCAGCGAGGAAGACAAGAAGAAGATCCCCGAGGTCAAGGAGTTCATGATCGACCTCGGCCTCCCCGTCGCGAAGGTGAAGAAGGCCGTGAAGATTGGCGACTACGTCGTCATGAACGAGCCCCCGATGGTCATGGGCGAGAAGTTCGTCTCCAAGGCCTGCGATAACCGCGTCGCCTGTTGGCTCGGCATCGAGTCCGTCCGGGCCATCGCCGCCGCAAAGTCCTCCCACGCCTGCGACCTCTACGTCGTCTTCACCGTGCAGGAAGAAGTCGGCCTCCGCGGAGCCCACACCGCCTCCTTCGGCGTTGAGCCCGACATCGCCATCGGCCTCGACGTCACGCTCTCCTGCGACACCCCCGGCGTGCCCGCCGACGAGATGATCACCAAGCACGGCGACGGGTGCGGCCTGCACATCATGGACTCGTCCTTCATCTCCGACTACCGCCTCATCAACGACCTCGAGGCCGTCGCCAAGAAGCACGGAATCAAGCACCAGCGCACGATCCTCGCCCGCGGCGGACAGGACGGAGCGGCCGGCCAGCAGGCCCGCTCCGGCGCCCGGGCCGCCGGCATCGTCGTCGGCACCCGCTACATCCACACCGTCACCGAGATGATCGACCTCGGCGATCTTGCCGCGGCCCGCGACCTTCTGGCCTCGTGGATCCCAACGGTGGCCTGAGCGACGCCAACATCAAGGAAACAAAGCGGCCCCGGGCGTGATCGCTCGGGGCCGTTTTCTTGGTTTAGTTTCCTTGGTTCGATTGGTTGCTGGTTCTCAGGCCCGGCGGCGACGCGCGGCCATCAGTCCACCCAATCCCAGCAGCGCGGCCGCGCCGGGGGCGGGAAGGACGTCGATCGTCACGCCCTCGGCCTGCTTCTTGACGATGCGAGCCGTGGCTCCGTTGCTGGCGATGGTCGTCAGCACGTTGTCCAGTGAGATCTCCACCCGCGTCGCCCGACCAAGAATGTTCTGCGAGGCCAGGAACGCCTCGACGTTGAACGACCCTGTGCCTGTCCACGGCGCGGCGGTGGCCGTCGGCGGGAAGTTGTACACGCCCGCGGACGGCGAGAAGATCAGCGAAGAGTTGAACCCTACCGGCGTGATCGCCGAGCCGTCGATCTGCGTCACCAGCACGTTCACCGTGCAGCCGACGGTGGCCTGTGCGAACGCGGTCGGCAGGCCGTTGAGCGTGTAATCGCCGCGCTCGTTGAAGTTGAAGATGCTGATGTACGAGCCGGGGTTGGCCTGGATGTTGAACTGCAACAGGCCGTCCACCGTGTCGCTCGCAAAGCCGGGGTTGCCCGCCGTCGACTGCGAGGCGAAGTTCAGCGGATTGAACTTGATCGAGTTGTCGATCACCGTCGGCGCGCCGAAGAGCGTCTGCCCGACATGCCCGGGGCTTGTCGAGTTCTCCGTCACGTTCTGGAACACATAGTTCGTGGCCGCGAAGTTCCCGTAGAAAATGGGCTGCGCGAGCGACGTACCGGCGCACGCGGCGACCATGACAACAGCGATAGCAATACGCATGGATCTCTTCTCCTCGGGCGCGGCCTGTTCAGCCCCGCTGATTGGTCCAAGTCTAATCGTTCTCCCCGCCAGTGCGAACAAAGTTCTCCCAGATTGCCGTTTTTTGTACGAGCAGGGCGGGCTGGGGCTTTTGGTGCAGGCTCCTTGGTACCACGGTCGGCAGCGATATCCCTTAAATAGGTGATATATTATCCCGGGACGCAAAGGAGCGGTCTGGCCCCGCTCCCGCGCCTGCCTCCAGCCCAAATGCCGTCAAAGGGGTTCCAATACCATCCACGATGCCCCCCGTGATCCGCCTTCGCCCCACCCAGCCCGAGGACTTGCCGACCCTGTACGAGATCCAGTCCGACCCCGAGTCCAACGAAATGGCCGGCACCAAGCCGCGCCCGCGCGAGGTGTTCTTCGCCGTCTGGGACCGCCACTTCCTCGACCCGAACATCAACGGATGCGTGATCGAGGTTCAGAGCGAGCAGGACAGCTCCACCCATCAACTCGTCGGGAGCATCGCCTGCTTCCAGGCCGACGGCCTCAACTGCGTCGGATATTGGATCGCCCGCGCGCACTGGGGCAAGGGCATCGCGTCGAGCGCGCTCGCCATGTTCCTTGCCCAGGAGCACCGTCGCCCGCTCCACGCAACCACTGCCAGCTCCAACGCCTCCTCGCGCCACATCTTGCAGAAGTGCGGCTTCCGATTCGTCGGTCATCGCATGGGCGAAGAGACCGAGCGGTACACCGCCCGCGAGATCGCCGACTTCGTGCTCGATGCCACCCCGACCAACCACCGCTGAGTCGGCTCACTCCCGCACTTCAACGACCGTTCCGACCCTCACCGCTCGCGCCAGCCGCGCCGCATCCCAGTTCGCCAGCCGAAAGCACCCGTGGCTCCCGGTCTTGCCGATGTCCTGCGGCCGCACCGTGCCATGCATCCCATACCCCGGCTTGTCCAGCCCGATCCACGCCACGCCGACAGGATTGCGCGGCCCGGGCGCGATCCGCAGCTTGCTGGAAACGTTGTCCACCTCCGGCCAATCCGCCGGATTGAACGTGTACTCCGGATCGGTGGCGATCACCTTCACGTGCAGCTCCCCCACCGGCCGTTTCTCCGCCATCCGCGCGATCGAGCAGTGGGTGACGAACAGCGCGGGCCCCGGAGTCGCCGCGGAGACCGAGTCCCCCTCCGGCTTCGCCTCGTTTGGCTCTCCATATCCGATCACCAGCTTCTCGGTCAGGTTGATCACCACTCGAGCAAGCTTCGGGAGAGCCTTCACCCGCACATCCGGCAGCACCACCTCATCGCCCGCCTTGAGTGAGTTCACTTCGACATCCGGATTGAGCGCGCGAACCAGCTCCACGGCACACCACCCGCGCTCAGCGAGCAGTTCCTCCATGTCGGCATACCCCGATCGCTCCAGCGCGGCCCGCTCGTTCCAGTCTTCCGGGATCGGCCCGGTCACGAGCGCGACATCGGCGTCGGTAATCGCATACGCGCGAGTCCATGATTTGCTCTTCGCCAGCGAATCGGTCTCGGCCAGCGCAGCAAGCGTGCCGTCATCGAGCGTGCCCGTGACGTCCAGCCCGTGCGCCCGCTGATACTGCTCCAGCGCGATCTTCGTTTTCCGTCCGGGCTTGCCGTCGATCAACCCGGGCGAGAAGTTCGCCCGAGCCATCAGCGTCTGGATGCGAGCACCCGGAAACCGTGCGTCGGCGGTGGTGGGGTCGGCCTTGTGGTGGGACGAGTCAGCGTCGGCGGGAGGTTCAAACGCCTGAGATGGTGCATGAGCGAAGACGAACATCGCCGCGGCGATAAGTGCAAGAGCCCCGGTTTTCATAGGGAGATTATCGGCAAGCGGTGGCCGTTGTCGAGATGAGTCCTGCGCATGAATAAGGGGCGTTGTGTCCCTCGCGTAGCTTACTTCGACGCATGGTCCACTCGATAGACCTTGCCCTCGCGAAACCGCACGGAGAACAAGTCGCCAAACCCGCGGTAGTAGCCGAAAGAAAACTCGGGCGAGCCCACCAGTTGCCGGCGCGCCGCATCATCCATTGCTCTCCACATTGGTTCTCCGGGCAAACGGGTGTCGTCGGCCCCTTGGGGTCGGCTGACCGAAGCCCAACTGGGAATCCCACAGCGGTCAATCACCTGTGTGGGCGTCAGACCAACCATGGCGGATTGGCGAAACAACCAAGCGGAACCAAACAACAAGTAGGCCGCTCCAGCCACAACAACCGCGCACAACAGTCCTGGCCAACCGGTGTACCAGCGTGGGGAAGAGAGACTCATCGAGAATCGCTCAGACCTCAACCACCATCGCCACCGCATTGCCGCCGCCAAGGCACAGCGACGCCACGCCGCGCTTCCCGCCCGTCCGCTTGAGCTGGTGGATCAGCGTCGTCAGCACGCGCGCTCCCGAGGCCCCGATCGGGTGCCCCAGCGCAACGCCGCCCCCGCAGATGTTCAGCTTGCTCTCCGGCACGCCCAGTTCCTTGATGTTGCACAGCACCTGCGCTGCGAACGCCTCGTTGATCTCGAACAGATCGATGTCCTTCGCCGAGAGATGGGCCTTGGCCAGCGCGCCGCGGATGCCCTCCATCGGCGCGGCGAAGATTTCTTTCGGGGCGATGCCGCTCGTGTGATAGCTCACGATCTTCGCGATCGGCTTGAGCCCCGCCTTCTCCGCCGCGCTCGACGACATCACGCACACCGCCGCCGCGCCGTCGGAGATCTGGCTCGCGTTCGCGGCCGTCACGGTCCCGTCCTTGCTGAACGCCGGACGCAGCTTGGCCACGCCGTCGATCGTGCTCTCGGCCCGGATCCCCTCGTCCGCGCTCACGCCCGGAGACTTCTTGTCCAGGCACTGCTCGCCCGTCAGCGCGACGATCTCGCTCTTGAACCAGCCCTGCTTGGTCGCCTCGGCCGCTCGATGGTGGCTCTGCACGGCGAAGCGGTCCTGCTCGGCGCGGGTGATCCCGAACTTGGCCGCGATGAAGTCGGCGCTGTCGCCCATCGCGCACGCCTCGAACGCGCAGCGAAGGCCGTCGTACGCCATGTGGTCTTCCATCGTCGCGGGGCCGTACTTCACGCCCTCGCGCACCCGTGCGAAGTGGGGGGCCTGCGTCATGTTCTCCATGCCGCCCGCGATCACGCACTCCGCATCCCCCGCCTTGATCGCCGCCGCCGCCCGCATCACGGCCTCCAGCCCCGACCCGCACACCTTGTTGATCGTCATCGCCGACATCGTGTCGGGCAGCCCCGCCTTCAGCGCGGCCTGCCGTGCCGGGTTCTGCCCCAGCCCCGCCTGCAGCACGCACCCCATCAGCACCTCGTTCACCAGCGCCTTGGCCGCGGGAACCTCATCCAGCACCGCCTTGATCGCGTACGAACCAAGAACGGGCGAGGGAACCTTCGACAGCCCGCCAAAGAAGCGGCCGATGGGGGTGCGCTTGGCGGAAACGATGACGGGGGTGTTGCTCATGCCGCATGGTACGCGGGCTGCGACGACCTCTCCGCGCATTTACGAGCCCTCCGCGCGAGCGGAGGACGAACTCCAGCGTTCCCCGGGGTCTTCATGGGACAGCTCAAGGCTGTTTGGACCGCTGCTCCAACTCGCGCTCAATCTCGTGCTCGTCTCGGGCCCGCGCAAGACCCGCGGCCCACACGACAATGCACGCCACCGCATAGCCCATCCCCAGCCACACCATCCCCATCGCCGCCGCGCCCCATCCGTCGCGGGCATACAGCAGCACGCCCACCACAAGCAGCCCGGCGAGCGCCAGCGCCGCCGCCAGCCGCGGCCAGATCCGATCCTCGTGCAGGATCGCCGCCGGTCCGTCGGGCGTCTTGGTCTCGGCCTGGAATAACTCGGCATCGCTCACCGTCGATCGATGCCGCACATGGCCCACGCCGACCGGCTCGGCCGTGTGCACGTCGATGATCACAACCTCAACCGGGACCCGTGAACCAAGGTTCGTCGCCGCGCTCATGAGACACCTCCGCAGAGTGAAAGGAGGGGCGGGGGGCGGGGGAATGGGAGAGCACGAGGCTCTGCAAACAGACTACGCCCAAACGCCAGCCGTGGGGTGTCTTCAACAAACAATCCGCTCGGGATCACGCTGGAAAATGAGCATCCCGGATGCCGACATCCGGTCGATTCTCCCGAGAGTGGAAATACTCCACTCCCGCAGGATCACCGGGGCATGAAAACTCCCGTCCTCGGCTCCTAGGCTGACGCCCCTTTCACAAGAGACACCTATGGCTTCCGCGACCACCAGCCCCATCGCTCCGACAATGGTCCACACCGATTCGCACGTCACGCTGCCGCGCGACTCGAATCAGGCGCTCGGCCTCGCCCACTACGCCCTCGACTTCATGTGGGCCCGCCCGAAGCAGGATGGGTACGCCGATCCCGATCAGGTCGTCGTGCAGCGCACGGAGCTCTTCCACACCGACGCATCGCTCTGCGGCGTCTCGGCCCTCGCGCTGGGGACGAACGCTCCCAACCTGCTCCGCCGCGAGGCCCTGCTCTACGGCGTCCCCAGCGCGGGCGGCACCGGCTCGCTCGCCCCGATGTTCGGCTCCAAGCAGCACGGCGCAACCGTCTTCGGCTCTTCCGTCCACGTGCAGCCCGAGAAGGCCATCGTCGCGAACTGCGCGGCCGTTCGCGAGTGGGACTCCAACGGCACCAACTTCGGCTACAACCCCACGCTCGGCCACATCGCCGGCGAGTTCGGCCACAACGACTTCTATTCCGTCCCGATCGCCGCGGCCCAGCTCGCGGGCCTCGACGGCGGAGCGGCCCTCAAGGGCATGGTCCTGCTCGACGAGATCCGCGGCCGCCTCGCCGAGGTCTTCAGCCTCAAGACGTACAAGATCGACCACGTCGTCCACGGGGCCATCGCCTCGGCCGCGACGTTCGGCGCGATGCTCAAGGCCACGCCCGAGCAGATCGAGTCCGCCATCGGCATGGTTGTGGCTCACTACATCCCGTTCCGGGCGATCCGGGCCGGCAAGCAGCTCTCCGACTCCAAGGGCGCCAGCGCGGCGATCAGCACCGAGGCCGCGATCCTCAGCATGAAGCGCAGCATGATGGGCTTCATGGGCCCGCGCGACATCTTCCGCAACCCCGAGGCGTTCTTCCGCATCTTCGAGGGCCCGGGCCAGATGTTCGTCGCCACCAAGAAGGCCGCGGCCTTCGCCGCTAAGTCCAACGGACAGAAGGAGGCGTACGCGTCTCCATTTGATCTCGTCCTCGGTAAGAGCGGCAAGGACTTCGCCGTCATGGGCATGCACTTCAAGCTCGGCCTCTACGAGCACCAGTCCGCCGGCGCGCTCCAGGGCCTGATCGATCTCATCAACAAGACCCCGTCGCTGCTCGACGACCCGAAGGGCGGCAACATCGCCTCCATGGTCGTCACGGCCTATGAGCCCGCCTTCGGCATCATCGGCGACCCGGCCAAGCGCGACCCGAAGACGCGCCAGTCCGCCGACCACTCGATGCTCTACCTCGTCTGCACCAAGCTCCGCAAGGCCCTCGAGGCCCGCCAGAAGGGTGCACGCACCTTTGACTTCAAGTCGCTCATGCTCCTGCCCCACGATTTCTCCCATAACGCCCTCTACCACCCCGTCACCCGCGCCCTGATGGAGAAGATGACCTTCCGCCACGGCGGCGAGGACTACGACCGCCGCTACCCCGACGGCATCCCCACCAGCATCCAGATCACGGGCTCCGACGGGGTGGAACACGACTCGGGCCTGGTCATGTACCCCAGCGGCCACGCCCGCAACAACACCGCCGACCTGCAGGACATCCTCGGCCACAAGTTCAAGATGCTCGCGGGCCTTGCCACCGGTGGCGACGAACCCGCGGCCCGCGACCTCGTGACCCGCTACTCCAAGATGGGAAAGAAGCTGGCCGCGGATGTGGCCGACATCCATAACTTTCACCTGACCGTGCGGGACCGGTTCGAGTGAACGCAGGCGTCGAGGTTGTGTCGGCGATCAGGCGACGATCATCGATTCTGGCTTGCCCTCGCGTTCGGCAACGAGCGCTGCGCGATGCCAACCACTGAGCGCGGCCGAATCCAAATCGGTCTCGCGCAGACGTACGCACACGACGCCGGGCAGCGTCTGCAACGTAACTCCCGGTCCCGGCCCCGCCCCACGATAAAACCACGCCACCACCCGCCCGTCCGCCCCCAACAGCTTCACGCACAACTCCAGCCGCAGGGCGCCCACCCGCCAGCCCAGTTCCTCCCAGATCTCCCGCCGAATACACCGATCCGGGTGCTCCCCCGGATTCCGCTTCCCGCCAAAGCACGTGAGCTGCCCCGGCGCATTCTTCGCATCCGGCGGTCGGCGCTCCAGCAGATACCGTCCCTCCGCATCGCGCAGGATGGCGCAGCAGTATTCCGGCCAGTGGGCTGGGTCGCGCGGGGTCGTCACTTCTTCGGTGCTGCAGGGGCATCTGTCGACGATGGCCGCGGGCTCTCCATCGGGTTCATCGGGCTCGCTCCCGCCGCCTTCTCCGGCAGCTTCATCGAAACCCGCACCGCCTCGGTAATGTCCGAGTCGTTCGGCGCGACGGAGACCGGCCGCGCCAGGAACTCTTCCACAAGCTGCTGCGGGCTCCGCGCCGCCAGGTCGCCCCGCTTCTGGGCGATCACATAGGTGAAGCCCTTCTCGCCGGCGATCTTCTTGGCCTCGGCGAGCACCTTCTGATACGCATCGCCAAACTGCCCCACGATCAGCGCCGAATACCCCTCGGCCAGTTGCGACTTCTGGTCGTTGTACGGCTTGATCTTGGCCTCAAACTCCGCCGCGTTCGCGTTGTACGTCTTGAGCTTCATCTGCGCGTTGGGGTCCTTGCTGTCGGCCCCGGAGAGCTCCTCGCGAAGCTTGGCGTTCTCCGTGTCGATCCGCTTGAGGTCCTCCTCCATCGGGGCCAGCTTCGCCTTGATCCGCTCCTGTTCGATGTTCCGCGCGGGCATGTACGCGTCGCTCTCCACCAGCCGCTCGACCAGCGAGTAGATGTCGCAGGTCGCCAGCCGCGCCGCGTCCGGAGCCGGAGCCATCGGCGCCGCCACGGCCGGCGCACCAAATCGAAGCCCCGCGCTCTGCCCCACAACGGCGATCAGGGCAACGGCAAGGGCGGAATAGGCAACAACACGTTCGGTACGGCGCATGGGATTGGTCCTTCGTGGAATGGTCGGCAAAGGGTACTCACCACATTCGAGGCGGCGACTGGCTGAAGTTCGCGACGCTCATCCATACTCTCCGGCGTGGACCAGCCCTCGGCTCACGACCTGATGCGGGAACTCGATCGGTGCATGATCGCCGATGCGCGGCGGCTGCACGCGCGCATCCGAAGCCTCCGCCGTCCCTCCCATCACAACGCGACGACCGGCCCCGATGGCCGCGATCCCCTGTCCCAGATCACCGACGCCATCGCCCGCTCGCAGGCCCGGGTCGAGGCCCGCCGCGCGGCCATCCCCGCCATCACCTACCCGGACTTGCCCGTGGCCGCGCGTCGCGACGAGATCATGGCCGCGATCCGCGACCATCAGGTCGTCGTCGTCTGCGGGGCCACCGGCTCGGGCAAGACCACGCAACTTCCCAAGATGCTCCTCGAACTCGGCCGCGGCACGCGCGGCTGGATCGGCCACACCCAGCCGCGGCGAATCGCCGCCCGTTCCGTCGCGCAGCGCATCGCTTCCGAACTCGGCACCCGCCTCGGTGAGTTGGTGGGTTTCAAGGTCCGCTTCACCGATCAAACCAGCGAACGCTCGCTCGTCAAGCTCATGACCGACGGCATCCTGCTCGCTGAAACGCAGCACGATCGGTACCTGAGCCAGTACGACACCATCGTCATCGACGAGGCCCACGAGCGATCGCTCAACATCGACTTCCTCCTTGGCTACCTGCACCAGCTCCTGCCGCGCCGACCGGACCTCAAGGTCATCATCACCAGCGCGACCATCGACCCCCAGCGCTTTGCCGACCACTTCACGCCCATTCAGAGCCCCCGCGGTAACGCGGGGGCCACAGGGGCCGCACGTACAGGGCCCACTCCGGTCCCCATCATCGAAGTCTCCGGCCGCACGTACCCGGTCGAGATGCGTTACCGCCCCCTCGAGGCCCAACATCCTGACGAGGACGACCTCGATACCGAGCAGGGAATCCTCCGCGCGGTCGATGAACTCAACCAGGGTGTCGACCACGATCCCACCGGCGGCGGCGACATTCTCGTCTTCCTCCCGGGCGAGCGAGAGATTCGCGAGACCGCGGAGGCCCTGCGCAAGCACCCGCTCAAGCCTGCCCACAGGGTCGACGTCATCCCGCTCTACGCCCGCCTCAGCCCCGACGAGCAGCAGCGCATCTTCGATCCACCCCCCGGCCGCCGCCGCATCATCCTCGCCACCAACGTGGCCGAAACCTCGCTCACCGTTCCCGGCATCAAGTACGTCATCGACGTCGGCGTCGCTCGCATCAGCCGCTACTCACCCCGCATCAAGGTCCAGCGTCTGCCCATCGAGAAAATCAGCCGCGCCTCCGCCAACCAGCGCAGCGGCCGCTGCGGCCGCACATCCCCGGGCGTCTGCATTCGCCTCTACTCCGAGGACGACTTCAACGCCCGCCCGGAGTTCACCGATCCGGAGATCCTCCGCACCAATCTCGCCAGCGTCATCCTGCAGATGAAGGCCCTCGACCTTGGCGACATCGAGGACTTCCCCTTTCTGCAGCCCCCCGGCCCGCAGGCCATCCGCGACGGCTACGACACGCTCCTCGAGATCAACGCCCTCCAGAGCGGCGGCCTGCGCATGGACCTCACCAGTATCGGCCGCCAGCTCGCCCGCCTCCCCATCGATCCGCGCATTGGCCGCATGCTCCTTGCCGCGGACGCCGAGCGCAGCCTGCACGACGTCCTCGTCATCGCCGCCGCCCTCGCCACGCAGGACCCGCGCGAGCGCCCCATGGAAAGGCAGGCCGAGGCCGACGCGGCCCACGCCATCTTCCGCGAAGAGGGCTCCGACTTCCTCGGCCAGCTCAAGCTCTGGCGCGAGCTCCACAAACAGCAGAAGCACCTCTCCGGCAGCCAGTTCCGCAAGTGGTGCCGCGAGCGTTTCGTCTCGTTCCTGCGCTTCCGCGAATGGCACGACACACACACACAGCTCCGCGAGCTCATGGCCGACATGGGCTATCGCGTCGAGGGGAACGGCGGGCACGGGGCCAAGGCCGAGAACATCCACCGCGCGCTCCTCACCGGTCTCCTCTCCTCCATCGGCCACAAGAACGACAGGTCGCAGCGCGACGTCGCCCTTGGCGAGGGCGATTACGACGGCGCACGCGGCATCAAGTTCAACATCTTCCCCGGCTCGGTGCTCTTCAAGAAGACCCCAAAGTGGGTCATGGCCTCCGAGATCGTCAAGACCACCCGAACCTACGCCCGCACGGCCGCGTCGATCTCACCGCAGTGGATCGAGTCCATCGCCCAGCACCTCGTGAAGCGCACCTACGCCGATCCGCACTGGGACGCCGATCGCGCCGAGGCCGTCGTGTACGAATCCCAGTCGCTCTACGGCCTCGAGATCGTCAAGCGTCGCTGCGTCCCCCTCGCCCCGATCGACCCCGGCGCCAGCCGCGCCCTGTTCATCCAGCACGCCCTCGTCGGCGGCGAGTACCTCACCAACGCCAAGTTCTTCGAGCACAATCACACGCTCACCCGCCACATCAAGCACCTTCAGGAGAAGGCCCGCACCACCGATCTCCTCGCCGATCAGGCCGCCCAGTTCACGTTCTTCGACAAGCGCCTCCCGTCTGAGGTCGCCACCGGCACGCAGTTCGAGCACTGGCGTCGCAAGGCCGAGTCCCGCGAGCCCACGCTCCTGATGATGCAGAAGCAGGACGTCCTCGCCCCCGGCGCGATCGAGCCCGTCGCCGAGCAATACCCCGACTCCATCACCATGCAAACAGAGGCCCGGGCGCACCCCCGGGCAGGAACCCCCGAACCACGCCGCTTCCTCCTCGAATACAAGCACGACGCGGCCGCTTCCGACGATGGCATCACCCTCATCGCCCCCATCGACGCCGTCGCCGAACTCACCCAGCAGCGTCTCGACTGGCTCGTCCCCGGGGTCGTGGCTGAGAAGGTCCAAGCCCTTCTCCGCGAACTTCCCAAGAGCCTCCGGGCCAGCTTTGTGCCCGTTCCGCAGACCGCCGAGGCCGCGGCCGCCCGCATGCCCTTCGCGCAGGGCGACTTCATCGAATCGCTCACCCGCGCGCTCCGCGAGGCCACCAACATCTTCGTCGCCCGCGAGCACTGGCATCCCGATCGCCTCCCCAAGCACCTCGTCATGAACGTCCGGGTCATCGACCCGCGGAAGCACGGCAAGGTCATCATGTCCGGGCGCGACCTCGCCCAGATCCGCCGCGAGTTTGCCGGCCAGGCCGAGCAGTCCCTTGTGCGTCTCCCCGACGGCCCGTGGAACCGTTCGGGCGTCTACCACTGGGACTTCGGTCCCATCCCCGAGTCCGTAACCATCGAGCACGACGGCCGACCGATCACCATCTTCCCCGCCCTCAACGACGAGGGCGGCGCGGAAGAACTCTCCATCCGCCCCTTCGCCAGCGCGGAGAAGGCCGCCGTCGCCCACGCCGCGGGCCTCCGCCGCCTCTTCTTCCTCCATACCCGCCGCGAGTGTCGCTCGCTCATCGACACCACGCCCGGCATCGAGAAGATGAAGCTGCTCCACGCCGCCCTCGCCGCGGCGCCCTACGTGAGCGACTCCGGCCGCGGCCTCGTCGAAGACCTCGCCGAGCTCACCGCCCACCGCGCCTGGGATGAACCCGGCGCGCCCGACGTTCGATCGAAAGAAGCCTTCGAGCAACGTCTCAACCGCGCCTGGCTCCGCATCGGCTCCGGCGGCGAGGCCGTCTTCACCCTCGCCGAGTCCCTGCTGCGTGAGCACATGTCCATCGCCGCCGCGCTCCGCGAGGCCGACGAGCGACCGGAGGTGGGGGGGTGGGGGGGTGTCATGCTCGATTTACGCGTCCAACTCGCGTATCTCTTCTCCGCCGGCTTCTGGACGCGCACGCCTTGGGAGTGGCTCCGCGAGTACCCGCGATATCTCGGCTCCATCCGCCGTCGCCTCGAACGCCTCTCCGGCCCCGACGGCCTCGCTCGCGACACGCGACTGCTCAACGAGATCAGTCCGTGGATCACCAAGCTCCGCATCCGCGTCGAGCAAGGCACGCCCTCCGAGCGCGCCGATCCGAACCTCATCCTCTTCCGTTGGATGCTCGAAGAGTGGCGAATCGCCCTCTGGGGCGATGCGGGTGGTCGTCAGGAAACCGTGGTTCCCGTTTCCTCTCGCCGCATCGACGACCAGTGGGCCAAGGTCACCGGCAAACCCGCATAACCCGCGGCGGCCTCACTTGGTCCCAATGTTGTCCCGCAGCGGCGGCTTCGAGCCCGCATTCTCTGCGTGCGTGAGCGCCGCCAGCAGCGCGTGCGACGGCGCGAGGATCAGCGTCGCCTTCCCCTTCAGGCTCCCGCCGCGCGAGAGCGTCCCGATGACCTTCCCCGTCGCAAGGCTGACAACCGGCGATCCGCTGTGTCCCATCAACTCGACATTCTCATCAAGTTCCACCACGCACGCCCCGGTGTCCGACGCCGTGACGCGTCCCGGAATGCGACGCTCAGGCCTGACCCCGAATCCGCCGTCATACGGCAACCACACCCGCTCCCCCTCCGGCACGTTGGTGCGGGCATCAAACGCCAGCACCGCCAACCCCAGTCCCTGCGCATCCGGCGCGGCCTCAGGCCACAGCAGGACATAGTCCATCCGAAGGTCCACATGATTCCCCGACACCACACCCTCGTTTCCCGGCATGCCCAGCGAGCGCGTGCACGTAGCCACGACGGCCCCCTTCTGGCCGGTGAGTTCCAGCGACACCAGTCGCGGCCCTTCCCGATCAAGGAAGTGCGCCGAGGTCACGCCCACGACGGCCCCCTTCGGACTCCGCGCCAGAAACCCCGTGCCCTGATATGTGGTAGAGCCATCCGCAAAGTGCAGCGTTTGCCCCAGCGTCACCCGCCCCGCGGGCGGAGCGGGCATCCCACCCATCGTTCCGGCGGTGGAAGCGGAGGGCCGCTCGCACGAGCCCAGCATCATCGCCGCAACCAGCAGGATCACGATCCGCATGGACGCAGTCTACAGAAATGGCGGCCCGTCACAATGGCCTCATGGCCCGGCCACCCAGTCAAGAAATCGTCCAAAGAGCGCCGATGTGTATGGTCAGGGAGTTTCATCATGACCACGCCGATCGCTCCGTCTCACGATCGTTCCCGCTCATCCGACCTCGACGCTCGCCTCAGCCGCCTTGAGCGCACCAACCGCCGCTGGCGAACCGCCTGTCTCGGCGGTCTGGTCATCGCCATCGCCGGTGCGCTCATCGCCCAGACCAGCGGCCTGACCATCCAGCCCACCATCCTCTGCCGCGGCATCAAGGTCTTCGATCCCCAGGGCCGCAAGCGCGGCGAGTTCGTCATGGCCAACGGCACCATGGCGCTGCGAATCTTCGACGAAAACGGCAACGCGCTCGCCAACATGGGCCAGGGAGCCCTGACGTTCTCCGGCACCACCGGCCCTCGAATCGCCGCGCTCTCTCTGCAGGGCGGCGTTCGCGTCGGCGATCCCGATTCGGTCCAGGGCGTCCTCGGCCCAAGCGGGCTCGCTCTTTTCGACAGCAGCCACGAGTGCCGCGCCATGCTCTCGCTCAGCAACGTGCCCCACTTCGGCCCGCCCATCGATGCCGAGTCGGGCAGCCTTGTGCTGTACCGTCCCAACGGAAGCGGCTACGAGCTCTTCCCGCACGGGACTTCGATCTTCGCCCCGTGACGCCGGCCAAACGAGGTTTGGGGGCGAGGGGGGATGGTCAACCGCGGCCGCCGGGCGCCTCGGGGGCCCGTGTTCGCTCAGGGTATGGGAAAATCACGGATGAAATCCGTGCCCCATGTGGTACGCTCTCCTGATACCTCTCACGGAGCGACCCATGAAACTCGTATGTGTATTCGGTCTGGCCTCGCTGGCGGCGATCTGCTTCCTTGGCGGATGTCAGAGCGGGACCACCGAGATGGCCGGTTTCCATGACAACGAGGGCGTCTGGTTCAACGCCCGCGGCGAGCGCGTCCACCGCGATCAGTTGTTCCGGTCGGGCTCCTCGACCTCCCTCGTGGCCGCCGATGTCCAGGCCATCCCCGCGGCCAAGCACTGCGCGGGCGCCGGCTGCTGCAAGGAGCGTCCGCTGGGAAGCCGCTCCGCCGTGCCCCGCAGCAGCGGATACACCCGCTAGCTTCGCACCCCGGCGGCAGGTTCCCCCTACCCTTCGGCCCCATGCACTGGACCGATGAAGTCGCCGACACCCTGAAGAACTACTCCCTGCCGCCCAACGCGGGCGGCGTTCATGTCATCAACGACTCGAAGACGCCCTCCGGCCGCGCCCACGTCGGCGCGCTGCGCGGCGTCCTCATCCACGACGCCATGTTCCGCACGCTCAAGGAGCGGGGCGTCGCCGTCAAGTATCGCTTCGGCTGCGACGACTACGACCCCGTCGACGAGCTCCCGCACGGGATGAAGGAGCACTTCCAGCAGTACCTCGGCCAGCCCCTGTGCAACACGCCCGCGCCTCCCGGCTCGAGCGCGACCGACATGGCCGACCACTTCATCAAGGATTTCTGGTCCGTCTTCGCCGACCTTGGCGTCGAGTGCGAGTTCTATCGCATGCGTGACGTCTACCGCTCCGGCACGTTCAACGAAGCGATCGATCGCATCCTCTCCCAGGCCGAGCGCGTCCGCGAGATCTACAAGGAAGTCTCCAACTCCGACCGCCCCAAGGGCTGGCTCCCCTTCCAGACCATCTGCGAGAACTGCGGCCGCGTCGGCACCACCGAGTGCACGAACTACGACGGCAAGACGGTCGAATACACCTGCCGCCCCGACCTCGTCGAATGGGCCAAGGGCTGCGGCCACCGCGGCAAGGTGGCCCCGTTCGACGGCAAGGGCAAGCTCCCCTGGAAGCTCGAGTGGGTCGCCAAGTGGGCCACCTTCCCCGTCACCATCGAGGGTGCGGGCGAGGACCACAACACCAAGGGCGGCTCGCGCGACGTCGCGGCCCACTGCCTCAAGGCCATCTACGGCCGCGAAGCCCCGCAGAACATTCCCTACGGCTTCATCCTCATCGGCGGGGCCAAGATGTCCTCGAGCAAGGGCCTCGGTGTCGCTGCGCGCCAGGTTGCGGACTTCCTCCCGCCGGAGATCCTGCGGTTCCTCATGATCCGCACCAAGCCCAAGAGCCAGGCCAACTTCGAGCCGACGGAAGAGGCCCTCGTCAAGCTCTTCAACGAGTTCGACCGCGCCCACGCCAAGTCCTTCGCCGAGCCGCCGGACGCCAAGTTTCCCATCCACGAGAAGAAGAACTACCTGCTCAGCGAGGTCGCCGGCGAGGGCGGCGGTGGGTTCTTCGACTGCGAGTTCCAGCTCGTCCTCGCGCTCGTGCAGATGCCCCACCTCGATATCGTCGCGGAGTTCGAACGCATCAAGGGCGGCCCCCTCACGCCGGTAGAGCGTCGCCACCTCGACAAGCGCGTCCACGCGGCCCGCTACTTCATCGCCAACCTCGCCAGCCCCGAGGAGCGGCTCACGCTCCAGACTTCGCCACCGGCGCGAACCGCCGAACTCACCCCCATCCAGCGCGGCTTCCTCCACGCTCTCGCCGATCGCCTCAAGACCTGCGAGTGGACGGGCGAGGCCCTTCAAGGCGCCGTGTTCGACGCCGCGCGGGCCACGCCCATCGACCAGCCCACGGCCTTCCTCGCTTTCTACCGCGTGCTGCTCGATAACACCAAGGGCCCCAAGGCCGGCAACTTCCTCGCCTTCCTCAAGCGCGAGGATCTCGTCCGCCTGTTCTCGGCGGTCCCGCTCGATGAGACTCAGTATCTCCTCGCCTCCGCCACCACCGTCGACGCTGTCCGCACCTTCGCCCTCGAGGGCAAGTCCAAGGCCATCCACTGGACGCACTCCACGCGAACCGCGGGTTCCACGACGCTCATCGAGGCTCGCATCACCACCGACGACGGCAAGACCCACATCCGCCGCGTGCCCGTGACCGGCGATGTCGATGCCACTCTGCGCGAACTTCGCAAGGTGCTTCCCATCCAGATTGCCTGATCGCTCCTGCCGGTTTGGCGCGCCGATTCTCTAAAGTGGCGGCCGCGCGCCGACCGCGAACCACAGATGTCCCCAGGACCGGCCAAGGGGGGACATTGGATTGGTGCGATCTGGCCGCGGTTTGACAACATCTGGCCGCGGAACGACGAAAAACAGATAGGCATGTCCTTTGCACGGTGGAAGTGCTCACGCTGCGCCCGGAGAAACCCCGGCCGCGGCCGCGAGTCACGTGGGAGTCCCGCCATGAAAGCCCTGCTCGTCTCGATCCTTACGCTCCTCCTCGCCGCCGCGTCCGTCCCTGCGGCCGTCGTGTACGACCAGCCCGCAAACCCAGCCGGCGGTCGCTTCAAGTCCTCCTGGTATGACCCGGACGGCCTGAACAACGACGAATACGTCTGGGATGCCTTCACCCTGAGCTCCAGCGCGGCCATCAGCGAAATCCACTGGCGCGGCTGCTACACCAACTACCTCCAAGGCGCAGGCAAGGCCCCGGTGTACGCCTTCACGGTGGCGATCTACCGGTCGATCGCCGCGGGCTCGCAGCCCGACCTTGGCACCGGCGGACGCCTGGTTCGATACACCATCAACTCCAACGCGGGCGAGACCCTCTCTGGAACGATCGCGGGCGTGCAGGTCTACGACTACGCCTTCACGCTGCCCAGCCCCTTCCAGGCCGCCGCGGGCACGAAGTACTGGGTGCAGATCGAGGCCTCGCAGGGCGTCACGCCCACCTACGGCTGGCCGCCGGACTGGAGCCTCTGCGCCGGCACCGGCGGCGACGGCTCGCACTTCCGCAAGGTCGGTGGCACGGGCGGCAGCTACACCTCAATCTCCGGCGACACCGCCTTCACCCTGCTCACCTCCGGCGCCCCGACCGCAACGATCATCGCCAGCACGCTCCCCGCCGGATCGGGAACCGTCTCCGGCGCGGGCGCCTATCCCATCGGCTCCACCGCCAGCCTCACCGCCGCGCCAAACGCGGGCTTCGGTTTCGTCAACTGGACCGAGAACAACACGCAGGTCAGCACGAACCCGCACTACACCTTCACCACCTCCGTCGATCGCACATTGGTGGCGAACTTCACCGCCGCGTACACGATCACCACGGCATCATCACCCGCCTATGGCGGCACCACCAGCGGCGGAGGCGTGTACAACGACGGCTCCACGGTCACCGTCGTCGCTACGCCCAACCACGGCTTCGTCTTCGCCGGATGGTCCGATGGCGGCGCCACGGCGACCTACTCCTTCGCCGCCTACGCCGACATCATCCTCACGGCGTTCTTCGTTCCCGACCCGCTCTCGGTGACGTTCGACTTCGACAACGCGCCGGTGCACACCTCCCTGCCGATCGACCTCTCCGTGAACGGCCTCGGAGCCCACCTGTCCGCGACGGGCTCGGGCTTCTCGATCCAGCCCGCCGGCACAATGGGCTTCACACCGGCCGGCTTCGCGGGCCTGTGCATCTATCCAAACTCGGGCTTCGCCGCGGACCTGCTGGTCTCATTCTCCGAGACGCTCTCGGACTTCTCAATTCTCTACGCACCGCAGGAGCTCGGCTGCGACAACTCCGCCCGCATGCGCGTCACGGCGTACCTCAACGGAACGCTCGCGGGCACGAACACCACCACCGCGCCTGTCCCCGGCACATGGCCCACGGGAACGCTCAGCATCGCCGTGCCCACCGGCTTCAACAGCGTGGTCGTCCACTACGACGCGCGCCCGCCCACGTGCCAGGACTACGGCGTGATCTTCCTCGCCGACGTCATGACCGTCACGCGCTTCTGCACGCCCGTGTCGATCGCCACCCAGCCCGTCTCGACCGTTGGGTGCATCCGCGGCGACTCCCTGCTCTCCGTGGCCGCGTCGGGCCCGAGTCCCAATGGCTTCGCGTATCAGTGGGAGCGTGAAGATCCGATCGGCTCGGGCACATTCGTCGCCGTTGCCGACGGCCCGACGGGCAGCGGATCGACCATGACAGGCGCCACCAACGACGTTCTGGGCATCCTTGCCGCCTCGGGCGCGGACGCCGGTTCCTACCGGTGCGTGGTCTCGCACCCCTGCGGCACACTGACCTCCGATGCCGTCGCGTTCACGCTCTGCCCGGCCGACTTCAGCTGCGACGGGCAGGTCGCCGTGGGCGACATCTTCGCGTTCCTGAACGCCTGGTTCGCGGGCGATCCGCGCTCGGACTTCAACAGCGTGCCCGGCCTAAGCGTGCAGGACATTTTCGACTATCTCAACGCGTGGTTCGCCGGTTGCCCATAGCCGACTCCGATCACCCCCCTGTTCCATGCCCTATCCGCAGTGTCGCATCTAAAGGAAGGACTCCGCATAATGTTTCGACTCGTCGGACCCCTCGCCATCGCCTGCTTCGCCGCAGCTCCCGCTCTCGGCCAGTTCGCCACCGTGCCCACCATGGACCCGCTGGCCCTCAAGACCGCGCTCAATCCCACCGGACTGACGATCACCTCGGTGGTGATCAGGAACGGCGTGGACGGCCAGTTCGGCACCTACAACCACTTCACCACGCTCCCGGTCACCATCCGCGACGGCGTCGTGCTCTCCAGCGGCAACGTCACGAGCATCGGCCCGCTGCTCGAAGTGCTCGATCCCGCCTACGACCCCGCCTCGCCCCCGCCCGCGGTGAACAGCCAGATGAACCCGGACATCGACGGCGGCACGCCCGAGTTCAACGACTACGGCACCACCGGTACCCACATCGAGAACTTCACTGCGTCGTTCGACGTGGCCGCGCTCGAGGTCCACTTCACGCTCAGCCAGCCCAGCCAGATCCAGTTCGACTTCGTCTTCGGCTCCGTGGAATTCCCCGTCTACACCAGCTCATACACCGACGCGTTCGTGGTGTTCCTCGACGGTCTCACGCCGGACCGCCAGATCGCCTTCGACGCCGCCGGCAGCGCAGTGCAGGTCGGCGCCACCTTCGCCTCCCGCACCACCACCGCCGACGTCAACACCGCGTTCGCCAATCCCCACGGGCTCATCGACCACCTCACCACGACCTCCGCCACGCTCTCGGCCGGACCCCACACCATCATCTTCGAGGTGGGCGACGTCAACGACCACATCCTCGACAGCGCGGTCTTTATCTCGAACCTGCGCAGCGGAGCGGGCACGGTGGGCACGAATCCCAGCGACGACTGCCGCGCCGACTTCGACGGCAACGGGACCGTCGCCATCACCGACATTTTCGAGTTCCTCAACGCCTGGTTCGAGGGCGAATCCGATGCCGACTTCAACGGCTCCCACGCTCTGGAGGTCGCCGACATCTTCTCCTTCATGAACTCCTGGTTCGCCGGATGCCCATGATCCGCGTCATCCGCGCGGGGAAACACCCGGAAAAGCGAGGCGAATCGAGGGCGGGCCGTCTGTGGAGGACCCGCCCTTCTTCTTTGCGGCACACGCCATCGCGGCTAGCCTTGCCCCTTCCGATGCTCTGGAGGGTTCGAGGCCATGCGTGACTCCCGGTTGGACAAACTCGCCGACGTGCTCGTTCGCTACTCCACGCGCGTGAAGAAGGGCGACGTCGTCGCCATCGCGGGCGACCCCGTCTCCATGCCACTTATCGAGGCAACCTTTGAGGCTGTACTCAAGGCGGGCGGTCATCCGTTCTGGGCCCCGCGCAGCGAGTCGCTCGCCGGAATCCTGCTCGAGCACGGCAGCGACGAGCAACTCCGCTATTGCTCCCCGATCGACATCCACCGCGTGCAGACCATCGACGTCCAGATCGGGTTCTGGGCCGAGACCAACACCAAGGCGATGGGCAGCGTCGATCCCAAGCGCGTCGCCACCCACCAGGCCTCCCGCAAGCCCTGGTTCAAGATCTTCATGGAGCGGGCCGCGCGGAGCGAGCAGCCCGGCGGCCTCCGCTGGGTCGGCACGCTCTTCCCGACCACCGCCAACGCGCAGGACGCCGAAATGTCCCTCCGGGCCTACGAGGACTTCGTCTTTAAGGCCGGCCTCCTGCACCTGCCCGACCCCGTCGCCGCGTGGAAGGCCATCTTCGAGAAGCAGGAGCGCGTCCGCGAGTATCTCCAGACCAAGAAGGCGCTCCACTTCAAGGTCCCCGCCCACGGCGGCCACGACGGCGTCAATCTCCGCGTTGATGTCAGCAAGGCCACATGGGTCAACTGCGGCGGCCTCGAGAACTTCCCCGACGGCGAAGTCTTCGCCGGTCCCACGCTTCCCTCCATCGGCGGCTTCGGCGTCGAGGGCCACGTGAACTACACGTTCCCCGCGGTCTACCAGGGCCGCGAGGTCGACGGCGTCCGCCTGAAGTTCGCGGGCGGTCGCGTCGTCGATGCGAGCGCCACCAAGAACGAGAAGTTCCTCATCGAGATGCTCGACCAGGACGCCGGCGCCCGCAACCTCGGCGAGATCGCCATCGGCACCAACTACTCCATCACCGAGTACACCAAGAACACCCTCTTCGACGAGAAGATCGGCGGCACCTTCCACGCGGCCGTCGGCGCGGGCTATCCGGAGAGCGGCTCAAGCAACGAGAGCGGCCTGCACTGGGACATGGTCTGCGAGATGCGCAAGCGCGCGGGCAGCCCCGGCGGCGAAATCTCCGCCGACGGCGAGGTCTTCTACCGCGACGGCCACTTCCTCCCGGTGACGGGCTTCAAGGCCGACTAAACACGGAGAGCCACGGAGGACCACGGAGGAAAACCAGAAAAAGCGATGAGGAAGGAGGCAGGCCTGCGGTTTGGCTCCGCTTCTTTTTTCAGACGACTTTCCCCTGGTCTCGCTCCGTGGCTCTCTGTGGCCCTCCGTGTTTCAACCGCGTCTCACTCGGTCGTGCAGTCATCAGGCCGCAGGGTCCGCCGCGTCACGCCCGGCCCCGCCCACCACACATCCAGCTCATGCCCGCCGCCCTTCTCAAAGAAGTCGACAGTGATGGCGTGTGCGCCTGCCGCGAGCGCGACGGCGCCCGACTTCTCCTCCAGGCTGTGCAGCCCGTCGTTATCCACAACCTTCTTCCCGTCAACATACAGGTTCGAGCCATCGTCCGACGCCGTCCAAAAGGTGTAGATGCCGTCGGCTGGTACGTTCAGATACCCGTGATACCGGAATCCGAACTGGTCCAGCCGAGTCTCCGGCCGTGCGGGCGGCTTCCGGTCAAACGCGTGCACCACGCCGACGCCCGATGGCTTCATGTGCGTGAAGTCCGGTACCTTGCTCCAGTCGCCCTCGAAGTACTGATAGGCCATCCCCGGCGTCTTGCCCTCCGCGTGAACCGCCGGAATCGGTGAGACCCTTGTGAACGTGCGCCGAACCGTCGGGCTCGCCGCGCGGCCGTTCCGGAACGCCCGCGCGGCAATCGTCGTGGTCTGCGACACCTGCATCGTCCTCGGGGCCGCCTCGCCCTCGCGGCGGAGGCCGTGAACGGTCGCGAGGAGCTTGGCGAAGTCCGGCGACTGCGCCGTCGGCTCGGTCCCATCGGTCGTGAAATGCAGCTCGACGCCCGTGGCGGGCGACGAGATCGAGTACCGCATGCGGTCCACAAAGATGTTCGAGCCCTCACCCGCATCGCTGGTGATCACCGGCGAGCGCGCCACATCGGGAGTTCCCTCGATGTCCAGCACCACCACCGAGTCGATCGCATCCGGTGCCCGCTGGGGAAGGTCGATCACCAGCGAGTCAAAGTTCTCCCCGCCCCCCCCTCCCCGCGTCACCGTCAGATTCTGCTGCTTGTTCGCCAGCAAAAACGCCTCGCGCGGCTCGTTGAAAATCCCCGGCACCACCAGCCGCCCATCGGCCGGCCAGTGGAACACATGCAGATACAGCCGCGTCGCGGTCCTGGCGTTCCCCGCCTTCCCCGCGGCGATTCCCGCGTTGTACGGCTTCATCGTGCACCGCCCCCACGCCGGCGCGGCCTCAAACGGCCCCGCCTGGGTGCCGTGGATCGACTCGCCATTCACCTCCATCCATTCGCCGATCTCCGCCAGCCGCTGCAGCGATTCGGTGGGAATCTCACCCTCGGCCGTCGGCCCCACGTTGAGCAGGAAGTTCCCGCCCTTGCTCGCGATGTCCGCAAGCTTGTGCAGCAGGTCCTCGGTCGTCTTGAAGTGGTGATCGAAGGCGTTGTATCCCCAGTGGTTGTTCATCGTCATGCAGGTTTCCCAGTCGGTGCCCAGACCTGTGGCCGGGATTTCCTGCTCGGGTGTGAGGTAATCGCCCGCATACCTGACGCCCTGTTCCTCGGGGCCGTTGATGCTCCCCATGTTGGGCCCGCGATCGCACCTGTTGTTGACGATCACGCTCGGCTGGAGCTTCCGGCAGTGGTCGTAGAGGTCCTGACCGCGAGCGTGGTTCCACGTCCCTTCCCACTGCCCGTCGAACCACATCACGCCGATGGGCCCGTAGTTCGTCAACAGTTCCGAAACCTGATTCTTGAGGTACGCATTGAACCGCTCGAAGTCCGCCCCAGCCGTCGGCCGCGTCGCCTGCTCCCACGGCCGCCGCGGCGTGTAGTCGGGATGGTGCCAGTCCATGATCGAGTGATACCAGCACGGCACCACACCCTGCTTCCGGCACGCCTCGGCCATCTCCTTCATAATGTCCCGCTTGAACGGCGTGTGCATCACCGACCAGTCCGTCTGCTTCGTGTCAAACAGGCAGAACCCGTCGTGATGCTTGGTGGTGATGCAGACATACCGCATCCCCGCGCCCTTCGCCGCGGCCACCCACTTGTCCGCATCGAACTTCACGGGGTTGAACCGCTCCTTCAGAGTCTCATACTCGCCCACAGGAATCCGCGCTGTGTCGCGGATCCACTCCGCGTGCCCGTTCCCCTTCCCCGGCCACTCCCCCGCGGGAATCGAGTACAGCCCCCAGTGAATGAACATCCCAAACCGAGCCTCCCGCCACCAGTCCAGCCGCGGGTCCATGCTCGCCGTCGAAGCAATCCCGGCCGACTTGGCGGATACCCCGGACGCCTCACGAATCGATCTCGCGCCGCTCCCATTCTCCGCGCATCCGACCATCGCCATCATCCCAATCCCAGCCAGACCGCACGAGATAAATCGTCGCATGACGCCTCCGATGGCTCTACTTCGTATTCCCTACTTCGTCCTTCAAGCTTCGAATGGCCCCGGCCGGACTCGAACCGGCGACCAGGAGATTATGAGTCCCCAGCTCTAACCGCTGAGCTACGGGGCCGCGGGCACAGTGTACAGGGATCGTCAGTGCCGAGCGGCGCAAGCCGCCGGAGTGCGTGGTCGGCCGGGTCAGCCCCACGAGCGGCAACTACCGCGACAAGGCGATCGCGTTGAGCGCGGCTGGGTGCCACGAAAAAGCCCCGGGAGCTAGACCCCGGGGCTGTTCGTGGAGTGGCATGTGTGCCCGAGCGGCGGCAAGCCGGCCTGGCTCACTTGATAAACAACATCTCCCGATACGTCGGCAGCGGCCACAGGTCCGCGCTCGTCACGCTCTCAAGCTCATCCACGATCGTCCGCAGCGCATCCATCGCCGGACGCACCTGCGCCTTGATGTGCTTGGCGTGGGCCCACGGATCGCCGCCGCCGTGACCTCCTCCCGCGCCCGGGGCATGCTCCAGCGCGTGCTCGAGGTTCTCGAGCTTCTCGCGCACCTCGCGCACCATCTCCGCGTAGCGATCCAGTTCCTCGCGGGCGACGTCCGAATCCGTGCCCGCCGCGGCGGACGCGGCCACCGTCTCGGCAAGCATCTTCTGATGCCGGATCGCCGCCGGCATCACCTGCGTGCGGGCCATGCCGACCATCGTCTCCGCCTCGATCGAGACCTGCTTGCAGAACTTCTCGACGAAGATGTGGGCCCGGCTCGTCGTCTCGGGCTCGCTGAGGACCTTGTATTTCTTGAACAGGGCCACACACTTCTTGCCCTTGAGCACGGGCAGCGCCTCCACCGTGTCCTTGAAGTTCGGCAGGCCGCGCTTCGCCGCCTCGGCGTGCCACGCCTCGGTGTAGCCGTCGCCGTTGAACACCACCCGCTTGTGGTCCTTGATGATCTTCTTGAGGATCGACGACACCGCGGCCTGCAGCTTCGCCTCGCTCGGGCTCTTCCCGCACGCCTTCTCGAGCTGCGTGGCGATGTAGTCCACGCTCTCGGCCACGATGGTGTTCAGCACCGTCTGCGGCCACGCCGACGTCTGGCTCGAGCCCACGGCCCGGAACTCGAACTTGTTCCCCGTGAACGCGAAGGGCGAGGTGCGGTTGCGATCGCCCGGATCGCGCGGCAGCATCGGCAGCGTGCGGGCCCCAAGGTCCAGCTTCCCGCCCTTGAGCGTGCGCTTGGTCTGACCTTTTTCCACCTGCTCGATGATGTCCGTGAGCATGTCGCCCAGGAAGATCGAGATGATCGCCGGCGGAGCCTCGTTGGCCCCGAGGCGATGGTCGTTCGAGGCCGACGCGATCGACGCCCGCAGGATGTCCGCGTGCATGTCCACCGCCCGGATCACCGCGCACAGGAACACCAGGAACTGCGAGTTCGTGTGCGTCTCATCGCGCGGGTCGAGCAGGTTCACGCCCGTGTCGGTCGACATCGACCAGTTGTTGTGCTTGCCCGAGCCGTTGA
Source organism: Phycisphaerales bacterium (assembly GCA_044221735.1). GTDB lineage: Bacteria > Planctomycetota > Phycisphaerae > Phycisphaerales > UBA1924 > UBA4658. Next base: position 6,893 of record JBGAOP010000012.1, on the reverse strand, counting down.
TCCCCGCGAAGGGCTTCTCGTGCAGGATGCACTGCAGGCCATAGCGGCTCGCGACGCGCTTGAGCGTCTCCATCACCAGCATCTGGTGGTCGCACGCCACGTTGGCCTGCTCGAAGATCGGGGCGATCTCGAACTGCCCGGGCGCCACCTCGTTGTGGCGCGTCTTCACCGGCACGCCGAGGCGATAGAGTTCGCGTTCCGTCTCATCCATGTACGCCAGTACGCGGGCAGGGATCGAGCCGAAGTAGTGGTCTTCGAGCTGCTGTCCCTTGGGCGGCCGCGCCCCGAAGAGCGTCCGGTCGCACACCATCAGGTCCGGCCGCGCGTAGTAGAACGAGCGGTCGATCAGGAAGTACTCCTGCTCCGCGCCGAGCGTTGTGTTCACGCGGCTCACGCCCTTGTCGGTCCCGAAGAGCTTCAGGATCCGCATCGCCTGCTCGGAGAGCGAGTCGATCGAGCGCAGCAGCGGCGTCTTCTTGTCCAGCGCCTCGCCGTTCCACGACACGAACGCCGTCGGGATGCACAGCGTGATCGGCCCGTTCTCGCACCGGTTCAGGAACGCCGGGCTCGTCGGGTCCCACGCGGTGTATCCGCGGGCCTCGAACGTCGACCGCAGCCCGCCGGAAGGGAAGCTCGACGCATCCGGCTCGCCCTGCGCCAGCGCGCTGCCCGCGAACTCGAAAAGCATCCCGCCGTGCCCGTCGGGAACCACCATCGAGTCGTGCTTCTCCGCCGTCAGGCCCGTCAGCGGCTGGAACCAGTGCGTGTAGTGCGTCGCGCCGTTCTCGATCGCCCAGTCCTTCATCGCCGTGGCCACCGTGTCGGCCAGCAGTTGGTCCAGCCGGGCCCCGCGCTTGATCGTCTCCATCAGACGCTTGAACACGTCCTTGGGCAGCCGCTGCCGCATGACGCGCTCGCTGAAGACGTCGGCCCCGAAGATCGTGTCGAGCCGCTTGGCGGGCGTATGCATGGTGCCGTTCCCGTTGAGCTTGGCCGACCAATCGGTGGTCGCGGCCACGGCTTGGTCGCGGATGGAGCGAAGACTCGCCATCCCGCCGCCGTATCCGTTGCCGCCAAAACCGTTGTACCCGTTGCTGCCGGCCATGAGACTCCCCGATGGGCCTCCGAACCGGCGCACGATCGGCCGCCTGCACATCACCGGGGGTCCATCCCCGACGCTCTCCGCACAGGTGCTTCAACGATCGCGCCCGCCTCGGCGCTGCCCGCTGAGCCATTGTTGCGGGGTGGGGGGCACGGACAAGTGCATCCCGGGGCAAACCCCAGTAAAACTCGGGGGATAAGCCCTTTCCAACGCTCCCAACTGTCGGTTCTATCGCAGCCCACCCGCCAGATCAGCCACGAACGCCTCCGCGCTCGCAACCGGATCGGTCCCAGCCGCCGCCGACTCGGTCATCCGCCGTACAAGTGCGCTCCCGACAATCGCCGCATCCGCCCCCGCCCGCACCACCTGTCGCACCTGCTCGGTGCTCGACACCCCGAATCCCACCGCGATCGGCAGGTCCGTTTCATTTCGCAGCGCCGCGATGCGCTTCGCCAGCGAGTCGGTCGCCAGCCCCGCGCCCTCCCCGGTGATCCCCGCCCGCGCCAGCAGATACACAAATCCCGAGCTCGCCCGCGCCAGCGCCCCCGCGCGAGCCGCATCCGTCGTCGGCGCGATCAGCATTGCCGCGCACAGCCCCGCCTCGCGCACCAGCGCCAGCGGCTCGGCCGACTCCTCCAGCGGCACATCCGGAAAGATGAACCCGTCCACGCCCGCCGCTCTCGCCTCGTTCACAAACACCTTCGCCCCAACGCGATGCACGATCGAGATGCTCACCATCGACACGATCCCCACCGAGCACCCGCCCGCACGGGCCGCCGCGATCTCGGCATTCACCGACCGCACCATCGCCCCGGCCTTGAGCGCATCGTGCATCGCCGCCGCGATCACCGGCCCATCCGCCACCGGATCAGAGAACGGATACCCCACCTCCACCACGCTCGCCCCTGCGCGCTGGATCGACGGAAGCAGCCGCGCCGTGTCGCCCGGTCGAGGATGCCCGCCGCACACAAACGGCATAAGCGCCTTTCGCTCGGCGGCGCAAAGAGATGCGAAGATGGTCGGCAGGCGGGACACAGCCGCAAGAGTACGGCGCGAGCCCGCGCAGGCACCACGGCACATCGTCCAATGTCTGTTCACTCGATGCCTGGATGCCTTGGTGCCTCGATGCCTACGAATGCCCATGATTCCGGCCATCCTCTCCACCTGGTCCTTCGGCCCCATCGGCAACGAGCCCGGCATGGCCATCCTCAATCGCGGCGGCGATGCCCTCGACGCCGCGATCGCCGCCGCCACCGCCATTGAGAACGACCCGACCATCAACTCCGTCGGCCTCGGTGGCCTGCCCGACGCCTCCGGACGCGTCTCCCTCGACGGCTGCGTGATGACCGATCCGAACCGCTGCGGCTCGGTCGCCTGCCTGCGCCGCTTCGCGAATCCCTGCGCCATCGCCCGGCGCGTGATGGAAAAGACCATCCACGTCATGCTCGTCGGTGAATGTGCCGACGACTTCGCCGCCCGCGAGGGTTTCCAACCCGTCGAGCTTCTCACGCCTCACGCAAGGGATGAGTGGCAGAAGTGGGCGAATGACCCGGCGAATCTCGATCGCGCCAAGTACCAGGGGTGGATCCCGCCGCTCAACGTCGAAGAACGCGCCCGCGATGGTGGGGGGATTGTGGGAAGCGGGGGGGTAATGGGCGGCGACGGCCCACGCGCCTCCCACGACACCGTCTCCATCCTCGCGATCGACCAGCGCGGCCGCCTTGCCGGCGCCTGCTCGACATCGGGCATGGCCTTCAAGGTCCCCGGCCGCGTGGGAGACTCGCCAATCATCGGCCACGGCCTCTACGTCGACCAATCCGCTGGTGCCGCGGCCGCCACCGGCAACGGCGAGCTCGTGATGGGCACCTGCGGCTCATTCCTCGCCGTCGAACTCATGCGCCGCGGAGCCACGCCCCTCGACGCCATGGTCGAGGCGCTCACACGCATCGCCAAACAGTTCACCCTCGGCCCCGACCATCAGGTCGCCATGATCGCCATGGCCGCGGCCCCGAAGCCGGGCAAACAGTGGGGAGGCTGGGCCAGCGCGGCCATCCGCCCCGGTTTCCGCCACACCATCACCGACGCCACAGGCACACGAGTGGAAGAGCCCTCCCGCATTCTGATGCACTGAGCGCAAAGAAAAACAGGGCCGCTGCACACGCAAGCGGCCCTGTCACAAATAGCTTTGATATCGAGCTCGTTCAGGACACCAGCGACGTCGCGTGCTCGATCGCCTCAACAACCTGCCGGACCGCGAACGGCTTCTTCAGGAACCCGTCGAAGCCCTGCGACTTCATGCCCGAGAGCTGCGCATCGGTCAGCTTTCCGCTCATCGCGATGATCTTGCACAGCTGCAGGTCATCATCCGAGCGGACGAAGTTCGTAATCTGCTTGACGTCGCTCCCGGTCGCGGAGGTCACACCGTTGTTCCCCTCGCCCAGGTGCACGTCCAGCAGCATGACATGCGGCTTGAACCGCTCCGCCTCGGCGCCGGCCTGGAAGCCGTTGATCGCCGTGCGGACCTCGTAGTTCGCCTGCTCGCCGAGCACCTTGCTCAGCACGTCCACGATCTCCTGCTCGTCGTCGACGATCAGGACGCGCGTCTTGCCGCCCGCCATCCCGTCGAACGGAATTCCGTGCTCCTTCATGAAGCGCACGAGCTGCGACACCGGAATCCGCCGGTCCTTCGACCCGGGAATCCGGTACCCCTTAAGCACGCCCGTATCGAACCACTTGGAGACCGTGCGCGGGGCGACATTGCAGATCTTCGCCACCTCGCCGGTCGTCAGTACGTCTTTGTCGAACGAAAGCATGCTCGTCCTCGCGTTCCTGGGAAGGCTGTCGTCGGTCGTCTCGGTCGGCACCGGAGTCTGCTCTGCCTTGGAGCAGCGCGGTGATTCCGACCGAACCGGCACGCACGTCTGTGCCGGTCGTTCACGCGAGAACATCGACGCTCGATGGGAGGCTCTTGACGGTGGTTCCGAATGAATCGAAAAAAGACCTATTCGGACCCGCCAATGAACGATTTCGACCTCGCGGCCGCTCAACTCGCCCCGGAATACCGCGCCGGTGATAGAGCCTGTATTCAACTATTTTCGCCACGCCCCGGACGCCATCCCTGCATGAAGGGGGAAACGCCCCGGGGGGGGGCCGGATTGACATGTCCGCCACCCCCCCAGTACCTTACCCGACCCGGAAACCGCCTCCCGCGGCATCCGGGCCATTCCGTCCCTCGTAGGTTGTCAACCCCGGGGTTGCGCACTGCGCTTCCCGTCGCGCTTTGTTCGACCGGTTTCTCCCCGCTTCCCAGGAGTCGATCGTGCCCAGCCGCTCACCATTCGAACTGCGTTCTCTCGCTCGCGTTCTCGCCCTCATCGCCGGATCCACCCTGTCCGCGGGGCTGATGGCCGACGACGGCGGCGCCGCCGGGATGGACAAGCCGGCGGCCAAGCAGCCCGAGGCCAAGCCCGAGACCAAGGACGCCAAGCCCGCCGCGAAGGACGCAAAGGCCGCCCCCGCCGCTGCCGAGCCCTCCGCCAAGGAGCAGCACGCCAAGGACGCCGAGCTCATCAACGACTTCGTCCACTACGTCCTCATCGATCGCGCCGACGCGGCCAAGGCCATGGGCCAGGGCCTCCTGGATCGAAAGCTCAGCCCCGCCGAGTTCACCAAGCTCGTCGACACCACCACCGGCTACAAGCGATTCAGCGATGCCGTCGCCCGCGCAGGCCGCACGCCGGCCCTCGAGCCCGTCGCCGGTGCTCTGCTCAAGGCCTATGAGGGCGGCCAGCTCGAGCAGGCCCGTGATCCCGGCGCGATCGCCGCCAGCATCCAGATGCTCTCCGGCGACATGCGCCAGCGCGCCGTCGCCCGCGAGCGGCTGCTCTTCGCCGGCGAGTACGCCGTTCCCAAGCTCTTCGGAACCTACTTCTCCGGCTCCGATGTCGCCACCAACGCCGAGATCCGTCGCATCCTTGTCGAGCTCGGTCGCCACAGCGTCATGCCGCTGGTCACCGCGCTGCCCAAGCTCACCGCCCCGCAGCAGGAGCAGGTGTGCTCCATCCTCGGCGACCTGCCCCAGACCCAGAGCCTGCCCTTCCTCTATGACCTGGCCAGCACCACATCGAGCGACAGCGTGAAGGCCGCGGCCGAGACCGCCATCCACTCCATCTCCGGCGCAGTCAACGCCCAGATGCCCGTCGCCGAGCGATACAGCGACCTCGCCGACGCCTACCTCAAGGGCTCGCCCAGCCTCATGACCTTCCCGAACGACGCCCACCAGCTCGTCTGGGACTATCAGCCCGGCACTGGCCTGACCTTCCAGGGCGTGGACACCCGCGTCTTCCCGCAGACGATGGCGATGAAGATGTCCGAGCGAGCCCTCGAGAAGGACGGCGCGTCCTCTCGTGCAGTCTCCACGTGGATCGCCGCCAACTTCTCCCGCGAGCTCCGCTCGCCCGAGGGCTACGAGAACCCGGTCTACGGCAAGGACCGTCGCGACGCGATGTACTACGCCGTCGCCGCGGGCCCCGCCGTCGGACAGAACGTGCTCGGCAAGGCGCTCGACGCCGGCGACACCCCGCTCGTTCGCCGCGCCCTCGCCGCCCTTGAGAAGACCGCCGGCCGCGACCTGTGGAAGGCCTATCAGGACCCCACCGTCCGCAAGCCGCTGCTCGAAGCGCTGAAGTATCCCAACCGCCGCGTGCAGTACGAGGCCGCTCTGGCCATCGGCACCGCCCAGCCCAAGGACCCCTTCGAGGGCGCTCCGTCGGTCGTTCGCAGCCTCGGCTCGAGCATTCGCGAGGCGTCCGCCAAGTACGCTCTCGTTGTCGCCCCGACGACCGAGCTCCAGCAGAACGCCTCCGAGTTGCTCCGCAAGAGCGGCTTCACCGTTCTCCCCCCGGCCACCAGCATCGATGAGGTGCGCCAAGCCATCGCCGACTCGCCCGGCGTGGACATCATCGTCGCCAACCGCCTCCCCAGCCAGCAGTCCGGCGATCTCATCGCCCAGTCGCAGTCCGACGCCCGCCTCCGCGCCACGCCGATCCTCGCGATCGTCACCCCGCAGGGCCGCCAGGACCTCTACCCGCGATATGCCCGCGACGTGCGCGTCCGCCTGCTCTCGGATGGCGCGGGCCCCAAGGACGTTGAGGCGTCCGTGACCGAGCTGATCAACGCCGCCTCTGGCGGCCTCATCTCCGGACCCGAGGCCGAGTCGTACAAGTCTCGCTCGCTCGGCGTGCTTCGTGACCTGGCCATGTCCGGCAGTCCGATCCTCAGCGTCGCCGAAGCCCAGGGCCCGCTCATCGGCGCCGTGGCAGAGGCCAAGGGCGACACCAAGGCCCGCATCGCCGAGGTCCTCTCCCTCATCGGCACCAGCCAGGCCCAGGTCGCGCTGGCCGACGCCGCCCTCGCCGGCGAAGGCGCCGAGAAGGCCAAGCTCCTCGGATACCTCGCCGACTCCGCCAAACGCTTCGGCAACCAACTCGAGAAGCGTCAGGTAGACGCCCTCGTCGCCCTGACCGGCAAGGCCAAGGGCGACGAGGCCACCGCCGCCGCCTCCGTCGTCGGGGCGCTCAACCTCGAGGGCACCGGGGTCGTCCCGCTGATCCTCGGCGGCAAGAAGTAATCGCCCACCCCACTCCAGGCTCCTTCCAAGCGGCCCGGCCAATCGCCGGGCCGCATTTCGTTTTGCAACCCCACGTGCGATAACTCGACGCATTCTGTGCGAACTCACACCGCGTAGCCGCACCCGCCGTCATAAACCCCACGGCCGACGGCCGCGCCCCCC
>JBGAOP010000011.1:0-119794 GCA_044221735.1 Phycisphaerales bacterium | reverse complement strand
TTTAGCAAACCGTCGCCTTCAGCCGCTCGGCCACCTCTCCGGGTGTCGATGCGGGGCAAGCATAGGAGCGGGGTCTGCTCAGGCCAATGGCCGAGGGCCGCGGATAAAGCGGCCCCGGCCCTCGCGTGGGTTCGAGCGATCCAGGAGCGGATCGCAGGGTGGTCAAAGGAACTTCGGTTCAGGCCCGCCGGTTCAAGCGCGATCGTTCCCCGGGTCCGGGTGCTGCGGGCCGTCGCCGTGGTCGGTCCCGTTGCGGGCGTCGAGGAGTTTGCGGAGATAGGCGTTCTCGCGGCGGGTCGCCTCGAGATCGAAGACGAGGTACTTGATGCTCAGCCGCAGATAGTCGAGCGAGTCCTGCAGCTCGGTCACGGTCTTCTTCATCCGCGCGTGCCGATCGCGGGTGTCGTCGGCGATCTGGCGGAGTTGTTCCCGAGCCGGCGACGGCAGCGAGTCGAGTTGCTGCATCAGGTCGCTGAGCTTGGCCTGGAAGTCCTGCTCGTTCATGGACGCGCTCCGTCGGTTTTGAAGTGTGAGATCGGGGTCGCGGCGTGAAGACAAGGTCACGCCGCGCGTCGGGGATGACGACGCGACTGTGACTAAACAACGCCCGTTCCGGGGAACGAACTCACACGGAGGGATGCGTGCCAACGCCCCTGCGAGGGATACTCGCCGAGAACACCGACGGTTTCGCCGCGAGGAGCGCGTATTTATGGATCCCGCCGCCGCGCGTGGGCCTGTGCCGGATATGCCGGTTCCGCGGGATGTTGTGCGAACTCACCGCATCGCGTCGGATCGACGCAACGCCTGCTGCGCCGCGGGGAGCGCGCCCTTGATCAGCGCGGCCGCGGCGTTCGGGTCGGCCTTGCGGGCATCGCCCGCGGCCTTGCGCAGGTGCCCGTCGCGGGCGATGGCGAACGACTCAAAGAACTTCTCCAGCTCGTGCCGGTTGAAACGGCTGAGCGGGTCGGCAAGGCCCGACTGCATCGCGGCCCAGTCCAGCAGCGACCCGCCCGTGGGCTGGAAGCGGTACAGAGCGAGGGTGGCCTTGAAGCGGTCCATCGGCGTCGAGAACGGATCGGTCGCGGGCTCGGGCAGCTTGGACATGGCCGCGCGGATATCGCCCGTGGCGGGGGCGCCCATGAGGCGGGCGGCGAACTCGTCTTCCTTGCTCGGCGCGGCGTGGGAGCTCTTGCCGTTGGTCGAGGCCGAGGCCGTCGGCGCGACCATCGGGTCGGGGCCAAAGCCGATGTGGCCCGCATCCTCCGCGGGGATCAGGCTGGCAAACGCGGTCGAGATGGTCTTGACGCCTGCGCGATCGAAGCGGATGGTGAGGAGCTGGCACGGCTTGCCGTCCTGCGTGGTGCGGGTCGCGCTCGACACCGCCCCGGCACCCCATTCCGGCTTGCCCGTATGGACAACGCGATCACCCGTGCTCCACAACTTCATGGTTTGTATCACGCTCGTGCGCTCTCTATCGCTCGCGGCGAAAATCCGCCTGGCCCCGTCGTCCCCCGGTTCCCGGCCCCTCGGCACAGCCCCGTGGGGCCATGCGCTCATCGGCGAAGTGTAGCAGATTCCACCAAGAAGGGGGAGTTGGGACCCTATCCTCGTCGCACCGGCCCGCCGCCAGCCATGTGGAAAACTCCCGCCGCGCCGCCGACACCCCCGGGATTCCCCCCGCTTCCAGTTGCCCCCGACGCCTGCTTTGCCTAGCATCTTTGCTCAGTTTTTCGGGCGATTTCCCCGCCCGGAGTCGAGCCCCTTAGGAGCATCCAGCCCCATGATCGAAGCGCTCAAGAGCGAAGAGATTGTCAACCGCATGGGCGGTCGCTTCAAGCTGTGCACCCTCATCCAGCGCCGCCTGGTCCAGCTCATGGACGGGGCCCGCCCGCTGGTCGATCGCAACGGCCGCTCCGACCTCGAGCTCGCGATCGAAGAGATCGTGCAGGGCAAGATCGCCTACGAGTTCGACGCCTCCGGCGATGTGGACCTCGACAAGCTCCTCGGCCCGACCGAGGCGACGCGCGTGAAGCAGCTCGCCCCCGGCGTGTAAGCCGACGTCTTCTGTAGCACTCCCCCACTCCTGCCGGCTCGCGGTGAACACGTGAGCACACCACAGCCCCCACAGTCCCCCCTGACCGGCGCACCCATCCTCGTGGGCGTGACGGGCGGTATCGCCGCGTACAAGACGTGCACGCTGGTCTCGCGCCTCGCCCAGGCCGGGGCACAGGTCACGGTGGCGATGACCGGCGACGCCACGAAGTTCGTCACCCCGCTCACCTTCCAGGCCCTCTCCGGCCGGCCGGTGTACACGAGCGCGTGGGAGCACATCGAGTCCAGCGATCCCCAGCACGTGTCGCTGGCGCGGGCCTGCCGCGTCGCGATCGTGGCCCCGTGCACCATGAACTGCATGGCCAAGCTGGCGATGGGCCTGACCGACGATGTGGTCACGCTGATCCTCAGCGCGATCGACCGGAGCGCGACCCCGGTCCTGCTCGCCCCCGCGATGAACGCGGCCATGTGGGGACAGGCCAGCACGCAGCGCAACCTGGCCACGCTCAAGAGCGACGGCTTCCGCATGATCGGCCCCGCCGAGGGCTGGCAGGCGTGCCGGACCAGCGGGCCGGGACGAATGACCGAACCGGAAGAGTTGTACGAGGCCGTCGTGGCCGCGCTCGCGGCCAAATAGACGTCGCAAAGGGTGCCGCATGTCCGTTCCCAAGGTCTGCAAGCGTCTGGACGATGAGTTCCGCGTCAGGCCCGGCAAGGACGCCCGCCTGGCGAGCCGCGATCCGGATGACACGCTGGGGCTGGAGGACACGCCCGAGGTCTCCGCGCGCCACGGCGAGAACATCGCCCGCCTCGCCGACCTGCAGGCCACGCTCTACGCCGACAAGCGATTCGCCGTGCTCATCGTGCTCCAAGGCATGGACGCCTCGGGCAAGGACGGGGCCATCCACAACCTGCTCACGGGCGTGAACCCGCAGGGCGTTCGCGTTGCAACGTTTAAGCGGCCGACGGAACTGGAGCTCTCGCACGACTACCTCTGGCGGATCCACGCCGAGTGCCCGGCCCGCGGCCAGATCGCCGTCTTCAACCGCTCGCACTACGAGGATGTGCTCGTCGTCCGCGTGCACGACCTGATCGACAAGGAGACCTGCGCCGAGCGGTTCAAGCAGATCAACCAGTTCGAGCGCCATCTCGCCGCCAACCGCACGATCATCCTGAAGTTCATGCTCCACGTTTCCAAGGACGAGCAGCGCCGTCGCCTCGAAGCCCGCGTGAAGGACCCGAAGCGCAACTGGAAGATGGAACTGGGCGACCTCGCCGAGCGCAAGCTCTGGGACCGCTACCAGAAGGCCTACGAGAACGCCCTGACCAGGTGCTCGACCGACGAGGCCCCGTGGCACGTCATCCCCGCCGATCACAAGTGGTTCCGCGATCTGGCGATCTCGCAGATCGTCGTCGACCGCCTCGAGGGGCTGGGCCTGAAGTACCCCAGCGCGACCTTCGATCCGAAGAAGGTTCGTGTCGTCTGACCACGCCCGCGCGGCCGGAACAGGCCAGCGGGAACGCGCCCGAGCGAGCATTGAGCTGAAATGCCGGATCCTGTTTCCACCCTTCTGGCGTGAGCCGCAACCCTGAGGTAGTCTGGGTGGGTTGGCCGACCGCCGGTGAGGATGCCGCATGAGCCAGATCGCCCAGCCCCAGGGACTTGGAACCGCCGTGTTCACCACCGCGGCCGACGACTATCCGGCCGCGCTCGGACGCGCTCCCAAGTTCTTCGGCGACAACCGCGCCGCCCGCCGGGCCGTCGATCGGCTGACCTTTGGCTTCACCCGCTACGAGATCGACCTGCTGCGGTCCAAGGGCCTCGAGGGGTACATCCGGTATCACATGCATCCGGCCTCGATCGACGACTCCACGCTCGACGCCTACCTGGCCGCAAACTATCCCGCGCTGGTCATGACCCCGCAGCAGCTCGGTGCCTCGCAGCCGGCGGATGTGGCCAACCAGATGATCCGGGCCAGGCTGATGCGGGCGATCTTCTCGCGCCGGCAACTCTTCGAGCGCATCGTCGAGTGCTGGACCGACCACTTCAACATCTGGATCCGCGACGACCCGTCCTCGTTCCTCAAAGCCGCCGACGACCGCGATGTCATCCGGGCCAACGCTCTCGGCACGTTCCCGAACCTGCTGCGGGCCAGCGCCCACAGCCCGGCGATGCTCACGTTCCTCAACAACGACACCAACACCGCCAGCGCGCCCAACGAGAACTACGCCCGCGAGCTCATGGAGCTGCACTCGCTGAGCGTGAGCGGCGGCTACTCGCAGAGCGACGTGCAGCAGGTCGCCAAGTGCTTCACCGGCTGGACGTACATCTCCACCGCGGGAACGACGCAGTGGCAGTTCCAGTTCAAGTCTTCCGCGCACGCCACGGGCAACAAGACGGTGCTCGGCCAAGTCATCCCCTACCAGTCCGGAGCATCCGGCCAGCAGGAGGGCGAGACGGTGCTGAACATCCTCGCCGACCACCCCAGCACGCGAAACTTCATCGCCTACAAGCTCCTGCGCCACTTCCACAGCCACTCCCCCGCCCAGAGCGACATCGCCTCCGTCGCCCAGATCTACGCCAGCACCGGCGGCGACATCCCCGCGATGCTCGACTACGTGCTCCACAAGGCCGCAACGCTCGCCGCGCCGCCGAAGTTCAAGCGGCCCATGCACCTGCTCGCCTCCACGCTCCGCGCCCTGAGCGCCCGCGCTACCGCGCCCAACAACCTGCAGACGCCCCTCGCCTCCGCCGGGCACACCCCCTTCGACTGGCAGGCCCCCGACGGCTACCCCGACACGCTCGAGGCGTGGTCGGCCCTGCTGCTGGCCCGATGGAACTTCGGGGCCAGCCTCGCGGCCGATTCCTACTACAACTCGACCCTTCAGACCGGCGTGAACATCGTCCCCGCCGACACCATCGGCGCGGCCACCAGCGGCAGCGCAATCCTCGACGCCATCAACCTCGCCGCCTTCAACAACACCATGCCCAAGCCCGAGCGCGATGCGCTGCTCGCCTACCTCGGCGCCACGCCCACGACAACAAAGATCAAGGAAGCCATGGGTATGGCCGTCGCGATGCCCAGCTTCCAGTGGTATTGAGCGAGGAACTGCCCCACGGCCCGAGCCCCGAGACCCACCATGCCCGACCTTGATCCCATCCGCGACGGAACTCCAGACTGCAACGCCTGCGAGGAGTACAACGCGCTCAGCCGCCGCCGCTTCATGGCCTGGTCCGGCGCGGCCACGGCGGCCGCGTTCACCACGCCCCTCTGGTTCCCGCGCGTCACCTTCGCCTCCTTCCCCTCCACCCGCGACGTCATCGTCTCCATCTTTCTCCGCGGGGCCTGCGACGGGCTGACCATGTGCGTCCCCTTCGGCGACGCGGGGTACTACGCCAATCGCCCCTCGACCAACGCCGCCACCCCCGGCATCGGCGTCCCCCCGCCCGGCGACACCAACGGCTGCACCGACCTCAACGGCTTTTTCGGCCTGCCCCCCGGCATGGCCCCGCTCTACCCCATCTATCAGGCCGGGCACCTCGCCATCGTCCACGCCACCGGCTCTACGGATTCCAGCCGCTCGCACTTCGACGCCCAGAAGTACATGGAGGTCGGCAAGCCCGCCGACCCCAACATCTTCACGGGCTGGCTGGGCCGCCACATCGCCAGCGTCAACCCGGCCGATCCGACGGCCACGGTCCGGGCTATCGGCATCGGCTACCAGCTCCCCCTCACGCTGGCGGGCTCGCTCAAGGGCGTGCCCGTTCCGGACCTTTCGGCGTACAACATCACCGGCGGTTCCAGCACGCGCACGGCCCGCCTCGGGGCGATCTCCGGGCAATACGCAACCCAGCTCGACCCGGTGAAAACGGCCTCGGCCAACACGATGGCGACCATCACCGCGATGACCACCGTCGGCGCGGGCTCGTACGTCCCGCCGACGAGCACATTCCCATACCCGTCCACAACCGGCACGGGCGCGAGCAGCTTCTCCAAGGCCCTCAAGCAGACGGCCGCGCTCATCCGCGCCGACATCGGCGTCGAGGCCGTCGCCATCGACAAGAGCGGCTGGGACACGCACTCGGCCCAGGGCGTGGTGGCCGGCACGATGCACACCAACATGCTCGACCTCGCGAACAGCCTCCGGGCGTTCTACGAGGACGTCATCATCAACGGCAACAAGAACGTCACCATCGTGGTGATGAGCGAGTTTGGCCGGCGCGTGGCCCAGAACGCCTCGCTCGGCACCGACCACGGCCACGGCAACGTCATGCTCACCATCGGCCGCAAGATCAACGGCGGTCGGGTGGTGACGCAGTGGCCCGGCCTCGGCTCCGGCCAGCTCTACCAGAACCTCGACCTGAACGTGACGATCGACTTCCGCGACATCCTCGCCGAGATCGTCAGCAAGCGACTGGAAAACGCGAATCTCGCGAGCGTCTTCCCCGGCTACACCCCCACCTTCCGCAATATCGCCGTGGCGGGATAAGCAGCCCGACCGTGAGGGAGGGCTTCGACATCCAGACGCCCAACGACGCGTGAAGCCCTCCCTCACGGTCGGGCTACCTGCCTACTTCGCCCGCATCAGCGTCCGGTGCGACACCCAACTGATCGGCGCCGTCAGCAGATACACCAGCGTGATCGCCGCCAGCAGCAGCCACAGGTCCTTCACCGCCAGCACCACGATCAGCCCCGCCGCGATGAGCAGCGGCACCACCGCCCGCTTGCTCACCCGCATCTTCTTGAACGAGAACATCGGCACGCGGCTGACCATCCAGAACGCGATCGCCATCGTGTACACCAGCACGGCGATCCCCGCCCACTGCACCGGCGTCGCGGCCGAGTCGAGCTTCGAGGCCGCCTCATCGCCCGTGCCCGCCAGCGGCATGCCCAGCTCCGGCCGGACGAACCGGCCCAGCAGCTTGGAGTACGACAGCATCACCGGCACCATCGCCGCGCCCGCCGCCGAGGGCGTCGCCAGCCCGGTGAAGAACTTCGCCTTCGCCACCGCCGCCCGCTGCGGATCGACCTCGTGCGCTCCGCCTCCCCCACTCGCTCCTTGAGCACCCGGCGCGCCGGGATGGGCATGCACCGCGGGCCGCGCCGCCGCCGTGAACCGCGCCAGCCGCATCGCGCTGCACACCACAAACGTCGTCACCGCCAGCAGCCCCCACACATCGCTCCCCATCACCTCGTTGCGACGGAACATCCATTCATAGAGCAGCAGCGCGGGGGCCACGCCGAAGGACAGGAAGTCCGAGAGCGAGTCGAGCACCTCGCCGAACGGGCTCGTCACTTTCAGCAGCCGCGCCGCCCGCCCGTCCAGCGAATCAAAGATCGCGCTGAGCACCACCGCGAACATCGCCCGGTCCCAGTCGCCCTTGAGGCTGTAGTGGATCGACGCCAGCCCGCAGCACATCGCCACCGTCGTGAACAGGTTGGGCACGATGATCCGCAGCGGGACCGACTGCTTGCGGCTTGGGTAGTTGATGAACATGCTCAGCGGGCCTCCGGGGACGCAGGAATCACCGCCAGCACCGTCTCACCCGCCACGCTCTTGTCCCCCACCCTTACCCGCGGCTCCACGCCGCGCGGCAGGTACACATCCACCCGCGATCCGAAGCGGATGAGCCCGTACCGCTCGCCGACGCCGAGGCGCGCCCCCTCGCGCACGCGGCACACGATCCGTCGCGCGATCAGGCCCGCGATCTGCACGCACACCACGCCGCGCCCGTCGGCCATGCGAAACAGCAGCGACATCCGCTCGTTGTGCTCGCTCGCCTTGTCCAGCGACGCGTTGAAGAACTTGCCGGGGTGATACGCCGTCTTCTCGACCAGGCCCGGAACCGGCGCGCGGTTCACGTGCACGTTGAACACGTTCATGAACACGCTCACGCGCGTCAGGCCGCGTTTGTCGTCCTCAGCGAGCCCGAGCTCCTCGGGCGGAACCGCCGGCTGTACCATGCACACCACGCCGTCGGCCGGGCTGATCACGCTCGTCTGCCCCGGAGCCGACGCCGGAATCCGCCGGCGCGGGTCTCGGAAGAACCAGATACACCAGATCGTGAGCGCGACAGTCAGGAACCCCACCACCGCCCCGACCACCGGCCCGAGCAGCCACGACGACACCCCCGTCAGCACCGCGGCCCCAATCACAAACGCCGCCACGATCGGCCACCCCTCGCGGGCGATCGCCGGCGCGGGAAGATCCACCGGGGGGCTATTTCCCCCAGATCCCCCGGTTGTTCCCATCCCACGATCGGTGTTCGGCGTCGGTTCGTTGCTCATGTTCAAGGAGACTTTAGGGGGCCGCGTCCGGGGGTGATGCGTCCCTGCTTTGGAGTCCGAGAACGAGTGGCGCCGAAACCCGCCGCGACCGATTCGCTAAACTACAGGCATGTCCACCGCCACGCTCCCCTCGACGCACCCGACCGGCCGCGAGGCCATGCTCCGGCATCCGTGTTTGGCGGAGGTCATCACCTACCTCGAGACCCTGCGCGGCCGCGCCGACCTGCGCGTCCTCGAGCGCCTCTTGCTCAATCTCGCCATCACTCGCGCGGACATCGAGGAGTCCTGCGTCTTCGGCCAGCGCGGTTATCGCCGCAACACCATCGCCCGCTCCGAGCACTACGAGCTCCTCGCCCTCTGCTGGCGCTCCGGCCACTGCACGCCCATCCACGACCACAAGGGCGTCTCCTGCGCGTTCAAGGTGATCCACGGCGTCGGCACCGAGATCCGCTTCAAGCTCACCTCCGCCGGGATGGTCTGCCCGTGCGCGACGATCCAGATGCCCCCGGGGTATGTCTGCTCCGCCGACGACGACGACATCCACCAGGTCGCCAACATGCAGGCCCCGGGCGCGGATCTCATCACGCTGCACTGCTACTCGCCGCCCATCAGCAAGATGAACACCTTCCGCTTCTCCCAGCCGCTGGAGATGCTCGGCGTGTACGGCGCGGATGATGAGCTTGTGAGCATCTGAAGTCGCACGAGCCGGAATCGCGCCCGGTCGTCTTATTGGAACTCCCCATCCTTCCACTTCCAATAGCCGATCGGCAAGTCGAGCTTGCACGGAGAGATTTCAACGCGCTCTACCTCCGTACCACTCTGATCTCGCACAACGACGCTCAGCACGTATTCAACCTTGTGGTGTGGCCCCGCGCTCAACGGACCGAAAAAGCCCTCGAGCAAATCCATGACGTTGTGAAGCGACGTGTCGATCGCCTTTTCTGCTTGCTCGCGGGGCACGGAGGCCTTTGCATCCGCGGCTCCCAGCGTCTCTATCGCCTCCGCTCGACAAAACCGAATGAGGTCATGACCAAACACGTACGCGGCATCTTCCGCGCGCCGATGTGGATCAGACCGCCACTGCGTGTATGGCTGCGGCAGCTTGGCATCAGACATAGAAGGTTCTCCATCTCGCCGAACACAAAAGGCAACTACACCGTCCGCATCACCACCCACAGCGCCGCCACGCTGATCGCCACCCACAGCACCACCGCGAGCACCATCGCCCGCCACCCCACGTGCGCCACCGCCTTGGGCGAGAGCCCGCACCCGATCAGCAGCAGCGCGATCGCCATCAGCTTGTCCTTGGCGATGCGGCTCGTCCACCACACCACCTCGTCGAAGTGCAGCGTCTGCGCCAGCCCGTCGCCAAAGGCCTTGGTCTTGATCCCCGTCCCCAGCGCGGCCGCCACAACGAACCACAGCACGAACCAGGGAATCGGGAACTTCCCCTTCTTCGCATCCGCGTTCTTCTCGCCGTGTGTGCGGAACCACCACGCGCACGCCAGAGCCACCGGCACGATCCACAGCGTCCGTGTCAGCTTCACCGCCGTCGCCGTCTGCGTCGCGATCGGATGCGCCGCATCGCCGTACGTCCGGTCGAACACCCCGGCCGCGCCGACGACGTTCGCCACATCATGGATCGCCACCGCGGCCCACGTGCCAAACTGCTGGGAGGTCATGTGCAGCTCATGACCGACGTACGGGAAGATGTAGATGGCGATGGCGTTGAGCAGAAAGACGGCCCCCATCGCGACGGCAATCTGCGCCTCCGTTGCCGCGATTACCGAGGCAGTCGCCGCGATCGCCGAACCCCCGCAAATCGCCGTCCCGCTCGAGAGCAGCGTCGTCAGCTTCGCATCGATCTTCAGCATCTTCCCGAGCACGATGCCCAGGGCAAACGTCCCCACGATCGTCCCCGCCGCGAACGCCAGCCCCACCAGCCCCGCCTCCCCCACCTGCCGCAGATCCATCCCCAGCCCCAGCATCACCACCGCCACCTGGATGAGCATCTTCGCCAGCTTCGTCGCCTGCTTCGTCCGCGTCGTCAGCCCCAGCAGCGCGAGCACAATCCCGATCCCCAGCGCATAGGGCGGGGTGATCCACGGCAAACAACACGCCGCCGCGGCCAGAATCATCACGATCAGCCTGGGCTCGAGCGTGCGTGAAGTTGGTGCGACCGGGTCCGCCGACATGGGGCCAAGTCTACGGACTCACACCATCCAGCGGCGTCCCAGCCCGCTCGGCCCTCGGCACTGGGCACTACTTCTTCGCCGGCCCCGCAAACACCACCACACTCTTATGCCCCTCCGGCGACACGCTCCGCACGCCAAACAGGTTGTCGTCCTTGCTCGCATCCACCGTTGCCTCCGAACCCTTGGCCACCTCGATCGAGTGCGTCCAGCGCAGCTCCGTCGTGTCGCGCCACACCACCTCGTACTTCGCCGCCCGCGCATCTGCCGGCTCTTTCCACCGAAGCGTCGTCTTCTGCCCCGGCTTATCCGCCACGATCCGCACATCCTCCGGCGCGCCCGGCGCCATCGACAGCCGCACGATCGTCGCCACGTTCAGCTTCGCCACGCCCTCCATGTACGCGCTCTTCACGAACGCGGGCAGATCGCCGTACGGCCGCCCGTCCACCGTCGTCACGTTCGCGTGCTGGCGGTCGTACACCTCGGCCGCGCTGGTGAACCGCACCGCGGGAAAGCCCGCCTCGTTGAACGCCGCATGATCCCCGCCGCGCATCAGCCGATCCTGACGCATCACCAAACGCGTGAACATCAGCATCCGATACGTCGATCCCGTCTCATCCACATACCGCGCCAGTTGCCGGCTTGGCGAGTCGTTCTCCGCCCCCGCCGCGCGGATCTCCGCCAGACGCTCCGCGCTCGGATTCCGCGGCAGGCCCTCGCTGAACACCCGCACGTTGTCCGGCTGCCCACCGGCCTCAAGCCCCGGATCGCCGATGATGTCGTTGTTGAGCACGCCGATGATCTTCTCCCCCGCCGCCGCGGCCGCCGAAGCCCGGTACTGAGCCCCCAGCAGCCCCTGCTCCTCGCCCGCCGTCGCCAGGAACACCACCGTCACCGCCAGCGGGTGCGGCGCAAGGGCCCGCGCCGCCTCCAGCACCGCCGCCGTGCCGCTCGCATCGTCATTGGCGCCCGGGGCGTCGGCCGCGGCGTCCATCTCATCGGCGTTGCGCGAGTCGTAGTGGCCCACGATGTACACCCGCCGATCCGCCGCGCCGCCCTCGCCCTGCCCCTTGAGCACCGCCATCACGTTCACCACATGCGCCCCGCCCTTGGGAATGCGCTTCCCCTCCGGCGCCTCAAACTCCTCAAACGAAACCGCCATCCTTCCGTCGCTCGTCGCGGCGATCTTCTCAAACTCCGCCTTGATCCAGTTGCGGGCCGCGCCGATCCCGCGCGTCGGCGAGGCCGCGTCGCTGAGCGTGTGCCGCGTGCCGAACGACGCCAGCTTCTCCACATCCGCCTTCATCCGCTCGCCGGACACCTGGGCGGCGCACTGGTGGGGCAGGAATGAGCCGTACAGCTCCGCGCCGCTGGGAGCGGCGGGCGGCTGGGCAACCGGCGCGGCCAGAGCCGCCGACATCAACGCGATGGAAGTGAACATCATGCCCAGAGGCTAGCACGTGGCATCGGGCTTCTGCCCGATGTGCCTCGTCCGCCTTACAGCCCCATCGCCCAGAAGGGCGATGCCACGTTCACTTGGCCCCGTCCCACTTGCCCACCGCCCCACCCTCGGCGATGAGCCGCAGGTCGCCCATCCGCTGCCGCATGGCCGACGGGGGAAGCCCGTACTCCTTGCGGAAGGCATCGCAGAAGTGGCTGTGGCTGGCAAAGCCAAGGTCCACCGCGAGCGTGGCCAAGCCGCCGCCGGTGCCATTGGCATTGTCGGCCGCGCTCTCGTGCAGGCGGTCGAGGGCCAGCCGCAGGCGCAGCCGGTTGAGGTACCGGTGGATCGGCAGCCCCGCGTGCTTGTGGAACAGCCGGCACAGGTGATACGGCGACACGTGCACGTGCTTGGCGACATCCTCGATCGTCAGCCGGTCGGCGCACCGCATCGCCATGAACGCCTTGGCGTTCTCGGCGATATCGGCGTGGGCCCGAACCGTTGTCCGCCGCGGCCCGGCGAGAGAGGCCGATTGCTCGAACCCGCGCGCCAGGCTCAGCCGAAGCACCCCCACCGCCGTCTCCTCGACCAGCGCCCGATCCGCGTCCAGCCCGCGGCAGGCCTCGGCGAACATCGCCCGCATGAGCAGGAACGTGCCGGGGTCGGAGGGGGCGATGGTGAACGGGAAGGGCAGCTCGCGTCGGGCCTCTGCGGCGTCGTCATGGGCCCGGACAGCCTCGAGCACGATGTCGTGGCGGAACGAGACCCAGACCGTCTCATCGCCGATCGCGCCGGGATGGCTGGTGCGGAACACATCACCCGCGTTCTGGAAGATCACACTGTTGGGATCGCACGTGAACACGCGCCCGGCGGGCCCGCCGATGTGCATGCGAAACACGCCGCGCGTCGGGAACGTCAGCGTGTGCGAGCCGGAGCGCACGTCGCTCCCCGGCGCATCGGTGGTGGGACGGCAGCGGGTGTACCCGATCGTCACCGGCCCGGATTCAAAGACGGTCCCCCGCGACGGCCACCCGCCCAATACCGAGCGCCCCGGTTTGACCGGCGACTGGCACTCACATCCTGCCGATTCGCCAAAGTAAGAATCATACCTGTGGAGAGCCACCGGTTGCCCCGATCCGGACTCATCGGGCGATGCCCTCGCGCGCAGGCACGCCCACCTTCCTGACCAATCCGCTCGGCAACCCTGGCCGGCCGCGTTTCCGGACACCACCCCGGGCAAGTTCCGTGAGCCTTTTCGGTCCTCGCCCGCCCCCCCGGCATCCGGCCCATCCGCACGTCCCCACGTTCAGACGCACACCGGGCGGGTTTCCGCCGAGTGTGCTGGAATGTTCGGCCACTCATGGCCGTGCGGTTCCGGTCGTCCGCCCGTTCGAGCGGATTCGATCTCAGAGTTACAAAAATGGCGCATGAAACCGGCCAAATCAGGCAGGGATACGACATTTCTGGAGAAAATACCCGGACAGGCTTCCGTGATCGTGCCCTACCGGCCGACGATCGACTCCACCTTGACCGCCACCTCGGGCGACACGCACGCCGCCGCGGCGTTCGCGATGCTCCGCAAGTCCTCCGAGCCCCCTCGATGGGCCTCATCCCCACCGAGGATGCAGCGCGCCACACCGGTCGCCTCGGCCTCGTTCATGGGCAGGGCCCGCTGGGGACCGGCCATCGCCACCACCAGCGTTCGGCTGGCCGCGGGCGAGCACGCTTGACCGAGCGGCACCGTCCGAATCTCCTGCGGCGTCACCTCGCTCAGGCACTTGTTCCCCGACCACTCCTGCGGCTGCACCTTGGCGCAGTGCATCGAGCCGTGATCGTCGCGATAGATCGCCACCACGACGCACTTCTGCACGTTTCCGGGATCGAACCGATCCTCGCCGCGGGCCATCGCGCCGAGATACGCGGGCGCGCACACCTCCGGCTCGCGCGACAGCGCGTACTCGGGAATCACCCACACCGGCGTCGTTCCGCCCGAGAGCCCATCGAGCGACTGATGCCGGCGGAACTTCGGCGCCTCGTGCGCAACCTCCACCGTCGTCGGAGCCTGACCCTTCACGATCGTCGGCCCGCTCGGCGCCGTCGGGCGCAGCATCAGCGGAAGCGCGCTCGCCAGCGCGATCCCCGCCGCGGCCAGCACGCCCGCGCCGATCCACCACCCGCGACGACGGGCAAACCCCTCGGTGTCCTGGTCATCCCCGACGCCCACCAGGCGCAGCATCGGCGGCGCATCGGCGGCGGGCCCGAACTCCAGCTCGTCGGCCTCCATGGCCATCCGCACCAGTTGATCCATGCGCTTGTCGTTCATGGCAACCTCCCAGTCACGCCCATCAGGGCCAGCTTCGCCGGAAGAGGAGGCATCGCCTCGCCCGTCCGGTCGGCATCCACACGAGCCTCCGAACGCGCCTCAACGGACCCCATCTTCCGCGCATCCTGTTCATCCATCCGTTCATCCGTCCGCTCATCCACCCCGATCCCCCGCGAGGCCAGGTAGGCCCTGATCTTCTGATATCCCGCGTGCTTGCGGATGTTCACCGTGCTCGACGAGATGCCCAGCCGCCGCGCCAGCCCGCGATCGCTCTCCCCCGCCGAGATCGCCCGCACCACCGCCCGCTCCAGGTCCGTCAGCCCGCCCGGCCCACCCTCACGCAGACACGCCCGCACACACTCCACCGTCTCCGCCTCGGCCCACACCTCGTCGGGCAATCCCTCCGATGTGTCGGCCGCGTGCTCGGCATGGCCGCTGTCGAGCATCGCCGGCGCGCCCTCCACGTATCCCTGATCCCGCGCAAAGCCGCGCAGGTGCGTCATCCACGCGTTGTTGGCCACGGCGTACACAAACGTCGTGATCGCAGCCCGCTCCGGGTCGTACTTCCCCTCGCTGAGGGCCTTCCAGACGGAGGCCCAGGTCTTCTGGCACAGGTCATCCACAAGGTCTTCCCGTCCGCCGCTGCGCCGAAGGAGCAACCGGCGAAGCCCCGCCCCCACCCGCCGGTGGATCTGCTCAAACGCTCCATGATCGCCCGCCGCGGCCAGCGCACCGAGATCGCGCAGCGTCGGCTCGTCACGCTCGCCGGGCACGGAATCCTGGCTCTGGTGGGCGCGGGAGGGAGGGATCACGAATGCGGCTCCATATGGGTTATTCTTCCAGACGCGTCAATCGTTCGCTCCCGGGGGCAATCGGCCAGCAAATCGGCAGAAATCGGTCCCTGTTTGGCATTCCTGGCCCGAGAATCCGCGGCCGCCGATGCACAAAGACCGGCCCCGGTTTATCGCCTGGGGCCGGTCGAGAGAGGGTCACAATCGTTCCGCCGCCAGCGGCCGGCGACAGGCGGCTACTTGCCCGTGCCCACGATGACGAACCGGAAGTCGGGGGTCAGGCGATCGTTCGAGGCGATGACCACGGTTCCGAAGGCCGCGCCGAGATCAGCGGGGTTGAACCGGATCGTGAACGTGCTGCTGGCGCCGGGCGCGATCGTGCCCGCGGGCTGCGAGAGCACCTCGAAGATCGGCGTAACGAATCGCGACGTCATCACCACACCGGGGCTCACGATCACGCGGCTCATGCCGGTGAGAATGAGGTTGCCCGGACCGGTGTTGGTGATGATGAACGTCCGATCGATGTACGCATTTCCGGCCAGGGTCGTCCGGCCAAGCGAGGTGCCCGCATCCAGCGTCGGGCTCGTCGACCCCGCGACAATCGGCGTCGCCTTGTCAATCCGCCGGACGTTGATCACACCGAAGACCAGCCCGGTGCCGCGGATGTCGAAGGTGTACGGATTCGCGCTCGGGTCGCTGCTGGGGATGGAGATCTTCGCGTACCGGAAGCCCGTCGTCGTCGGATCAAAGCGCACGCTCAGCGGCGTGGCCTGCCCCGGCATGAGCAGCGTCGCCGGCACGCGCACGAGCGTGAACTCGGAGGCGTTGGCCCCGGTGATCTGCACACTCCCGATCGCGAGCGGAGTCTTGCTGTTGTTGTAGATGGTGAAGACGCGCGTCTTGGTGGCGCCGTTCACGTCGATGCCGCCGTAGTTGGTGCCGTCGGCGGTGGTCACGGTCGAATCGTGATTCTGGATCCACTGGCCCTTGCCGTCCACGCGCATGCCAAGGAGGTTGCCCAGCAGCGAGGCGCTGGTCAGACCCAGTTGCACGCTCGTGGTATCCCGCTCGCCGTCGGAATACTGCTGCACCTCGTAGTAGTCGAGCTTGACCATCCCCAGGCCGCGCACGATCCACTGCGTCTCGGTGACGCTCGTGTTCGACGTCCAGCCGGTTCCCACGGCATGGGTGGACTCGGTTCGTCGGACTCTGAGGGCCCGGAACGTTCCCGCGGGGAGGACGAGCGTCTCCTCACCATACACCGTCATGCTTCCGGTCATCGACGTCGTGAACGGACCCGCCGATGAGGTGGCCGTCGATGATCCCGTGTGCGTGTAGTAGTCTCCCGCGTTGATCACCGGCGGGAGCAGCAGCACGCCCCCGGCGCTGTACGTCACACGCTGGTACCCCGCCGAGTCGTTCAGGTCCCTGCGGATCAGCCGCAGCCCGGTCGCGCTCATCTTCAGGAACCGCGAGTCCGTGGAGTCCTCGGCCGCCGAGAGGTGCATGTCGAGGCGCGTGGTCGTCTGCGTGCCCACCATGACGCCCGCCGTAGAGGTCATCGTCGCCGTGGCCGCCCCGGCGTTGATCGCCCCCGCGTAATGCCAGTTCTGCCCCCCGATGAGCGGATACCACTCGGCGAGCGCGTACGAGAGCACCTGCCGCGGCTCGAGTTCCTCGAACACCGCCACATCCCCGCGCGCAGCGCGCACCACCGCCCGCCCCACCTTCGTCTGGTTGGATCGATTGGAGATCATCATGTGAGATCCCTCCTTGGCCCCATGCTACTGGCAAGGCCCGCCGATGCGCGTGTGGACCCTGCGCTTCCGCGCCGGAAGCACGAAACCCGGCCAAACTCCCTGCACCGAATGGGGCATGCCTGATCCCATCACCCCAAATCTCCCCGTGCGCGCCGGTTGCGCCGGCGTGGTACTCTGGATGCGTCCTGCACATCGCGGAACCCTCCCCCGTCCAACCCATGCCCCGAGCCACCGTGAACATCCTGCTAGCCGTGGCCGCCGCCGCCGCGGGTCTGCCGCTGTACTTCCTCATCGGCGCGTTCATCGACCACAGCCTTTTCCGGCTCGATGGCGACTTCCCGTGGCCCGTCCTGATCGGCATGACCGCGGCGGCGATCGTCGGCGCATCCTGGGCGGTGATCTTTCGCGCAAGCATTGCGTGGACGCCCCGCCGCACCGCGCTCAGCTCGGCGGCATTCGTTGGCATCTGGATGCTCACCGCCGCGGCCGAATACTTCGCACGAGAGACGGCCCGCCGCGACGAAATCACCATGTTCATGCCGCTGGCCGGACTGGCCGCGTCGCTCGCCGCGCTCGCGCTGACCTGGCGCGAGACGCGCGCCGAGCGCCACGCCCGCCTCGCCACCCGCACCATCCCCTGCCCGACCTGCGGCTACAACCTCGCCGGACTCAAGCAGACCGCCTGCCCGGAATGCGGATCGCAGTTCATGCTCGAACACATTGCCGGTCCTCGGAGCGCGGACCCCGACGTCTGATGGGCCGCCCGACCCGCTGGTTGCCGTGGAGCTCGGGTGGCGGCCACCAACGCGATGCCCTCGATCGCATCGTCGTCGATGGCCCCGCCCGTTGCGCGATGCCGAGCGCGGACACCAGACTCTGTTCGAGCCCAGACGCCGCACCCGGCCCGGGCGAGATGAGCCCTGATCGCACGCTCAAGCCCGCCATCGCTCGGTCGGGCCTCGATACGATTTGCCCGCCCCAAAGTGCCGGAGCTTCGCAATGACGAACATCGCCGCTTCGAACCGGGCAGCAAGTCGGTGCGCCGAGAGAAGTTTCTCGTTCAAGTCCTCTCCCTGTCCAGGGCCTCTCCTCATGCCACACACACTCGTGCTCGCGGCCGCTCTGCTCCTCCTGGCCTTCGCCGCACGCCCCGCGGCCGCGGCCGAGCCCAAACCGCTCAAGGTCTTCATCCTCGCCGGCCAGTCCAACATGGAGGGCCAGGCCGTTGTTGACCTTGCCGGCAAGGACTACAACGACGCCAAGGGAACGCTGGCGGCGCTCATGCAGGACCCGGCGAAGAAGGACCTCTTCAAGCACCTCAAGGATGATCAGGGCCGCTGGCGCGTGCGCGACGACGTCTGGGTGCGCTACCAGCCCGAGCACACCCCGCTCCGCGCGGGGCCGCTGGCGTTCGGCTTCACCCCCTACGGCGACCAGCACCACTTCGGGCCGGAGTTGCAGTTCGGCCACGTGGTCGGCGATGCGATCGACAACGAGGTGCTGCTCATCAAGACCGCCTGGGGAGGCAAGAGCCTCTACGCCGACTTCCGCCCGCCCTCCTCCGGCGGAGCCACCGGGCCGTACTACACCCTGATGATCCAGCAGGTCCGCGAGTCGCTCGCAAATCTGAGGAAGGACTTTCCCACCTCAAAGGCCGAGGGCTACGAGCTTGCCGGCTTTGTCTGGTACCAGGGCTGGAACGACGGATGCGATCCCAAGCACGCCGTTCCCGAGTACGAAGCCAATCTCGTCAACCTCATCAAGGACGTCCGCAAGGACCTCGCCGCCCCGAACCTGCCGGTCGTCATCGGCGAGTTGACCGGCCCGTGGGTAAAGGCGCCCGGCGAGTGGGACCAGCTCCGCAAAGCCCAGGCCGCGGCCGCGACACACCCGGAGTTTGCCGGCAACGTCATCTTCGTGCCCACCCACGACTTCGTTCGCAAACCCGAAGACTCGCCCAATCCCGGCCACGGCCATCACGAGTTCGGAAACGCCGAAACCTACTTCCTCGTCGGCGACGCGCTCGGCAAGGGCATGCTGAGCCTGCTCCATGCCGACAAGACACCCGCGCCGCCCGCACCCGCCCCCAAACCCGCGGCCACCATCAACGCCGAAATGGCCGGATACATGCTTGTTCCCACCGAGCGAGTCCCGGAGACCTTCAACGCCGGCTTCTCGCTCTACGCCGCGGCGTGGCCGCTGGTGGAGCACTATCCCGGCCACCGCTTCCAGACCGGGCTCTTCGGCACGTGGATGCACGCGCAGTACGAGGGCAAGCCGCCCAAGGACCTCTACTCCGACATCGAGGGCGGCCTCGGCTGGTGGCGCGACACGCGCTTCCCCACCGAGACCCCCAAGTTCATCATGGGCGGCGTGGCCGTCAACTTCGGCGAGATCGCCAACGGCCCGGCTCACGGAGCGGGCACGTGGGACAAACCCAGGGGCCTCTACGGCGTAGCCCAGCTCAGCCCGTGGCTCCTCTTCCCGATCGATGGCCTGAATCTCGGGCAGGGCACGTGCGGCCAGCTCTTCGGATACGGCTACCTGCCCCTCCCGCTCACCTCCGCCAAGGCTGGCGCGCCGAGCGACAACTGCTGGACGCTCTTCCTGAACACCGAGAACTTCAAGGGCCCCGTCTGCTTCTTCACGCCGCACTTCTGGGCCCACTCCGCGCAGGCCAAGCCCGAGCTCGCGGGCCTGCTGCTCGACACGCGCCCGTCCGATCCCAACAAGGCCTTCCAGATGGAGACCCAGTACGTGCCGGGCGTGATATGCGAGGGCGAAGGCGGCGAGACCTTCGCCCGCGTCGCCCCCATGTTTTTCCCTCTCGGGCCGGAGGGATACTCGGTCGTCCTCCACCGCCTCACCAGCTACAGCAAGGCCGCGCTGTGGGATGACGTGAAGGTCTGGTTTGAGGGAGGCGCTCCGCCGAGCGGTTCGGTGAATCCCACAGGCGCGTGTATACAACACTTCAAGAGCGGCGGCGGATCCACCTGGCAGCTCTACGCCGACGGCGCCAAGA
This sequence comes from Phycisphaerales bacterium, assembly GCA_044221735.1. Taxonomy (GTDB): domain Bacteria; phylum Planctomycetota; class Phycisphaerae; order Phycisphaerales; family UBA1924; genus UBA4658. The sequence continues at coordinate 99,923 of JBGAOP010000011.1, read as the reverse complement.
AGGATGATCGCACGCCCATCGCCTGGTCCTCCTTCGGCACGCCGTTCGCCCCGGACCCCACGACCTACGGCTACAAGTGGAACGAGCAGTCGGTCAGGCGGATCGACGACCCCAGCGGCCTGCGAGTGGTGCTGCCCGAGTACTTCCGCCTCAACAAAGACAGCAAGAAGCCCAAATGGACGGTGGTTTCAGCGCCAGACGTCCCGACCTCATCCGGGCTCACCACGCTTCGGTTCGACCGCCCCAAAGAGAAACCCCCGCAGCCGTACGACACCCCGTCGGACCCGCAGAGCTCCTTCAAGAAGCCCGGCCCCGTGGCCGGCCCCTTCCAGGCCCATCTCGGCGACGGCAGCGTCGTCACCTATTGCTGGTACCGCTTCGCCGATCAGCCGGCCATGCTCAACGCCAATCTCACGGATGAAGAGCGCGAGCGCATGCAGGCGAGAGTCGAGAAGATCCACCGCGCCTGGACCAAGGATCGCCAGTACCTCGCCCCCCCCACCGTCGGCACCCTCGCAAGCCTCGACCCCGCGCAGCTCGTCACGCCGCCCAAGGGCCTGGAAATCGGCTACGTGCCCATCGCGATTCGCCAAGAACTGGACAAGTCCGAGCCCTGAGCGCGACCTGGCTCAAATCTGCGATGCGTCACGCGAGGGGGTCGGGGCGGCGGCGTTGGCCGCGGCCATCGGCTTACAAGGGCGAACCACGACGTGCAGCCGCGCCTCATTCGCGCTCGCGGTCGGGTGAGCCTCCGGAGCCTCCAACTCCCGCGCGGCGAACAGGAAGCCGCAGAAGGCCGCGAACAGGCCTATCGCCGCCGGAATCACGGCCCCCCAGAACGTGAGCTGCGCCAGCGTGACCAGGCAATACAGCATGAACACGAGGCCGCCCAGCGAGGCCATCGCGAGGGCCGTGAGCCCGGCCGCCTGGACCAGAATCCGGACCACCATCAGGGTGCGTTTCATCGGTTGTCTCCTTCGATCGCTGCGGACGCCGGGCCGGCCTCACCCAGCGGTCACCGGGCAAAGCGCGATGCTCTCGTTCGCCGCAGCGGACGGACGTCGTTGCATCGTCCGACGCGCGGGCGTGATGAACACGCGCTGAATCGCGCCGACAAGAACCGGTGCTCTGCCCGGTGCCCCGGCGGGCACAGCTTGACGGGGGCTCGAAAGGCCATGTCTTATCGAACTCCGGCTCCGCAAGGTGCCGCCAAATCCACTAGACTCTCCCAAGGAGGCTCGCGGCATGGCATCTCTTGCGGTCATCGATGGTCCGGCATCCGGCGGCAACTTTCCGCTCACCGAGCCGCTCGTCTCGGTCGGGCGCGACGACGCCTGCACGGTCCAGATCATGGACCCGCTCGTCTCGCGCAAGCACCTGCAGCTCCGCCTGGACGCCGCCACCGGTCGTCACATCGCCGGCGACTACCGCAGCGCCCACGGCGTGTTCATCAACGGCAAGAAGATCGTGCTCGACACGCCGCTGAATGACGGCGACAAGATCCTGATCGGAAAAACCACGCTGGTGTATCTCACCACGGACCACCCCGACGCCCCCGCCGCGCTCGCCGCGGCCAAAAAGAAGGGCGAGTGGAAGCGTGAGACGCTCCTGGGACGGGAATAGTCCGACTTCCGCCCCCCCACCCCCCGTCGCGCAGGCCTCCCGAACCTCGAACCTCACTTCGTCACGGGCACTTTGGTTCGGAGCTCTTCGAGAAAGTTCACGACGAGCCCGACGGTCTTGGTTGTCTGCTCGCTCGCGCCCTGCAGCACCACCATCATCCGGCCGTCGGGCGCGAAGGTGCTCCCCCTGATCTTCAGGTCCTTGATGCTGTAGAGCAGCTTCGGCTCCGTCGCCGAGAACGTCGGCTCGAACTTCACCTGCACGCTCATGACCTGGTTGTCCGCGTCGACGTACCGGATCTCCTTGCCGCCATCGGGGCTCCACCAGGAAAGGTTCCCGCCGCCGGTGGAAACGCTCACACGCCCCCCCCGTGCATCCGCATCGCCGTCGCCCGTGAATCTCTGGACGTACAACTCCCTGCGCCCGGTCTGAGCCGATCCGATCAAGGCCCACTTCCCGTCCGGCGAGAATCCGAGCAGGTCTTCGCTTGTCGGCGATTTCAGGTACTGCGTCGCGGCCCACTGCTTGGACCCGGCTTCCTGCCGCAACACAAAGCCGTGGCTCTTGTCCGTGGCCATGTCCACCTGAACAAACGCGAGCGTCTTGCCGTCGGGCGTCCAGTTCGCCGGCCAGAGCAGCGTGCGGCTGTCGGGGCCGGAGTAGAGCTTGACGGGTTCCCCCGATCCATCGCTCCGCCGCTCCCAGAGTGAAAAGCCGCCGTCGCTGACGAGCCCATGGACGACCCGCTGCCCATCGGGGCTCCAGACCATCCCGATCACCGCGCCCTGGATCGGGATTCGCGTGAAGGTCTTTCGCGCAAGGTCCTGCACCCACAGGTCGGAGGCCAGGTCGGACTGCACCGGACTATCGATCTGCACAAGCACGCGCCCGCCATCGGGAGAGATGAGGATCTGCCCATACGCCCGCGTGATGCCCGGGATCGGTTGAGGCTGGCCCTTGTCGTCGATCCAGGCGAGGCGCCGATCCGAAACGTCGGCCGATTGCGTCGCCATCGCGAGCGTGCCGCTCGGCGACAAGCGGAACGCGTTGATCTGGTTCCCGCTCCACACCGTCACAGGTTCCCCGACGGTGCGCAGCGTGCTCAGATCGAAGCGAACCGCAATCAGACTGTTCTGCGTGCTCCTCATCGCCAGGAGATACCCCCACCCCCACCACCCCCACACCCGCCTCCCCGTCAGGCACATACTGGGCCGCGCCCGCGCTCGGAAGCACCGGGCTTCGCTTGCCCGAAGCGAGATCGATCACCTCCGTAGCGAACTTCACCGTCTGCCCCACGAGCGACCAACGCGTGGCCAGGATGGACTTCCCCGCGACCAGCGGACGAAGCTCTCCCCAGTTTTCAATGCCCTTGGGGAGATCCTCGTGCAGCACCACCCGTGGCTCCCCTCCGGACGCGGAAACGGAATAGAGCGTGGTCTCCCACGCCATCGAGAACACAATCTCCCGGTCCGAAGCCCAGCACACCGTGGGGTATGCGCCCTGCGGAAGTTCGCACACAATCTCGGGCTTGCCCGATGGTCGCCCGTTCTCCAGCGCGATCTTCTTCAGACCGAGCTTGTTCCTGGCGCGGTCCTTGGCACAGGCGAATGCCAGCCACCGCCCGTCGGACGACAGCGCGGCGTCCATCGCGCCCTCGGTGCCCTCAATCACCGCGCTCTCGTCCCGGTCGAGCCGACGCACCATCAGCACGCCCTCGGGCTTCACGCTGTCCGCAGGAAGTTCCGGCGAGGCCGTGTACACGAGGAACTTCGCGTCCGGCGAGATGCCCATCAGACCAATGAACGGCGGTTTGTCGGCAACCGTCGTGCAGACGTGAAACGCCTGCGCCGGCGCGATGGCCGCCGGGCGCGTGGGGTTGAGCACTCGCGAGAGCCCCCACCCAGCGACGAGCGAAACGGCGGCACACGCCACGCAGACCGGAACGATCCATGTTCGCTTCCCCGCCGCCACCGGCGCGGCCGCCATCGTCCACTCATGCCCCGCGATCGTCCGCTCGATCTCCAGCCGCGCATCCCCGATGTCGTGCAGCCGGTTCTTGCGGTCCTTGGCCAAACAGTTCCGCAGCAGTTCGCGAATCCGCTCCGGCGTTCGGGCCGGGATCAGCGACCAGTCCGGCTCGCGATGCAGAATCGCGCCGAGCGAGTCCGTCACCGTCTCGCCCGGAAACGGCCCCACGCCCGCGAGCATCTCGTAGAGCACGCACCCGAAGGAGAAGATGTCCGAGCGCTTGTCCACCGGCTTGCCGCGGGCCTGCTCCGGCGACATGTACCCCGCCGTGCCCATGATCGCGCCCGGGATCGTCGGCGAGTGAATCGGCGCCGGCGACGTCAGCGTCGGCGAGTCCGCGCGAGCCGCGGCCATGTTCGTCGTCGAGGGCGAACCCTCCGCCGTGCGCGCCAGCCCGAAATCCAGCACCTTCACCACGCCCTCGTGCGTCACCATCACGTTGCCCGGCTTCAGGTCGCGATGCACCACGCCCTTCTCGTGCGCCGCCTCCAGCGCCTCGGCGATCTGGCGCGCAATCGGCAGCGCCTCGTCCACCGGGATCGCCCCGCTCACCAGCCGCTCCGCCAGCGTCTCGCCCTCGATGAACTCCAGCACCAGATACTGGTGCCCCCCCGCCTCCTCGAGCCCATAGATTGCCCCGATGCCCGGATGGTTCAACGACGCCAGCACCTTCGCCTCGCGCTGAAACCGCGCCAGCCGATCCGGGTCCTGCGACAAGTGCCCCGGCAGCGCCTTGATCGCCACCGCCCGGTCCAGCCGCGTATCGCGGGCAAGGTACACCTCCCCCATGCCGCCGCGGCCAAGTTCTCGCTCAATCGTGAATGGACCGATAGTCGCGGGATGCATGAATCGGGAGTGTACAAGTTTCCCCCGGGGATTGGACGGGTCTGTCCGGATTCCCTTGGCGTCACACGCCACAGATCAAAAAACAAAACGCCCGACCCTTGCAAGGTCGGGCGTTTTTCTGTCAGTGGAGGCGATGAGACTCGAACTCACGACCTCTTCCATGCCATGGAAGCGCTCTACCAATTGAGCTACGCCCCCGAGGGGGTCCACTTTGGACTTCGCGACCGCCCCAACGGGCCCAGACGCGAGGCCAATAGTAGATCGGGCGGCCAAAGGGTCAACTTTCCGCCTTCGGATCGCCCCGCGGCCTATTTCCCGGCCCCAATCACCCGCTCCACCGCCTCAATCGCCCGCCCCACCTCGATCCGGTCGATCCGGCACCGCTCGGGATGCTCGTTTGCATTGAGCTCCGCCGGCAGCGTCGGATCCGCCACCACATCCACGCTCGGCCCCGTCAGCCCCGGCAGCACGCTCCACCGGATATCCGTCGGTCCATACAGCACCACCAGTGGCACCCCGAACGCCGCCGCCACAAACCGCGGCCCGGTGTCGTTCGTCACCATCAGCCGCGCCCCACGCACAATTCCCTTCAGCGACCCGATCGTCACCCCCAGCCGCGGCAACGCGACGACTGCTTCGGGTGGCACTGGCGGCCCGTCTGCCAATGGTGTGCCCAAGGGCTGTCCCGATTTCCCACCACTCGCTGCCCCAAGCCTTTCCCGAGCACCCCTCACCACCTCATCACACAACTCCGCCTCCCCCGGCGCCCCATTCACCAGCACCTTCAGCCCATGCACCCTCACCAAGTGCGCCGCCACCGCCGCATACCCCGACGCAGGCCACCGCTTCGCCACATCGTTCGCCCCCGGATTCAAAACCGCATACTTCTCCCCCGCCCCAACCCCAGCCTTCCTAAGCACAACATCCGCCGCCACCCCCTGCGCTTCGGTCACCCCAAGCTCCAACCGCATCTTCTTGCCCCCACATCCGACATCCGACATCCCACATCCCACATCCCCAACCACTTCCCGCGCCGCCCGCACGTAATACTCCACCGCGCTCACCGGCGTAAACGCCCCCACTCCCATCTTCCCCAGCACACCCTGGCTCACGCGCTCGGGCTTGATCCGATCCGTCAGCAGCATGCCGCGTCCATCACGGTCATACCCGATCCGCCGCGGAATGAACGCCAGCCGCGTCACCAGCGCCGTCGAGAACGAGTTCGCCAGCAGCAGTGCCGCGTCATACCGCCGCGGCCGGATCTTCGCCGCCACCAGCTTCGGCCCCATCACCCCGCGGGCCCGATCCACGTGCACCTCATCGAGAAGGTTTGACCCGGCGATCAACTCATCCAGCCCGGGCCGCACCAGCCCGCCAATGAACGACCCCGGCAGCGCATCCCGCAACAGCCGCAGCGCGGGCGTCGACATCACCACATCCCCCAGCCACGACGGCATCACGATCAGCAACCGCAACGGCACCCGCGGCGAAGGCTGCCGAGACTCAGATGGCACAGGCGAAGGATTCACAGGGTGATTGTTGCACGCCCGGGATGAGCCGGTTCCTCCGGCGAATCCCGTGGATGTGCACGCCCGGGATGTGCGATGTTCTGATCGCGAATCCCGCGGATTCCTCGACTCCTCCACTCCCCTACTCCTCCACCCTCACCGCCCCAATCACCACCCCACCCGCCGCCGAAATCTCCCGATCCACGCTCCTCAGGTGCCGCGCAAGCAGCGCCAGCATCACCGGCCACAACATCAGCCACACTATCGCCGCCATGTTCACCGCGCTCGCCACGATCTGCACGCCCAGGATCGTCATCTCCATCCAGTGCGACCGCCGACCCGACGTGAACCCATACAGCAACTCGTTCTTGTACACATACATCACCACCCCCGCGAGCCCATACCCGAGCACCGCGACGGTCCCCCCACCGCTCACCCACGCCATCAGCCGGAACACGCGCCGCATTCCCGGCCGGTTGCTCAGCCCCGCGATCTCCGCGCCGCGCACGCAGAACAGGCCGTTCCGCACCGTCCACGACACGCCCGTGCCCACCGCCAGCGCCCCCGTCGCCCACAGCCACCCGTCGGCCGGCCCGGGCCCCGAGCGATCCCACGCCATCAGCGCGATGAGCAGCACCGCCAGCATCGTCGAGAACACCGCATAGGCCTTCGCCGCGATGCGCACGCCCTCCGCACCCAGCAGGATCGGCATCGGCCTCACCGCCGCGGCCCCCGGCGACGGCCGCACCGCCTCCGCCACCCGCCGCAGCCCCGCCCGCGCCAGCAGCGGCCCCGCGATCCCCACACCCGCCAGGCCCAGCAGCGTCAACTCCGGACCCATCGTGCTCCTGCGAATATCCAGATACAGCAGCCCGCCCCCGATCAGCGGAAACACCACCGCCGCCCACACCATCTTCCGAAGCCCCGCCACCATCGCCGCCACATCCGCGCCATCCGCGGCGTACATCGACCCCAGCGACGCCTCGCACCCGGCCCCGCACTCCGGACACCGCGCCGACACCCGCATCGTCTTCAGGTCATACCCGCACGCCACGCACGGCAGCCGCGACAACACCACCGCCTCCAGCGCCGGAGCCGCCGAGACCTCGCCGGGCTGTGTGGGCGGATGCGGGACCACGCATCCAGTCTACCGCGCTGCGCCCCGCGCGGTTTCGCCCGCCGCCCTCTCCACTCAAAGCCCCGAGATCACCGATTCGGCCGCCTCGCGGGCCCAACGCGCCGGCTCCGACGTTCCCGCGACCAGCGCCCCCAGTATGGCCCCGTGCACCAGCACCAGCAGCCGGTCCGCCACCGCCGAAGGCTGCGCCAGCCCCGCATCCTCCGCCAGCGTGCGCAGATACTCACGCACATCATCAACATGCCGCGTGCAGATCGCCCGCGCAGGGTGCTTCCGATCGCACAGTTCCGCCGAAGTGTTCAGAAACGCACACCCGCGAAACGTCTTCTCCTCGAACCACTCCCGCAGCGCATCAAACACCGCCAGCACCCGCCCGCGCGGCGATCTCGCGGCCTCCACCCGCCCACGGAACCACGCCATCCACATCTCGTGCCGGCGACGCAGATACTCAACCACCAGCGCGTCCTTCGAGTCGAAGTGGTTGTACAGCGACATCTTCGCCACGCCCGCCCGCTCGATGATCTCGTCGATGCCAACGGCGTTCACGCCCCGCTTGTAGAACAACTCCGCAGCCGCATCCAGCAGCCTCTCCCGCGCCGGGCTCTCTCGCTTCTTCCGGGTTCTCATGGCCGCGCCCATGCCACCGCGCTCCTTTCGCCCATCCATCCACGCTCCCGCTCGAACGCCCCCTGGGGGGGGAGGGCGGGGGAGGGAAGGGGGCATCCGCCCACGAGCGGCGCCCCCATCCTCGCTCCGCGGAACGTTACACCGAGGCCAACTCACCCGCCTCCACCCGCGGGAAGTCGATCTCCACGCCCGTGGCCTTGTTGAAGTAGTTGGTGAACACGTTCAGCCCCACGTGCGCCACAATCTCCGCGATCTCCCCATCGCCGAACCCCGCCGCACGCACCCGCTGAACGTCCTCATCCGTCGCGTCGCCCTGCCGGATCACGAGCGTCTGGGCAAACTTCAGCGCGGCCACCGTTCTCGCATCGGTCGACGTGCCGTGACGCGCCGCCGCCAGCTCCGCGGGCGAGAGCCCCACCATCTTGCCGATGGCCGTGTGGGCCGACAGGCAGTACGAGCACCGGTTGGTCTCCGCCACCACCAGCGCGATCTGCTCGCGAATCTTGGCGCTCAGCGTGCCATGCCCCAGCGCGCCGGCGAAGCCGAGATACCCCTCGAGCACCGCCGGGCTGTTGGCCATCACCCGCGTCATGTTCGGAACCAGCCCCATCTTCGCCTTGACGGCGCCGAGCAGTTCCCCGGCCTTGCCGGTGGCGGCGGTCGGATCGATGGTGGAAAGACGAGCCATGTGCAATCTCCTTGGTATTCCGAGAATCTCGTCGGGGCCCGCGATCGGCCGCCGCACGCTGCGACAACCAGACCGCCCCGACGACGCCCCGGACACCACTATGATGTAGACCGGTCTGTCTAGGTTACGCCGTCCGCAAGGAAATGTCCAACTCCACCACATCACGCCCTGCCCAGCACCACCCCCGCCGCCTCCCCCATCCCCCCCACCCGTATCCCCACCCGCCCCACCGCCGCGGCCCCCACCACAATCGTCCGCTCCACCGCGATCCCCGCCGCCACCGCGGCCTCAATATCCCGCTCCGCATCCCCGATCATCCACGACCGAGCCAGATCCAGCCCCAGGTCCTTCGCCGCCGCCAGCACCATCCCCGGCCCCGGCTTCCGCCACGGATGCTCCACGTTCCACGGCGCCACCGTCCCCTTCGGGTGGTACGGGCAGTAATACACCCCATCCAGTTCCACCCCCGCCTCCGCCCGCACCACCTCGCGCACGCGCCGGTTCGTCGCCTCCACCTGCTCAATCGTCGCCGCCCCGCGCGCCACCGCCCCCTGGTTCGTCACCACCACCAGCGCAAACCCCGCCCCCTTCAGCACGCGGCACGCCTCCGCCGCCCCCGGCATAAACCGCACCAGCGCCGGATCAAACAAATCCCCCGGATGCGACGTGTGCGCGGTGATCTCTCGATTCTGGATCAGCGTGTCGTCTCGATCGAGAAATACCGCCGCGCGAAGGGACATACGGGTCATCCTTGGCCGCGTCGCGCGATCACGCTCGCCACTCCGGTTTTCCCCCGACACTTTTCATTCAACTCCGAGTGAAATCCCGCACGGCCACACCCCGATAAGCCGTGATCCTTCTCATCTTGCGTCTTTCTTTCGACGCACGCTTGCCGAGTCGATTCTGGCAGATACGTTGTGATCGGTCCGGCGCGCTGCGCCGAGACTCGGTGCAGGAGAGAGAGTGCCCCTGCCCATAACTGTTCCGTGCGACGGCCGCGCCATGTGTATTGCGCGGCCGTGTGGTGATTCTCACCCGCCGCTTGTGTTTCGCGGCCGCACTCCGATCAGCGTTTCCGCGCGAGCCGCTCGCCGGGAGCGCGGGTATTTGTGCCGTCTCGAAAGAGACCATTCAGGAGAGAAGTGAAATGAAGATTTCGACCATGCTCGTCGCCGCCGCCCTGACCGCCGCCGTGTCCACGTCGGCCTCCCACGGCTTCGTCTCGTTCGTCATCCGCAACGGAGCGGGCAACGTGCCCCCGCAGATCCTGCCCAACAACGCCTATGTCCCCGGCGCGACCGAGTTCGTCATCAGCGCCGGCTCCATGAAGGCCGGTTGGGGCTCCAGCGCCGTCGACGGCTCCACCCTCGGCAGCATCTCCAACCTCTCCATCACCCGTCACGACAACTCCGGCCGCTTCACCGCCGGCTCCGGACCCGCCGTCGCCCCCTACTTCAACATCTGGATCACCAACGGCGTCAACTACGCCGTCGTGGCCAACGAGCCCTCCAACGGCTCCTTCGCCGCCTTCCGCACCCCCGGCCCCAACGGCGGGTTCACCTACTCCTTCTCGATGAACGACATCGCCGCCGAGCCGTGCAATGTCTTCGAGACCCCCAACGCCGGCACCAAGACCGACTGGCTCCACGTCGCCCTCGGCAAGGCCGGCCAGCAGCTGACCTTCGCCGACGTCCTGGGCTTCACCGTCGGCGCCCCCAGCCCCGCGTACATCGCCGGCGGCAACGGCATCGGCGGCGGCGCCCCGCGGGAGCTCGGCACCAACACCGCCTACGGCGTCAACTGGATCTTCGGCGACACGCTCTCCAACTACGTCTCCGGCGCCGAGGGATACGTCGTCTCCAACCCCGGCGTCGTCCCCACCCCCGGCGCGGCCGCGCTCTTCGGTCTCGGCGGCCTCGCCGCCGCCCGTCGCCGTCGTCGCTGAACTCCATCATTCAGCACTCCTATCCACTCAACAAAGGACGCCCGGGAGACCTCTCCCGGGCGTCCTTCTTCCTTTACAAGCCAACTTTCCGCCCCATGGGCCACACTTCCGTCCCTCCCACTCAATGAGCCTCTCCCCCTACCATCACCCCCCATGCCCGAGCCGACCGCCCAATCTTCCTTCAGCGCCCCCCAACCCCCCGTCCCGCGGAAGCACATCCGCAACTTCTCCATCATCGCGCACATCGACCACGGCAAGTCCACCCTCGCCGATCGCCTCCTCCAGGCCACCAACGCCGTCTCCCCGCGCGAGGCCCGCGAGCAGCTCCTCGATTCCATGGACCTCGAGCGCGAGCGCGGCATCACCATCAAGGCCTCCGCCGTCACCGTCTGGCACCGCCACAAGATGGGCGCCAAGACCGACGAGCTCGAGAACGACTACGAAGAAACCATCAGCGACTCGGGCGAGCACAAGAGCGTCAAAGGGTCCGCCGAAGAGCACGGCGACCTGTTCATGCTCAACTTCATCGACACCCCCGGCCACGTCGATTTCAACTACGAAGTCAGCCGCGCCCTCAAGGCCTGCGAGGGCGCGATCCTCGTCGTCGATGCCACCCAGGGCGTCCAGGCCCAGACGGTGGTGAACGCCTATCTCGCCATCAACGAAGACCTCACCATCGTCCCGGTCATCAACAAGATCGACCTCCCCTCCGCCATGCCCGACGACAAGGCGATGGAAGTTGAGCAGATCGTCGGCCTCCCCGCCGAGGACTGCATCTACGTCAGCGCGAAGACCGGCGTCGGCATCCCGGAGCTTCTCGCCGCCATCTGCGAGAAGTTCCCCCCGCCGCGCGAGCCGGTCATGCCCAACCTCCGGGCCCTCATCTTCGACGCGAAGTACGACGACTACCGCGGCGTCATCGTCTACATCCGCGTCATGGACGGCGTCCTCAAGGTCGGCGACAAGATCCGCATGATGGGCATCGGCCGCACCTTCCAGGTCTCCGAGATCGGCAAGAACACCCCCAAGCCCCAGCGCGTCCAGTCGCTCACCGCCGGCGAGTCCGGCTTCGTCGTCGCCGCGATCCGCTCGCTGAAAGACGTCCGCGTCGGCGACACCGTGACCCTCGAGATCGACCCGGCCCCCGAGGCCCTCGTCGGGTACAAGCCGCCCGTCCAGATGGTCTTCTGCGACTTCTACCCCGCCACCGCCGATCCCGATGACGACGGCGAAGGCGGCGTCAACAAGAACGACTTCGAGTCTCTGCGCGTGGGCATGGAGAAGCTCTCCCTCAACGACTCCTCCTTCACCTTCGCCCCCGTCCACTCCGAGGCCCTCGGCTTCGGCTTCCGCTGCGGCTTCCTCGGCCTGCTCCACATGGACATCATCCAGGAGCGTCTCGAGCGCGAGGGCGGCGTCGAGGTCGTCCAGACCGCCCCCACCGTCTCCTACCGCGTCCTCGTGCGCGGCTCGCTCGACCAGCTCATGCGCAACAAGGCCGAGAAGACCGGCGTCGCGGGCGTCCCCCCCACCGTCGTCGCCACCGGCGGCCAGATCCCCGCCGATTCGCTCGGCGGCTCCGAGCCCATCAAGGACGGCATGACCCTGATCGAGGTCCACAACCCCGCCGACCTCCCCGACGGGTCCTACATCGAAGACGTCCGCGAGCCCATCGCCAAGGTGGACATCATCCTCCCCCGCGAGTACATCGGCCCCGTCATGAAGCTCTGCCTCGACCGCAGAGGCATGTACAAGCAGCAGCAGTCCGTGGGCGAAACCCGCGACATGGTCACCTTCGAGATCCCCCTCGCCGAGATCATCTACGACTTCTTCGACAAGCTCAAGGGCATGACCTCCGGCTACGGCACCATGGACTACGAAATCATCGGCTACCGCGCCGACGACCTCGTCAAGATGGACATCCTCGTCAACGGCGACCCCGTCGAGGCCCTCTCCATCATCGTCCACCGCGACCGCGCCGAATACCGCGGCCGGTTGCTGGTCTCCAAGCTCCGCGAGCAGATCCCACGCCACCAGTTCGAAATTCCCGTCCAAGCCGCCATCGGCGGCAAGATCATCGCCCGCGAAACCATCAAGGCCTTCCGCAAGAACGTCACCGCCAAGTGCTACGGCGGCGACGTCTCCCGCAAGCGCAAGCTGCTGGAAAAGCAGAAGAAGGGCAAGAAGCGCATGAAGTCCATCGGCTCCGTGGAAATCCCGCAGGAGGCCTTCATGGCGGTGCTCGACCAGGGCGAGTAGTACTGGCATCCCGCCCGTGCCTGTGGTTCAAGACGGCCCCGAGCGCACCCTCGGGAATGATTCGCCCACACGAGGGGCACCCCCATGCCGGACGATTGGCGTCTTACAAATCAAGAGAAATACCTGAAGGCCAAACGCCTCACGCTCAAGCGCTGGACCCAGACACGTCCACACTGGGACCACGACCACTGCGCCTTCTGCTCAGCCAAGTTCATGGACCGCGATCACCCCGACATCCTTCGCGAGGGATACGCCACCGACGACGATCGCCACTGGGTCTGCCCCCGCTGCTACCACGACTTCAAGGCAGCCTTCGCATGGCCCTGAAAGGCCCTTGCCGCATCACTATTTTGTTCTATAATAAAACCGTGGAGTCGCGATGGAGTTCCGCTGGAACGATTGGAACCTCGAACACGCCACCACACACGGCGTCACGCCCGAAGAGGCCGAAGACGTTGTGCTGACCGCCCGCCCGCCGTTCCCGGAATCCGGCGGCGACGGCAAGTTCCGGGTCTGGGGGCAGACCGCCACAGGTCGGCACCTCCAGATTGTTTACGTCGAAGACCCCGAGGGAACCGTGTACATCATCCACGCCCGCCCGCTGACAGAAGAGGAGAATCGTCGATTCCGACGCAGACGCTCATGAGCAAAGCGACACCAACCAAACCGTACTGGGAAATGAACACTGCCGAACTCGCCGAGGCGACCAAAGAGTTCGACACTCCGTCCCCTCCCGGTCGCTGGCGCCCCATGACCCCCGCCGAACGCGCCCGATGGGAGCGCGCCAAACGCAAGCCCGGCCGACCCAAGGTCGGCCAGGGCGTCGAGGTCGTCTCTCTCAGCATCGAACGCGGCCTCCTCACCCGCGCCGACAAGCTGGCCAAGAAGCTCAAGGTCAGCCGCGCCAAGCTCGTCTCCGAAGGCCTCCAGCGAGTCCTTGCCGAGGCCGCGGCCCGTCCGACGCCGAGAAAGCCCAAGGCACCCGCGAGCGCCCGAACACCACGCCGCAAGGCCGCGTAGTCCCTCTTCGTGTGGCGCACGCCCGCGAGTTGCCAGTGGGCAGTCGCGCGGCGACCAGCCACACTGAGCCCCAAGGCTCCACAACCAATCCCCCATCACCCGATACACTTCGCGGCAATCCCCCGGATTCCTCCCATGACCTTCCGCGGCACCATTCGAAACGGCCACATCGAACCCGACCGGGAGATCCCCTTCCCGGACGGCACCCGCGTCAACATCGAGCCGGCCGCCCCCCTTCGCCGCACTCGAACGACCCGCAAGGCAAAGTCCGGAGGCGATGCCGCGTTCCGCATCGGCGATCTGGCCGTCCCGATGGGCATCCGCGATCTGGCCGCCCAGCACGACCACTACCTCTACGGCACGCCCAAGCGACCCGCCCGCAAGCGACCCGCGAAAAACGCCCGCCAAAGTCGGAAGGGCAAGCGGTGAAGCCCCTCGCGGTCTTCCTCGACACGTCCGCCCTTCTTGCCCTGATCAACTCCGATGATGCACTCCACCGCGACGCCCTCGCGGTTCAGGATGATCTCAACTCCAGCGGCGTGAAGCTCGTGACCACCGAATGGGTGCTCGCCGAACATCTGAATCACACCGCCCCGCGCAACCGCCGCGCCACCGGAATCGCGGCCGTCCTTTCTCTGCTGAACTCCCCTCGAACCACGATCCAGCCCGCGACCTCAAAGGACTGGCACGACGCGTTCGCGCTCTACTGCCGTCGCGCCGACAAGGGCTGGTCACTGGTCGATTGCTCATCGATCCTGACCTGCAAGGCGCTCGGCATCCGCCGCGTGTTCACGCACGATCACCATTTCCGGCAGGCGGGATTCCAGATTCTGCTCTGACACTTCTTCGCTCGTGCGCCGCTGAACTGGATAATTACCCTCCCCGTGCCCCCCGCCCCCACATCCCCGTCCTCCTCCCCGAGGTCCTCGAAGTCCTCAACCCCCACCCCGGCCAAACCATCATCGACTGCACCCTCGGCCTCGGCTGCCACTCCACCGCCATCCTCGAGCGCCTCAAGTCCCCCACCACGCCCGGCCGCCTCATCGCCATCGACTTCGACCCCGCCAACATCGCCGCGGCCGCCGATCGCATCCACAAAACCCTCGGCCCCTCCGGCCGCCACGCCCACTACCACCTCGTCCACAACAACTTCGCCGCCATCCAGACCGTGCTCGCACAGGCCGGCGTCGAGACCGCCGACGCCATCCTCGCCGACATCGGCGTCGCCTCCACCCAGATCGACGACCCCGCCCGCGGCTTCTCCTACCGCCGCCCCGGCCCGCTCGACATGCGCATGGACCCCACCCGCGGCCAGCCCGCCTCGGCCCTTCTCGCACGCCTCAGCGAGTCTGAGCTCACCGAGGCCCTCCTCGAACTCGGCGACGAAGAAGACGCGGCCAAAATCGCCCGGCTCATCGTCGAGCAGCGCGCCATCGAGCCCATCACCACCACCGAGCGCCTCACCGCCATCATCTGCCAAGCCCGCGACTTTACCCTCGAGCGCGCCGCGGGCGCAAAGCTCCACCCCGCCGCGCGGACCTTCCAGGCCCTCCGCATCCTCACCAACCGCGAGCTGGCCAACCTCGACCGCCTCCTCGCCGTCCTCCCCGCCTGCCTCAAACCCGGCGGAATCGCCGCCATCATCACGTTCCACAGCGGCGAGGACCGCAAGGTCAAGGCCGCCTTCCGCGACGGCCTCCGCACCGGCGTCTACTCCGCCATCAGCGAAGACCCCATCACCGCCACCGACGCCGAGATCCAGCGCAACCCGCGCTCCCGCTCCGCCAAGCTCCGCTGGGCCCGCGCCGCCGAACACCCACGACCAGCGTTCGACTAAACTCCTCCATGCGCACCCCCGCCACGCTTTTCGCGGCCATACTCCTCATCGGCCTGTCCTCCGCCCGCGCCGACCGCCCCGCCATCGAGAAGGTCCTCGCCGACATGAGCCAGGCCGCTCTCGCCGCCAATCCCGACGCCTACCTCGCGAGCGTCAGCCAGGCCGACGCCATCTTCTACAAGGAACAGTGCAACTGGGCCAAGGACCTCAAGCGCGTCAAGCCCACCGCCGTCGCCTTCACCATCGGCGAGCCCCCCGAAAAGACCGACACCCCCGAGCGCACCACCCGCTCCCGTTCCACCAACGACCGCGTGCAGGAGTTCGGCGAGAAGAAGGCCCGCTTCGAGATGGTCACCACCTGGACACTCGCCCCGCAGAAGGAAGGCGGCAAGGAGACCGAGCGCAGCGTCTCCTTCCCCGTCGTCTTCGAGCGCACCGACGACGGCCGCTGGCTCTACGCCGGCGAGGACTGGCTCGTCCTCCAGAGCGATGAACTTCCACCGCGTGACGATCGCTTCCAAGGCCCCGACCCCGACTCCCTCCGCCACCCCCCCCCCACTCCCCCACCCTCGCCGCCCGCCACCAGCACGGCGCACGCGTGAAGTACTTCCCCGGCTACGAGACCGTCGCCGAGCCGCATCGTCGCCCCTCCCGATCGTCCGCGACCACGTCGACGAGGGCTTCGGCGGCGAAGTCCCCCGCGTGCAGGAGGTCAAGATCTACCCCACCATGAAGCACCTCCAGCAGTCCATCTACCTCTCCTACACCGACGGCCTCTCCGGCTGGAACGAGCCCGGCGAGGCCATCAAGCTCCTCACACGCCCCACCTCCAGCTCGCGCGGCCTGCGCTCCCTCCTCGCCCACGAGTACGGCCACGTCGCCACCTTCGAGCTCGGCCCAAAGGCCAACGACATGCCCTGGTGGATCCTCGAGGGCGTCGCCGAGCTCTCCGCCGAACGGTTCGTCGGCGCAGGCAAGGGCAAGGAGGCCGACGCCGCCGTCATCCGCTGGCACGACAGCGAAAAGCTCGCCGACTGGAAGGACCTCACCGACTTCCACACCGTCCCCGGCTCCCTCCAGCACAACGTCTACAAGCAGGGCCACCACATGATGGCCTTCATCTCCGACGAGTTCGGCAAGGACGCCCGCAACCAGTGGATGCGCGAGATGTCGAATGGCAAGTCCATCGACGAGGCCACCCGCGCCGTCATGCACATGAGCTTCGACGACCTCGACGCCAAGTGGCGCGCCGCCGTCAAGACCCTCGCCGAGAAAGCCGCGGCCGAAAAGGCCGTGAAAGAACAGGCCCGCGAGGCCAAGGACGCCGCGCCGACCAAGGTCGATTGATCGCGATCAGTGCCCGCCGTGCGCATCCGGCTTGGCGGCCTTCTTTGCGCGAGAGGAGGGCTTCTCCTTCTTCGCCGGGCTCGCTTCCCCATGCCCGCCGGATGATGCGCCCTTCTTCGCCGACGCCCCATGGGCGTCCTTCTTGGGCGCCTCGCCATGCCCACTCCCACCACTCTCGCCATGTCCCGCAGCGGCCTCCGCGGCATGCCGCGGCGGAGCAGTCACGCCATGCGCGGGCAGTGTGTCGTTGTAGATAAACGGCTGCTCGCCCCGCGCCGGCTCCATCTCGGGCTTCTTCAGGAACAGCGGCAACCCCCACGCACACGCCGCCGAGAACAGCGTCAGGATCGCGCAATACGCGATCGTTTGCCGCGTCGACTCGCCCAACCGCTCATGCAGCGCGGCCAGCGGACGCAGCGGCGCAACCATCGCCGCCATCAGCGAGGGCTTCGTTGCCGCCAGCGCTCCATCTGCGGGCACATCTGAAACCGCCTCCGGTTCCTGCGCAGCAGGCTCCGGCGGAAGCTCCGGCACCACCTCCGGCTCAGGATGCTTCACCACCGGCTGAGGAGCCGGGGCAGGCGTCGGCCGCGCGGCCTGCGGCGGCGCAACCGGCGCGGGCGCGGGTGCCGGCGCATCGGCCAGATCGTCCTGGGCCGCGGCAAGAGCCTTGTCGGCGTTCGCGGCGAGGGCCGCGTCGAGCCGGTCGATGTTCACGGCCGGCGCGGGCGCCGCCGGCGCTTCGATGCGAAGCTCATCCGCGCTCGGCGCTTCGAACGCCGAGTCGGACACACCCTGCGCGGGCGCGGTCTGCTCGATCTCCTGCGAAACCTCGGCCAGGAGCGAGTCCGGCTGCTCGGGCGCGCTCGCCGCAAACTCCGTGGCGCTCGGCGCCGCGGCGATCTCCGGCTCCGCATCAAGCGGCGCCATCACCGGATCGGGAACCTGCGGCGCAACCGCGGGCGCATCCGAAGCGCCCGCTGCCGCACCCGCCCCCGGCTCGAGCTGATTGAACAGCGCATCGATGTTGGCATCGAGTTCGGTCGCGCCGGGTTGGGTGGCCTGTTGGCTCATGCTCATGCAACGCGAAAACAACGGGCGTTCAGAACAGGGGATCATCGGTGAGGCCGGTCCCAGACTCAAGCCCCATCCGCCGGACGGATGCCGAAAACCCGCCGGAATTGGCGAAGAAACTCTCGCACACCACGATTTTCCACGAGATTTGTTCTAGGACGCGGCCCCACACCGCCCCCAAGCCCACGCCGCGCCGCGGGCGAAAGATTGCCCATGCACCGTGTCATCGTCGAGCAGATCGTGTGGACCACCGGCGAGGTCGCCGTCATCACCGGCGATGAAGCCCACCACGCGCTCCGCGTCAAGCGCACCCGCGCCGGCGAGAACGTCCAACTCATGGACGGCCGCGGCGGCATCGCCGAGGGCACAGTCACGGACGGCCCAAAGGACCGCACGCTGCACATCCACCTCACCGCCGTGCGCCGCGAAGACCCCGCCCGCCCGCGCATCGAAGTCTGGTCCGCCGTCCCCAAGGGCGGCCGCGTCGACGAGATGATCGATCAACTCGCCCAGATCGGCGCGGCCCAGTGGCGCCCGCTCGACACCACCCGCAGCATCGTCGACCCACGCGAAGCCAAGATGGAACGCCTCACCCGAATCGCCGCCGAAGCCAGCAAGCAGTGCGGCCGAGCATGGATGATGGAGATCGGGGGAAAGGCGACAATGGCCGAGGCGCTTCGCACGGCCACAGGAACACGTGTAGTGCTTGCGGACGCGTCGGGAACGCCGTGGAGCGGCACGACGGCCGCAGAAAACGTCCGGTTGCTCATCGGACCCGAAGGGGGATGGACGCCCGAGGAACTGGCCGCGGCACGAGTGGCCGGTACAACGATCGCTCGGTTCGGGCCGCATGTCATGCGTATTGAGACGGCCGCGGTGGCAGCCTGCGCTGTGGTGGCCACGCGATGATCTCATTTTTTCTCCAAGTCTCGTTGCTGCTCCGATTTCATCGACGGGCTCTTGTCCGTGCATCTGTATGGGCGGCCATTCCAGCGGCACTCGCCGTATGGGGCTTTGCGACTCTGCAACCCTTCTATCTGTATCCGCGACTGACGGAGCGAGGAGAGAAGAGCTCCATCTACCTCGCCGACGGCTGCTCGATCGCCCCTGCCGAGTACTTCGTTGGATGGCCTGCCGAGTCGCACCACTATCAGGCTCCTTCGGGCGGCAATCGTTTTCCAGCCAGCCAGCCGGTCATTGGGATGTTCGACTCTGGTCTCCAGTTCATGGGACATCGGCTCTGCATACCCACGCGTGTCATTTGGTCGGGTGCGATCCTCGACTGGGCATTCTTCATGTCCATAGCGCTTGCAATCACGCTCTTGGTTTGTCGATTGCGCTTCAGTGACCGTTTCGCCCGCGGCGAGTGCGTCCGATGTGGGTACAACCTCAAGGACCTTTCGCCCTGCGCCAAATGCCCCGAGTGCGGTAGTGCCCGCTGATTCGATGGGCCTGATCGCACGCTGCGTACTCCGCGACTATCTTCAGGACCAGATGAGGTACTCCATGACCATCCGTATTCTGATCACTCTGTCAGCTTTCTCGCTCGTTGTGGTTGCAGCACCCATATTCGCTCAACCGCCAGCCTCCCTCTCCCCCGAAGCCCAAAGGCTCGCCGAAGAGGTCCGCAAGACCCACACCTTGGTCGCCGCCCAAGCCGCCGACGTCGAAATGCACGCCAAGGCCGAGGCCATGATCGCCAAGGCCGCCAAGTTCCTCCGCTCGCGCCAGGACAAGGCCACCGGCGGATGGTCCCTGCCCGTCCCCGACAAGGACGGCAAGACTCAGCCCGTCTTCCCCGCCGTCACCGGCCTCGTCCTCATCGGCCTCCTCGACGATCCCACCGCCGACGTGGACAAAGACCCCACCATCGCCGCGGCCGTGAAGTTCCTCCTCAACTACCAGCAGCCCGACGGAGGAATCTACGACCGCGCCCTCCCCTGCTACAACACCGCCATCTCCGTCAGCGCGCTCAGCCGCGTCCACACGCCGCAGGCCAAGGCCGCCGTCGAGCGCGGCGTGGCGTTCCTCAAGTCGCTCCAATGGTCCGAGGCCTCCGACGGAAAGGCCGGCGGCGCCGAGGCCGCCAAGTCCGTCCCGCGCGAGCATCCGTTCTACGGCGGCGTCGGATACGGCCGCCACGGCCGCCCCGACAACTCCAACCTCGCCATGTTCATGCAGGCCCTGCAGGATGCGGGCGTCTCGCCGCAGGATGAGGCCGTCAAGCGCGCCCTCGTCTTCCTCCAGCGCACGCAGATGGACGACCGCATCAACTCCGAGAAATACGCCAAGGGTTCGCGCCAGGGCGGCTTCGTCTACTCCACCGTCGAAAACGCCGAGAGCGTCGAGTCGCGCCCGGGCCAGAGCGAGGCCGGCTCCTTCGAGGAGACCCTCAGCGACGGCACCGTCGCCAGCCGCCTCCGCGCCTACGGCTCCATGACCTACGCCGGGTTCAAGACGCTCATCTACGCCGAACTCCCCAAGAACGACCAGCGCGTCGCCTCGGCGATGGGCTGGATCCGCCGCAACTACTCCGTCGAAGAAAATCCCGGCATCGGCTCCGCCGGCCAGTACTACTACTACCTCACCTTCTCCCGCGCCCTCCGCGCCTGGGGCGAGCCGACCATCAAGACCCTCTCCCCCAAGGGCGAGCCCACCGGTGCCCCCGGCGAGCGCAATTGGAGAGCCGATCTCGTCAACAAGCTCGCCGCGCTCCAGAACGACGACGGCAGCTTCAAGAGCATCGCCAAGCGCTGGATGGAAGACAACCCCGACCTCATCACCGCCTACGCCCTCGAAGCCCTCTGCGAGGCCATGCGCTAACACGCCCGGGATGAGCCGGTTTCTCTTGGAGGGAGGGGGGCGGCGAATCCCGCGGATATGCCCACTCTCTCACTCTTCCACCCCTCCAATCCCCATCCTTTCCCGGGGGGAATTCCACCGCATTTCTCCGCTCTCGCCGCTTCTTCCGCTTCCTTGCTGCCAGCATCGCCCGGCGTGCGAATAATGTCCTGATGCGCGACGCCGAGTTCGTCAAGATCGCCAAGGCCCTCGCCGATGCCACGCGGCACCGGATGCTGCTCGAACTCCGCGCCGCCGGTGAGCTGACCTGCTCGCAGATCTGCGAGCGCTTCCCGCAGAGCCAGCCCACCATCAGCCACCACATCAAGGCCCTCGCCGAGGCCGGGCTGGTGAAGTGCCGCAAAGAAGGCCAGTTCCACGTGATCAGCGTCGACGAGGAACTCCTCTCCTCCTTCGCCGCCGACATCACCCCCGAACGCGTCGAATCCCGCCGCAAGTAGCACGGGCATCCTGCCCGTGCCTTTGCCTCTGTAGCACGGGCATCCTGCCCGTGCCTTTGTCTTTTCATTCTGGTAGAGGTGGCGCGGGCGGCTTGTCCGCCCGTGGTGTTGCAACATCACCATCCGTGAATTCCAAGCGAAGTTCCCACAGAACCGCTTGACGACATATCGACACCCATCTATACCTATATCGACGCCCGTCGATATCTCCGGACCCGGGGGCCGGTTTGTTCGACGCCAAGGAGCCTCCACATGAAGGGTCTCAAGAACAAGGTCGCGCTCATCACCGGCGGAACCAGCGGCATCGGCCGCATCACCGCCCTCGCCCTCGCCGAGGCGGGAACCCACGTCGTCCTCACCGGCCGCCGCGACAAGGAGGGCGAGGCCGTCGCCGAGGCGGTCCGCGCAAAGGGCGTCAAGGGCGTCTTCATCCGCGGCGACGTCACCGACGAACGCCACCTCCAGAAGGCCGTCGACACCGCCGCCGCCATCACCGGCCACCTCGACTTCGCCGTCAACAACGCCGGCATCGAGCTCATGGGCATCAACACCACCGACGCCACCGTCGACCACTACCGCTCCGTCATGGACATCAACGTCCTCGGCGTCCTCCTGAGCATGAAGCACGAGATCAACTCGATGCTCAAGACCGGCAAGGGCGGCTCGATCGTCAACACCTCCTCCATCGCCGGCTCCATCGGCATGCCCGGCGCGGGCATCTACATCGCCTCCAAGCACGCCGTCAACGGCCTGACCAAGACCGCCGCGCTCGAGGTCGCCACCAAGGGCATCCGCGTCAACGCCGTCTCCCCCGCCGCGATCGACACCGACATGTTCGACCGCTTCACCGGCAACCGCAACCCCGACGCCCTCAAGTACATGTCCGAACTCCACCCCATCGGCCGCATCGGCCGCCCCGAAGAGATCGCCCGCCCCATCCTCTTCCTCCTCAGCGACGAATCCACCTTCATCACCGGCAGCGACCTCAAGGTCGACGGCGGCTTCACCGCCAAGTAGCACGGGCATCCTGCCCGTGCCTTTGTCTTTTCTGGAAGGGGTGGCACGGGCAGCTCGTTGGGGGGGCCGCCCGTGATGTTGCAACAAACGCACCCCAGAACCCCGTAGGGAGCGAAGCCGGAGCCTGGCCCTCGAATCCCCACCCTCCCCTTCGCTCCCTTCGCCGCTCTTCGAGTCTTCGCGAAACAGGCCTTTCTCCTATTCCGGAAAGCCCAGCCTCGCTCCCGTGGTATGCTGCAAACAAACACGGCTGCGGGGCCATCCGGAGGCTTGTACATGCGGTTCTTTCTCGCGCCCTTGCTGATCTTGACCATCTGCCAGACCGCGCTCGGACAGCCGGCAGGCGAGCAGACCACAAACCAGATCAGCAATCGCGAGCCTGCGCCAGAAGAGGCGCCCGCGCCAACTTTCTCAAAGGAAGTTTGCGGTCGTGTGGCGAGCGCCGTCGTCGTCATTGAGACCATCGACAAGGACGGCAACTTCATGAGCTCCGCATCGGCGTTCGTCGATTCCCGCGGATTCGTAGTAACCAACCGGCACTGCATTGAAGGAGCCTCGGCCGTTCGGCTCAATCTCGGGGCGGCCGGACTGTTCGACCTTCCCACCCTGGTCGCGGAGAGCCGCGACTTGGATGTCGTATTCCTTCAAGGAGAGTATCCCGCGGACGCGGTCACTCGACTGGAGTGGGCAGTGTCCACTCCGACAAAACAATCACCGGTGTGCGTGGGTGTGCGGAACTACCTGGGGCGCATCCGATTCACGTCGGGTTGGTCGAAGGGCTTTGACTTTGAGCACGGCGGCCAATTGGTTCTGGACACGACCTGCCCCGCTTGGTTAGGCACAAGTGGGTCGCCTCTGTTCGACATTCAGGGCAAAGTGATTGGCGTGGTAAGTCGATTGGGTTGGCCATCGAAGGGCAGCCTGCGCACTACCGCGTCGGCGGCGCCTTGCACGGACATTGCACGCATGGCAACGGACCATCCAATCGCATTGGGCGCTTGGGACGGCGCCGATCGCGACCCCCAAGGTCGACGCTTCAGATATCTGTGGGAGAACGCCAAGCACTACTCGGACACCAACTCGAGCCACGCCATCAAGTTCCTTCGAGAGGCGTTGGGCATTCGTCCGAATCACATGCAGGCGTCCATTGCACTCATGGATGAGCTCCGGGCATCAGGACGGTACTCGGATGCCATAGACGTTGCGAAAAAACTCTCGAACGCGCTGCCGAATGAACCCGAGCCAAGGCTGCACCTTGGCCATTTCTACTACGAAAGAGGCGAATATTCCGACGCAATTCTCGCGTATCGCGACGCGACAAACGCCAAGCCCCTCGCAGCCGCGTGGTACTACTTGGGCACTGCGCAGTGTGCAAACGGCGACTTGACGGCAGGAGCTTTGTCGCTCGAACAAGCGGTGCTCCTTGAGCCTCGTCATACAGAGAGTTGGCGTCAGCTCGCTGCCGCATACCGCTTGCTCGACAAATCTGAAGAAGTCGCGAACGTCATGCGGCGACAATTGGTACTCGAGCCGGACAACGCCGAACTCATGGAAGGCCTTGCGGAGGCCGCGCAACGTTCCGGCAAGGCCCAAGAATCCGCAGAAGTCCTCAAACGCCTCCGAGAGCTGAATCCGTACCTGGCAAATCGACGCGAAATCCCCAAGTACCAGGAACCTGTCGCCACCCCGACTCAAGATTCCGCCCCAGTCCCGGGCCGCTGATCATCATCTGAAACCCAAAGGCCCTAAATGGGTATGCTGCGCAGCCGGATACCCGTTTTCGGGCGCAGGAGATCGGCATGAGACGCTTCGCCTTGGCTTGGTTGGTTGTCTTGACACTCACGTACGTGGCCTCGGCTTCACTCGCCCAGCCCACCTTCGGCGGCCCCAAGAAGTCCCGGCCCAAGCCGGACGCACCTGCTGGAGGCGGTGACGCCGAACCCAACATGCCCCCGCCCGCCGACAAGCCGGGCGCGACGCAGACGCCGCAGGAGTGGAGCGAGGACGACCCGCCCCGCAAAGCCCCCGACATCGACGCCAAACCCGGCGAGTACTTCTGCTGGAAGACCGCCGACGGCCTCCGCTACGCCTGGAGCCTCCCCGCCAAGTTCGAGAAGGGCAAGGCCTACGACCTCGTCGTCATGATGCACCCGGACCGGATGGACTTCCGCTGGGGCCCCCTCAACCACACGCGCGGCGAAGAGGGCTTCCTCCCCGACTGCGTCGCGATCTCCGTCGACGGCATGGCCGCCAACGCCCGCAAGCCCGAGGCCCGCTCCTTCGAGCCCACCGCCGAGAACTGCGTCCGCTTCCGCGATGTGCTCCTCGAGTTCAGCCGCGCCTTCCCCGCCCGCCAGATCTACCTCTACGGTCAGGGCGGCGGCGGCAAGTTCGCAGTCTATTTCGCCGGCGCGTTCCCCGCCCTCGCCGACGGCGTGCTCGACCACGGCGCAGGCATCGTCGAGAACTCCGCCGTCAAGAGCACCGTCCCCATCATTTTCATGCACGGCGCCAAGGACTCCATGGTCCCCCTGCGCGTCTCACTCGAGGCCCGCGACGCCTTCGCGCAGGCCGGCCACCAGAACGTCCGCGCCCGCCTCCTCCGCGGCTACAACGACTTCGCCAACGAGACCTGCGCCGGCGAGACCATCGACTGCCTCCGCGCCATGCGCACCGACGACCCCGCCGTCACCCTCGAGTGCGTGAAGCGCATGCTCCAGCCCAAGGGCCAGGACGAGTTCGGCTACCGCCCCTCCCCCTGGTTCGCCGGGGCCAATGCCGCCCTCGCCCGCTTCACCGACGAGAAGGCCCGCACGTTCGAGACCGCGCCGACCGACGAGCAGAAGGCCGCCGCCGCCAAGTGGGTGGACCGCATCGACACCGAGGCCAAGGCCAGCGCCGACAACATCCGCCGCCTGCTCAAGCAGTCTGGCATCCAGGGCGGCGACTTCGTCCTCAACGGCGGCCCATGGCTCGGGTACATGCTCCCCGCCCGCGACGACTTCCGCGGCGTCAAAAGCATGGACGCCCTCGCCGCCGAGCTCAAGCTCGACGAGGCCATCGCCAAGCACACCGAGGCCGCCCAGGAGCTCTGGCAAACCTGGCAGGTCTCCGGCTCCGACGGAGCCAAGTTCGAGCGGGCGACCGACTCCATCACCCAGTGCTTCCTATGCGAGGGCCTCCCCACGGACCTCGCCGCCCGCTGCCGCGCCTGCATGAAGAAGGCCGACCAGCTCGAGATCGAGGCCGAGCCGCGCCTGCGGTACGAGTTCATCACGCTCTGGGAGCAGGGCTGGCGCGACGGGCTCGAGGCCTACGACCTCCGCATCCAGCAGTGGGCGGGCGAATAACACGCCCGGGATGAGGCTCCGCGAATCCCGCGGATCTGCGTTCCACACCCCAACGCGCAAAAAGAAACGCGGGGCTCCAGCTTGAGACCGGAACCCCGCCGGTGCGAGAGAGTGATCCATGAACATCCGCCGGCGCTCGCACTCGCGCAGCGAACGGATCTCGCCAAAACCAGGACGCGGCTACAGCACCGCGCGACAGAAAGCAACATCAAGGGTGCTCTCTCTCCTCGTCCAAGGCGCTCATCGTTTCCGACGGACCCGGACGCTCGACACGCCCGAAACGGGCTGTCTTCCAACGCTTTCAAGGTACCCGAAGATATAAGCTTCGGCAAGCCCGATGGTTCCATATTTTGCTCGAACCTGCCCACCGCGTGCTGAAACAGGGGTCTTGGGGTAATCTGGAGAACCCTGTTTCATGCACCGCTCCACCGCACACCCGTCCACCCGGCGTCTCCACCGGGATAGGGTTTCACCGGTGCGTGGGGTCTTTCGGAGGCGATCGCGGAATGTCGCAGGCTCAACTGGGAACACACTCCTCCTCCTGCCGCGGCAGCGAGTGCCTCACCGCGGGCATCCGCATCAACGTGCGCCCCATGTACATCGACGACCAGTCCGATCCGTCGGCGCGCCAGTGGCTCTTCTCCTACCGCATCCGCATCGCCAACGAGGGCGCCGAGCCCGTCAAGCTCCTCCGCCGCCACTGGACCATCGTCGATGCGCTCGGCCACGAGGAAGAAGTCCGCGGCGACGGCGTCGTCGGCCACCAGCCCCGCATCGAGCCCGGCCAGGCCTTCGAGTACTCCTCCTACTGCCAGCTCCGCACCAACTGGGGCACGATGGAAGGAACCTACGAGTTCCGCACCGACGACAACCGCCGCGTCGACGCCGCGATCGGCCGTTTCTTCCTCGTCGGCCCCGAGGCCCCGCGCCGCTGAGACTCGCATAAACGCCCCGCCGACGCGCCCCCTCCGCGCCTTGTAGAATCCCCCATGCTGAATCTCTCCGCCCGTGCTCGTGCGTTCGTCGCGTCGGCCGCGACACTCCTCGTTCTCGCCCTCGGCGGATGCTCGGGCCCGTCGGTCTGGCAGCAGACGTTCGTGGCCACGCCCGAAGGCACAGGCCCGGCGCTCGCCGAAGCCGCGCCCGTGCGCGTCCGCAAGGTCCCGTGGGACCGCATGCAGCAGACCCTCGCCGATCTCGAGCGTGACGCCTCCGCCACCGACGTGCGCCCCGAGAACTGGACGCCCGCGCAGAAGGCCGACGCCAAGGCCCGCCTGCTCCGCTCGCTCCAGTTCGAGATCGCCCCCGAATCCACCACGATTCTCGGCCGCTCCGAGTTCCGCACCACCGAGACCATCCTCCCCGACGGCCCGGACCGCGCCTCCCTCGAGCGCTTCGCCCGCAGCGTCGGCGCGTCCGACGTCATGTGGTCCAGCCGCATCCTCGGCCGCACCGAGAAGATCGTCGAGCAGCCCGTCACCTCGTTCTCGCAGGGCACCTTCTGGGGCTCCGGCCGCCGCCGCGACCGCGACCGCTGGTGGTCAAACTCCTACACCGAGAGCCAGACTTCCTGGGTTCCCACCCGGGTTCCCGCGGACGACACCGGATTTGTCGCGTTCTTCCTGAGAGCCGACGGGCGCTAGGCCCACGCACGCGTCCCGGGCTCTGAAACGCGATCGGAGGCCGGACATGAACGCCAATCACCCAACCAATCTGCGAACCCTCCAGGCCGCCGCCCTGCTCCTCGCGGCCGGACTCGCCACCAGCGCCGCCCTCGCCTCCGCCCCGCCCAAGCAGGGCGAGCAGCAGACCAAGGAACGCCGCACCGGCGATACTCGCTCTCCCGGCGAAACTGTCCGCCCGACACCAACGCCCGCCCCGCGGCAGGCCGCGCCCCCGCCCAACGTCCGCTCGCCCGGCCAGACCGTGCGCCCAGCGCCCGCCGCGCCCCCCGCGTACGTGCCGCGGCCAAACGTCCGCACCCCGGCTGAAACCGTGCGACCCGCCCCCGCTCCCGCACCAGTCGTCCGCCCCCCCTCTCCTCCCAACGTCCGCACTCCCGCCGAGACCGTTCGTCCGCCCGCGCCGTCACCTCGCGCCACTCCGCCCGCACCGCAGCCGAGCGGAGCGCCCGCGCCGCGCAGCGCCGAACCCCGCTCCGCGCCGCCGCGCGTCCGCGAGATCCCCGTCACCAGCACCCCCGTCACACTCCCCAGCGGCATCGACACCGCGCGCCGAACGCCGCGCTCCACCGCCCCGCGCGGCGGCGAACTACCGGGCTCCGGCCACGGCATCCCGCTGCCGAGCGGCGTTGATACCGCTCGCCGTCACGAGGATCGGCGTCCTCCGGCCGCGCCGGGCCCGGCGATGCGCCTCGACGCCGCCGGTGCGCCCGCCCGCGACTACGGCTCGCCGCGCCCCGCGCCCACGCCCCGCCCCAGTGATCGCAACGACCGCAACGACCGCGGCGGACGAGACCGCCACGACCGCGACAGCCACGACCGCGATCACGACCGCTGGAACGACCACAACGACTGGTCACACTCGCACGACCGCTCATGGCGCGACAACCGCCGGCCCAACTGGAACTCCTGGAATAGCTGGAACAACTGGAACACGCCCTGCCTCACGCGTCCGACCAACTACGCCTACAGCTTCGGCCTCGGTTTCGGCTACACCGACCTGTTCCCCGGTGACACCTGGGGATACCAGTCCTCCTGGTCCTACCCGTCGCTGCTGGCGTGGCAGTACGACACCGCGCCGATCTACCAGTGGGAGGCGCCGCAGTCCTACACCACCACGCTCGGCGCGGATGTGTGGGCGTGGCAGGGCGCGCTCTCCTCCTCGCAGTCCTACGTCTCGGGCGGGCAGTGGACGATCGAGCAGCCCCCGCTGGTGCTCGACTCCGCCGCCGTTCCCGCCGTCGTCAACGACCAGCCCACCCTCGAGGCCCGCCGCGCCGAGAGCCGCATGCTCGCCCGCATCAATCGCACCTACGACGTTTCGCCCGACTTCGGCGCGGCCCTTGACGGCGCGTCCCAGGGCGACTTCTCCGCCGCGATCTACGCCATGCGCCGCGCGGCCGGTGTGAACCCCGCCGCGATGGTCGGGGCCGACTCGCGCGTCGCCCGGGCCCTACGCGACGACCGCGATCTCGCCCAGCGGGCCGCGTACGTTCGGCAGGTCTTCCAGAATCCCCCGCAGCGCGTGGTGAGCGAGGCCGACGCCAGCTTCATGGTCGGCGCGATCAGCGCGGCCATGGGCGAGTACGCCGCGGCCGAGCAGTCGCTCCTTGCCGCGCAGGCCGCGGGCGACACCTCGGTGAGCACCGAGCTCCTCCGCCGCGCCGTGCGCGGCGACAACCTCGACCCGAACGGGCCGTGGGTGCCGGGGCGACCGCTCGAGAAGTAGCGCCGCTACTCTCTGGCATGGTCTTCATTCTCATCGTGGCCGCGTGGACCGGGCTGGGCGTCGCACTGTTTGCCGGACTTCTGCACCTGATCCCGCGGCTGAGCGCGGGATTTTCGGCGTGGCTCTGCCGCGCACCGGGGCTGGATGTGGTGGTCTCCCTGCTCACGTGGATCCCCCCCACCGTGCTGGGCATCGTGTTCGGCTGGCGCGGCCTGGTGGCCTCGATCGCGGGCCAGATCGCGGGCATGATGGTGTGGATGTTCCTGCACGAGCTGGCCAACCGCGAGCATGTCAAGGCTGGGCGGCCGCGCATTGTGACGTTTCTCAACCGCACCGTCGGCCGACTCAACAACCACATCGCGCTCTGGGTGACGGTGGTAAGCCTGCCGTGCTTCATCATGATCCGCGCGGCCGAGCTGTTCACGTATCCGTGGCTGACGCTGCTGGTGGGGCTTCCAAGGTACCAGCAGTCGGACTGGGTGAACGTGAGCCGGCAGAAGTTCAACGGGCTGGTGGGCCACGACCTGATCTGGTGCCTGTACTGCGACTGGATGACGGGCGTCTACTCGCTGGGCGCGGAGATGCTGCGCAACGTCGAGAGCTTCTGGTGCCCGATCAAGTTCGCGACGGGCAAGAAGTGCGATCACTGCAAGCTCGACTTCCCGGATATCAACGGCGGCTGGACGCCGGCGGAGGGAACGATGGGCGATGTGGTGGCGACGATGGAAGGGATGTATGACAAGGACACCACGCGCGCCAAGCAGAACGCATGGTTCGGGCATCCGGTGCGGTTGACGGTGAAGGGGAAGGAGAGGGAGTAGTGCGGAGTTCCGAGTGCCGAGTGCGGAGTGGATTTCAGATTTCAGATTTCAGATTTCAGATTTCAGATTTCAGATTTCAGATTTCGAAATTGATAGCGCCGAGCCTTGGGGCTCGGGGTGGTTTTGTGATTCGTGGCTTTGCGGGGGTGCCGGGGGCGGAGCCCCGGCGTTAGACAGTTGGTTTGGGGGTCTCGCGCGGGCGATTGGTGGTGGTGCCGGCGATGGTGAGGAGAGTGGTTGTTGGTACGCAGGTGGCGCACGCGTTTTTGGTGCGTGATTTGGAATGGCATGCGCACGGTGGTTTGTCGGGCGTGGCCGGTTGCACCCTTACAGGGTGCGAGGATTTGGTGCGTTGCTTTCCGGGGGTTGCGCTCGCGGACTCGCTTAACCCCCGGCTATTTCCTGTCAGGCTTTCAGCCTGGGAGGCAACGTTGGGAGGGGCGGGTGCGAGAGGGAGTTCGATTGGCCCCTGTGGCCCCGACCCCCCCACCGTGACCGCCGGGGCTCTGACTGCGGCAGCTGCGTTGTTGCGTGCGGGGTTGTTGGGCGTGGTGTGGTTGGATTCTCGTGCGTCGTGGAGGTTGAAGGTGAGATCGGGGAGCGGGGGGAGGATGGTGAAGCGGCCGCCGTGGGATTCGGTGGAAGAAGGCGGAGTAGGAGTATGAGCTGGAGCAGGACTAGGGCTGGAGGGGAGCGGGGCGGGTGATTGGCGTGGGGGACGGGGAGATGCTTCGGCGTAGTGCTTGCGGAGGTGGAGGAGAATGCGAGAGGCGAGGAGGGCGTTGGAGGCTTCTCTGACGAGGATGTCGTGGCCGCGGTGGTCGTGGTCGGCGACGTGGCGGTGGTTCATGGCCTCGGCGTAGTACTTGATGGCGGTGGAGCAGGCGTGGACGATGGCGCCGGTGTAGCTGGCGACGTCGAGTCTTGCCTTGCGCGCGATGACGGATTCCATGGCGTCGAGGCGCGCGGCGATGTCGGGCTTGGTGAGCCAGAGGGTGAGGGCTTCGATGGAGGTGTGGGCCTTGGCCGCGACGGAGCCGATGGATTCGTCGGGGTCGGCGATGCCGGAGATGATCTGCTCGGCGATGGCGGGGGGTGGGTCGAACTCGAGGCTGGGGATCAGGGTGCGGTCTTTGACGCGATCACGCCAGCGCTGGAGCGCGGGATCGATGGTGGATGATGATGTGACGGACATGCCCCCTGCCCCCCCTTCCCTTTGCCTTCATCGAATCGCTTGCGCGATGATGAACGAACCCCCGAGCGAGACACGGGCTGGAAGCCCGTGGCACGGGTAGAAGTATGGCATGTGTTTGGGTATGCGTCAAGCGGCGTGCGGATTTTGATTGGTATTTTGTAAAGGCTTGGGGCGAAAGGAGTTAGCTCGCTTGGGTGCCCGGGGGATCGTGGGTTGAGGGGGAGTTTCGCGTTGCTGCGCGGGGTGGCATCTGCTGTCTGAGGGCCGACGGGTGATGGCGATGATTGCGAGGGTGCTCGCTTGGATTCGCGGAAGCTCTCGATCGCAGAACTGGCTGGTGTGCGGCCGGAGTTGCAGGACGGCGGCGGCCGCCTCGCGCGCCCGGCACGACCTTCCGGCGAAGCGCCGGAAGATCGTGGCACGGGTCATCATCGGGCCACCGGCCCACGCCCATTATCAACTCCCCCGCGACCGCAGTCCTTGCTGCTGGGCGCGCACAACAGGCGCCGGTCATCCGGGGCGGCGACGTCTTCGTCTGCGACCTGTTGCCGCTGAGCCTTGCCTGCGATCACGGAGTGGCGGACGGTGCGACCGCTGCCCTCGCCCTCGCGGAGATAGTCAGGCTACTGCAGGATCCGGGGGGTTTGTTGAGGCCGGCGCGTGATTGAGTTCCTTCCTCAGCCGGATTACTGCACTGCAAGCTTGATAGGCCAAGCTCTCGGCGCGATTGCGGCTAGCTCTTCCGCCCTCGATTCGATCTCAGCGCTGGTCCAATCCGTACAGCGACCCACCGAGGACGTGAGCCGGTAGTTGCTCCGCGTTAGGACAAGGCGTTTGGCTCCAAAAGCCTTATTTCCTAACCGGTTGTTTGCTTGATGATCGAGCAAGCACAGGTTGCCAATGCTCTGCCGCAACTCCC
This sequence comes from Phycisphaerales bacterium, assembly GCA_044221735.1. GTDB lineage: Bacteria > Planctomycetota > Phycisphaerae > Phycisphaerales > UBA1924 > UBA4658. The sequence goes on along the minus strand of JBGAOP010000011.1, from coordinate 67,968 downwards.
GGTGCGTGGTCGCGTTGAACGCGGGCCAGGCGGCGGGATCAAACACATCGGGAAGAACGTGTTCCAACCCGATGTGCGGCGACGCGTCTGTAATGCCCTTTGCGGACACCCCCCTCTTCGTCCGTTCAAGTGTGGCGAGGTAGTACCGTGCCACTTCGCCGCGGCTAACTCGGAGAGACCGAAACTCCTCCTCAAAGCGCTGGTCTCCTGGGACGTACGCGCCGAATGCAGCCAGAAGTTCTCTGGCGCCCTTGATTTCCTTCTTGTGAACGCGATACGCCAGGGTGTTGTATGCCCTTTCAATTGTGCCACCCCGTACGCCTGCAACAATGATCCGCACGGCGCAATTGGTGAGGAGCCTGAATGCCTTGATCTGCTGTCCATGGCTGAACCTCTCCACAATCGACAGCAGTAGAGGTCTAATCTGCACAACCCGCAAAACGTCCGAAAGCACGCGCACGGCCTCAGACAAGTCCTGACTCGACCCACTCCACTGTTCGTGCGAGGGATTTGCAAGCGCCACATAGACATCAGCCGTGTCCCTCAGGTGTTGCGCGAGCCGAACCGACGTTTGTGGGGTGCTGATCTCTGACTTTGCGCTCGCGAAGAGCGCCTTCCGCCTAGTCAAACCGTATCGCGATGACCAATAGTGACTAACGAATTGCACTACGGCATCTCGTTCCCGAAGCGAATCGATTACTCCACTCATTTGACTCCATGCGTTTGCGACCTCATCTACGCGGTTCTTCGCCTTGGAGAACAGGTAATTCTTTAGTAGATCGGCAACAGCGAGATCGACGCCACGATCATTAAGCGTCTCGAATACCGTGTATGCGCTGACGTCGTCGCGAACTACCAGCCGAATAACTCGCGCACGCTTCTCGAGGAACGACACCAGTCGCAGCAATACCCTTTGTGCATTCGCGGGTGCGCCTGATGTTTGCTGTTCCACATACTCCTGCAGACGGGTAATCGCCGATTGCAAACGCCTTGTGGAGGAAGCGCGAGCGCTCTTTTTTTGCAACGGAATCGCGAGGCTGCCGCCTACCGGAATCAGATGCTCTGTCAGGAACGGATTGTCCTGCACGTTAAGCGCCAAGCGCGGGCGCGTCTCGCCAGAGTTGAGGTCAAGGCCTTCGATGTACCGCTCCTGAAGCCTCTTTGCGAGTACAGTTTTTTTGAGGGCGGCGAGCCTATCTCGTATGACGGCGATGAACGCAAACGTTGTGGCCAATCGTTGCTGGCCATCAATGACCTCCAGCAGCCCATTCGGTCGTTCACACAGGACAATTGTCCCGAAGAAATGGCCAGAGGAGCCTTCCTCGATTGCGAGTTCGATGTCCTCCACATAGTCGGACACCTGCTCCTCGTCCCACGCATAGTGTCTTTGAAAGGCTGGTACGCGAAAGTGGAAGAGCGCTAAGAGTTCGCCGAGTCCAGAGTCGACGACAGTTGGAACGTCTGTGGATAGCTTTCTTCGCGACATAGAGGCAAGTCTAACGAGCAACGTGTGCGGCCGCAACGAAGCTTCGCGAGCTCGCACTCCATCCCCCCCCGGGGGCCGTCGTCGTAGGGTTCTTTTTCTTGGATGACTTGCCTCATGGGGGGGCGACCTTCAAGTGGCCGAAGCCACTCGCAAGGAACGTGCGCCCAAGGGGCGAAAGGCGCGGTTGAGCGGGATGGCCTTAGGTCGGTCGCAGCGCCCGCACCCAATCCGGAACTCGGATCACCGGCCGATACGCGGCGTTGGTGCCGCTGCGTATTGGGCCCTGCTTGGGCTTGGCCGGGTCGATGCGTGCCGCGGCGATCTGGACGAAGGCGCCGTCGATGGCGCCGCCTTTTTCCACGCGTATGGATGGGGCGCGGACCTCGCCCTTCACGCGGGCCTTGGGGCCGATGTAGATCTGGCTGCCGGAGATAAGGATCGCCTCGGCCTCGCCGTGGACCTCGATGCCCTGACTCGCCTCAACCAGCGGCGCGACGAGCGAGGCCTTGGGATGGATGATGATGCGCCCGCAGGTCTGGATCTTCGAGGTCCAGCACACGCCGCGGATGTCCATGTCGTCGAGCCCGACGCGGCGATAGCACCACGGGCACGAGATGGAGATGGCTCGTGGTGGGACATCGAACAACTGGCGGCAGTGGTAGCACTGCACGGTGCGTGGCGCGCCCGCATCGCTCATGCGCCTGCTCCGGGGGAAAAACAGAGGCCCGGGCGCAAGCCCGGACCTGTTGAAAATCGTATGTACGGACTTCGTGACGGGGCGTCACGCGGCCGTGCCGGAGCTTTTCCTTCCGGGCTTGCGCCCGGGCCTCTGATTACTCCGCGCCGTTCTCGATGGGGCGGCGGGCGGAGGCGAGACGGGCCTCGAGGCCGGCGAGCGTGGACTCGAGCTCGGTGGGCTTGCCGGAGATCACGGGCGAGCCGGCCTCGCGGGAGCGCTTGGCGGCGTCGGCGCCGGAGCCGGCGCGGGCTCCCTTGATCACGTCGGTGCCGACGCGGCAGTTGCCGGTGAAGGATGCGCCCTCGGCGACGACGAGCGTGGTGGAGACGATGTCGCCGATGACGCGGGCCTTGGAGTTGAGCTGGACGCGCTCGCGGGCCTGGACGTCGCCCTCGATGAGGCCATCGACGATGACGACGGCGCCCTCGACGGCGGCCTTGCAGGCCGCGCCCTCGCCGATCTGGATCTCGCCCTTGGCGATGACGCGACCCTCGAAGGTGCCGAGGATTCGAGCGGTGGAATCGAAGACCATCTCGCCCTTGATGTGCGTGTCGGGCCCGATCACGGTGGTGGTCTTGTTCATGTCGGCCATGGCGTGTTTCCTCGTTCTGACGGAGTGCGGTGGACTGCCCGGGTGCGCGGAACATCGCGCGGGGCTGTGGCGGGATGTGATTCGTCACCGGGCTCCGCCCGGCCGGGACCAACACGATCCCGGGGGTGGCCCCTGCCGTCAGTGGCTGGGGCTCAGGTTGATACGCAGATCGTCACGTCCGAGAGCGTACTTCATTTCTCGGACGATCCGAAAACAAAGATAGTCGAAAGCGACCGCCCCGCAAGAGGGGGGTCTGTCGGTAGCGCGCGGGTGCGGATGGGGGTGGGCGGTTGGGGGTTACTTGCCGGCGTCGATGGCGGCGTCGGCGTCGGCCGCGAGCACGGCGGCGTCCGCGGCGGCCTCGACGGTGATGGAGGCCTCGGCGAGGGAATCGGCCTGGAAGATGCGGAGGGCGGAGTCGTATCGCCAGCCGTCGGTGCCCGCGCCGGCGGGTGGGCCGTCGATGCGGAGGGAGGAGAGGCCGGAGATGGGGTTGGTGGGCATGGCGCGCAGGTAGGGGCCGTAGATCGCGGCGCCGCCGGAGACGCCGTCGGCCGCGGTCTGGGTGGTGAGGCGTTTGATGAAAGCGTCGGCGTCGGGGTCGGCGGAGCCGTCGGGGGCCTGGGCAGGGGTGAGGCCGTTGTGCTCGGCGGCGTAGACCTCGACGGCGTTGGTGAGGACCTTGAGGCTGCCGCGGATGACGGCGGACTGGGAGTTCTGGGTTGCGCCGCTGAGTCGCGGGACGGCGATGGCGGCGATGATGCCGATGATGACGACAACGACGACCAGCTCGATGAGCGAGAAGGCGCGGGAGATGGCTGGAGGAGTGCGCATGGCGGGCGTCGCGGACGGGTCGATTCGACCATGATCGACGCGAGCGGGAGCGCACCGAAGCGCGCGGGTTACTTGGGCTGTGAAGCTGGCGACGCCTTCGGGGTCAGGCGGGCGAGGGGTGGCGCGGAGGGCATGAGGAGGCTCATGGCGGCGATGGAGGTCCCATAGTTTGCGGTGCGGGGGAAGATGCGATCGTTCCACGTGCCGTCTTCGAGCTGGACCGAGAACAGGAGCTGGGCGAGGCGGCGGCGGTAGTCCTTGCGATCCTGGTCGGCCTCTCGATTGCGACTGGGGGAGGACGGTGGGAGAAGTTCGATGGCCTGCGCGGCGTAGAAGTGGGCAAAGTAGAAGTAGTACGGGGCGATGGCGTACGGGCCCTCGTGCGTGCCGGGCTTGGCGCGGCGCTGGTCGAGCCAGGACCAGTGTGCGAGGAAGGCGTCGAGCGCGCCGCGGAGGCGGGCGGGATCGGAGCGGCCGGCGAGAGAGAGCGTGACCTCGCCGACGAGCATGCGGCCGACCGCGCCGGGGACGGGCTCGACGCGCGTGGAGGGCTTGTCTGCGGAATAGACGTAGGTTCCGGTGGAGCCGCGGCATCGCTCGAGGGCGTCGAGGGCGCGGGTGAGGATGGACTCGTCGACGGTGTAGCCCTGCTGGCGCGCTTCGAAGAGGGCCTGGAGCGTGGGGCCGGTCATGAAGGGAGAGGACGGACAGGGCGTGTCTTTGCCGGGCGAGCGGGCGTAGTTCCAGCCCCCCACTGCTGGAATCTCGGTGCGCTGGAGGGCGTCGATGCACCACTTGATGGTGGTCTCGACGGTGTCGGCGGTGTCTTTGGGTTCGGCGGGGATGGCCTTGGCGGACTTGAGTTCGAGGAGGAAGGCGAGGCCGCAGGTGTAGCCCCAGCCGCGGACGTCGTAGCCGGCGGTGTAGTTGTCGACGGACATCGTGGGGTGCTTCATCTGCTCGCAGACGAACTTCACGGCGCGGGCGATGGCTTGCTGGCGCTTGGGGTCCTTGTCGTAGTCGGGGGCGCGGAGGAGGCAGGTGGCGGCGATGGAGGTTCCGCCGATGCGGTAACCCATGGGGATCTGGCGATTGACGCGGTAGACGCCCTCGTAGGGCCACTCGGCTTTGGTTTCGGGCGCGGCTTTCTCGCCGGCGTCCATGTCTTCCTGGCGCGAGAGGAGGAGTTCGACGGATTTGTTGATGGCGTCGGTGATGCGCTGGCGATCGTCCGGGGCGCGGTCGTCGGGCTTGGCAGGCGTGGGGAGCTTGGTGGTGTCGGGCGCGGTCCAGGGTTGGCCGCGCTGCGCGAGGGCGGGGGAGGAGATGATGAAGGCGATGCAGAGGGCGGAGAGGCGGAGGGTCATGGTGTCAGACTACCGGGCGGGGGCGGAAGGGCACAATGGGGAGATGGAGATTCACCATCTTTACATCGGGCGGAGATGGGGAGGGAAAGCCCCCAGGAGGGAGGCAGCGGGAGTTACGTAAGTCTTGGCTGAATGGGCACTTGCAGAGAAAAGGCTTGCGGGGGATAGGGATATCTGGTTTACTCTCGCGGCTCGACACGAGGTCTTGGGTTTGAATGCGTGAGGCGCGGCCGCGGCCATGGTGATGGTCGGCGGGTGTGTGCAGCGCGACATGGGGAGCGTGGTCGAGTTGGGAGCCTGCGCGATGTCGTCGAAGTCGAACGATGGGTGTTGCCGTGTTGGGGTGATTGGCTGGGTGATGGCGATGGCGCTGGCGGTGCTGGCGGGGCCCCGGGCGGCGGACGCGACGTCGGCGATCGGGGCGTGCTGCGACAACTTCAACGGCACGTGCGACATCACGGACAGCAACAACTGCACATCGGGCGCTCAAGAGTTCTTTGCGGGGGGATCGTGCTCGCCTTTGCCGTGCCACTACACCTTGTTTGCGTGCTGCAACGGGCAGGCGTGCACGCTGGTTGCGCAGAGTGCGTGCGCGGGGGGATCGCTTCCGACGCACCCGACGAGCTGCTCGCCGAATCCGTGCATCGGCGGGGTGTGCTGCACGGGCGGAACGTGCAACGTGACGGACGCCGCGCTGTGCGGCGTGATCGGGGGGACGTTCCAGGCGGGCGGGTCGTGCTCTCCGAACTCGTGCGTGTCGCCGGTGACGTGCTGCAACCCGGGCACGGGGGTGTGCGCGGTGGTGTCGACGACGTGTCCGGGCGGGACGACGGCGGTGGCGGGGGCGACGTGCGATCCGCAGCCGTGTCCGCAGCCGGGGGCGTGCTGCAATATTGCTTCGGGAGCGTGCACCCTGGTGCAGGCGGGAAGCTGCATGGGCGACTTCCGCGGTGTGGGAACGACCTGCGCGGCGAACGCGTGCACGGGCGCGTGCTGCAACAGCGTGGGCGCTTGCTCGTTTACGCCGGGGCTGTGTCCCGGGAACTTTCTCGGGTACGGGACGGTGTGCTCGCCGAACCCATGCTTCGTCGCGTGCTGCAACGCGGGAACTGGGCAGTGCACCACCGTGGTGTTTGGATTCTCGTGCGGGGCCGGAACGACCGCCGCCAGTCCGGCGTCGATTACCTGCACGCCGAATCCGTGTCCGCAGCCGCCCCAGGGGTCGTGCTGCGCGGCGAGCGGGGCGTGCTCGGTGACGACGGCGGCGGGATGCTCGGGGACGTTTGCCGTGGGCGGGTCGTGCGCGCCGAATCCATGTCCGCAGGTGGCGTGCTGTGATTCGGCGGGCGGGTGCGTGATTTCGGTGGCCGGGGTGTGCGGCAACGGCGGGACTGCGCAGGGCGTGGGGACGGCGTGCGCGCCGAACGTGTGCCCTCGGCCGCCGGTGTGCTGCGACGACGCTACGGGCGCGTGCACGGTGGGGCCGTTGGGCGGTTCGTGCTCGGCGGGAACGACGGCGTCGGCGGCGACGGCGTGCGTGCCGTCTCCGTGCCCGACCGGCGCGTGCTGCGATCTGGCGACGACGGCGTGCACGATCACCGGCCCGGCGGGATGCGGCAATCCCGGATTCATGTTTCGGGGCCCGGGCTCGGCGTGTTCGCCGACGGAGTGCCCGCAGGGGGCGTGCTGCGATCTGAGCACCGCCGCGTGCGCGATCAGCGGGCCCAACGGGTGCCCGGGCGGGGCGTTCAGGGGGACGGGCTCGGTGTGCACGCCGACGGTGTGTCCGCAGGGCGCGTGCTGCGATCTGGCGACGCTGGCGTGCACGATCACGGGACCCAACGGGTGCGGGGCGGGGAGGACGTTCCGCGGGACCGGCTCGACGTGCACGCCGACGGTGTGTCCGCAGGGGGCGTGCTGCGACCTGGTGAGCGTCGCGTGCACGATCACCGGACCCGATGGGTGCGGCGGGGCCAACCAGTTCTTCCGCGGGGTGGGCCAGGCGTGCTCGCCGACGATCTGCCCGCAGGGCGCATGCTGCGATCTGAGCACGGCCGGGTGCACGATCACGGGGCCCAACGGGTGCGGGGCGGGGAGGACGTTCCGCGGGACCAGCTCGACGTGCACACCGACGGTGTGTCCGCAGGGGGCGTGCTGCGACCTGGCGAGCGGCGTGTGCACGATCACGGGGCCGGACGGCTGCGCGTTTGCGGGCGGCTTCACGTTCGGTGAGGCGTGCTCGGCGGTGGCGTGTCCGCGAGCGCTGGCGTGCTGCGATGCGATGGGCGTGTGCGTGATCGTGCCGCCGGTGGTGGGCACGGCCACGGTGTGCGGCGCGGGGACGACGGCGGCGGCCGGGTCGCTGACGACGTGCGTGGGGGTGATCTGTGCGTTCCCGACTGCGTGCTGCGACACGACCACGGGGGCGTGCGTGGTGGCCGCGGCGGGGAGCCCGTGCGCGGCCGGGTCGGTGGCGGGAGCGGGCTCGCCGATGGTGTGTTCGGCGGGGCTGTGTCCGCAACCGACGGCGTGCTGCGATACCGCGAGCGGGGCGTGCACTGTTGCGCTGCCGGGCGCGGGGTGCGGGACGGGAACGGTCGCCGGGGCGGGCTCACCGACAAGCTGCACGGCGAATCTGTGCCCGCAACCGAGGGCGTGCTGCAACACGACGACGGGGGCGTGCGTGGTGGCTCCGCCGCTGCAGGCGTGCCCGGCGGGGACGTTCGGTGGCGGGCTCGTGGCGGTGAGTTCGTGCGCGCTGGCGTTCTGCCCGCAGCCGGTGGCGTGCTGCAATACCACGGATGGGTCGTGCACGGTCGCGCCGCCGGGGGTGCTGGGGGCTGTGTGCCCGGCGGGATCGATCGCGGCGGCGGGGCAACCGGCGGCGTGCACGGCGGGGCTGTGCCCGCAGCCGCGGGCGTGCTGCAACACCACGGACGGTGCGTGCACGGTGGTGCCGCCGTCGACCTCGTGCCCGGGTGGAATGCTGAGGGCGCCGGGGGAGCCGTCGACGTGCGGAGCAGGGACGTGCCCGCAGCCGACGGCGTGCTGCGATGCGACGACGGGGGCGTGCACGGTGGTGCTGCCCTTGGCGGCGTGTCCGGCGGGGACGGCGGCGTCGGCACCGCTGGTCGGCGTGTGCGGAGCGGGGACGTGTCCGTTGCCGCTGGCGTGCTGCGACCTGATCACCGGGGCGTGCGCGGTGTCGTTGCCCGGCGCGGGGTGCGGGGCGGGGATGTTCGCCGCGCCGGGCGGGGCGGCGGCGTGCGCGCCGTGGCCGTGCCCGTTCCCCGGGGCTGTGCTTGCGCCGGGGGGCGGAGCGGCGGCCCTGTGCGGGGACTGCTGGCTCAACGGGGCGTTTGACGGGCCGCGCGGCGATGGGCAGATCTCGCACCTGGGCGGGGCGGCCCCGAACGGCGCGAAGGCGGCGGACGACTTCCACCTGATGGATGACTTTGTCCACGACGTTCGGACGTTCACGGCGACGCTGCTGACGACGACGACCGTGGGGCTGGTGAAGCCGAGGGCGGAGATCTGGAGCGACTGCAACGGGTGCCCGAGCGAGCTGCTATACACGTTCGACAATCCGCTGGTGGTGGAGACTGGGCTGACGCAGGGGCTGGCGTTCGACGGGCGTCCGCTGCGGATCGTGCACGTGACGTTCGACGTGACGCGCGAGACGCTGGCCGTAAACCGGAACGTGGTGCTGCACGGGGGGACGTACTGGCTGAGCGTGTACGGGCGCACCGACGGCCTGGGGCCGACGATGCAGATGTACGACGTGACGTACTGGGGCACGACGCGCGGCTTCGGCGGCGGCGTGCAGGGGAAGCCGGCGTACAAGATCGATGGCGTGCCGAGCGCGAACTATGGCGTGTTCACCTTCCCGGCCGGGTGCGGCGCGACGGCGTGGCACAGCGTGGTGGACGACTGCTGCATCGGGTGCACGGATCTGAACTTCTCGTTCTGTGCCACGCCGTGCAAGGTGCTGGTGGACAACGGCGGGGCCCGTAGGCAGGCCGCGGCGGAGGATGTGGGCTCGACGGCGCGGTTTGCGCCGGCGTCGCTGAGCGCGATGGAGACGCGCTCGGCGGATGACTTCGTGCTGGCGGGGTGCGGGGACTACCACATCTGCTACGTGGAGGCGTGCGTGCTGACCAACTGCCCGACGTTCGAGGGCGTGCTGGAGCTGTACGGCAACGACTGCAACAGGCCGGCGTATGCGCTGCACGGACAGCCGCTGTTCAACCAGCAGTATCTCGCGACGAAGATCGTGCCGCTGGGGTTCACGGCGTTCATGGAGGGCAAGACCGTGAGCGCGTATCGGCTGGAGTTCCACGACCTGCCGGTGGTGATCCCGGGCGGCCGGCAGTACTGGATCTCGGCGGGGGTGAAGTACACCTTCAGCATCAACGAGCGGGCGTTCTTCTGCTACAACGCGGATTGCTCGCGGAGCTGCCTGGTGCGGTGGAACGATGGGCGCGTGCTGACGGCGACGACGCTGGACGACCGTGCCCGGGTGCACGGGTGCGTGTCGCCGCAGGAGTGCAATGGGTGGGCGAGGGTCGGCAGCGACTTCTCGTTCCTCATTGCGGGCGACGGGCTGGCGACGCCGGGGCCGATCAACAGCACACCGGCGTGCGCTGTGGACTTCAACCGCGATGGGGCTCTCAACACGGCGGACATCTTTGACTATTTGAATGCGTGGTTTGTCGGGTGTCCGTGAGCGGGCCCGGGAAAGGGCGGAAAGTCGCGGGCGCGGGGATGTGATTCCCGGAGGGGTCGGGGATATACTCCCGCCCCTCACGGCGGGCTGGGTTCGCGGTGGGGAGTTCGGCTTCGGGCTTGTAGCTCAGGTGGCTAGAGCGCACCCCTGATAAGGGTGAGGTCGCAGGTTCGACTCCTGCCAGGCCCATTGACAAGTACTGATCAGGTCGCGAGCTGCGCGGTGCGTGTTTCGCGCACGCCGCGCAAAGATCGGCCGCCAAACGGGTTTGTACCGTGTTGGCTGGTCGGGCCGCTCACTGATTTCGTGCGGCCAGCCGCGCCGCTCCACGAACTTGTCGTCGACACTCTCCCCTGCGACACTCCCCGTCTGCGGGGTGCAGTCGCCAGTTCGAGTTGCCATTTCGCGCCCAGGAATCTCTGCGGCATCCTGCGAGCATGCCAGCCAGTCATTCGCCCGGGAAGCAATACGCAACGGCCGCGAGGCGTCGCGCGGCCGGCCGCGTCGCCGGCGTGACAATCGCCGTGGATCACCGGATGCCTGCGTGCACGCGGTCGCGCGATGTGAAGTGGGGACGCGAGCGAAGACGATGGGGCTCAGGCCGAGCTCTTTCGAGGTCGCCCGGACAACCTTCGTGCTACTTCTCAAGTCGCAATGCACGCACCACGACCTCACCTCGCCGTGGATCGCCCGAGAGTTGGAGGCCAAGGTTGCGGACGGCCTGCATGTCGATGCGCTGGGCGCCGTGCTGATTGCCGAAGAACTTCTGCTTGAGGAACGCGGCGATCGGAACGCGGATCTTCTCGGCGTTTCCGGTGCCGTAGATGGGCGGGGAGATGTAGCCCTCGCCATCATCGCCGGCGGAGGTGTCGAACTTTGCGGAGGAGGAAGAGGCGGCGCCGGCCTCGGCAAGAACGATGTTGATCTGGATTCCCTTGGGCGCCACGGCGTCGAGAACGATCGTGGAGTAGCCGTCGAGATCGGTCGCGTTTGCCGGACCGCGGGAGAGTGCGGCGGTCTTTGGGCCGAAGATGTTGACTCCTGCGCCGTACTGAGCGCCGCTGTCGTAGGTCAGGACGAGAGCGGAATCGGCTCGCTTCCAGGAAAGGCTCGCGTCGGGCGCACCCCAGATCTCGGGTTCGTGGGTCCACTCGGCGAGAAGGTCGAGTGCGGCGGGGCGTTCGGGATGCTGGCCCGGGGTGTAGGTGACGACCTTGGCCTTGGGAAGCTCGTTCGGCATCGCGCGCACGGTCTTAGCGTGGAGGTCGCGGACGCGGGCATTGGTGGAGCGCATGGCCGAGAGGAGCTCGGTGTAGGGCTTGTTGTGGATGTCGACGACGCCGTAGTTGGAGTCTTCGCCGTCGAAGCGTCCCTGGGGAGACTGGTCGGCAAACTCGAACCAGCACGAACCGATGACATAGGGAACGGTGGCGATGTCGGCGACGAGGGACGAATAGGCGGCGGCTCGATCGGCTTGGGATTCAACGACGGTTCCCGCGCCTCGGGTGTTGGGATTGCCGGAGTTGTTCTGGCGGGCTCGCCAGGAGAACTCGGTGTGCATGATGGGCTTGCCGCCGAGAACCCAGAAACGGGTCAGAGTGTTCTCGTCGGCCCTGGTATCGGAGACGTACTGGTTGAGGGAGACGACGTCGCAGTGGCGGCCGCAGGCACGGATCACCGAGTCCGGGGCGTTGCCGGGGATGCGGGTGCCGAGGATGAGCACGCCGGGAAGTTCTTCGTGGACGATGCGGGTGGTGACCTCGAAGAACCGGTCGGCGAGCATGGTGGTGAAACGCTCGCGGTCGGCCATGGCTTCTGGGGAGGAGCATCCAGTCAGGAGGCCGGCGTTGACTTCGGACCACCCTCCGACGGTGCGGTGGTAGGCCTCGGAGAGTTGCGCGGGGCTTGGATGGCGGGACTTGAGGAAGTCGATCGCGGCGATGCGGCGGACGTCGGTGGCCGGGAGTTCGAGAGCCTGCTCGAGGAGGGTGTAGGTCGGGATGTCGTCCCAACCGGATTTCCCGTACCAGGGCATCTCGTTGTCGAGGAAGACTCCGATCAGGCCGCTTCGGCTGGGAATCTTGGCGAGGGCCGTGCGGACGTTGGTGCGCACGTAGTCCTCGAAGTCGGGGCGGAGGGGTGAGAGGCACCGGGTGCCCTCGTGCTCGACGACGTAGAGCACGGGCGTGGAGTGGAGGCGCTCGCCGGCGGGAATCTCGGCGGAACTCCATGCGCCGAGGGTGTTGAAGTTGTTCTCGAGAAGAAAATTGGAGACAGACGACGCCCAGGCCTTGGTATCGCCCTTGAACTCGCCGGGGACCGGGTTGTAGTACGACGTATTCGGGCGAGGCTGGTAGGGCTCCGGCGTGACGTTGTTGATGCCGAGGGAGTAGAACCGGGAGCCGTTGGGGGACTGGAACCACCAGACGCCGCGATCGTCCTTGACCACAGAATACTGTCCCGCGGGCGCGGCATCGCCGCGCGTGTCGGCGAGAGCCTCGGAAGCCGGGTGCGCGGAGATCGCGAGGGCCGCCAGAAACCCGAGGGCGAGAGATCGGTTCATGGGCATCCTTGGAACCAGGTGTTGAGAAAGTCGAACACGTCCTGCAGCGTGAGGCCGTCGATCTGGTTGAAATCTGCACGCGGGTCGGCGCCGAACCAGGCGTTGAGGAAGGCGAAGATGTCCAGGGTGGAGACGCCGCCCGTGCCGTTGAAATCGGCGGGGCAGGCGGAGACGGCGGCGGGAGAGGAATACCCAAAGGCCGCGTCGTCGAAGTACACGGAGCCGGAGCCGGTGCCGGTCTGGACGAGAATGAGCGTGAGCCGGGCGTACGCGGTGCCCGCGGGCGCGGTGGCCTGGAGCGTGGTCTGGATGGGGGTGTTCAGAGGCGAGGTGTCGGAGAGGGCGAGGGTCTGCTGGGAGCTGATCATCTGGTTCTGGGCGTTGTTCCACTCGATCTTTACGAAGGCCTGGTTGCCGGGAATGAGCCTTGTGGCAGCGGTATGGCTGGCGAACGCAGAGGCGGACCAGACCTGACCGGGAGAGGCGGGAAGATCCTGGTACACGCCGCTGTACACCGGGCCGGCGCCGGCGGAGCCGAACGCGCGAACGCTCTTGGTCCCCGAGTGCGGGAGCGTCGTGGTTTGCGCGGTGTTGCCGAATGACTGCCAGGACGCGAGGGGCGTGGACGTGCCGGCGGTCTCAAAGCTCGCGTTGAGCAAGGCGCTGTCGCGCTGATACACGCGGACCCAGTCCACGAGCATGCTCTTGGGGAACGCGGCGGGATTGGGCGTGCCGCCGAGATCGCCACCGACGGCGAGGTTGAGCAGGACGTACATGGGCTCCTGCGGGATGTTGGTGGTCGACGAGTAGCGGACGACGCCATCGACAAGCCAGTCGATGCGCGTGGGCGACCACTCGATCGCGAAGCGGTGGTAGCCGGTGGTGTAGTTCGGGCCGGTGTAGGTGACGCCGGCATATTGGTGGCTTGCGAAATCGGTGCCCCAGTGCTGCGTCAACAGCACGTTGTTGGGCTGGCTGCCTATGGCCTCCATGATGTCGAGCTCGGGCGGCCAGCCCAGCGAGGCGGGCAGGAGCCAGAACGCGGGCCAATAGCCCGCTCCCGCGGGGAGCATCATGCGGGCCTCGAAGCGGCCGTATTGCTGGGCAAAGTGGCCGTGTGTATCGATGCGGGCGGAGACGTATTGCCGTCCGCCGACGGTGCGATGCTCGGCAAGAATGTTCAGCAGGCTATTGCCGACGGTGGCCTGCCCGGGCTGGTAGAACTCGAGTTCGTTGTTGTAGGGCCAGGCGGTATTCTCGGCGAACCACCTGGATGGGTCGAGCACGGCGCCGTTGAAGTCGTCGGTCCAGACGAGGCGCCAGCCGGGGATGACCGGGGACTGGGCCGCGGCACAACCGACTCCGGCGAGGAGGCTCGCGGCGGCGAGGGTCCGAGCAATGGCGTGGGCGGTCGAACGGATCATGGCACATTACCCCTTCCGGCCCCGATGGGCGCGGCGGTGTTGCGGACGACCGGCTTTATGGCGGGGGCGTTGTGGTCGAGCGCGACGGCGAGGTTTTCGCCGTTGGAGGCGATGACCTTCTTGTACCAGAGTGCGGAGTCCTTGGGCGTGCGCTTCTGGGTGACGTAGTCGACGTGGACCATGCCGAAGCGTTCCTTGTAGCCCTCGGCCCACTCGAAGTTGTCCATGATGGACCAGTGGAAGTAGCCGTCGATCTTGGCGCCGTCCTTCACGGCCTTGGAGAGTTGGAGGAGGTAGCGGCGGGTGTAGTCGATGCGCTGCGGATCCTGCACGCGGCCTTCCAGATCGATCACATCGATGTTGGACATGCCGTTCTCGGTGATGACAACCGGGAGGCGGTAGCGCTCGTTGATGAAGCGCGGACCCCAGCGGAGGGACTCGGGAAGGATCAGCCAGCGGAACGTGGTGATCGGCGCGCCGGGGGGCGCGGGGACGGGGACGGGCTTGCCGTCGTCGCCGGCGCGCACGGTCGAGCCGCTGTAGATGTTGAGGCCGTAGAAGTCGAGGGGCTGGCAGATGGTCTTCATGTCGCCGTCCTTGGGGACGGGCGCGTCCTCGCCAAAGACCCTCAGGCCGTCGGCGGGATAGTGGCCGAGGCAGACGGGATCGCCGAACCAGGTGTTGGACCAGACGTGTCGCTGCTCGATGGCGAACATGGCCGCGCGGGCGGCGTCGATGTCGGCGGGAGACTCCGTCGCGGGGCAGACCACGTGACCAACGGGAGCCCAGCCGACGCTGAGCTTGCGGGCAGCGCCGGCGCGAAGCGCCTGGACGGCGCGGCCGTGGGCGAGCAGCGTGTGGTGGCCGGCGAGGAGATAGTCCTTCACGGGGAGCTTGAGGCCGGGTGCGTGCTTGCCGTCGGCGTGGCCGAGGGCGATGTAGACCTGGGGCTCGTTGAGGGTCATCCAACGGGAGACGCGGTCGGAGAGGCGACGGACCATGAGGTCGGCGTATTGGGCGAACCAGTCGGCGCTGTCGCGGTTCATCCAGCCGCCACGCTGGAAGAGAGCTTCGGGCATGTCCCAGTGGAACAGGGTGATCCAGGGCTGGATGCCGGCTTCGAGGAGGGCGTCGATGAGGCGGTCGTAGAAAGCGAGGCCGGCCTCGTTGGGCTTGCCGACACCATCGGGAAGGACGCGCGGCCAGGAAATGGAGAGGCGATAGGCGGGAACGCCCATCGACTTCATGATGGCGATGTCTTCGCGGAAGCGGTGGTAGTGGTCGCAGGCGGTGTCGCCGGTCTGGCCCATATGGATGGCGCCGGGCTGCTTGCAGAAGCGGTCCCAGATCGACGGGCCGCGCCCGTCGATGTTCGCCGCACCCTCGATCTGGTACGCGCTCGAAGCGACGCCCCAGGTGAATCCTGATGGAAACATCATGTCCTTACTCCTGCGCGGTCATTCCTTGACCGCGCCGCTAGTCAAACCGGAGACGAAATCCCGCTGAAGGAAGAGGAACAGAACGAGGACGGGCGCGACCGAGAGCAGGGTGCCCGCGATCTGGAGGCCGTAGTCCTGGTAGTAGACACCCTTCAACTGTGCCACAGCCACGGACAGCGGGAACTTTCCGGCTGATTGGAGCACGATCTGAGGGCCTATGAAGTTGTTCCAGACGCCAAGGAACGTGATGAGCATGAACGCGCTGATGATCGGACGAAGGAGGGGAACGGCCACGGCGGCGAAGATCCGCAGTTCGCCGCACCCGTCGATGCGGGCGGCCTCGATGAGCTCGCGGGGGATGCCGTTGAGTGAGGCTTGGCGGAAAAGGTAGACGCCGAAGGCGGGGGCCGCGGCGGGGACGATGAGACCCCAGAACGAATCGAGCATGTGGAGATTGAACAGGAGCCGGTAGCCGGGGGCGAGCAGGAGCGTGGGCGGGATGATGACGGCCGCGAGAACGATGGCGAGGATGGCCCGCTGGGAGCGCATCTCGTATTTCGCGAGGGCGTAGCCGGCCATGGCGCAGATGGCCGTGGCCACGAGGGCGGTCACGGAAGAGAGGAAGACGGAGTTGAGCAGGGCGCGGAGCATCGAGCCGTCCGCGAGGAGGGCGCGGAAGTTGTCGAGCGTGAGATGGGACCAGGCGATTCCGAGGAGGCCGTCGCCGCGGGGGAGGAACGTGGAGGTGAAGAAGTCCTCGTTGTGCTTGAACGCGCCGCAGAGGAGCCAGAGGAATGGGATGAGCATGACGACCGCGACGGTGTAGAGCGCGAGGTAGGTGAGCGGGGAGGCGGCGCGGCGGGTTGAGGAGGGCGCTTCGCTCATGCGAGAGCCCTCCGGGGGGACCGGGAGGCGCGGGCGGACTCGCCGCCGATGCGCCGCTGGAGCAGGGTGAGGCCGATGAGAATAACGGCAAGGAGCCATCCGACGGCGCTGGCGTAGCCAAGATCTCCCTGATCGAAGCCCATCTGGTAGAGGTACATAACGAGGGTGAGGCCGCGATTGTCGGGGCCTGCGGTGCCATTGAGGAGGACGTACGGAAGCTCGAAGAGCTGGAAGCTGCCGACGATGGACAGGAGGACGATGAAGGTTCCCACGGGGCGGATCTGGGGGATGATGACATGGACGAAGCGTCGCCATGGACCGGCGCCGTCGATGGTGGCGGCCTCGATGAGCTCGCGGCGGACGCCCTGGAGGGCGCCGAGGAAGTAGACCATGTTGAAGCCGACATACTGCCAGAGGGCGGCGAGGATGAGGGCGGGCATCACGTACCGCTGGAGCCACGGGAAATCGAGATCCCAGCCGATGGCGGTGTGGAGGAGCTGGTTGACGAGCCCGGTTCGCTTCTCGAACATGACTCCGAAGATCATGGCCACGAAGACGACGCCGACGAGCACGGGAGCGAAGAAGATGGCGCGAAGAACGGCGCGGCCGCGAAGCCCGGGACGGTCCAGGAGCAGGGCCAAGCCGAGGGACAGCGGGATCTGGATGAAGACGCTGCCGGCGGTGAAAGCGAGGGTGTTTCGCAGGGCCTGCCAGAAGAGCGGATCGGCGAGGATGTTGCGGAAGTTGGCGAGGCCGACGAAGCGGGTGTGGGCGGGGCCGAACGTCTGCTGGGTGGACAGGATCAGAGACTGGGCAATGGGATAGGCGAGGAAGACGAGCGAGACGGCGAGGAAGGGAGCGAGGAGGATCCACGGAGCGATGCGAGCGCCGGCGAGGGGCTTGCTCATGCACCACCCCCGGTCTGCTTTGCGGCGTGTGATTCCGGCGTGGACAGAAAGACGTTGCGATCGATCTGCGATCGGACCTGGTCTTCGGCGCTCTTCAGGAGCAGCATCGCCTGGCCTTCGAGCTCTTCGGGTCGGAATCGGCCGGTCGATTCGGCGTAGGCCGCGAGGGACATCACGGCCGTCTGAACGCGCAGCTTGGCAAGGGTGTTGTACGGGGAGCTGGTGCGACGGGGGACGTCGGGCGCGAGGTTGATGTAGGCGCGGCCCTTGCGCTGGTTCGAGAAGTATGGATCCGGCTGGTCGAAGATCGGATCGTTCCACAGGCTCCGAACGGGCGTGACGATGTCGCCTTCCTTGTACAGGCTTCGGGCGAGTTCGGGGGAGAGATAGAGCTTCTTGGCCGTCGCCCAGAGGTCGTCCTGATTGGACGCCGACTTGGCGATGCCGAGCATGGTGCCGCCCCAGACGCTGGTGCGACGGCCGCCCCTGGTCCACGCGGGGATGGGCATCACCTTCACTTTTCCGGCGAGCTGCGGGATCTCGAACTTCCAGATGTTGCACATCCAATCGGGCATGAAGTCGGCGACGACGTAGCCCTCGGCCTTGAGCTGGTTTCCGCTGGCCGTGAAGTCCGGAGCGTCGGCGGCGATGCGGGCGGGACCGTGGCACCACGAGACCATCGTGGAGATGACGTGGGCGTTGACGGGCGTGGCGATGCGAACGGCGTCGGATTCGTCGAAGAACCCGCCGCCGGCCTGCAGGAGAAGGACCTCGATGAAATCGTCCTTGTCGTCCCAGAGGTTCAGGAGGTAGCGGGTGGGCTTGCCATCGGCGCCCTTCGCTCGCATGAGCGGGGACATGACGCGGATGAAGTCTTCCCACGTCTCGATTGTGGAAACATCGATGCCGGCGGCTTCGACGATGTCGGCGCGGTAGCCGAGCATGACCGGGTGGACGTCGTGGGGCAGGCCGAAGATGCGGCCGCGCGAGGTCCATGGGCTGAAGGACGGGGCGTTGATCTGGTCGAGGAGGCCCTCGGACTTCAGGCGATCGGTGAGATCGACGAACCCGACGCTCTCGATGGGGCCGACAAAGGCGCGGGCGGCCACGCGGCGTTCGGCCTCGATGAGGTCCGCGGTGGGCGTCTGCGCGAGGAAGCCCTGGAGCATGCGGCGCTCGAGGGCGGGAAAACTCATCAGCGTGATTTCAGCACGCGACTGGGCGGGCCAGGTCGCGACGATGGGGTCGTAGAGCTGCTTGTGCAGGCGGGCGAACGTCCACATCTGCACGCCGCGGGAGATGGGCGCCGGGACCATCGCGAGCACGGCGGAGGAGATCATCGCCAGCGCGGCGATCGCCCAGACTCCGTACGAGACGAGGCCGAGCGTCGCGAATCGCTGGTTGGTCCTCCCCTTTTCTCGCATGCGGGTGGTCCATGGCCGCGGGCGCCTGCGGTTGTGTCAGGGCTCCATTCTGAAGTCGAGGGGGGACCAGAGCACGGCCTTGGTGCTCTTCCCCGTTGCCGTGTTGACGAGCTTGCCGAACGCGAACTGACCGACGTGGCCATCGGCGAGGCCGATGTTGGTGTTGCCCTTGAGGCCGTTGGGATCGTCGCTTCGCTTCGGATGGCGGTAGTAGGGCAGATAAGACTTGGGAAATGCCCCGCCGCTCTCCGGCGCCTGCGAGGTGTAGTTCTGATTGGGGAAGGCGTAGGACCCGAGGCCGACCCCGCCGCCGAATCGCACGCCGGGCGTGGCGTAGTAGCCAACGTCGGCGACCGCAAACCACGTGATCGGCTTGGACGTGTCCTCGGAGGGGAACGTTCCCCAGGCTTCGGCCATCAGCAGGGTCATTGTGGGGAACTCGACCGTGGTGTCGAACCCCTTTCCGAGCAGGTCTTCGCTGTTGCGCACGGCGTTTGAGCCGGGGGCAAAGGTCTCGGGGCTGCCGCCGCCCGCACGATTCCGCCAGCTTCCCGCACTCGCGGCCCAGTAGTTCATGGCGAACGACCGCCCGGCGGATGGGTGGTTCGGGCACTGCATGATGCCGCCGCCCACGGTGTTGTTCTTCGCGTTGCCGGGGAGGAGATTGGTGTCGTTCATCTGCGGCAGGTACTGCCCGATGCGGGCCTCGTCGTACCAGATCATGTTGATCTTGCCGGTGTCCGGGTCCGGGATGCTGTCGAGGATGGGAGGAAACTTGCCCTTGTAGTCGTTCGAGTAGACCAGGAGCGAGGTGACGAGTTGCCGGACGTTGGCCTTGCAGACAGAGTCACGGGAAGCGTCGCGGGCCTTTCCGAGCGCGGGAAGAAGAATCCCGACGAGCAGGGCGATGATGGCGATGACCACGAGGAGTTCGATCAGCGTGAACGCGGTTCGAACGGGCTTCGGGCCGCACACGCGGGGACTCGATTTGTTCTGATCCATGTGCATGCACTTTCCTTGTCGCGGGCAACACACGGAACGGGCGGCCATTCCGGACGAAACTAGCGTTGTCGGGGCTCGTTGACGGCCACACGCGTGCCGTCGGGGAGGATGCGAAAACTGTCGCGCGTGGGCCGCGCGGTGGTCTGGTTGATCTCGAGCATCGTGGCGCGGACGAGTCGCATGCGGGATTCGGCCCGTCCAAGGGCCGCCCTGGTGAGCCAGAGCGCGGCTTCCTCTCCAAGCATTCGGGCGTCCTGGCACACGGCGGTGAACGGGGGCCAGGTGTGCAGGCGGATGTCGCTGTCGTCGAATCCGACGATGGAGAGATCGGTCGGGATGTCGATCTCGAGTTCCTTGCAGCGGCGCATGGCGCCGAGGGTTGCGAGGGGATCGGTGAAGAAGATGGCCGTGGGCGGTTTGGGTTGGCCCATGATGCGGTTGATGGCCGCGACGCCACCGTCGAAGCTGGCGACGATCTCGAAGGTGAGCGCCGGATCGAGCGGGATGTTGTGCTCGGCGAGGGCTTGGGCGTAGCCCTCACGGCGATCCCTGTGATCGGTGTCGGGGACGTGGTGGACGGCGCAGGCGATTCGGCGGTGGCCGAGCTGGATGAGATGCTCGACGGCGCGCCGGCTGTCGTCGCGAGAGTCGCAGCAGATGAAGTTGACCCTGGGATCGTCGAAGCGGTCGGCGACGACGACGGAGGGGAAGCCCTCGGCGGCGATAGCCTGGCAGACGCCGCGGGTGGACTCGAAGGTGCGGAGAATGACTCCGCGAAGACCCTTGCGCATGAAGAACTGGGTGTACGACTCGTCAGCACTCTTGTCGCGCTGCAGGCTCACGAGCTTGACGTCGAACTTCAACTCGTTGACGCCGCGAAGAATGCCCGCGAGAAGGGCGGAATCGAATGCGCCGTAGTCGGCCTTGACGGGATCGGTGGGATAGACAAGGCCGATGACGGTGGTGATGCGCTTGCCGACCGAGGGGGCGTAGCCGCTGCGATTGGCCGCGGCAACGACGCGATCACGCGTGGACGGGTCCACGTCGGGGTGGTTGTTGAGCGCGCGGGAGACCGTGGCGACGGAAACCTTGGCGAGCTTGGCGATCTGGCGTACGGAAGACATGGTGCGTTTTCCTTCGCGTAGGGGAGTTGGCGTCGTTGACTTTTCACGCCAGTGGACCCGGAGTGGGTCCAAACGTCAAGTTTCGCAGCCGCTGGAAGGTTGAGGCGGCTTGACGCAAAGCACGAGAGGGAGGATGCCCGAGCGGTCGGCCACAGACCAGCCGCCCGGGCGCCTCCGAAGTCGATCACGGGCAACCGGCGAACCACGCGTTGAGGAAGTCGAAGATGTCCTGAACCTCGAGGCCGGCGCTGTTGTTGAAGTCCGCGCGGCACACAGGGTGGGGGACACAGCTGTTCGGCGAGCATGTAGAGTTCGTTGCGCCCGCGGTGGAGCCGAGTCCGGTGCAAGCGGACGGATCAACCATGGCGCAGAATCCCGATGTGGGATTGCAGCAGGCGACCGGAGGGGTCGGCTGGGGGCAGTTGTTGACGGTGCAGGTGGAGTTGGCGGCCAGCGCGGTGGTGCCGCTGGGACAGCTGCCGACCGCGGCGACGGTGCAGGCTCCGGCGGCCGTGCAGCAGGCGTTCTGGCCGGGGGTTTGAATAAGTTCGACGTCGTCGAAGAAGACTTCGGTATCGAAAACAGGGTTCACCGGGTTGAACGCGCCGGCGAAGGTCTGAAGATCAAAGACAAGGTTTGCTCGGGCCGCGCCTGCGGGGGCGGTGGCGACCAAGGAGAACTGCTGATACGTGGAGGTGATCTCGGAATCGATGCGCTGCGTGAGCGCGAACTGGTTCCCAATGACAGTGCCGTTGGCATCCTGCCACTCGATGCGGAACTCAACGGCGTTGTTGATGGGGCCAGCGGAGCGGGCCCAGAACTTCATGGTGTAGCTCGCGCCGGCGGAGATGCCGGGGACGGGCTGCTGGACACCGACGAAGGAATCGCCTCCGCCATTGGCGATGAGAATGAGGGCGGATGAGCCGCTCCGAGGGGTGATCGTGCAGCCACAAGAGGCCGGGTCAACCTCGGCCTTTAGGACCGGGGGGCCGCCGAGGAATGAGGCCCAGTTCCCGATGGCCGGAGGGGCCTGGCCGAGGAACGCGGCGTCAAAGCTGGGGTTGCCGACGGGGGCTTGCGCCATGGCCGCGCTGCTGATACAGGACACGGTGGCCGCCGCCAGGATGGTGCACAGGTTTCGACACATGCTTCGATCTCCATGAAAGAAGTCGTACGCGAGCGTGTTCGACGCGCCCCAGCCCGCCGCCTCAGAACACCGTGGACTTGGGAAAGCTACCACGAATGAAACGATGCTGCAACTGTTTCAGTCGAAGCCGCCCGTTTTTCCACACACTCGGAGTAACTGACCTGATCGGGGGAACTGCGACAAACCAAGCGGGGCGTCCACACGCTGAAGCAGGTTCGTGGCATGATGAGAGCGCCTTTTTCGAGCATTTCTGTGCGTTTTCAGGGCAAACTCAGGACTCATCAGCGTTGCAGAGAAGCTCGAGGTTCTGACCGAGCCGACACGGCAGAGGAACGGCCTTGGTTGGCCAACCCATCGCCACTGAAAACCCTGATTCTCGACGACTCGGAATGAAACAGTTGCAGTACCGTTCCGGATGAGTTATTTTCAAGGGGAAGATGGCCAGCCTTGCGCCCGCAGTAACGCGGACGGCGGGCTGACGGAGAGTCTCGGGTGGGGATTCATCCCTAACAGGTGAGGAGAGAGCATCATGTTGACGGCGAACTTGCGTCGAGGTCTGTTGGCGACGATGGCGGTGGCGGGCCTGCTGGCCCCGGCAACGACATCATCCGCGACCTTGTCCTCGTATTCGGAGAACTTCGAGGGCCTGACGCAGTCGGCGCCCGGGGCGCTCTCGGGATCGGGTTGGAACACGTATGTCAATGTGTTCAGCCCCGACCACAGCACCTACTTCTACGGCTACGGCTTCCCGTCGGGGAACAACGACGGGCATGGTTCGGGCGTTGCCTCGGGACAAGGCGGAATCACGCAAGGCGCGCAGCAGCTCGTGGTGTACAGCGACTACGGCAACAACGGCGCTCACGCTGCGGGCCAGCAGGTTGAAACGAACATCTATCAGGAACGAACGATCGGAGCGGCCGATGTCGGTGCGACATGGACGTTCTCGTTCGACGCCAAGCGCGGCGACCTGGCCGCGCCTTCGTCGGCGCTGGCGTTCATCAAGACCCTGGATCCGGCCAACGGGTATGCCACGACGAACTTCCTGTTCACCGACACCACGACGCTGCCGACTACCTGGGGGACCTACTCGGCGCCGTCGCTGACGATCACGCCGGCCCTGGTGGGGCAGCTCTTCCAGTTCGGCTTTGCGAACACGGCGAGCAACTTCGTGCCCTCGGGTGAGTTCTACGACAACATCAACGTGGTTCCCGCGCCCGCATCGGTGGGGTTGCTGGGCTTGGGCGGTTCGATGCTGCTGCGTCGTCGCCGTTGAGTCTCATACGTCAGCATGCGGTATCGTCAGAACTTCCAAAGCCTCGGCGACCATCGTCGCCCAGGCTTTTTCCGTTTTGATATCATCGCAGTGACACACATCTGATCTGATCGCGAATATCGCTGCGGTCTTCGTCTCGCGAGGTCCATTCATGGCCGAGATCCTCCTCGAACGCGTTGACAAGGTCTATCCAACGGGCTTCCACGCGGTACGGGGCGTGTCGCTCTCGGTGGGCGAGGGAGAGTTCCTCGTGCTGCTGGGGCCATCGGGGTGCGGCAAGTCCACCACGCTGCGCATGATCGCGGGCCTGGAAGAGGTCAGCGGCGGAACCATCTCGATCGGCGGGCGCATCGTGAACGATGTGCACCCGAAGGACCGCGACATCGCGATGGTCTTCCAGAACTACGCGCTCTATCCGCACATGACGGTGCGCGACAACATGGCCTTCGCGCTCAAGATGCGAAAGGTGCCCAAGGCCGAGATCAAGACGCGCGTGGAGGCCGCGGCGGAGATGCTGCACATCTCGGCGCTGCTGGACCGCAAACCGGGGGTGCTCTCGGGCGGGCAGCGGCAGCGCGTGGCGGTGGGGCGGGCGATCGTGCGCGAGCCCAAGGCGTTCCTGTTCGATGAGCCGCTCTCCAACCTCGATGCGAAGCTGCGGGCCAGCACGCGGGCGGAGATCAAGGCCCTGCACCTTCGCCTGCACACCACCACCGTGTACGTGACGCACGATCAGGAAGAGGCCATGACGCTGGGCGACCGCGTGGCGATCATGGCCAATGGCGAGGTGCGCCAGCACGGTTCGCCGATGGAGCTTTATCGATCGCCCGTGGACCGCTTCGTGGCGGGTTTTCTCGGCACGCCGCCGATGAACTTTCTGAGCGGGCGTGTAGAGATGAGCGCCGGCCGTGCCGAGTTCGTGGAGGGCTCGAGTGACCCCGCGGGCACGCCGCATCGAGTTACGCTGCCGAGCGCGTGGGCGGCACGGCTTGCCTCCGTGATGGGCAAGGATGCGGTGCTGGGGATCCGGCCGCAGGCGATGGACCTCGTGGCGGACAACTCCCCCACTTCGGCCGAGCGGCCGACCATGCGGATGAACGTCAAGCTGGTTGAACCGCTCGGCGATCAGATGGATATGACGCTTTCGACGCCCAATCACCCCGCGATCATCGCGCGTGTGCCCTCACGTGATCTTTCCCCCGGGTCGGCGGCAACGCTTGCTCTCGATCCGGCGCGGCTGCACGTGTTCGAGCCGGGGGAGTTTGGGAAGTGCCTGACGAGATAACCGTTTGGATACCGCATCCCAGCACACCCACACTTGGCACGATCATGTTTCAATGCGATGGACTCCGACCGCGTCAACCGTACCGCTTTGGCTCACGAATACCGCGCTTGGACGCGCAGAAACGCGATGTGGTGCGACGATTTGCGAATCAAGACTCCTTGTGCTAATGTGCGGCAAGTCAAGCACTTCCGTTCCAATCGTCTCGATCCGCCGGCGAGCCTGATAAGGGTGAGGCCGCAGGTTCGACTCCTGCCAGGCCCATTAGATACCTAGATACCAAGGTGTTGCGCGCGTTTTTGACGCGCCTTTTTTTATGCCGTGAATGCACCCAGATGCTGGGTTTATCGCAAGAGAATCGGCCTCCACAGCGTGCAAATGAGGGGCTGCACGTGCATCCCGACAAAGGGTGAGGTTGTAGGTTCGAGCACCGCGATGATCGTGATCGCCACCGGAGGTTCGATCAGCGTGAACGCTCGCCGATTCCCCCTTCGGATCAACTGCTGGTGTCGCATTGGGCGACTCCCGTGGCCTGCTGACCGCCCAATCGCGCCGTGTCATCGTCGGTGCTAACAGGCCCGCACGGCGGTTGCCGCGCGGGCCCTTCGAGGCGGGATGGGCAGGATGCCCCCACCCCGTAGGTGGTCGGGAACAGATGCGCCTTTCAGCGCGAGGCTCGCTCACGCCGGCGGCGTGATGCGAGGAGGCCGCTGATGGCGAGAAGGCTCGCCGCGCCGGGGCTGGGGACGTTGAGCAGCACCGTGTTGGGCTGCGAGGTGTAGTCGATGAATGCGGAGGGATACTGGGTGAGGAAGCCGGGGGTGAGGGTCAGGCTGCCGCTGGTGAGCTGCGGGCCGCTGTAGTTCATGAGCGAGAAGATGCCGGCCACGAAGCCGGGCTTGGGGCAGATGTCCACGATGCCGCTGATCGAAGAGAGGCCGCCGGTGAGTACGAGCAGGTCGTTGGTCGCCGGGTTGTTCTGATCCTGAAGATCGAACGTGAAGATTGAGCCGCCGACCGTGCTCAGGCCGCCCAGCGTGAGCGTACCGATGCTCGCCCCGACATCCTGGCCGGGCGCGATGATGCCGCCGGATGACACTGAGACGGAACCGGAGACGAATCCGACGCCACCGAGCAGAGCGCCGGGCTCGACTGTGGCGTTGCCGGTTCCGAACGCTGAGCCGGTCGTGTTGTTTGCCAGCAACGCGCCGTCGGCGATGCGGGTGGTGCCGGAGTAGGTGTTGGAGGCCGTCAGACGCAGCGTGCCGCCGCCGGCCTTGATGAAACCGTCGCCGGTGGCGGGGCCACCCGAAATGACGTTGGAGAACGTCGTGTTGGCCGCGTTGGTGATGTTGACCATCTGGCCGGTGGAGCCGAGCGCGACCGTTCCGGAGAACGTGATGTCGTTGACGCCCGCGATTCCCAGGCCGTTGGTCGCAGCGGCGGTGAAAACGATGTTGTTTGGGATTGTGCGCGCGCCTCCCGTGGCACGGAGCGTGCCGGCCGCGGCGGAGACGGAGATGTTTCCGGTGCCGAGGGCGTTGTTGTGGCCGAGGCCGAGCATGGCGCCCGTGGCGTTGTTGAGCGTGGTACCGCCGGAATAGGAGTTGTTGCCGGTGAGGTTCCAGTTGCCGGTCTGGAACTCGACGCTGCCGGCATCGGCGCCGTTGTTGGAGATGATGCCGGAGATCGTGGCCTGGCCGCTCGTATAGCTCGCGGCCGAGCCGGCGAGTCGGAGGGATCGTCCGATGGAGATGTTGGAACCGATGCTCACTGTGCCGGTGCCGGCGGCCTGGATGGCGGTGATCTGCGGGGCCGGGGCTCCGCCCGCAGTGGCGGACGGGAGGACGATGTCGCGATTGAACACGTCCACCGCGTTGCCCAGCGACAGCGTGGTGGTAGCCGTCGTGGCGGTATCGCCGATCTGGATCGCTTCGGTGCCGGAGCCGAAGGGGCCGCTGGAGCCACCCGCGGGGGTGTTGGAAAGCACCGAGGTGGTGCCGCCGCCAAGCACGGTCTTGCCGACGTATGTCGAGTTGCCCGCGAGCGTGCCGCCGGAACCCAGGCGAAGCGCCAGGTTGCCCGCCGACCCGCCGAGGATGTTCACGAAGCTCGAGAAACCGCTGGTCACCGAGAGTGAGCCGCCGGTGCCCAGATCGACCGTTCCCAACCCGGACACGCGAGCCAGAGACACGTTGAACCCGCCGAGGTCGAGTTTCGCGTCGCCCATGATGGACGGCTGGACAAACACGGATGCGGTGGAGGGCAATGACCCGGCCGCGCTGAACTTCAGCGAGCCGCCGGCCACATTGATGGTCCCGGTGAGGCCCGCGTTCGCACTCGAGAGCGTGAGCGTACCCTGGCCGCCCTTGGTCATGTTCGTGCCGCCGGCGATGGCGGTTGTGCCCATGTTGAGGTCGGCGGTGTTGTAGACCATGCCCGTGCCGGTGAGCGAGAGCGTGCCGCCGCCTGTGAAGGCGCTCGGAGAGGTCGCGGTGCTCAAGAGCATGCCGGTGCCCAGGGTGAGCGTGTTGCCCGCGGTGTTGAGCGTGCCGGAGCCGCGGATGCGAAGGGCGTTGGCGGAGGTCGCGGCCGAGAGCGTCTGCGGCGTGGCGAGGTCCACGTTGTTCGTGGCTGTGAAGTTCCCCAGCACAGCGCCGGAGGAATACGCCGCGAGGGGCTGCACGCCCTGCGTGGTGTTGTAAGTGGCGAACGTGGTGGCATCCGTTGTTGAAGATGCGGAGGCGACGAAGCCGGTCATCACGTTGTTGGTGAGCACCGGGGCCGTCCCGGAAGCCAGCGCTCCCGTGGGCGTTGATCCGATGAACACGTTGGCGACGCCCGCACCGGGGACAGAGCCGAGTGAGTCGCCTCGCACGAGGACCCAACTATTGCCGCTGCTGAAGGAATACGAGGGCATCGTCAGCGAGGCGTTCTGGGCCGGGTTGGGGCGGACGGTCAGGATGTGCTCGCCGTTGGACGCGTTGAAGCCGGGCGCGCCCATCGTCTCGGCGGTCGCGACGCCCGCGTTGCCCTTGAGAGTCAACGCGCCGCCGCTGAAGTTGAAGGATGCCGAGCTGGAAAGCCGGTTGTTGTTGTTCGTGGCGGTGTTGTCGAGCACGAGCTCAGCGCCCTCGTTGAGAGCGAAACCGTAGAAGGTGGAGAGCGTTCCATTTCCGCTCAGGATTGTCTGGCCCGGCAACTCGAACTGGGACTGGCTTCCCACGACCGACGGAGCCGCCGACCCCATGACGAGACTGCCGGCGCCGACGGTGGGAGCGGTAATCGCCAGCACGCC
Source organism: Phycisphaerales bacterium (assembly GCA_044221735.1). Classification (GTDB taxonomy): domain Bacteria; phylum Planctomycetota; class Phycisphaerae; order Phycisphaerales; family UBA1924; genus UBA4658. Next base: position 40,455 of record JBGAOP010000011.1, on the reverse strand, counting down.
ACTGCCGAGCTTGGTCAGCGAGGGCGTGTTCGACACGTTTCGACCGATGCCTCCGCTGAGAGTGACGGTGGACCCGGCCGGGGTGTAGAGGGAAGCACCGCCGTCGAGGCGAACATTGTTGGCGATCGAGAGCGAGGTGGTTCCGGCCGTGGGGCGGAGCACGCTGGAGGCCTGGAGGTTCAGGTCGCCCGAGCCGAGGGCCGCATCGGAGTTGATGGCGAGCTGACCGTACACGACTGTTCCGCCCGTGTGCGAGTTGGTCCCGGTCAGGTTGACCAGGCCGGCGGCGCCGGAGGAACCGATGACCAGCGCTCCGTTGCCGGAGATGTTGCCGCCCAGCGTGAGCTCCGCGTTGGGGCTCGCGGCGCCCACGCCGCCGCCGGCCGCGCCGAGCGTGATGGCGCGGGTGGAGGTCATGGACTGCGCGGCCCCATCACCGAACAAGATCGACGGCTGGAACACCACGACGCTGGGGGTCGTGCCGTTCTCCCCGCCGTTGAGATGCAGTTCGTTGGACGAGTTGCCGAGGTTGTTGTCGGCGGAGATGTTGAGCGTGCCACCGTTCACCGTCACGCGGCCGGAGAAGGTGTTTGCGCCATTGAGCGAGAGATTCCCCAGCCCGGACTTGGTCAAGCCGTTTGAGCCGGTGACGACGCTGTTGATGGCGGTGCCGGAGGAGAGCGTTCCCTGAGCTGCGGTGTGGACGATGCCCTCGACGGACCCGAAGTCGAGCGTGCCTACGGAGATGGCCACGGGCCCGCGCGACGCGGTGCCGCCGGCGGAGGTCCCGGTGATCAGGGAGCCGGAGGAGACCGTCAGTTTTCCTGGCCCGTAGAGCGAAGCGGGGTTGTTTCCGGCCGCGCTCACGGAGTTTACGAGAACCGCGTTCACTGTGGTATCACGGTCCAGCAGTGCGCCGCCGAGGCCGGCGGTCGCGGACACCAGGTCGTCACGGACGGCGACATTCTCCTGGCTGGTCGTGCCGTGAAGCAGGTAGAGATTCTGGTTGTACTCGCCCAAGGTCAGTGGGCGGAGGCCGTTGGCACCCACCACGACATGGGCATCCAGCGCGTTCGCGGTGACCAGGTTGCGCCCTATCGCATAGGGCAGCACGGACTGGTTGGTCGTGCCCGCCGCGCCGCCGCCTCCGACCAGATCGCCGGACGGCGCGCTCGTCACCACGAGATTGGAAACGCCGGTGGCGGCGGCCCCCGAGCCGATCGCGGTTCCTGCAATGCTCAGCGTGCCGCGGTCCTGGCGCGAGAGCGAGCCGACCGTCAGCGTCGTGGCCGCCCCGGCTCCGGCGGTCGTGTTCGTGTTGACGTTCACGCTCGACATGCCCGAGAACGCCAGCGAGCCGATGGTCTCATTGACCACATTGGCGGCCGTAGCGTTCGCGGTGACCGTCAGCACGGACCGGTTCAGCGTCACTGAGGCGTCGTCGCGGACGCGATTGCCGTTGAAGCCGGATGTGCTGTTGTCGAGCGTGAGCGTGGCGCCACCCGTGAGGCTGTACGAGGTCGCGCCTGTGAACGCGCCGTTCGTGTTGCGGAGCGTGATGTTGCCCTGGTGGGGCGTGTTGCCCGAGTTGGAGGTCACTGAGCCACCGAAGCCCGATGCCCCTTCGAAGTTCATCGGCGCAGACCCGCCGCCCTGGGAGACCAGCCGCAGCCCGCCGGGCCCGGAGAGCGAGCCCGTCAGGAGCGCTCCCTGGAAGCCGCCGAGAGACTCAACCTGCAAATCCGAGTTGAGGGTGATGTTGTTCGCGATGGCCGTCGTGGCTGTGGCGAGCCGCATCGTGCCGCCGTTGACGACCAGCGCATTGGTCGCCGCGGAGCCAAGCGCTCCCGCGGAGGTGAGCGCGAACGTGCCGCCGTTGAGGTTGAGATTGCCGACCCAGGACGCGACCGAGGAGGGGGCCCAGCTTACCAGCGCGTTGCCGCAGTTGATGGTCACATCGCGGTTTCCCGCACCGGCGTTGGCGAGATTGCAGGACACGAACAGCGTGCCGACGTTCGTGGCATTGATGGAAAGGTTGGATGCGAGCAGGACCGAAAGCGACGATGCGAGCGCGGAGTTGCCCGCCCCATCGATGGAGATGCTCGGACCCGAGCCGCCGCTGCTGGTGTTGAAGGTCAGCGTGCTGCCGGCGGAGCCGGCGATGTTGAGCACGCTGCTTGTCGGCGTGGAGTTCACGCACTCGGCCATGAGGCTGATGCGGTTGACGTCGAAGTTCCCGGCGATGTCATCGGTGCTCGTGAAGCTGCCCGAGTAGTAGGGGTCCCAGAACGAGAGCGAGGTGTCGATCCCGCTGGTGGGGGCGCCGGGCGACCAGTTGGCCGCGTTGCTCCAGACACTCCCCGTGGCAACGCTGGGAACCCAGGCGTATTGCGCGCTGGCCGTGTGGGCAAGGGACATGGCCGCGCCGACGGCGATCAGAAGACCGACCGGACGCACGAAACCTCTGGGGGACACAAGGGCCATCGCTCTCTCCTCTCTCGTGGCGCTTTCGCGCCGGGTATGAACGAACTCACGCACTCACGAGTCGATCGACGAACAGGACGGCTCAGCAGCCGCCCGCGAACCAGGCATTCAGGAAGTCGAAGATGTTCTGGACAGCGAGCGTGCCGGTGACGCCGTCTCCGCCAACAACCGCAAACTTGCTGCCGGCGAACCAGTCATTCAGGAAGTCGAAGATATCCTGAACGCTGAGTCCGTTGACTTTGTTGTAGTCGGCATAGCAACACGGGGAGGAAGTGCTGCCCGCGTTGCAGTTGCCCGCAGCATTCACGACGGCGCCAGCAAGTCCGTTGCCCGCGACGCAACTCGCCGGCGCTATTACAGAGCATGTCGCGCCGCGGCAGCAGGCCGAGATCGCCGGTTGCGGGCAATAGTTCGGGTTGCAGGGAACGCCCAGGCCCAGGACGCTGAAATCGCCGTTGCAGTTCCCCGGGCCCGTGATGGTGCAGGCGCCGGTGGTGAGATTGCAGCACGCGCCTGTGCACAGCAGGAACGTCTCGCACGTGACATTGTCGCCCTGGTAGATGCTCGCGCCCGTGCACGCCGACGGGCTGCCCTGGGTGCACACGCCCGTCGGTGTACAGCACGCGCCGTACGAGCCGGAGATGATGGTCAGCCGGAAGGTCCCGCCAAGCACGGACACGCCGCAGCCATGCTCGGCAACACGGATCAGGTACGTCGTGCCCGCGTTCATGAAGAACGAGGGAATCGTCGAGGGCCCGCCAAAGATCGTTGCGTTGCATCCGCCGTCCGCGCAGGCGAGCGCCGAGGGAATGTCGATGGCCTCGTCGGGCGGGCAGGCGTCGTGCACGGAGAGCACCGTGTCGAGCGTGCCCGTCTCGGCGTTGCACGTGGAAATCGTGTACGACCCGCTGACCTGGGGCGTGAAGGCGTACCACACGTCGCGGCTGGTGTTCCCGTAGCCGCCGCCGCTGGAGCATGGAACGGCCACGCCGCCGAACGGCGCCTCGGTCCACGCGGCGAGATCCGGGCCGATGCTGCTGGCGCATGTCAGCGAGGTGGCGCTGCACACGCTGCCGGACTTCCAGTAGGCCCCGCTGCAATCAGGCCGGAACGTCACGGTGCAGGAGTTGTCCGCCGCACAGCAGGCGCCCATGGGCGTGGTCGTGCCGCTCGTCGCGGATACGTTGGAAGCCGTAACCGACGCAATGAAAGGGAACGGTCCGGAAGGAATGACCTGTGCATTTCCGCACAGATCGTTGGCGGGCGGAACCGGGTCCACGACCAGCGGCGAGTAGCCGAGCCCGACGCGGGCCGCCGAGTCCGTGGCGGTGTAGGTCAGGATGTACTGCGGATTGGCGCTCGTGCTCAGCGGCGCCGTCGCCGGCGCTGGCAGGACGTAGTCGAACGAATACACACCATCGCCGGCGGACTGATCTCCATGCGTTCCATCGTCGTAGAGCGGCTGGGACGCAGAGCCGCCGACCGAGCTCAGATTGACGGTGATGCCCGTGATCGTTCCCGAGCAGGCCGTCGCCGTCGCCGCGAGTCGCACGGCCTGACCCTGGTAGGCCCGAACGGCCTGCCGATTGATCTCGTATGTGACAAAGTACTTGCCGGAAGAAGTCTGGACCTGCGTCGCGGCGTTCACCGCCGGCACGCTCTCGGCGTTTGCCGGATAAGAACTATTCCGCGGCGGGCGGGGCGTGTTCAGAAAGTCGACTCGGTTGTCGTTGGTATCCGAGAGTCCGCCGCAGGCGCGAACAACCGCCGGAGGCGCGTACTGAAAGGCGGCAGGCGCGGCGGTCTGTCCGATGGTCGCGGAACCGGTCGGCCCCTCGAAGCAGCCGGAGCTCGAGTCCGTGTTCGCCCAGGAGACCATGTCAAGCACGTTCGCCGCGTCCGGCGCGGCGCAGCCGGCGGTCGTGAACGTGGTCGTGGTGTTGGCAAGAACGACCTTTCCGGCGGACTTGCCGAAAACGACCAGGGGAGTCGTCGAGCCATCGGAAAGGGTGTATGTCTCATCAGCGGTAAATGGAACGCCGTAGATGTTCGGATATCGGCTTGTCACGGCGGTGGCAGTCGTGGCGCGCACGAGCCAGTAGGCGTGCGGCGCGATGGTGCCCGACAGGTTGAACTTTGTCCAACCAGCGCCCCCGGCAGAAGACGCCCATTGCAGCGATTTGCCGGTGAGACTCACCGGGGCGGAGCCCGCGTTGTAGAGCTCGATGAAGTTGCCGTCGGGCACATTGCAGTTGTTGCCCGCGCCGTTGCCGACCATGCTGATGCGCACCTGCCCCGAAGCCCCGGACGTCACCATCAGTCCCGCGAGCAACGCGGCTGCGCCGAGCACGTGTCCAGTCAACCCGCCACGCTCGCCACGTCGTGCTGATCGCATCTCGAACGCTCCTCTCTCGCGAAAACGCAGCGAGTGATCGCTCCCCGCCCGGGGTGTACCGCTTTCAACATACCGTCGGATTTGGTCCTGTCAAGAAGTTTTAAACGAGTTTCAAACTTTTTGACATCGGCTCGATTCGAGGTATTCTGTAGGCAACCGCCCGATTGCGGCTGGCGGGGCGACAGCTCTGCCGATGAGTCGAGCGAGAAAGAGAGATCTGTATCATGCGGCCCGTGGCCGAGACCAACCCAACCAACACTCCCCAAACGCCGACGCCGCCCGATCTCTCCGGGCACCCATCTCATTCCTTTGAGCAGGCGGCCACTTCCGTGCTCGGCCGCCTGCAACACGCCATGGCTGGCCTGATCGCCGCCGCACCCGAGGAAGTGCGGAAGGCCGCCGACGTGGAGCGTGTGTTTGGAATCGATCACCGTCTGGGCTGGCAGGTCTACCGAATCGCCACCTCCCGCAATCCCTTGGCCGCGGGGACGAACGTGCCAGCGCGAGTCTCGGTGGACCGGCTCGTGAAAGTCGCGGCCCGCAAGGGTGTGTCTCCGTCCATTGTCGAAGAAATCTCCACCGCGTTCGATGAGTTTGAGACCCTGGTGCGACAGCACGCCGGCAGCCGCACGGAGTTCGATGCGCTCGTCGCCTCGGCGCTTCCGGAGGAACAGGACCGCATCAGTCTTTCGGCGCGCGAGGCGTTGTACCACGCGGCCCGCACCATTCGCGGCGCATCCATGCAGGTCTCAAGCCTGACCCACATTGTCCATCCGAGCACTGCCAATCCCGAGATGCTCGACGGATGCAATCTGATCGGCAACTTCGGCCTGCAGCGCGTCCGCAAAGGGGCGATGATCGAGACTTCGGCGCTGTTCCGGGATCTCGCGGGCTCGAAGACACGCACCATCGACGGCCAACCGATCACCGACTCAACCGACATCATGCTCCCGCGATTCTGCACCGCGCCGACTCCGAGGATCGCGGTCCACAGGGGTGACCAGAACGCTCGGTTCGTCCTTGAGGGCGAGGATGTCGGCATCAAGGCGGCTGTGGATTCGGTCTTCGCGGATTACCTTCCCGCGGGGCGCAGTCGATTCGCAGTTCCGCATCGCCCCTTCGTCGGCGCCGCCCATGCCACCGACGCTCCCGCACGATTGCAGGTCATCGACGTGCTGCTGTGCGACGGCGTTGTTCCCAGCCCGGAACCGGACGTTCGTGTGTACGACATCGTCCCCCATGGCCAACTCACCAAACTCCCGGACCCGGATCGCGAGCTCGATCGCGTGACGTTTGCGCCGTCGGTACGGTTCCTCGGCCGCGGACTCAACAGCTTCCGCTGCCTGCAGATCCCGCGATACCAGGAGATGCTCTCCCACATTTGCGAGAAGCGAGGCTGGGACCTGTCGCGTTTCTCCGGATACCGCGTGGAAATCGAGTACCCGGTCTACAGCTGGCAAACCGTCCTTGCGTTCCGTCTCCCGGCAGAGCGGTAGTCGGTTTCAACGATTCAATCGTCTGGCCGCGGCTTCTTGCTTGCCTCTCTCGCGGAACCTGATCCCCTGGACTCGCCTGGCGGGTGTGTTTGTTTTTGGAATCAGGGGCGCGACGTGCGGATTCCGCGGAGGTTCAGCAACCGGCGAACCAGGCGTTGAGGAAGTCGAAGATGTCCTGCACGGCGAGCGTGCCGGGGGCGCCGTCGCCACCGACGCGGGCGAAGGGCTTGCCAGCGAACCAGTCGTTGAGGAAGTCAAAGATGTCCTGCACGCTTATGCTGTTCACTTTGTTATAGTCGGCATGGCAGCACGGCGTGCTGGTGTTGCCGGTCGCGTTGCAGGAGCCGCCGGGGATGAACATGGCACCCGCCAGGGCCCCGTTGAGCGAGGCTGAGCAAGCGCCCGCCGTGGCGTAGACCGTTGTGCATGTCGCACCGCGGCAGCAGGTCCCGGTGGCGGGCAGCACTCGGGCGAACACGACCGAGATCTCGTCGTACTGGTTGTCGGCGTCGATCGCGCCGGTGCAGTTGCCTCGCGTCTGGTTGATGAAATAGACCGAACCGTCGTTGGTCAGCGTGGCGCTGTGCTCGCGGAACAGGCCGAGGAACACGCTGTCGTCGAAGACCCCGTTGCCGTTCACGTCGATGGCATCGTTCTCGCGGGCGATGAACCGCTCGGCGTTGAAGACCAGGCCGGCGTTCGTGCGCCGGTCGAGGTCGCCCGCCGGAGTGTTGAACACGCCGCTGAAGACGACGTCGCCCGCCGCGTTGCCCGTGATCCCGAAGAACGAGCTGTAGAACAACCCGGCGCCGGGGAAGATCTCGTCGCCCCCCTTGGCGATCACACTGTTGTTGCGCGCCACCCAGCTTCCGCTGGTCGCGGTGCCATGGATCAGCCGGTCGCCGTTGCCGCCGAGCGCATTGGCGTTGATCGCGGTGATCGTGCCGGTGAGCCCGGCGAGCGTGCCGCTTTCGGCGGCGTCGACGACGCCGTTGTACACGACCACATCGTTGGTGGTGGACGTGATGGGGGAGAGTGTGGCGCTGAGGAAATAGTCGGTAGCACCGCGGACGCAGTATTGACCGCTCCACTCGGAGACGTCGAAGGCCCAGTACGGCCCGGTGCCGCCCGCGGGCGTGGTGAAGGCCTCACGGGCGATCAGGGTGAGCGTCGTGCCGTCGCTCTCGAAGATGCAGGTGTCGTTGTCGAATGTCACCGTCTGGCCGCCGATCACCGAGGTCGTGGAGATCATCGCCTGGAACGCAACCGTGCCGTTCTCGCGGATGCCATGTACGTACATCGGGAGGAAGCCGTTGGGGTTGTTGCCGGTGCTCGCGAACGTCGCCGTGTTGGGCAGGGGGAACGCTGAACTTGCGCTCTGGCCCTCGCGTGCGATCACGGTGAACACGCCGGGCGCGGAAAGGCTGCCACGCAGCACGACCTCGTCGGAGGCCAAGTTTCCGAAGGTGTTGCACGCGAAGGCGAACTGGCCCGAGTTGTTGATCCCCAGCGGAGCCCACGAGATGGTCTCGACGGTCTCCCCCGGGGTGATCTCGGTGTAGATCCGCGCCGCCAGCGTCTGGACGGTGAACGGCTGGGTCCCTCCGCCGATGAGCACCGCCCCGTCGGCCGTCTGGGCCCACATGATCCAGCGCGAACCATCGGGGCTGAAGTAGGGCTTCCGCAGGGCGTCCTTGTCCGGGAGAATCGCGCCGCCGGGATATCCGGCCCCGGCGGGGAGCAGACGCTTGGACCCTGCGAAGGGATCGTTGGTGAGCAGCACCTCGACCCGGCTGATGCTGGGAGCCGGATCAAAGACCTGGAACTGCAGGTCGTTGACCGCGTTGTTCGCCATCGCGGTATCGGTCTCGTTGGCGACAACGCTCGCGGTCACGGGGCCCGAGCCTGAACCGACCGACACTCCGTGGAGGGTCACAGTCGCCGACTCGTGGTGCGGAATGGTGCCGACCGGGATGGTCAACGTGGGACTCGAGTACGTTCCCGCGGGAACGGAGCCGGTGAACCCGAACTGCGGCGGAAGCGTGACCGTGAGCACAACGCCCGTGGCGTCGGCGGGGGAATAGTTGTAGGTGGTACCGCCCGTATTCGTGATGGTGAACTGCATGGTGCCGGCCACGGTATCGGGAGAGCAGGCGACGAAGCCGGTCACACTGAGGTCTGCGCGTGGCTGGACGAGCACGGCGGCGCTCGCGGAGTTGTTCCACAAGGCCAGTTCCGTGCCACCCCCGGAGACCGTGGCCGTGCACACGTAGTTGCCCGGCGTTGACGTCGTGAAACTGGCGTAGAGCAACGTCGTTTGTCCGACGGCGAGCGGGGGAACCGCGAAGTCCACTGTGGTGATGTTGTTGGTACCCCCGTTGGACGACACGTACGTCAGGCCGGCCGGGACCGCGAGCGACAGCGTCGACGCGGCCGTGGCGTTCGGCCCATAGTTGGTGACGATCACGTCGTATGACACCGGGGCAGGGAGGTTGTAGTCGTAGGTCATGTTGGGAATCAGGAAGTTCACGCCGAGGTTGATGCCACTCGGGGGATTCGCGACCAGGGCGGTGTAGGCCGCACCACCACCGGGTGTTCCTACTGTCCAAGGCGCCGCGATGCTCGGTTCGTACGACGCGGTGGCGATGTTGAAGACGGCGATCTCACCGGGTTCATCAACAACCAGGTACAGCTTGCCCTCGCCCGCAGCCAATCCGGCCACGTCGATGCCCCCCTCGCTGCCAGGGAAAGGTGAGGGATACGACGAGACGAACGTGAAGTTGCCCGCCAGATCGGTGGAGTAAAGGCCGCGGCCATAGCCGCCGATTCCGGGATTGCTGTCCTGCGTGACGTAGAAGGTGGAGTTGCTGAAACTGAAATCGAGACCCGCCATGTAGACATCCTGATCGATGTCGCCGGAGCCGCAGGCACCGAAGTCCGCAACCAAGGTTGTCGCGCCCGTGGTGAGGTCGATGGAGTACAGCCCCTCGGGCGAAGCGTCGAGGTCGTAGGTGTCGATGCCGTAGAGCGTCGTCCCGTCGAACGCCAGGGAGTAGATCCACTGCTTCTGGCCGTTGTAGGTAATAGTTGCGACTTTCTCGGGCTCGCCCGTGTAGTACGGAACGAACCAGAGTTCCTCGCCGGTGTTGGAGTTGCCAGTGCCGTTGTTGAAGACCGGACCGTTCGAGGTCACCCAGAAGACCTGTCGCGTGTCGTCGGCCGCGATGCCGGAGAAACTCCGGTTGAACGCCGTGAGGTCCTGGAACGCCCCGGTCACGACGTCGATGCGTTTCATCTTCGAGACGGCGTTCGCCTCGTTGTTGGCCTGCGCCGCGAAGAGTTTGCCGGAGGCCGGGTCCCAGACGCGGACCAGAGCGGCGGTCGCCGCGTCGTTTGTCGGACCGGGATCGGCCGGGGTGGCCGCGCCGACGGTCGCGCTGGCGGCGAATACCGCGTGCGCGGTGGTCGTGAGTTGCACCGTGTACACCTGGGTGGCGAAGTTGGCAAGCGAGCCGGCAAAGGTCCACGTCAGGACATTGCCCACCTGCGCGTAGCCGGCCGTCGTGCCGGCGGGGTTCACCGTCACGCCCGAGGACGGGATCGTGACCGAGACCGTGAAGGCGGTAGCGGGATTCGGGCCGTAGTTCGTGACCGTGGCGTTGTAGGTGAGATCGGTTCCGATGTTGATCTGCTCGCTGCCAGGGACGATGGCGATGCCCAGGTCGGTGCCCGCTGGGATTACGCACGGCACCGCGGCGGAGGCGCTGTTCTTGAATGGCTCGGTGCCGATGGCGAAGTCCACGCCGTGATCGTCGATGTCCTGCGGACAGAATGGCGCACCCTCTGAGTTCACGCGCGTCGCCCAGGTCGTGACCGAGAGATCGGAGGACATCTGGGTTGCCGAGTTGCAGGTTCCGGCCCCGCCGTTGTTGTTCCCGAAGCTGACGAAATCGATGACCGCGCCGCCGCTCCCCACGGGCGTTCCGGCGCACGCGCCGGTCCCGGCCGCGGTCGAACTCATGAGCGCAATCTTGCCCTCGGTGGTGGCAAGGTTCAGGGTATTGGCCACGAAGTCGGGCGTCGGAGTCAGCGGCACTCCCGCACCGCCGGAAAGCGTGAAGGTCTGCACCATGTAGAACTTGCCGGGCAGAACCGTGGCGTTGGGCAGGTTGACGCGATACGTCGTGCTGGCGGGGACAGGCCACGTGGTGGCCCCCGCCCCGGTGGGCACCTGGAGTGAACACCCGTTCAGGCTCGCGGGCGACGCGCCCGAGTTGAACAGCACGACGCAGTCGGAGGTGTACGTCGCGCCGGGGTTGCCGCCGCCGCCATAGATCTGGTAGATCTTCAATGCGGACGTCTGCGCCGAAGCGCCCGCCGCCGAGAGCATCGTCCCCGCCGCCGCGACCATCAGCATCTCGTGGATCTTCATGTGGCCTGTTCCTTACCCGGTTCCTTGCCGCACCAGCTCCCGCTTCGCGGCACGCTGCCACGAAGACCCGCCCGACAAGCACGTGTACGCGCGGACGCTTCCTCAGCCATGGAGGAACTTCACGTGCCGCGGTTTGATCGGCGGTTTGGTGGCCGCGAGTGCATTGGGCAATACACTACACAATATGAGCCAGATCCGCTTCTCACGCAAGCGCGTCCGCAAAATATTCCCCACATTCTCAGGAATACCACGAGTTCCTGCCGGATGGGCGACGTCTAGTCTGCTGAGCCAACTCGTCTGACCGAAAGGCCCCATCGGCTCGCCGTTGGAACCCCAGCAATGGGACCTCCCCCTCGTCTCCCTCCTTCCCCGCCCCCCCACTCTCTGACTTGCCTCGAACGAGAGACTTCCGCATGACCCGACGCACTGAAGTGACCGCGTGCGTTCGGGCATTCACCCTGATCGAACTGCTTGTGGTGATCGCTGTCATCGCGATCCTGGTCGGCCTGCTGTTGCCCGCACTCGGCAAGGCAAGGTCGGCCGCGCGGTCCGCGGCGTGCCTCTCGCAGGTTCGGCAAATCGGACTGACGGCGGCGATGTACGAGCACGACAACAAGGGGTACATCCCGCGCGAGGCGACGATCGGAATCACGCCGCAGACGCTGCGCGACAAGATCCCGTGGAACGTGGCGTTCCGCCCCTACCTCGACCCCCGCTGCTCTCCGGGCGTCGATCCCGACGATCTGTTCGCGGTCGCCCCGTACTACTGGTGCCCGGCACGTCCCGCCGGCCCGCACCGTGTTCATTACGTCCTCAACGGATTCGCGTTTCTCTCGCCGGGTGTCCCCGACGAGAGGGGCGAGAGCGACCCGTCCTTTCGGCGGGGACCAATGCCCGCGTACCTGATCCCGTTCCCGGCCGCGATGCTCTACCTCACCGACCTGGCCGAGGACCCCGGCGACATCCTCTTCACGTCCTTCCGGGCCCAAGGCAGCACCGATCTATCGATGGGTCAGTGCTACGACGTCTGGCTGCCGCGCCACATCACGCGCTCGCCGAACGACTATCGCATCAACCCGCGCGCCCACGACCGCGGCGCGGCCGCGCTCTACCTCGACGGCCATGCGGCCCACCGAGCCGAGGAGTACTTCGCCGCGCTGAGCACCTGGGACGACGGGTGGTACGGATCGAGGCACCCGTGAGCATGGGAAGACGGGCAGGGACGAACTTGCCCACGGTCCAGTCGCGTCCAGGGAAAACGGAGGGCATTTTCGAATATGTCAGGAATGTCACGAGTTTCGTTTGCCTGTCCGCCGGATGTGGACCATATTGCGGAGTGTATTGCCCAATGCGGACGTTCCAAACGGGGACGCTGGCCAATCCGGATTGAGATGAGCCTCCCGGTGGATTGAGCGGCGTCAAGAGACCGGGTGGATACGCCCCGCGGGCGCAGGCCCGTGTCGAAGGCTGGAAAACAGGAAATATCGTGCCTTGCCGGCGCGATGAGGAGAGAGTGACCATGGTGAACTTCAAGATGGATGGTCTGCGCGCGCGTCGGTCGGCGATGGTTGTCGTCGCGGGCGCGGCATTATCGCTGGCCGGCATGGCCCACGGACAGGCCGTGTACACCTGGAACAACACAGGCACCGTGATCACACCGGCGCCGTGGAACCTCACGCTCACCAACTGGAATGATGGGACCGCACAGTGGGTCAATGGCAGCGAGGCGCAGTTCCTGGGGGCGCTGACCGCGGCACGCTACGCGAGCGCCAGCAACACCACCACCGCGGCCGGAATCAGGATGCTCAACACCGGTTCGGCGACTTCGTCGACAGCGTTCTACACGTTGTCGGGAACGATCACGCTGGCCAATGCGTTCGGCGATGACTTCCTCAACATCGGGTCCGGGAGCCTGGGAATCGCCTCGTCGACCGTCGGCGGCGGCAATATCTTCAGCGCCGCGTTGCGATTCTCGTCGAACCTGACGATCGACAACAACGCGGTGTTCGGTCTCAACTCGTTGACCCTGAACGGCACCGTTTCCCGGCTGACCACGGGCGGTTCGATCACCGTCACGGGGCAGGGCAACATGAACATCCAGGGAGTGATCAACAGCACGATCACCGGAGGGATCGTCAAGAGCGGCGTCGGCACGCTCCACCTGCTCGGAACCACAACCAATACCTTCACCGGCAACCTGACCGTCAACGGCGGGGTTCTGTCCACGGGCTCGGACACGGCCCTCGGCAACGCGGCCAACGACATCACGATCAATACCGGCGGCACTTTTCGAGTGTTCGGCAGTTCGGGCGCCAGCAACATGAACCTGGGCGCCTCGCGCGTCATCACCGTCGCCGGCAACGGCGGCCTCGACTTCGGCACCAACCAGACATTCAACTCGTCGACGATGACGCTGGGCACCGCCGGCCAACTGACGGGAAACGGCTCGCTGCTCCTCTCGGTCACCGGCGGCTCGACGGGCGGCCTCACCCTTGCCGCCCCACAGACGACGTATACCGGCGCGATGACCGTGGGCACCCCGGGCGCCCAGTTGGTCGGCCACACCCTTTCGCCGCGCGTCTTCAGTTCGGCCAACGGCACGACGCTGACAATCGGCACAACGACGGCGGCGGGCGGTTCGCTGCAGAATGCCTCGAGCATCTCCCTGAGCAACGGCGCTGCGCTGACGATGAACCAGCCCGCGACAACCGCCGCGACCACCGGCCGACTCGGCACCGTTCCGCTGACGTTCAACAGCGGTCGATTCCAGTACACCACCGGCACCAACGCGGGCGCCGGGATCACTGAGACGATGGGCGACGTTGGGGCTTCGGGTGTCATGACAATCACCGGCAGCGCCGCGGCCGGCGCGAGCACGGGGACGACGCTCAACTTCGGCAGCCTGACGCGGACGGACAACGCGATGATGCTGTTCCGGGCTCCGGCCACGGGCACGGGGTCCATCGGCGGAGCACCCGGCGTCGGCGAGCGGATCTTCTTCTCCAACCTCACGCCCGACACGACCAGCGGCGGCACGACCCGCAGCGTGGTGCCGTGGGCGGGCAACGCGACCTCGGTCTCCTCGACCGACCCGCAGAACTTCATGACCTACGACGCCAACGGCTTCCGGCCGCTCAATACCGCGACCGAGGTTGTGTCGCTGGGGGCTCTGGACACGCTCTCAGGGGTTGCCTCCGGCGCCAATGTCCGCTCGACCAGCGCGGGCGCGACGCAGACCGTCAACGCCGGCGGGCAGGCCATCAACAGCTACGCGTCCAACGCTCTGCAGACGTTGAGCAGCGCGGCCGCGGGCGACGTGCTCACCGTGAACAGCGGCGCGATCGCGATGTCGCAGGAACTCGACTGCTTCGACCTGATGCTGAGCACGCCCAACGGCGCGTACGTTCACCTCGGCGCCCCGATGGTGTTCGCGGGCACGAGCGCGTGGTCCGGGGCGGGCGGACTGGCCGTGGGATCGCTGGGCGCGGGCACGAACTACCAGTTGAACTTTTCCAACTCCGGCCCGAACACGTTCACGGGCGGCCTGTTCGTCCAGGGCAACGCCGGCGTCACGTTTACCGAGAACAACCAGCTCGGCAACAATGGCGGCGGGCTGGCCGCGGGCGACGTTACTCTCGGCGGCGGGCAGTTGATGTACAACCCGATCCTGGCCGCGACCGCCAGCCTCAGCGACGCGGGCAACAACCGCTCGATCACGGTGAACGCGTCCAACGGCACCATCGGCACGAGCATCCCGGACGCGGTGCTGCGGATCCCGGGCCAGATCAGCGGTTCGGGCCAGATGCAGTTCGGCGGCGCCGCGTATTCGAGCGCGACAGGCATCGTCGAACTGACCAACCCCGCCGCGAACACCTATGGCGGCGGCACCCTGATCTCGCAGGGCATCCTGCGCATCAGCAACCCCAACCAACTGGGCACGGGAACGGTGTTCCTCAACGGTGGCACGCTCCAAGCGAGCGCCAATCTTGCGTTCGCGGCCGCCCCGACGGTCGTCGCCAGCAGCACCATTGACACGCAGGGGAACAGCATCAGCCTTCCGGGCCTGAACGGCTCCGGCGGCGTCGGCACCGGTGGCGGCGCTTCCCAGGCTCTGACGTTCATGCTGACCAAGAACGGCGCGGGGACGCTCACCGTCAACGGCTCGAGCACCTACGCTGGCTCCATCACCGTGGCTGGCGGCACGCTCCAGGTCGACGGCGTCCTCGGCACGTTCTCCACCAACTCGATCACGGTGAACGCCGGAGCGACGCTCGGCGGTTCGGGCACGATTAACTCTCCCGTCAAGATTCTCGCGGGCGGCACGCTGGCCCCCGGCAACAGCCCCGCCATCCTCGACACCGGCTACCTCACGCTCAGCTCCACGGCCGTGCTCGCGATCGAGATCGACGGCCCGACGGCGGGCGACGGCATGGGCTTCCACGATCAGGTGAACGTCACCGGCACCGTGACGCTGGGCGGATCGACGCTGCTACTGTCGTCGCTGCCGAACTACTTCTCCTCCTTCTCCAACAGCGATCTGCTGTTCATCATCAAGAACGACGGCACCGACGCGATCGTCGGCGCGTTCGATGGCCTTCCCACGAGCGGGTCCACGGTCGCCTGGGACACCGTCTGGTCGGCCCAGATCAGCTACGTCGGCAACTCGGCCACCGGCGCAATCTCGGGCGGCAACGACGTTGTTCTTTACAACATCATTCCCGCACCCGGCGCGGCGTCCCTGCTCGCAATCGGCGGCTTGTTGGCCATCCGCCGCCGTCGCTGAGCCCCTTCCCCCCCCTTCCCACGGTCGGCCGCGTCTTCAGCGACCCCTTCTCGATGCCTGTCACGCCCCTCCCGGCTCCGGCCGGGAGGGGTTCTTTATTGGCAGTTTCGATACGATGATCCCCGCACACGGGCTTGTGCGGGCGGGAGGCTGCGCGTGTCCTGGGCGAAGAAGGCCGCGGCGGCGGCGCGCATCGGATCAGCGAAGGGGCATCTCGTTCATCCTCACCGAGAGCTTCACCATCGAGTGCAGCACTGGGTACGGGACGCGCAGGCGATACATGTCGAATCGCCTTCCGACCACGCCGGCCAACTCGATTCCTCGCTGCACGATCTCAGGGTACCGCGGGATCTCGATCGCCCGCGGCACCTCCAGCGCCCCCTGGAACTGCTCGACGGTTGTACGCATGGGCAGGCGGTCCTCCGGGCGTTCCTCGGCCGCCCGCTTGAAGTCGTCCATGTCGCCGAACACGGCCGCGCCGGCGGTCTCGTGCATCGACCAACCGGCGGGGATGAGCATGTCCAGATGCAGCATCTCCATGGGGCGGGTTACCATGGCCATGAATGCGAACTCGCGGCTCTCGGGGTCGTCGTACTGCTCGACGTGGTATGCGCGATTGGCCATCAACACGTTGATCTGAGACGACTTGCCCAGCCCGCCCAGGTTGATCCGGGTAACGCGAGCCTGCTTGGTCCGCTGCTCCTCTTCCAGGGACAGCGCGCTGGGAGAAGTGAACTCTCGCAGCACCGTCGGGGCGCCCACGTGGCTGGTTTCCGACGCCGCCAGCTCGTCCTCACGCGATCCAGGCGGGTGCGTGAGTTGCGCCGTCGAATACACGGACAGGCCGGCGCCCGGGCGCGTGGCGTGCAGACCGATCCATCCGTCGAGCCCGAGCAGATCGATGCTCCCGGACGCCCTTCCCGGGTGCAGGATGCAGGTGAACATGCGCACGCTGCACTGGATTCCCCAGATGTAGCTGTTCGCCCGGAACGCGAGTCGGCGATGCTTCAGGTCGAGGCTCGGCGAGCCGTGCTCCTGCATTCCCGCGATCATGGAGTCGAACGCGGCCCGTCCGCCCCCCGAGCTCGCGCCCCCCAGTCCGCCGCTCTCCCGCCTGCCACGACGCATCGTCTCGCCTGCATACCGCCTGACAAGCGACTCGAACTCGGCGTACGCGGCTCGAGCGTTCTCGATGGCGGCCGTCGCCGCCCCGTGCTTGGCCGCGGCCCTCAGCAGGCGGTCCATGGGAGCGGGGCGCGGCACGTGGATGCCCACCGCGAACGCTTCGGGCGCGGTCGACACCTTGAGGGCCTGCCACGCCAGCGAATAGTCCACGCCGAGCAATCGTTCCAGTTGCCTCGCCTGAACGATCTGCTGGGGAAGCGATCCGATGACCTCGGAGATCGCTTTGGAAAGCCTGCCGATCACCGCCCTTGAATCGGACTCGAACTTCTTCCGGTCGTCGGCCGTCCGATCCGCCACAGTGGCCGCGGGCTGGATGTCTGACGCCGTCGAGGAACCGGGTGCGATGGGCCCATCAACGCTTCCGTTGTCCCCGGGCGCTGGGCGAGTCGCGGTTGCGGATTTCCGAGGACGGGGCATTTCGGTTATCGTACTCGCAACACCGGTTCCGACGGGCAGGACCGGGATGGCCGGCGGAACGGGTTTGAATGCCAGCGTCACACTCAGAGTGTACTTCGCCGCCGGACAATGGCCAACATATTGCCCAATAAGTGCACGGCACTCGTAATCCTTGCGTACCCACAGCTCCGTTGCAGGGCTTGAGTGGAGGTCACGACTGGCAAGCTCTGCGTATGCGACCAACAAAAAGACGCCCGAACCTCTATGAATTCGAGCGACCTTTCCCCGGTTTGCGTTCGAGAGTCGATGAGAGTCCGAGCACCTCCGCACCCCGCTGCCAGGCCGACCGGAGCGAAGTGAAGGGCGGCCCGGCAGCGATCGTTTCCGGGGCCGGAATCCACCACCAGCGTCTTGAGCTTGCGGTTCTCCGAGAGGCGTGCCCCGGCGTTGCATATCGGGACCAGGAGAACCCGGTCCCGCAGGCCCGCCCGGGTCGAGACATCGGGAGCGTCCAGCACGGCTTGGATCTGCTCGCGCGTTAGATGACCGACCGATGCACGCTCGAATCGCTTGGCTGCGGCGCAACTCGGGGAGATGAACTGCCGTACCGGGTTGATACCGGTTTACTGTTTTGGTACTGCGACAAAACGCTCAGAAACGCGACGCCGTGAGAGAGTTTGAGAATCTCGTCGGTCTGCGCCACACTACCGCAAGCTTAGGACTTCTGTGCTAATCGTCCGGATTCCAAAGGGTGCCTGATAAGGGTGAGGTCGCAGGTTCGACTCCTGCCAGGCCCATTGATGACCCCCGCGGACTGCGGGGGTTTTTCATTTGGTCGCCGAGCTGCGGTTGCGCCGGGGTGCTTGCGGGGGAACGGGGCGTCGTGACGGCATGGCGCGAGCTCAAGTGGTGGACCTGCCGAAGAGATAGTGGGACACGATCCACTCGCGGCCGCGGTTGAGGCCCCAGAGTTCCTCGCAGGCGATGAAGAAGACTCGCCAGCGGTTGAGCCAGGCTGGGGCGTCGTTGCCGTAGTGCTCGCGGAGAATCGCGAGGGCTTCGTCGCCGCGGGCGTCGAGGTTGTTCAACCAGGCGCGGGCGGTTCTGGCGTAGTGCTCGCCGCCGACGCGCCAGTGCTCCTTGACGGCGAGGTGGTCGGTGAAGTGCAGAAGGAGATCGTCGGAGGGCATGGTGCCGCCGGTGAAGAAGTAGCGGCCGATCCAATCGTCGGGCTCGAAGTGGTAGGCGATGCGGGCGTGGGAGAAGATGTGGACGAACAGTCGGCCGTCGGGCCTGAGCCAGGAGGCGATGCGGGCGAGGAGGGTGCGATAGTTCTTGACGTGCTCGAACATCTCGACGGAGACGACGCGGTCGAAGCGATCGGTGAGGGACAGGTCGTTGACGTCGGCGGTGATGACGGTGGGTGGGCGGAGGTTGCGGCGGGCGGCCTCGGCGAGGATGAACTCGCGCTGGGGGCGGGAGTTCGAGATGGCGGTGATTCGGGCGCTGGGATACTTCTCGGCCATCCGGAGCGTGAGCGAGCCCCAGCCGCAGCCGAGTTCGAGGATGTCCATGCCGTCGGCGAGACCGGCGCGGGCGCAGGTGAGGTCGAGCATGGCCTCTTCGGCTTGTGCGAGAGTGGAGACGCCCTCTGGCCAGAACGCGCCGCTGTATTTGAGTCGCGGGCCGAGGCAGAGGCGGAAGAACTCAGGCGGGAGCTCGTAGTGCTGCTCGTTGGCCTCGCGGGTGTGGATGGCGACGGGAGCGCGGGAGAGGTCGGCGATGAGGGCGCGGGTGCGGGCCCAGTGGGCGTCGACGCCGCCGCGCTCTTCGTCGCGGATGCGGGCCCACAGGCGACGGCGGATTCCGGCGCGGAGGAGGGCGTCGGGGATCAGGCCGCGGTCGAGGAGGGTTTCGTACCACGCGGCGTGGGCGGCGGGGCGGGAGGCGGCGAGCTGGCGCGGGAGTGTGGCGGCGTGTGTCATGTGTTCGACTCCGACTGCGGCGCGGGGCGGGGGAACCAAGGGAAGAAGGCGGAGGTGGTCTGCTGGTAGCGGCGGTAGGCCTCGGGGCGTGAGCGCAGGGCGCGGGCCTCGGTGGGCGGGATGCCGGTGAGCTTCAGGACGAAGAGCAGGATGAGGGCGGGGGCGGACCATGCGAGCCAGCCGAGCGGCGCGGTGGTGGCCACCGTGGCATAGCCGATCCACATCAGCCATTCGAAGAAGTAGTTCGGGTGGCGCGAGTATCGCCACAGGCCGACGTCGCAGACGCGGCCGCGCGAGTCGGGGCGGGCCTTGAAGGACTTGAGCTGGGCGTCGGCGATGGACTCGCCGATGAGGCCGATGCACCAGACGGCGAGACCGAGCCAATCGAGGAGGGCGGGGCCGGGGCGAGTGTCGCGGGCGGCGAGCACAAAGGGGGCCGCGAGGATGACCACGAGCAGGGCCTGGGCCTCGAAGAATGCGAGGAAAACGGGGGCGGCGCGGGCGCCGAGTTTTTCGCGCATCATCTGGTAGCGGCCGTCCTCGGGGCCGCGCAGGACTCGGTCGAGCAGGAGGTGGATGGCCAGACGGGCTCCCCAGATCGCGCCCATGGCGCCGATGATGGCGCGGCGGGCGGGGTCGCCGGGGCCGGTCAGGGCGCAGAAGGCGGCGGCCGCGCCGAGGCACGCGGCCCAGCCGACATCGACCACGCCGGCGTCGCGAGTGCGGAGCTGGATGGCCCAGAAGATGAGCATGACCGTCGCGGCGGCGACGGCGATCCAGAGGAGTTGATCGGGCCATTGAAGAGTCAAGGATGATCTCCGGTGGTCCGGGTGCGGGGCTTGCGGACTGCTGACGGGAGGCGGCCGATGAACGTTGTTCGAGTGGTTGGAGTGATCGCGGGCGTGTGGGCGGTGGTGCTTGTTGGATTGATTGCCCGCTCGTCGATGGAGATGTCGCTGGGGGCAGGGCTTCGCGCGACCGTGGATACGTGGTGGGGCGTGACGACGATGGTGGACCTGTACGCGGGGCTGGCGCTGGTGGCGGCGTGGATCGGGTATCGCGAGCGGAGCGTGGGACGGGCCGCGCCGTGGGTGATCGGGCTGTTGCTGCTGGGGAATCTCACGACGCTGGTGTACCTTGCGTGGGCGGGGATGCGGGCGCGGACGATGGAGGAGTTGGTGCGCGGGAAGCGGGGATGAGGGTGGAGGCGGCGAGCATCCAGAGTGGAAGGGCGAGGGCGTATTGCGCGCCACACCAGGCGAGCGCCCGCCACGACGGTTCGTTGGGCGTGATGGCCCCAAGCCGCATGGCCATCCAGTACGCGAGCGGGCCCCCGATGCCGCCGAGCACCGCGGCGATGACCGGCCGCGTCCACATCCAACTCAGGCTGGGACGAAGCGTGGTGCCGAAGTTGATCCACAACGAGATGAACACCAGGAAGAACTCGAGGCGGGAGGGGGAGCAGTAGCGAAAGAGCCCGAGGGTGTTCGCCAGAGCGTCGAGCGCGACGCCGATCGTCGCGCCCAGGAGGATCACAATCGCCTCGGTGCGTGGAGCCGGCGACCATCGAAGTTGAATGGTCCCGCTGAGAACGATCAGCACGGGCGCGGCCCACCACCACGGCTTTCCCGCGCCGAGGACCGCGAGCGTCCAGAGGGCGTCGAAGAGCACGACGTTGGCGATGATGGGGAGCCATCGCTTCACCCGTGTGCCTCCCCCACTCCCGCCGGCGGGATGCGGCACATGGGCTTGGTGAGGAGGAGCTGCACATCGCCGACGTGGCGGGCGCGGAAGGCTCCCTCGCAGTAGGCGAGGTAGTACTCCCACATGCGGATGAAGCGGTCGTCGAAGCCGAGGCGGCGGACATCGTCGAGGCGGGCGAGGAAGGCCTCGCGCCAGAGGCGGAGGGTGGTGGCGTAGTGCGGGCCGATGTCCTCCATGTGCCAGAGGCGGAGGTCGGTGCGGCGGTTCACGGCGTTCATGATCGCGGCGACGCCCGGGAGGCAGCTTCCGGGGAAGATGTACTTCTTGAGGAAGTCCTGGCGGCGAGCGGCGGCAAGGAAGAACTGGTCGCGGATGACGATGGACTGGATGAGGGCCGCGCCATCGGGCTTCAGGAATCGCGAGCAGTGGGCGAAGTAGCCGGGGATGTTCTCGGCGCCGACGGCTTCGAGCATCTCGATGCTGACGATCTTGTCGAAGGAGCCGGTGAGGTCGCGGTAGTCGGACTTGAGGACGGTGATTCGATCGGCGAGGCCCGCGTCGCGGACGCGTGCGGTGGCGAGGCGGTGCTGCTCGTCGGAGATGGTTGTCGTGGTGACGCGGCAGCCGTAGCGCGTGGCGGCGTGCAGGGCCATCTCGCCCCAGCCGGTGCCGATCTCGAGGAGGTGATCGGCGGGCTGGAGACGGAGTTTTCGGCAGGCGCGGTCGATCTTTTCGCGCTGGGCTGCTTCGAGCGTGGTTGCGCCGTTCTCGAAGATGGCGCAGGAGTAGGTCATGGTGGGATCGAGGAAGAGGCGGAAGAAGTCGTTGCCGAGGTCGTAGTGGGCGACGATGTTGCGGCGGCTGCCGCTGCGCGTGTTGCGATCGAGCCAGTACGCGGCCATCGAGATGGGGGCGAGCAGGCGGGCGAGCGGACCTTCGAGCGTGTCGGTCGCGGACATGTTTACGGTGGCGATTTCGATGAGGGCGGGCAGATCGTCGGTCTGCCAGGCGCCGTCCATGTAGGACTCGGCCACGGCCGTGCTTCCGCCGAAGGCCACGGCGGCGTAGAAGGCGGGATCGATGACGCGGACGGTGACGATTGGCGCCCCGCCGGACGGAGCGGCGGGCTCGAAGGAGGCCGTTCCTGTCTCGTCGATGAGCCGGATGCCGCCGTGGGTCATCCGGGCGAGGGCGGCGTGGACGAGGCGGCGCCCGAGAGATTCGAGGAGGCCGGGCGAGGGGCGGGCTCGGGCGGCGCGCTGGCGGATGGTCGTGGTTGCGAGTGAGTCGGGAGATGTGGCGGGGAGCGTGGTCATGGACGACCTCCGGAGTGCGTGGCGGGAATGGGCGCGGCGGGACCGGGATGAGAGAAGACCGGGGCGCGGCGGAGCCAGAGCTTCAGGGCTTCGAGGTGGATCTTGAGCACCACCTGCGCGGTCATGAGGGGGTAGCGGAGAAGCACGGCCCGGAGGCTGGCGGGAGTGATGGCCCGGCGCTCCATGGAGAGCGTCGCATCGAACGTGCGCGGCGCGGCGGGGCGGCGGTCGCGCACGTTCATGTGGACGAAGACGGAGTCGCCGGGTGGGGCGAAGGTCCAGTCGTACTCGAGATCGAGCGGGAGGAAGGGGGAGACGTGGAACTCCTTGCCGAAACGCCAGCGCATCGGACGGCCGGCGCGGCTGGGGAGATTCGCCGCGTCGAGGACGTAGGCGTGCCGCTCCTTCCACGGGGTGTTGGTGATCTCGGCGACGATCGCGGTGATGTTCTCGTGCTCGTCGAAGCAGTAGTAAAACGTGACGGGATTGAAGATGTGCCCGAAGTAGCGCAGGTGGGTGAGCATCCGGATCGGGCCGGTGGGGCGACGCCCGAGGTGCTGCTCGACGCGGCGGCGCACGCTCTCATCGAGAGAGAGGTCGTGCGGGCCGAGGTAGTCCTCTCGCCGGAAGCGTGCCGGGCAGAGGCAGCCCCGGCCCCAGAGGCGGGTGAGTGAGAACACGCGGTCGAGTTCCGCGAGGTCGAGGTAGACCATGAAGAGCGGGAAGGTGAACGTGCGCGCGGGCTCGCGGCGGCGATGGCGTATGTGGCCGACATAGATCGCGCTGTGGAGGGTCACAGTGTCACCCCCAGACGCTCGCAGACCCGCAGGGCGCTGTTGACGCCGTCTTCGTGGAAGCCATTGCCCCAGTACGCGCCGCAGAAGTGGGTGTTGTTCGCGCCGCTGATCTGGTTCCAGCGGGCGCGGGCCGCGTCTCCCGCGAGGGTGTAGAGCGGGTGGGCGTAGGAGAGCCGGCGGATGACGCGGGCGGGATCGATGCGTTCGGCG
The DNA here is from genome assembly GCA_044221735.1 of Phycisphaerales bacterium. GTDB lineage: Bacteria > Planctomycetota > Phycisphaerae > Phycisphaerales > UBA1924 > UBA4658. Next base: position 17,272 of record JBGAOP010000011.1, on the reverse strand, counting down.
GCGTTGAGCGTGACGCACAGGGGCGTGCGCGTCTCAAGCCCCTGCAGGATCGTCATGTTGTACGTGACGATGGCGGGGCGGGACGGATCCGGGGACGCGAGATAGTTCCACGCGGCCCAGCAGCGCTTCCGACGCGGCAGGAGCGTCGCGTCCGTGTGCAGGATGACGTCGTTGGGCTGGTAGGGCAGCTCGGCGAGAATCTCGCGTTCGGCGGGGGTTGCGTCGGCGAGGAGCTTGAGCGACTCGTCGGCGTGGGCCGCGAGAATGACGTGATCGAAGCGGTCTTCGGCTGCGGCGGTCCGAACGAGTACGCCGCGCGGGTCTCGGGAGATGGATCGGACCGGACGGCTGGTGCGGACGGAGGGCCCGATCACGCCGCGCATGGCGTCGATGTAGGTGCGGGAGCCGCCGACAACTGTGCGCCACTCGGGGCGGCGCCGCAGGTCGAGCATGCCGTGGTTGTCGAAGAAGCGGAGGAAGAATCTGGCGGGGAACCGCATCAGCCTCTCGCGCGGGGCCGACCAGATGGCGGCGGCCATCGGGACGAGGTAGCCCTCGAGAAAGGCCCGCGAGAAACGGCCGGAGTCGCAGAGGTCCTGGATCGTGGCGTCGTCGCTGACCTCGCGGAGGAGGGCCTGACCGGCCGGCCCGAGGCGCGCGACGCCGCGCATGATCCCCCACCATCGCGGGCGGAGGGGGTTGGTCCATGCGCCGATGAGGCCGGCGACAGAGTTGCCGCCGTACTCGAAATCACTCTCGTCGTCGCGGACGCTGAAGGACATGGTCGTCGGGCGCGACGCGACGCCGAGCCGTGCGAGCAGCCGGCAGAAGTTGGGATAGTTGCGCTCGTTGAAGACGATGAAGCCGGTGTCGACCGGGAGCGTGCGGCCCTCGTGGGAAACGGGCACGGTGCTGGTGTGGCCGCCGAGGCGGTCGTCCCTTTCGAAGAGCGTGACTTCGTGCGCGGGCGCGAGGAGATAGGCGCACGTCAACCCGCTGATCCCCGAGCCGACGATGGCGATTCTCACGGTCCACCCCGGGGCGGGCGCGGGGGGGTGGCGGCCTTCTCGTACACCCATGCCGGGACGGGTCGCAGCTCCCACACGATGCCGAACACGGCGAGGAGGCGGAGGATCCAGTAGGCGGGATCAAACTCCCACCAGTAGAAGCCCTGCCGGACCGTGCCGGGGTGGAAGTGATGGTTGTTGTGCCACCCCTCGCCGAGGGTGAGCAGGGCGAGGAACCAGTTGTTGCGGCTATCGTCGCCGGTGGCGAAGCGTTGCGAGCCCATGGTGTGGGAGAGCGAGTTGATGGTGAACGTGGCGTGGTAGAGCACGGTGGTGGAGACGCCGACGCCCCACACGAGCATCTGCGCGGGACCGGTGTGCAGTTCCGGCATCCACGCGCCGAGGGCCCATCCCAGCGCGGCGAGGCACACCGCCAGCAAGGCGGGCCCCACGAGGTGATACCGCTCAAGCCATACGAGCTCGGGGTACTTCTGCCAGTCCGGGATGGCCTTCCAGTTGACGGCCTGCCCCTTCTGGGTGAGGAACCAGGCGGTGTGGGACCAGAGGACGCCGCGCCACCAGGGGGAGTGCGGATCGGGCTCGTGGTCGGAGTGGCGATGGTGCTCGCGGTGATGGCCCGCCCACCAGAGCGGGCCGCGCTGGGCCGCGGAGGTGCCGAAGAGGGCGAAGAGAAACTGGACGATGCGGTGGGTCTTGAAGGTTCGGTGGGAAAAATAGCGGTGGTAGAACGCGGTGATGACGAACATGCGTGCCCAGTAGAGGGCGACGGCGACGATCACCGCCGGCCAGCTCCAGCCGGTCCAGATCACGCCGAGACAGATGGCGTGGATGAAGAGGATGGGTAGCACGTCGATGAGGCGGATGCGCCGATGGTCGAGCGCGTGCCAGTCCTCGACGTGCTCCGAGATAGGTGACCCGAGCGGGTTCATGATCGTTTTCCTCTGGCGCGGGGTCGGGGGCGCGGGGCGGGCCGGCGAGCGCCCTCGACGAGCCCGGCGGCGTAGGCCGCGAGTTCGGACATGGAGCCGACAACCTGGGCGCAGGGGGCGGCGCGATCGCCGAGCGATGCGACGCAGCGTCCGCCGACCACGACGCGGCAGCCGGCGGCAGCCGCGCGTTTGTGCAGGGAGCTCCACGCGGCGGAGGCGGCGGCCTCCTGATTGACGCTGACGCTGAGGACGCAGAGAGCGGCGGCGTACTGGGCGATGGCGAGCTCGACGGTGGGCAGCGGCGTGGTGGGGCCGAGGTTGATGGCGCGCATGCCGCACTCTCGCAGGGTCATGCAGGCGAGCAAGGGGGGGAGCATGTAGGGATCGGCGGGTCCGGCGGCGGTGACGGCGACGGGCGCCTCGGCGGCGGGCTCGGGGATCCACGCGGCGATCTGGGCCAGGGCCTGTGAGCAGGACTGGACGGCGCGGTGCTCGACCAGGATGCCGCGCGGGTCGTTGTTCCAGAGTTCGCCGATGCGCTGGAGCACGGGGCGGAGGAGGCCGTCGCCGATGGCGGCGACGGACGCGCCGGACATGAAGCGGCCGCAGATGATGGCCCGCGCGGCGGGGGCGTTGTCTTCCACCAGGGCGTCGTGGAGGGCGGCGGAAGAGGCGGAGTCCACGAGGCCGAGGTCGGGCGTTTCGGTGAGGGGCAGGGCGTCGGGCTTGGCGGGGCGGAGGCGGCGGGTGCGCATGAATCCGACGGCCGCGGAAACGGGGATGCGGCGGTGGCCGCCGGCGGTGCGCTCGGCGGAGATCTCGCCGTCGTCGACCCACCGCTTGACCGACGACTCGCTGACGCCGAGGGCGTGGGCAAGCTGGCGGGTGGACATTGAAGTTTGATCGCTCATGCGCCCCGGTCCTTTCAAGCACGAAAAAGCCCCGACTCCGACGACAGGGTCGGAGCCGGGGACGATACTCGGGGCGGGATCACTTGGGCATCAGGACCGTGTCGATGACGTGGATGACGCCGTTGGAGGCCTCGATGTCGGTTGCGGAAACGGAGGCCATGGCCGCGGTGTTGCCGATGGTCACCTTGCCGTCCTTGACCTTGATCTGGAAGGTCTGGCCCTCGAGGGTCTTGGGGCTTTCGGTGAGCTTGACGACGGAGTCGGCGTAGGCCGCGCCGGCGATCACGTGGAACTTCAGGATCGAGGCGAGCTTCTCCTTGTTCTCCGGCTTGAGGAGGTTCTCGATGGTGCCGGCGGGGAGCTTCTGGAAGGCCTCGTCGGTGGGGGCGAAGACGGTGAAGGGGCCCTTGGACTTGAGGGCGTCGACGAGGCCCGCGGCCTGGATGGCCTTGGCGAGGATCGTGAAGGATCCGGCGTCGCCCGCGACCTGCAGCAGGTCCTTCTGCACGGGGAGGATCACCGAGTCGATGACGTGGATCACGCCGTTGGAGCAGGCGATGTCGGCCTTGACGACCTTGCTCTTGCCGTCGAGGGTGACTTCGCCGTTCTTGGCGAGAATGTCGACGCGCTGCCCGTTCACCGTCGCGGCGGTGGTGAGCTTGACGACGTCCGACGATGTCACGCGCCCGGAGACGACGTGGTAGGTGAGGACCGACGCCAGCTGAGCCTTGTTCTCCGGCTTGAGCAGGTTCTCGACCGTGCCGGCGGGGAGCTTGGCAAAGGCCTCGTCTGTCGGCGCGAACACCGTGAACGGGCCCGCGCCCTTGAGCGTGTCGACGAGCCCGGCGGCCTTCAGGGCCGCGGCGAGCGTCTTGAAGGACCCGGCGGCGACCGCCGTGTCCACAATGTCCGTCGCGGACGCGGGTGCGTGCGCGGCTTGGGACTGGCTGCAGGAGCTTGTGCCCTGAGCCGCGGCCATGGAGGAACCGAGACCGATCACCCCAGCCAAAGCCACGATTGTGATACCGAGTTTCATTGAAGACTCCAAGAGGCGTGAACAGGTGCTTGGACGGCCGCGCCCCTTGACGGCAGCCAAATAGTCGTTTTGGACGTTTTAGTTATACCCCGCTCCCGACCCGGGGTTCGCTGTTTGGCGATATTTTTCTGCATATTGTTGTTTTTTGCATGATCCCCGCCTGCTCGGGGCGAGTATCATGGATAGCCGTGTGGACGTTTTGAGCGATTTATAGGAGCCCGTATGACTCTCTCCGTGAACGTGTTGTGCGCCGTGTCTGTCCCGGCCCTGGCCGCTCTTGCGCTGGTCGTCGCGGCGGGTTGCTGCGGCTCGTCGGGCTCTCCGCAGCGGGCCGACGGTTCGTCCGCCGTTGCTCCGGCGAGCGCTTCGCCTTCGGGGGAGACAGCCGCCCCGGCCGGCACTCACACCCAGAGTCGAATCGCCGCGCCGGCCGCCGGCGCCGTCGTTCGGGTCGGCGGCGACATGGGGGCGTCGATCACCGGCGCCAGCGGGGACTATCGCAGCGGTCCGTGCCGGATCGACACGCCGCTTCCGGTCGGGTATCCGGAGCCCACGCCCCCGGGGGCGATCGACCTGAAGACGTATCCATCGGTGCGTCTGGCGGAGGTGGGCGGATCGGGCAATCCGGACAGGGGCATGAACCGCACGTTCTGGCCGCTGTTCAACCACATCAAGAAGCACGACATCGCCATGACGTCGCCGGTCGAGATGCGATACGCGGGGATGGGATCGGATGCGGCGGCGCAGCCGCAGGCGTGGAGCATGGCGTTTCTGTATCGCACGCCGGAGATGAACGCCACGGGCGTCGAGGGGGCCGTCACGGTTCGCGATGCCGAGCCGGTGACGGTGCTCGCGGTGGGGCTCAAGGGGGACTATTCGATGTCGCTGGTCGAGCGAGGCCGGCGCCTGCTTGAGGAATGGCTGGCCGCGAACCCGGGGTGGGAGCTGGCCGGCGATTGGAGATCTCTGTATTACAACGGGCCGTCGCTGCTTTTCTGGAACAAGTGGGCCGAGGTGCAGGTGCCGGTGCGCCCGGCGGCGGGCGGGGCCTCCGCGAGCGCCGCGGGTGGGCGGTAGGAGGATCGTGCATGAACGCGTTGCTCACCACATCCCGCGCGGGCGCGGCGCCCTCGAGCGCGCCGGTGGCTCTGGAGGTCGCCCTGAACGCGCTGCGCGATGAGTCGGGCCGGAGCCTGCGCGCGCTGAGCGAGGAGCGTCCGGTGCTGGTGTGCCTGCTGCGGCACAATGGGTGCACGTTCTGCCGGGAGACCATCGCGGAACTCGGGAAGCGGCAGGAGGCGATCGTGGGCGCGGGGTTGAGCATCGCCGTGGTGGGCATGTCGGAGCGGGCCGACTCGCTGCGGGGGCTTGGCGAGCGGTTTGGGCTTTCGGGCGTGTCGTGGATCGCCGACCCGCAGCGCATGCTGTATCGCGCCCTCGACATTCCGCGCGGCGGATTGCTGCAACTCTTCGGCCCCGGGGTGATTTGGGCCGGTCTCCGCGGCGCGCTGCGGGGCGCGGGGATCGGGCGAATCGAGGGGGATCCGTTCCAGATGCCGGGCACGGCGGTGATCCACCGGGGGGCCGTGGTGCGGCGGTTCGTGCATCGAACCGCCGCCGATCGTCCCAACTACGAAACGCTGGTGTGCGACCTCGGGGCCTGAAGGGCGAGGACGCACCGAAAGGGCACTCTCATGGCTGCGGCACAGACGATCGACATCACCGACAAGTCGAGTCCCGATCCCAGGGCCGCGCGGGCGCGGGGCGGGATGTCGCGGCTGCGGCGCGAGACGGTGGTGGCTCGCGGCCTGCAAGAGACGTTCGCGTTCTTCGCGGACGCGCGCAACCTCGAGGCGCTGACGCCGCGCTGGGTGGGGTTCGAGATTCTCACGCCGACGCCGATCGAGATGCGGCCGGGCGCGCTGATCGACTATCGGATCCGGGTGCATGGCGTGCCGCTGCGGTGGCGGACGGAGATCGTGGTGTGGGAGCCCCCCCACTGCTTCGTGGATGTGCAGGTGCGGGGGCCGTACCGGTGGTGGCACCACACGCACCGGTTCGAGGCGTGCGAGGGCGGGACGCGGGTGATCGACGAGGTGGAGTATCGCGCGCCGCTGTCGTGGATCACGCACCCGCTGATGGTGTCGCGCGACGTGGCGCGGATCTTTGACTATCGCGAGGGCGCGCTCAGACGGGCGCTGGAGCGCGGGCCGTCGGCGTGAGGGATTCACGTCTGCGGCCGGGGCTGGCGGCCTGTCATGGAGTGGCGACTGCGGGCGAGGGTGGGCGGCGCGGGGGGTTGTCAACGACCTTCGAGGCGGGTGAGGCCTTCGTCGCAGGCTTGGCTTCCGGCGGAGTAGGCGGGGGTTGAGCCGGAGGCGGTGAGGTCGTTCCAGAGGGGGCGTGCATCGGTGAACTTGCGGAGCGCGGCGGCAGGCTTGCCGAGCTTTTCGAGGGCGGCGGCCTCGGAGTTCAGGCCGAGGGCGAGTGTGTACTTGGCTTTCAGGGAGCTGGGGTTGCGATCGAGCGATGCGCGGGCGCGGCGGACGGCCTCGGCGAAGCGGTCGGCCGCGCGGGTGTTGTCGTTGGTGGCGTGGGCGAGATCGCCCTCGGCGAGGGCGACCAGGCAGAGGTCTTCGTCGACCCGGGCGCTGTCGGAGTCGGTCTTCTCGAGTTCGTCGCCGAGGCGGCGGGCCTGGGCGAGGGGGGCGGCGGCGCCGGCGGGGGCGTCGTAATCGAGATGGAAGCGGGCGAGGGCCTCGGCGGCGACGAGGGTGTCGCGCTTGGTCTTGGCGTTGGGATCGCGGGCCATGAGGCCCTCGCGGAGATGGAGGGCGCGCTCGTACATCTCGCGGGCCTTGGCGTTGCGGTCGTCCTGCCGGGCGTACCAGCCGGCGACGCGGTTGAGGGTGATGGTGAAATCGCGCTCGGCCTCGGCGTCTCCGGGGCGGGACTCGAAGCGCTTCTGGCGGATGGCGAGGGCCTTGTCGTAATCCTCGCCGGCGCGGGCGAGGGTGTCGGGCGATTGCGACTGGGCCACGGCATCGGCGCGGCCGATGAGGGCGATGGAGAAGCTGCGGAGGAGGTCGGGATCGGTGGGGTCGGAGCCGTCGGGGGATTGGAGCGCTTTGACGGCGCGCTCGTAGGCCTCGAGCGGTTGGCCGAGGTCCTTGAGCTTTTTGCGGAGATCGCCGAGGCGGATGAGATTGCCGGCGTGGAGGCGGCGGTTGGCGGAGTCGGCGGGGAATCGCTTGAAGAGGTCGTCGGAGATGGCGAGAGCTTTTTCGAGGGGCTCGCGGGCGCGGGCGGGATCGCCCTTGTTGCCGCCGCGCTCGCCGCCGAGAACGTCGCTGACGAGGGCGTAGTTCTGGGAGAGCATGCGGAGGAAGCCGGGATCGTCCTGACGCTTGGGGGCGATGGCCTCGAGCTGGGGGAGGGCGGCGGCGGCGAGCTGATATCGGGCGTCGGTGGTGCCCTCGAGGCGGCGGATGGCCGCGCCGAGGTCGGCGAAGTACTTGCCGAAGATCTCGAGATAGTCCTTGGCGAGGGCTTCCTGTTTTCGGGCGATCTCGCGCTCGGCGGCGGCGGCCTGCTGGGCGGTGCGGCGGCCGTGCTCGACCATGACGAGGCCGGCGACGAGCGCGCAGAGGACGACGAGGGCGGCGGCGACGCCGATCTTGTTTCGGCGGACGAACTTGCTGGTGCGGTAGAGGAGGGAGTCGGGAGCGGCGGTGACGGGCTGGCCGTCGAGGTGGCGCTGGATGTCGGCGGCCATGGCCTCGGCGGAGGCGTAGCGGCGCTGGGGGCTTTTGCGCATCGCCATGAGCACGATGTTGTCGACGTCGCCGGCGAGCTTGCGCTTGAGGCGGGTGACCGCGCCCTCGCGGGGCTTGGCGAGGGTGTCGGCGGTGACGGTGCGGGTCTCGCCGTCGTGGGCCTCGAGGACTTCTTCGTGGGTGACGGCGGTGGAGGGACGCTCGGGCTCGTCCTCGCAGATGGCGCGGACCATGGCGTCGATGGCCTTGGACTTGAGGCGGTAGGGCCTGCGACCGGTGAGGAGCTCGTACATGAGCACGCCGAGGGCGTAGACGTCGCTGGCGGTGCTGACGGGCTTGCCCTGGACCTGCTCGGGGCTGGCGTACTCGGGGGTCATGGGGCCGCGGTCGTGGACGGTGGCGAGGGTGAGGGCGCCCATGGCGGGGTTGATGAGCTTGGCAATGCCGAAGTCCATGAGCTTGGGCTCGCCGGCGGTGTCGACGAGGATGTTGCCGGGCTTGATGTCGCGGTGGATGACGAGGTTCTGGTGGGCGTGGTGGACGGCGGCGCAGACCTTCTTGAAAAGGGTGAGTCGCTGCTCGGTGTCGAGCTGCATGCGGTCGCAGAACTCGTCGATGGGCTCGCCCTCGACGTACTCCATGACGAAGTAGGGACGGCCGTCGGGCTCGGGGAGCTGGCCGGCGTCGAGGAGGCGGGCGATGTTGGGGTGGTTGAGCGCGCCGAGGACCTGGCGCTCGAGGTCGAAACGCTTGAGGACTTCCTTGCCGTCGGCGGCGGTGTCGATGCCGCGGCGGATGAGCTTGATGGCGACGCGCTTGTGGAACTGGTCGTCGTCTCGGACGGCGAGGAGGACGACGCCCATGCCGCCGCGGCCGAGCTTTTTGACGACCTTGTACGGGCCGATCTGGGCGGGGAGAGATTCACCGAGGCCACCGGGGCCGTCGGCGCGCGCGGCCATCGTGGGCGCGGTGCTGGGGGTGCTCGGGCGGGTCTGGGGGGGTTGGTCGGCCATGGCGGAGTTCTTGGGACGGGCGTGCTCAGCGGCCGCCGGAGACCATGGACTCGAGGTCGGCTCTCTTGAGCGTCAATCGAGCGGCGGAATCCACGAGGCGCTCGCGGAGGGCGTCGGCGTCGCCATCCGGGCGAACGACCTCGAGGCCGACGCGGGCGTTGAGGGCGCGAGCGAGGGGCGCGAGGCGATCGGCGGGCAGGTTCTTGATGTAGGTGGACGCGTCGTTCTCGGCGTCGGTGGGCGACATGAACTTCATGGCAGGGAGCGAGGCGCGGGTCTGGACGGGCGCTGGCTGGGCGGCTTCGCCGGGCTTGGCGGCGGAGGGGATGGAGGCTTTGTCGGTGGGAGCGGCCTGAGCGGGCGCGGCGGATTTGGCGGCGGTCGTGTCCATTTGTACAGGGACCATTACCGATCGCGGATCGATGCCGAGCATCGCCTGGCGGAGCTCGAAGAGTTGCGGGCCGGTGACGTGCTGCACGAGGGCATCGGGCGGAGCGAAGAGGACGTTGACGAACTTGACAGTGATCGTGTTGGCGCGGGTGGCGGTTTCGGAGACGCTGGCCTTCATGCCGGTGCGCTCGGCGGCTGGAGTGATGTCGGGAAGGCCCGGCGTGACGAGCAGCGTACCGGAGCCGGTGCCGGAGGCGGCGACGTTGAAGCTCACGACCACTTCGGCGGGATACACACCGAAGTCGGTGCTCGCGGGCTGGGCCTTGACCATGGCGGCGAGGCCCTCGCCGACCTCGGTGAGTGCGGACTTGAGGGTGATGGCCGAAGGGTCCTTGACGATTGAGCGTGGGCCGCATCCGACGAGTGTCGCCGGGACCAGGGCGGACAGGACCACGAAACCCACCACGAGCCTTGAGCACCGCATGTCAGCACTCCTGTTGCACGAGTGCGGCGAGCATACCAGAAACCGGCGGAATGTGGATGGTCAATCACGGACCCGGGCGATGCGCAGGTGGACCTTGGCGTCGGCACGCAGGGGGCGGGCGGCCCGCAGGGCGAGATCGACCGAACGGGGGGTGTCGGACTTCTTGAGGACCAGGGCGACGACGCCGCGGTCGGTGCGGCCGAAAGCTTCGGCCTTGCCCCCGGCTCCCGCGGCGAGGGTGAGCGGGCTCCAGTCGGCGGAGGCGGCGAGCAGGAGATAGTGGTATCCGGGCTCGGCCCGGAGCGGCTTTGCGGGCAGGTCACCCGCGGCGGGGAGCAGGAGGACCTCGTCGCTCAGACGCTCGGCGGTGGCCTTGAGGGTGGTCTCGAGCTCGCGGGTGCGGGTGTTGAGGCGGTCTTCGGGGGCGACGAATCGGGCGGCCATGGCGGCTTGCCATGTGCGGTCGCGCTCCTGTTGGGCGCGGGCGGCGGACTGATCGAGCATCTCGCGAATCAGCACGACGCTCTGGCCGTAGGTGAAGCCGGTGGGAACGCGGGCGGTGCGGGATCCGGCGTCGAGGGCGATCATGCTTCCGGCGGAGAGCATGGCAATGACGCGGCCGCGCTCGTTGATGATCGGGCTTCCGCTGGCTCCGCCCGCGCCGGGGGCGTTCATGTGGACGAGGAGGGCGGACGCGCCGCGGGCCTCTTCGAAGAACGGGTCGGTGGCGGCGGTGATGTGGCCGATGACGGTCTGGCGGGTAGGAACGGCGGAAATGCCCTCCATGGGGAAGCCGATGTAGCCGACGGGGTCGCCGGGGGAGATCGGGTCGTCGGCGGCGGCCATGGGGAGGGCCGCGCCCGAGTCGCCGCCGGAGAGGGTGAGGATGGCGACGTCGCCGACGGCGACGAGGTTGGCCTCGGCCTCGCGCGAGCCGGTGCGGACCGATTGCTGGGAGAGGATCTCGGTCCACTGCTCGAAGGCGGGGTGGATGTCGATGGCGTAGATGTCGAGGGGCTCGCCGGCAGGGCCGGTGCGCCGCGCGATGGCGCGGGAGCCGCTCTTCTGGCCTGTTTGCAGGCCCTGCGCCACGTGGGCGTTGGTGGCGAGCTTGCCCTGCGCGGCCGTCCACGCGGTGCCGAGGGGGACGAAGCCCTCGCCGGCGCGCTCGAGGCCGACGAGGAAGACGGAGCCCGCCGCGGCGGTGAGGGCGGTGCGGAGGGCGTCGCCGGGGGGGCGCTGCTCGACCTCGCGGCGGATGATGGCCTGTTCGGCCACGAGGCGATCGATCTCGGCGTTGCGCTGGCGGCGGATTTCGGCGAGCGATTGCTCGTAGCGCCAGGCCCATGCGCCGCCGACGGCGCAGGCGAGAAGGAGGAGGGTGACGCCGGCGATGGCGATTCGTCGTCCGGTTCGGGCGGCGGCGACCGTCTCGCCCGCGATGCGGCCGACGGGCTGGAACTTCTTCTTCTTGGCCTCGGGCGAGTCGGGTTTGAGGGTGCCGGGGAGGACGGAGGCGACGCGCTGGATGCGGAGCCGGGGGCCGTTGCGGGCGATCTCGATCTCGAAGGCGCTCTGCACCGAGACGCGTTGGCCTTTCTCGAGAAACTGGGCCGCGCCGCTGAACCAGGAGATGGAGACGCCGTTGGCGTGCTCGCAGATGACCTCAACATCCTGCGCGGTCCAGACGAGTCGGGCGTGGACGTTGCTGGCCGCGAGAGTGTCGAGGGTGGGGTGGAGTCGCACGTCGCAGGAGAGGCCGCGGCCGATGAGGACTTCGGGCTTGGCGAACTCGCCGACCCATGGGCTGGCGTGGCCGGAGAGAATCTCGACACGAAGCACGCTTGGAGCGGTCATGCGGGGCAGTTTACAGCCAGACGCGTGATATGGGGCCAAGGCGCAGAGATCGCGGGCCGGTCCGCCAGAACGGGAGCGTGTTAGGGTGCATTCTGGGCGGAACTACCCGCACAAACTCCTTGCGGACATGGCGATTCTCGGTAGACTGGATGCAGCGCCGTCATCGTGGGCCAAGGTGCGCATCTAAGTGCAGGCCGAGTGGATCGCGGGGCGGGCCTCTCTGAGGTGATCACATGCGCGTTTCAAGATTGGGCCGCACGACCGGGATGCTATTGGCTGTGCTGAGTTGCGGGCTCGCACTGGCGACGGGTGCCGAAGGTCAGACGGTGATCTATGTGAACGCGGCCGCACAACTTGGGGGCAACGGCCAGAGTTGGGCGACGGCGTACACCGACCTCCAGCAGGCGCTCGACCGAGCAGAGACGATCCCGGAAACAACACGAAATGTCGAAATCTGGATCGCCCAGGGGGTGTATCGCCCTTCAAAGACCCGACTCCCCTTGCTCAACGAGCCGCGTACGGCCGCGTTCAGTATCCCGAACTTCACGGTTCTCATCGGCGGATTCCAGGGCGATGAACTCACCTCCACCGAGAGCCTTCCGAATCAGCATTTGGTAACGCTCTCGGGCGATCTGGCCAACAACGACGGCCCGCCGATCGATCCCGACACGTTTCCGAATCGCGCCGACAACGTGTTCAACGTGGTGGTGATCGCAGCAGGAGGGAGCACTCGCGACGGGAAATCGAACATCACGGGATGCACCATTACGGGTGGCGACGGCACAACCGCGCCGATCGGGTTTCAAGAAGGCGGCGGTGTCTTCATCTCCGAATCAACGGCCGCGCTCACCGATTGCACGATCATCCGGAACCGATCGTTCGGCGGCGGTGGAGTGGGCGTGCGCCAAACCGGATTGCCCAAGGCTCTCGATCTCAACCGTTGCAAGTTCCTTGGAAACCATGCGACCGTGGACAGCGGCGCGTTGAGGATCGTTACGGGCGACAACGGCGTCAGCGCTTGGGTGAACTGGAGGATTTCTCAGTGTCTGATCGTCAACAACACGGCGTACGACATTGCGGGGCTCTATGCGTCCTACGGAGCGAGCATCGAACAGACGACCATTGCCAACAACCGGGCAGAACACGACTACGGCGGCGCGTACTTGAGCAACTCAAGCGGCGGTCTAGGCAACCGGATGTTCGCCTGCATCCATTACGGCAACACCGCGCCGCACATCTTTCCCGGTCTCTACGTTCCCTACGGACTTCAGTTCTCAAGCTACAGCCTGATTGATGGCCCCGATCCACTCTTCCGAGACCCTGACGGCCCCGACAACATCCGCGGCACTCCCGACGACGACTTCAGTCTGAACGCCGGGTCGCCTGCCATCGACAAATGGATCGATACGCCCGGCCGATGGATGCGCGATCTTGCGGACGGCTTCGCGCCCGCGGACGGAAACGGCAACGGCACCGCCGAGTTCGATGCGGGTCCCTACGAGTACGACGCGCACCCGTTCTCGCCCATCATCCGCGTCAAGACCGTCGGTGCGGGCCGACAGGACGGCTCGACATGGAACGATGCGGTCGGTGGCCTGCAGGCGGCGCTGGCGCGCAGCACGCTTTATGTTGGTGCCTATCAGCAGATCTGGATCGCCGCCGGTACCTACAAACCCTCCGCCCCGCTCACCCAGGGCGGATCCCGCTCCGTCTCCTTCCAGCTCCAGAACAACCTCGCCATCTACGGCGGGTTCAACGGCACCGAAACCCTGCTCTCGCAGCGGAACATCGCCGCCAACCCCACCATACTTTCCGGCGATCTCAATGGCGATGACAACGGCGATCTAAACGTGCAGGACAACGCCTATCACGTCGTTGTGCCCAGTTTCGGCCAGCAATCCAATACCGGAGCGCTCGATGGATTCACCATCACAGGCGGCAACGCCAACGGCTCCGGCACAAACTCGCTGGGCGGCGGATTCTTTGCCCAGTCGATGGGCTATCTACCGGCCATCCGGAACTGCAAGTTCTCGCGAAATCGCGCTTCCGCAAGCGGAGGTGCGGTTGTCATCGATGACAGCCCCGCCTCGTTTGCGGCGTGCACGTTTGTGGACAACACGACAGGCTACGACGGCGGCGCGGTGCTCGTTGATCACTCCGCCTCGGTGCGATTCGATCGATGCTCGTTCGTTGGCAACATCGCTGCCCAGGTCGGCGGAGCGTTGGAGGCCGCGAATCACGCCGACGCCGTGCTTACATGGTGCGACGTCCGGCGGAATACCGCCAATCTCCGCGGAGGCGGGCTGGCCGCGGACTACAACGCCGGAAGCGTGGAGGCCATCAATACCACCATTGTCGGCAACATCTCTCCAACAGGCGCAGCGGTCGAGTGCCTCAATCAGGGAAGGTTCTATCTCGATTCGTCTCTCATTGCGGGCAACTATGCAATCGATGCGCCCGCGATCTATATCGGGCCGGGATCACCCGTCGCCTGCGTCGGGGTGATGCGGAACTGCTCGATCGTCGGGAATCGCGGCGTCCGCTGGGCCGGGGTGCTCGTGGAAGGTCTGAGCAACTCCACCAGCGTCACGGTGCAGAACTGCCTGCTCTGGGGAAACCAGAGCGGAAACGACTTCGGCCAGGACCAGCAGTTTTTCCGATTCGGCGGAAGCGAGCCCTACACCATCTCCAACTGCTCAATTCAAAACTGGACTGGAGCCTTGGGTGGCACGGGCAACGATGGGCTGAACCCATTGTTCATCCGCATGCCCTCGCCCGGTGTCGATGGCGCATGGGGCTCCGCGGATGATGACTACGGCGACTTGCGGCTCGGCTCCGGTTCTCCAGCCGTCGACTCGGGCAACTCCGGTGTGGTCTCGGCCGACATCTACGACATCAACGCCAACGGCATCACCACCGAATCCCTCCCCCTCGACCTCCTCGGCTTCCCCCGCTTCGTCGACGACCCCGCTGTTCCCAACACCGGCGTCGGCTCTCCCCCCGTCGATCGCGGCTGCTACGAATCCCAGGTCAACTGCCTCACCTGCCCCGGCCCGCGCGAGTGGCGTTCCCCACTCGGCGGCGAGTTCGATTTCGCCGGCAACTGGTCTCCTTCCGTCCCGCAAACCACCCACGACACCCTCTTCAACCTCCCCGCCACCTACTCCGTCTCCTTCGCCACGACCGGTCCCGTCACCAACCGCTCCGCCACCATCCGCGACGGCGATGTCATCCTCGCCCTTTCCGGCAACACCTACTCCCTCACCTCCGGTGTTGATCCCTCCCTGGTCGTCGGCGACACCGCCAACCAGCCCGCCACGCTGCAGATCATGGATGGGCGGGTGAACGCGGTGGAGTGCCGCGTTGGGTCGACGGCGGGGTCGATCGGGACGATCAAGGTGCGCGGGGACGGGAACGCGGCGACGCCGAGCGCGCGGCTGGCGACGACGGAGGGGCTGTGCGTGGGATGCCAGGGGCAGGGGACGCTGAGCATCACGGGCGGGGCGCGGGTGTCGTGCCTGTATGGGTTCCTTGGCGAGCAGTCGGGCGCGACGGGGCAGGTGAGCATCAGCGGGGCGGGATCGCGGCTGGATGCACCGTTCTTCCTGGCGATCGACAACGGGAACGTGAACGTGTCCAATGGCGGCACGCTGGCGACGGGGACGTTCGGGGCGATCTATCTGTTCCCCAACGGATCGATCTCCGGGGATGGGACGGTGAACGGACACGTGGTGAACTTTGGCGGCATCGCGCCGGGGAACTCGCCGGGGACGCTCACGATCAATGGCAACTATGACCAGGTGGGGACGCTGGACAACCTTGGCGATGTGTCGGGCAAGCTGATCGCGCAGGCCTCGGGGGCGGGCGCGGGGCAGTTTGACAAGCTGGTGGTGAACGGGACGGCGACGCTGGGGGGCGGGCTGTCGCTGTCGCTGCTGAACAACTACGTTCCGGGGGCGAGCGACCAGTTGCAGGTGGTGTCGGCGACGGGCGGGCTGGCCAAGCCGTTTGACGTGATGTTCTTCCCTTCGCTGGACAACACGGCTGCGGCGACGAAGTACTTCCGGGCGGCGTATTCGGGGCTGCGCGGGCCGGGCGCGGGGAGCGTGACGGTGAACCTCGGGAACCTCGGGACCTCGCCGGCGTTCAACGATCCGAGCCAGTACCTGCTGGACAATCCGCCCAACTCGGTGGCCTCGGGCGACCTGAACGGCGACGGGCTGCCGGATGTGGCGATCACGATCCCGGACGCGGCGGACCCGACGGGAACGACCGGCGCGGTGGTGATCCTGATCAATCAAGGGGGCGTGGGCGTGAACTGGCAGGGGTTTGCGCCGCATTTGCCGGGGAACCCGACAACGATCCCGCCGATCCCGGTGGGGATCAACCCGAAGGCGGCGGTGATCGCGAAGCTTGACGGGGCGGCGGGCGCGGCCACTCACCTGATCGTGGCCAACGCCGGGAGCAACTCGCTGTCGATGCTGAAGTTTGTGTCGGGGGCGATGCAGACTGTGGCGACGCAGGCGACCGACGCGGAGCCGGTGGGCCTGGCCGCGACCGACTTCACGGGGCTGGGGAACAGGAGCGACATCGTGGTGGTGGCGTGCGGGGGCGGGTCCGGCGCGGCGACGGGGTCGATGACGCTGCTGGGCAACACGACCGCGGGCGGGACGGTGTCGTTCACGCGCCGGAATGTTCCCGCGCCGCAGGGGCACAAGCCCGTCAATCCACGGCCGTTCAACCCGGACCAGGACAAGGACATCGACCTGGCGGTGGTAATGGTGGCGACTGATGGGAGCGCGGACATTCTGGCGGTGTATGCCAATGGGCTCAACCCGGGCGCGCCGACGCCGGTGCCGGATCTTTTCAACACGATCGGCCCCGCGGGGACGTTCGGCGTGGGCGCGGGACCGGTGCAGGCGCTCTCGGGGAAGCTTGCGCCGCCGAGCGTAACGAATCCGGCGGGGAAGAATGAGGACCTGATCACGGTGAACAACGGGGGGAACTCGATCTCGGTGGTGGTGAACACGAACACGGTGCAGGACGTGCCGTCGTTTGCGCCAGCGGTGGACTACTCGTTCGATGTGACGGGAACGACGGCCGCGCAGCCGCGGTCGGGGGTGATCGCGGACCTTGACGGGAGCGGGACGCTGGACGTGGCGGTGGTGGCGAACAACCCGTCGGGGACGAACCGTGTGCTGAAGATGCTTCGCAACGACTCGACGACGACGCTGGGGGTGACGCAGGTGGCGTTTGCGCAGATGCCGGACCTTGCGTCGGGCTCGAAGCCGATCGCGGTGGTGAGCGGGGACATGGACGCGGACGGGCAGGTGGACCTTGTGACGATCAACTCGACGAGCGGGCGCGACACGCCGAACACGCTGCAGTTCGTGCGCAACGCGCTGCCCTCGCCGGCGAGCAGCGTGGGGGCGTGCTGCAACGGGGCGGGGTGCGTGCTGCAGCAGGCGGCGCAGTGCGCTTCGCCGGGGCAGCGCTTCGCGGGAACGGGGACGACGTGCAACGTGCCGGGGAACGCGCGGGTGCCGTGCTGCAAGGGGGACTTTGAGCAGAACGGGTCGCTGGCGGTGAGCGACATCTTCGCGTTTCTCAACGCGTGGTTTGCGGGGAGTCTGCGCGCGGACACGGACGACTCCGGGTCGCTGGCGGTGGCCGACATTTTCGCGTTTCTGAATGCGTGGTTCGCGGGGTGCTGAACCACTTGCCGCGATCTTTGCGATTCGCCCGCACACTTGGCACGCACGCCCAGCGCGGGCGATTCGCCGCGCAGTCGAGCGACACCAGGCCCTCCGAGCCCCGCATCCCACCCACCTTCCCCCTACCGGACTCC
>JBGAOP010000010.1:0-122755 GCA_044221735.1 Phycisphaerales bacterium | reverse complement strand
GATGCCAAAGTCTGTTGGAGTAGAGCAGCCTACGAGCCAACGGCGGGTACACCGTCGGCGTGCGCCGCTCGTCTCTGACTGGATCAGCGGGCGGTGTGGCCGGGGTTGGGGGGCGGGGGCGGGGTGAGGTCGGCGGGGCGCTTGGGGCCCTTGTCGGGAATCGGGCGCGTGGAGGCGTCGGCCGCGGCGGCCTCGTCGGTGGCCTGGTGGTTCTGGCAGGCGGACATGGCCGCGGCGATGAGGCAGAGGGTCGCGATGGCGGCGAGACGGGAGAGGAGGCGGGTGGTCATGGGAAGTCTCCGGGGAACGGGGGGAGAGTGTACCGGATTCAGGAGCCGAAGACGTGGCGGCCGCCGCGCTGCTGCCAGTCGATGATCTCCTTGGTGCGGTTGCGGAGGGTTTGGAGCATGGTGGCGTAGAGGATGAGGGCGGCGATGGGGCCGAGGCAGAAGATGGGGAAGCCGAGGACGCCGACGAGGGGGATGAGCCAGATAAAGGTGCGGGTCTGGTTGAGGAGGGGCATGTCGGGGATGCGGCGGGCGAGGTGCTGGGTGTAGAGAACGATGGCGAAGAAGAGGGTGATCCATGCGCCCCAGGCGACAAAGCGGCAGAGATAGGCGAGCGTGCCGGTGATGTCGCCGGCGGCGGGGGCGACGGCGCCGAGCACCCGAAGGAGGAACTGGGCGAGGTTGGCGGCGGCGGTGCCGCACGCGGCGAAGCGTGCGACGGTGCGGGCGGAACCGGGCTTTTCGCGGCCGGTGTAGCCGGGGTCGGGCTCGGTGAACTTCCAGTATCCGAAGATGAAGGCACAGTCGCAGAGGAACATCAGGCCGCCGGTGAGGATCAGGGCTCCGGAGGCGCCGAGGATGGAGCTGGCGCCGAGGGTGATGCCGACGGAGAGGATGAGCAGGAGGACGTAGACGAAGATGGAGGTGAGGACGATGGAGAGGCCGAGGTCGATGGACTTGAGGTAGGCGGGGGAGGCGAAGCGGAGGATCTCGCCCTGGAGGGAGAGCTCGACGGCGCGGCCGCACTCGGGGCAGACCTTGGAGATGGGGACGCCGCGGAGGTTGTAACCGCATCCGGTGCAGGAGAGGTCGTTGACGACGACGGGGCCGTGATCGGGGTGTGCCGGGACTGCGGCGAGGTTGTACTCGGGCATGAGGAAATGGTACGAGTTCGGCTTAGTCGGCTTAGGCGGCTTGGCGGTAGTCGCGGGTCTTTGTGTGCGCGATCCAGAAGAAACGGCCGAGCAGGGCGTGGTAGACGCACCAGGCGAAGGGTGCGCCGAGCCCCCATGCGAGAACTCCCACGGCGCCGATGACGCAGGCCGCGGCGTAGGAGGTCACACTCTTGCCGAGGCTGGGGATGCGGGAGCGGAAGCCGAGGCGGGAAAGGAGGTATTGGAGGGCGCCGAACTGCAACGCGCCGGCGGCGATGTAGGCGAGGGCGGCGATGAGCAGAATCGGGAGGAGCAGGGCCTCGAACTGCTGCCGGCTCTGAAGCGTGCTGAGGAACAAGAGGGCGACCAGAAGCGGGAAGAGACAGGCGCGGGCCCAGGCCATCTGGGAGACGGCGACGTGGGCGTCCCACTCCTCCGGGGCGTGATCGAAGCCGCGATCGACGGACGCGAGGATCGCGTAGCCGGTGGCGCGGACGAAGGCGAGGATGCACAAGCCCAGCGCGGCGGTGAGGGGGGCGATGAAGGTGAGCCCGCTGGGGAGGAAGAGGGCGGCGACGGCCGCGGCGACGACGACGCCGATCATCGAGACGTTGGCGATCACGACGCGGAGGAGGGCGCGGCGGATGTTAATCCAGTCGGCGATGGAGACGGCACGCCGGCTGGGGAGGGAGACGGCGATGAGCAGGCCGCACTCGGGGCAGCGCTTGTCGGGTTGGAGGCCGCGGAGGTTGTAGTGGCACTTGACGCAGAGGATGTCGGCGTCGAGGGGGGTGTTTGGAGGAGTGGGGACCGGATCGAGCATCCGGAGCGGAGCATACCGGTCGGGGCTTGCATGCGGTGTCGCCCGCTCTGCGGGCTTGGGCCGGTTCGGCTGCTGCAACCGGGCTTACGCCCCGGCCTATAAGCGATCGCCTGCTCCGCAGGCTGATGAGGACTTAGTGGCGCGAGGCCGTGGCGAGGGCGGCCGAGCCGATGACTTCTTCGGCGTAGGTGTTCATGGCGTCGCGGAGCTGCTCGAAAGACTCGAGGACGTAGTAGATGGGCTGGAAGTGGTCGATCTCGAAGGGGGTGTTGCAGATGCGCTCCAGGTCGAAGGGGCGCCACTCGGCGACCTCTCGTGTGGAGCAGGGCTCAGCGCCCTTCTGGCCCTTCTTTTCCCACGAGCCTTCGAGTGAGTACTTGCTCTCGCTGTGGCTGGAGACGAGGCCGGAGCCGTAGACCTTGACCTTGCCGTCCTCGCGGATGAGGCCGAACTCGACGGTGAACCAGAACAGGCGGCCGAGGCGCTCGATGTGGTGTGGGTCCTCGCAGAGGAGCGCGGCCTTGCCGTAGGTCTGGAGGAAGTCGGCGAAGACCTTGAGCGTGTGCAGGGGGACGTGGCCGAAGACGTCGTGGAAGATGTCGGGCTCGGGGAGGTAGTCCATCACGTCGCGCGGGCGAATGAGGACGGTGGTGGGGAACTCGCGCTGCGCGAGGCAGGCGAAGAAGGCCTTGGCGGGGAGGTAGCCGGGGACGCCGTAGCTGGACCAGTCGCTCTGGGCTTTAAGGAACTTGTTGATGCCGTTGAGCTTCGCGCCCTTCGGGAGAACGTCGCCGCCGGCGACGGTGATGTCGCTCGAGAGTGTGAGATCGTTGAGGAGGGGGAGGCGATCGCGCGTGAGGCGGAGGATCTTCATGCCCTCGATGAACTGGCGCGAGACCTGCTGCTCGAGGACGGACCAGCGGCGGTCGAAGAGGTCGCGCCAGACCTCGTGGTCGTCCTGGGTGTACTTCTCGTACTGCTGGGTGATGTAGAACTTGTCGGCGTTGATATCGGCCGCGGCCATGTCGGGGGCCTTGTCGGCGCAGGCCTGAGCGATGCGGGCCTCGTCGGAGTCGATGATGTTGTTGTAGCGGATGTCTTGGCGCATGGGCGACTCCTGAGGCGGCGAGGCGGCGGGCCGGAACCGGTCTAAGTATGATACGAAAACGGCAGGGCGGGAACGGGTCGGGCGGGGGCGGAGTTGGCGGGAGCCGGAGCAAACCCTGGGGAATCTATGGGACGTGTGCGGCCAGTCGCGGGTGTATTGATGATGGCGGCGGTGGCGCTGGCCGCGGCGGGGCTTGGGGGGTGTGGCGCGGATCGGGACCCGAATCAGCGGCTGTCGGCGGATGAGGGGGCGGCGCTGCTGAAGGAGATCCGGAGCGATCGGGGGAGAATGCAGACCCTGACGCCGGCGGAGCGGGTGTATCTGGCGGAGCACCTGGGGCGGTAAGCGAAGCGCGGTATCAGCGGACGAGGTTCGGCGGTTCCTTGCCCGCGATGATGGCCGCGGCGTTTTCGCAGACGAGGCGGGTCATCTGCTCGCGCCAGTATTGCTCGGCGGAGCCGATGTGGGGCGTGAGGACGACGTTGTCGAGGGTGAGCAGGTCGGGATGGATGCGGGGCTCGTGCTCGAAGACGTCCAGGCCCGCGCCCCAGATCTTGCGGGCCTTGAGGACGGCGGCGAGGGCGGCCTCGTCGATCGTCGGGCCGCGGCTGGTGTTGACGAGAATCGCGGTGGGCTTGAGGAGGGAGAGACGGGCGGCGTCGATGATGTGGCGGGTGTCGGGGGTGAGGGGCGTGTGGACGCTGACGACGTCGGCGATCTTCAGGCCTTCGTGGAGATCGACGCGGCGGGCGGCGAGGGGGGCCTGCTCGAAGTCGAGATGGCGTGTGCGGGCGACGTAGCGGACGTTCATGCCGAAGGCCTGGGCGCGCATGGCGACGGCGCGGCCGATGCGGCCCGCGCCGACGATGAGCATGGTCTGCCCGGTAAGGTGCAGGCCGCACCAGCCGGTGGGGAAGGTGTTGCCTTCCTTTTCGAAGCGTGCGCCGCCCTCGGAGCGGCAGAAGCGGTCGGCCTCGACGATCTTGCGGGCGACGGCGAGGACGAGGCCGAAGGCGAGGTTGGCGGTGCCCTCGGTGACGGCGTCGGGGGTGTTAGAAACGAGGATGTTCCGCTTTCGGCAGGCGGCGAGATCGATGTTGTCGATGCCGACGGCGTAGTTGCAGACGCCCTTGAGCTGCGGGCCGGCAGCGGTGAGGAGCTCATCGTCGATGCGGTCGTGGAACATGGAGCCGATGACGGTGGCGCCCTTGACGAAGGCGAGGAGCTGGGCGCGGGAGAGCTGGGGGAGGGCGGGGGCGATCTTGAGCTCGGCGCCCGGAATGGAGGGCTTGCCGGGGATGGCGCGGGTGATGGCGATGAGGGGGAGGGGCATGAAGACGGGCCTTACCAGTTGATGGAGAGGGTCATGAGTGGAACACCCTCATCGTTGGCGTGTTGGGTGCGGAGGATGATGTCAGATAAATCGGTTGCGAGTTCTTCCTCGACGGACTTGATGTTGTTTCCGCCCTTTTTTATGCGGCAAGCAGAGGCTTGATTCTCGCGTCGTTTGACTCGATGAGCCTGATCATCGACCACGCGGCGTCGGAGAGTTGGTCGGGGGAGACCCAGCGCACGTCCTTGTCCGCCATGCCGTGAGTCGTGTGAGACCACAGCGCATCGATGCCGAGCGATTTCAGAAGCGTTTGCAGTCTTTTGTCTGAGTCGATTTCGACGATCCAGTTCGCCCAGGCTCTGTCGTCATTCTGGAATCCGATGTCGGCGTCCATCTGCTCGTCGGTGATGCCCGGCCAGTAAATCACGATTGATGCGCCCATTAAGAGCTCCTCCATAGCGGTCTATTCGTCGGCTGATGCTGGTTCAAAGCACGCCTTCGCTTCTGAGATCGAAATCCGCTGGGGCCATGCGATTGCCTCGGCCTCGCTTGCGCCCGTTCGCCTTCGCCCGACAGCGGCTTGAAGCGAATCGTCCGGATCCGCCCGCGCGATTGGAACATCCGAGCCGAACCAGACTTGTGCGCCGGAGTCGAGGAGGTCTCGGATCGGGAGGACTCGGTCGAGGCGGTGGGGGAGCTGGCGGGTGAGGACTTCGGTGTCGGCGAGGAGATGGCAGGGCTGGACGCTGGCGACGACGCCGAGTGTGGCGAAGCGGGGGACGTCGGCGACATCGATGAGTTCGGCGTGTTCGATGCGGAGAGGAGGTGTCGAGGGGTCGAGGTGTCGGGGTGTCGAGGGAGGGGATGATTCGTAAACGTCCAAAACGGTTCGGACGGCCGCGTCGCCTATGGCGTGCACGGCGAGGGTGAGGTCGAGAGAGCGGGTGATCGAGAGGGCCTCGGCGATCTGCTCGGGTGTGGCCATTTGTTGGCCGAAGGGTTGGTTGTTGAGCGGCTCGGCGTAGGGCGTGAGCATGTGGGCGGTGCGGCTGTTGAGGGTGCCGTCGGCGAAGAGCTTGCCGCCAGCGAGGCGGAGCTTGTGGGATTCCCAGCGGGCGCGGGTCTGGTGCGCGGCGGCGAGGCCGGCGACGGGCGGGAAGAGGAGGACCCGGTCCATCGGCATCTGGCCGTTGGTGTCGAGGTCGGCGAGGATGGGGCCGAGCCAGTCCTGGCTATGGAGGTCGTGGACTTCGCGATAGCCGAGTGCGTGGAGGGATTCGAGGGCGAGGCGGACGTTCTCGCGGCATTGGGCCCGCGTGGGCTCGGGCGCGGCGTCCCAGACTCTGTAGGCGGCGTGCTCGAGCAGGAGTCCGGTGGGGTTGTTCAGATCATCAACGCAGACGACGCCGCTGGGCGGGACAGGGACACCGGGGCGCACGCCGCCGGCGCGCATGGCGGGTGTGTTGGCAGCCGCAGCGTGGTGGTCGAAGGACATGATGAAGCAAGGGCGATGGGGCGCGGCGCGGTCGAGCTCGGTGAGGGTGGGCCAGCGGCGCTCGGGCCAGGCCTCGATGCGAGCGCTGAGGAAGCGGACCCACTCGCCGGCGCGGACGTTGGCCGCCGCGTCGCGCACGCGGTCGAGACACTCGGCAAGCGAGGCGCAGTCGGCAAGGCTCGGGAGCGAGAGCGACTGGCCGTAGGCGGCGATGTGGGCGTGGGCTTCACGCACTGGGGCGGCCTCCGGTTCCCGTGCTCAGGAGCCAGTCGATCTGCTTCTCGCAGGCCTCGGGCGTGGCGGCGTGGATGCCGAGGGGGAAGTCGAGGCGGACGATGCCGAAGCGAGCCTTGACGTCGATGCCGAAGGGATCGACGCCGACGCACTGGGCGTCGGGGACGAGCGTGGCCGCGTGGGCCTTGCACGCGGCGATGAGGCGGGCGCGATCGGCGTTGGCACGGCGGATGAGCGGGTACTCGGCGCGTCCGAATGGGTTGGGCTGCTGCACCTCGTGGCCGAAGACGTGTGTCTGGGTCTTGAGGCCGTCGATCTCGGCGCGAACCCAGGTGGAGAGCGAGGTGTCGCCGTGATAGGCCCGCCAGCGATCGACGGATTCGAGAGACTCGGGGCGGTCGATCGGGCGGATGATGAGGCTGGCCTGGATGTCCCAGTCGCTCTCGGCGGGGAGCCAGAGGAGCATTTCGGCGCCTGCGATTGCAAAGGGAGGCTCGACGGGGAGGGTGAACAAACCGGAGGCGCCTTCGAGGACGAGCTTGACCTGGGCGACGCGCTCGTAGAACTGGAGGGTGCCCTGGTGGTGGCGGCGGAGGGCGCGGACGCCGGCGAAGCGGTCTTCGGGCGTGGTCTCTCGCGGCTCCGTGGGGGTCATCGGAGGATGATAGTGGTTGGTGGTACCGGGGGAGAAAGGCCAAGACGCACGCCGAGGTGCGCGGGGGGTATCGCAGAGGTTCGCGGAGGGGCGAAAGGGGGGGAGAGACGGGGGGTGAGGCTGTATAGAAGGAAGGGCGGAGCTCGAATGCGCCTTCTGGCGGCACCGATTCCCCTCTCCCCCCTCTCCTCCTGCTTTTCTCTGCGCTCCTTCGTGCGACCCCGGCGACCCTCTGCGTGCGCCTTGGGATCTCAAAAACAGCAAGGGGCCCGCCATCGGCGGGCCCCTCGTGATTCGGCGCTCCAGGGGCCAAGGGCTACGCCGCCCGATCGGCCCTGCGTTTTCGATTGCTCGCTGCCGCTCGGCAGCAATGTGAATCTCTCTCTACCTACACGATCAAGACTGAAACAGGTCCGTAGTCACCGGAGCGAGCCGAGGCCCGGCTCCGGGGTCGCAGTCGCTGCGCAAGGCAGCGACCGCGTTACTTCTTCTTGGAGCCCTTCTTCTTGGTCTTCTTCTTCGCTTTCTTCTTAGCCATGGCGAATCTCCTCAAACTGTAAACGGGGGGAGCCTCTAGAACTCGAGCGGCTTTGGAGCGCCGAAAAGTGATCCAAAGCGAGCGATGTATCGGAACGAACCGACCATCACCTTGAGCAATCACCCTCACGATACACTCACACATGGTCGGAATGCAAGCGCGATGGAGAGCAATGTGGACAACTCTGTGACGTCGATCATCGTCTTCGGCGCCTCCGGACGCATGGGCACGCGCATCGTGGCGCTGGCGTTCGGCGATCCGGCGTTTGCGATTCGCGCGGCGCTGACGCGCGACGGATCGACGCGCGTGGGCTCATCGCTCGCGGGCGGGGGCGAATCGCACGCGAGTGTGGTGACGCTGAAAACCGCGAAATCTCTCGATAAAACTGGCGTTTCCGCGGATGTGGTCATCGACTTCTCCTCCGACGCGGGCGCGATGGAATCGCTCGCGATCGCGGAGCGAGCGGGGAGCGCGCTGCTGGTGGGGACGACCGCGCTGAGCGATGCGACGATGGGCGCGCTGCGTCGCGCGTCGGCGTCGCGCGCGATCATGGTGGCCCCGAACACCTCCCTGGGGGTCGCCCTGCTGTCGGTTCTGGTGAGAGACGCCTGTCGGGCGCTCGGAAAGGACTATCACGCGTCGATCGTCGAATCACACCACGCGGCGAAGAAGGATGCGCCCTCGGGCACCGCGCTGCGTCTGGCCAGGGCCGCGCGGGAGGCGGGGCACGAGCTGCGTGATGATCAGATCCTCGCGATGCGCGGCGGAGATGTGGTGGGTGAGCACACGGTGCGGTTTGCCGGGCCGGGTGAGTACATCGAGCTCACGCATCGGGCGACGACGCGAGACCTGTTTGCCCGCGGCGCGTTGCGCTGCGCGGCGTGGCTCAAGGGCAAACCTGCGGGGTGGTACTCCGTGCAGGATGTCGTCGGATTGCCCGGATAATCGCTGCGTGATCGAAGCAGATCGACGCATTGACAATCGGCGTGCCAGAAGCGAACGACGGCATGTTGGGTGGTCCACCAGCGCGCCTGGCGTGGAGATGAGGCCGCGTCAGGGCTTCTTGGTGCGATGCACGACGATGCCCGACTGCTGCTCGCGCTCCTTGGCGGCGGCGAGTTCTGCGGCGGCGGCCGCGGCCTGCTTCTCGGCCTCGGGCTTGGGCTTGGGCATGTCGACGGCGACCTCCATCCAGAGGATGGACGGAAGGCTGGACATGTTGACGGCGTTGTACATGGCGGTGGCCTGATCGTCGCTGACGGAGACGGGAACGCGGGCCCGGACAACGCCCTGGTAGGGGTTGTACCAGAAGCCGGCGACCTTCTCGTCGAGGGTCATGCGGACGCGGGGGTGCATGAGGCCCGCCTCGTCCTCTTGCGCGACCTCGACCCACGGGTGGGCGGGGCCGACGATGACGTTGACGGGCGGATCGGTCTCGAACCAGGTGGGATCGACGGTGGCGGGCCAGCCGCGCGGGTTCAGGGCGACGGCCTTGGTGGCGGCGCGGAATCGGATCTCGCGCTCGAGGCGCTGGGTATCGGAGGCGGTCTTCTGGACGCGGGTGTCGGTCTGGTGGCGGTCGTACTTCCACCACATCACGCCCCCGCCGATGGCGAAGAGGATGAGCAGGAGAACGATGTCACGAATCCAACGCATCACGGGGTTCACGCTCCGAGCACGCCGCGGGTGAGGGGGCGGCGAGTGGAAAGAACATCGGCGGTTTCGGAAGCCGGATGAGTTGAAGGCTCGGGTCTGGGGGGGCGACTGTGCGGGTGGTGCTGTTTTCGATGGAGAAGAACCGTGTTATCGCTCATGCGTGCGGGAGCGATAACCGGTCTGGGGGAGATCGACGGGTTTGGCGCACGGAAGTGGTCGGTGGAATCGGGGCCGGCGCGGAATTCGGAGAAAATCTGCAAATCGTCACGGGAGCGGGACTTGGAGCGTGGCTGCGGGACGCGAGCGGTCGCGTTTGTGCGCGCGCCGGCGGCAGGTCGGCCCATGGGTAGAGGCGGGCAGTTGGGCACGCCTGATGAGACGCACCGAGGGCTCCATGGCACGCACGCACACCACAACGATGATGTTCGCCGAGGTGACCCGGATGTTGCTCGCCAGCGGCGAGCCGATGTCGCGATCGCGGGTGGTGCGGGCGATCGATCGCCACGAAGGGGCGGCCGGGGCGCGCATGGATCGGCTGTGGGCGTACTACCGCAACCCGATGCGCGAGGGGCCGGTGGTGTCGGCGGCGCAGCCGGGGCGCGGGTATCGGCTGGCGCAGGAGTGCGGGCTGCCGGCACGGGTGGTGGGCGCGTGGGACCGGCGGCTGCCCGCGCCGAGATTCGTGGGCGATGATCGCGGGTGGCAGCGGAAGGAAGTGGTGATCGAGAACGACATCGCCTGGCGCGTGCAGACGATGGTGGACTTCATGTTCGGACGCCCCCTGACGATCGCGAGCATGGCGGCCGACCCGGCGCTCCGGCGGACGATCGAGCGTGTCCTGGAGCGGGTGTGGGAAGCGAGCGGCGGGATCGCGCTGCTGCAAGACATGGGACTGATGGGGCACGTGTACGGACACGTAGACCTGCTCGTGCGGACCAGTCAGAGCCGAGCAGCGCAAGCTGCCGGCGAGGATGGCGGGGAGCACCAGGGGAGGACGCCGCGGGGCCCAGCCTCCCGAGGGGGAGGGGATGGGGAGGCGGGGGTGGGCTCGATCCTCGATCGCGCCGAGAACGGTGTGCGGATCGAGTTGATCGAGCCTCCCCGCGGCGTCGCCCTGGTGAGCGAATCGGACTATCGCGAGTTGGATGGATACGTGATCCGGACGCGCCACGAGGCGGAGGCCGCGCCGGGCGGGGTGGAGGTCGCGGGCAAGCTCATGCAATGGTGGAAGCGCGGCGTGGCGGGCGTGGTGGGTGGAGAGAAGCCGGCGGATGTAGTGAGAATGACCGAGGTGTTCGCGGGCTCCTCGCGCCAGATGTATGAGACCACGCCGGACGGGCGGACGCGGCTGGTGGATGAGGGGGCCGCGCTGGTGGAGGAGCGGCTGGGGAATCGTCCGCCGATCGTGCACATCCAGAACATCTCGCAGCCATTTGAGTACGAGGGGCTGGGCGAGGTGGAGCCGCTGATCCCTCTGCAGGACGAGTTGAACACCCGTCTGAGCGATCGTGCAGCGCGGGTGACGATGCAGAGCTTCAAGATGTACCTGGCCAAGGGGCTCGACGGGGCGGCGTCGATGCCGGTGGCGCCCGGGGTGATCTGGGCTACGGACAACCCGGAGGCGCAGGTGACGGCCTTCGGCGGCGACGCGGCCAGCCCGAGCGAGGATCGGCACATCGACGAGATTCGGGAGGCGCTGGACAAGGCGAGCGCTGTGCCGCCGCTGGCCAGCGGCGTGGTGCGGGCGAAGATCGGCAACCTCTCGAGCGAGAACGCGCTGCGAATCACGCTGCTGGGGCTCATGAGCAAGACGAGCCGGAAGCGGATCACGTATGGGCGGGGGATCGTGCGGGCGAGCCAGATTGTGCTCGAGGCGCTGGACCGCATGGGGATTCTTCGCACGACGCCTGCGGAGCGGGACCTGCGGGTGGACTGGGTGGACCCGATCCCGCGGGACGAGCAGCAGGCGTTGATCGCGGCGAAGGCGAAGGTGGAGCTGGGCGTGCCGCGGGAGCGGGTGCTCAGCGAGCTTGGGTATGCGACGAGCGAGGAGGGGGATCGGGCGATCGATTGAGGGAGGCCTCAGGGGACAGGGCTCAGGCCACAGGGCGAGAACGGAAAGCACACAGCACAAAGCACAGAGGGGGGGCGTCATGGGTGATTCGACTACTCAGGGTGATGGGGTGGCGCCGGAAGTGAATGCCGGCGCGGCATTGGCGGCGGAGTTGGAGACCACGCGTCGAACGCTGGAGTCGATCCGGCGCGAGCGGGATGTGCAGAAGGCTCTGTTCGAGGCGGGCGTGCACGATCTGGACATCGGGGTGGTGATGATCGAGCGCGAGGCGCAGGGGGCACCGGAGAAGCCGGTGGCGGAACTGGTCGCCGAGCTCAAGCGGCGGAAGCCGGGGCTGTTCGTGCGTGCGGCGACGCCGGCGGGTGCCGCGCCGAGGGTGGGCGGCTCGACGATGGGGGCGAGGCCCGCGGGCGAGGACCCGCGTCGCGCGGCCGCCGAGCGGGCGGCGGCGGCGGGGGATCGGTCGTCGCTGATGGCGTACCTGAGGCTGCGCCGGCAGACGGCGTGAGGTCGAGGTGGGGGTCGGAAGCGGGAAGTGGGAAGTAGAACACGGGCGGCTCGTGATCGGCGGTGTTCGCCGGAGGCGGGGTCGCTGAACACAGGGGGACATACACATGCCGTTTACGGGGAAGGCGACGTTTACCGCGGGCACGGATCTGCCCGAGCTGGTTGAGGACGTGTCGGACATCATCGGGATCGTGAGCCCGTTCGAGACGCCGCTGCTGGATCACCTGGGCGACGCCAAGCGGGCCTCGGCGAGCACGATCCATGAGTGGATCGAGGATGCGCTGCTGCCGAACACGGACGCGGTGAACCAGTCGTCGTTCAGCCCGAACGCGACGGCGGCCACGTCGATCACCGTCGACAACGGCTCGCGCTTCCGCGTGGGCGACCAGGTGAAGCCCGACGGGGCCCGCGAGGTGATGCTCGTCACGGCCATCTCCGGCAACGTGCTCACCGTCACCCGCCAGTACGGCGGGACGCCGAGCTCGGCGCTGGCCGACGACAAGAAGCTGGTGATCCTCGGCAACGCGGCGATTGAGGGGGACGACCGCCCGGCGACGCAGTTCACCAGCCGCGCGAGGAAGCGGAACTACACGCAGATCTTCTCGGCGGCGGTGGAGGTCTCGGGCTCGATGCGGGCGGCGCGGCAGGTGGGCGTGGCCGACGAGGTGGACTTCCAGAAGCAGGAGCGGCTGCGGGAGTTGCTGCGCGACCTGGAGAACTGCGTGATCAACGGCGTGGCGCCGGCGGCCAACCCGCAGGGGTCGGCGAGCGTGCGGCGCACGCTCAACGGGATCATCCCGTCGATCGCCACCAACCAGTTCCTTCCTGGTACCGGCGTGATCCCGGCGGGCGGCGGGGGCGGCACTGTGCTGACCGAGGCGGTGCTCAACGCGTGCCTGCGGGCGGTGTGGGAGCAGTCGGCGGGGATGATCGACACGATCCTGGTGGGCGGGGCGCAGAAGCGGAAGATCAACGACTTCCTGAGCAACTCGCGCCTGTACGCCGCGGGCGAGGAGCGGATGCGGAACCAAGTGAGCGTGTACGAATCGGACTTCGGCGTGCAGCGGGTGATCCTGTCGCGCTGGGTGCCGGCGGACACGCTGCTGCTGCTCGACTCATCGCGCATCGGCGTGGTGCCGCTGCAGGGACGCTCGTTCCACTACAAGCCGCTGGCGGCGACGGGCGACAGCGAGACGGGGATGGTGCTGGGCGAGTACACGCTGGAGTTCAAGAACGAGAACGCGCACGCGATGCTGCGCGGCTTGGCGACCAGCTGATGTGGGGAGTGGGGAGCTGGCGCCCGCCGAAGGGTGGGCGTCCGCATTGCGGGGATGGGGAGTGGAGGAGTAGAGAGGTAGAGGAGTTGAGGGGGGGCAGGCATGTTTGCACACGACCGTGATCTGCTGGCGATCGAGCCGAATCTGTTTCGGGACGTGGCGTGGCTGGCGCAGACGATTGCCCAGACGACGGGCACGCTGGAGGCGGGAACGCTGACGATGGGCGATGCGGTGCCCGCGGGGGCGGTGACGCCGGGGATGGTGTGCGTCGTCGGGCGGGCGCCGCTGGAGGTGCTGGATGTGCCGACGACCGATACGCTGGTCCTCTCGCTCACGCGGATCGATCCGGCGGGGCCGCAACTGGTTCCCGCCAATCGTGCCGACGCGGCGGTCACGATCGCCACCTTCGCGCCGCAGATGGCGCTCGTGCACGCGCAGCTGCTGCGGATGCTGGGGATCACCTCGGACTTGGTCACGGGCCCGGGCGTGGTGACGGAGGCGAGCATCGTCAACCCGCGCGACCTGACGCTGGCGGAGTGCCTCGGCACGCTGCACCTGGTGTACGCCGCGGCGGCGGCCGCGCTTCCGGAGACGTCGCCCGCGGCCCAGCGGGCCCGCATGTACCAGGAGCGATTCGCAAAGGAGCGATGGCGCGTGCGGGCGCGGATCGACCTCGACGGGGACGGCGTGGCGGATGTTGAGCGTGTGCTCGGCGTGACGCACCTGGTTCGGGAGTGAGCGGACAGGCCGCGTGGGAGCGTTCCTTCGCGCGGCGATGATGGGCGGTAGATCCATGAGAACGGCGAGGCACGCATGATCGTTCAGAACCCCGGCATGGTGCGATTCGGGTCTTTCGCGTGGGAGAGTGTCCTGCTCGTTGCCGTAGAGCGCGTGGGCACGCGGGTGATCGAGGAGCACGACGATCGCGGGCCGTTTGCGGCGTTCGTGGATGTGGCGGAGCAATCGGTCAACATCCGGGTGCAGCGAACGGTCGCGGCGGATGATCTTGATGAGCCCGCGCTGGGGATGGCGGGTGAGTTGGTGTTCTTCGCCGCTCCGCCCACAGACGAACGCCGGAGGAGGCGCATCACGATCTGGTGCGTGGTGGTGGGGGTCAAGGTGGAGCCGGGCACGGGCGGGCGCGGGCCGACGACGACGATCGTGTTTCGGGGAGCGACCACCGATGGCGGCGACCCGGTGGTGATCGAGGCGGCAGGGGTCGATGAGGCGTAAGAGGAGGACGGCATGTCGAGCTTTGACGGCGAGGACATCTTCGGTTCCGGGCCGCACCGATTCCACCTTGGAACGCTGGGGGCGCAACTCGCCGGCGCGGCGGAACTGTCGGGCGATCCCGGGAAGCCCGGGGAAGAGGCTGTGGGCTTGCTGGATGGGCAGGTGATCGTGCGCGGGCGCCTTGTGGCGGAGACGGACGAGGGCTTGGCGGATCGGCTCGACGCGATCCGCGCGAAGCTGTCGCACCCGCCGGTGGTTGGCGCGTTGGTGGATGGGCACGGCGCCACGTACACCGACATGTCGTTCGTGTCGTTCACCCCGACGGACCGGGTGGATCGCGGGGTGCGGGTGTCGATGGGATACGCGGCGAGGTTCGTGAAGTTCGGCGGGTGGGTGTGAGGCACGGGAGGGGCGAGCATGGATCCGCAGTTGGCGACGATGGCAGCGCAGTTCGGCGTGGCCGGATTGATCGGGTGGATGTGGCTGACGGAGCGCAAGGGCGCGGCGGAGCGGGACCGGCAGCTCGCCGATGCGCAGGCGCTGCTCGTGCAGAGCCAGAAGGGCCTGGACGTGCTGCTCAAAGCGCTGGACGACAACACACGGGCGATCGCCGCGCTGGAGGGGACGCAGCGCGGCTTGATCGAGGCGCTCGGTCGCCGAAAAGATGTGTAATAAGGATGGCGCGTGGAGGCCGGGCAAGGGCGGGCGAAAGCAGAACTTTGACAGCGCGGACAATCGCACGGAAGCGACTGTCGAAATACTGTCGCGACGCGCAAGCGGATTGAAGCGCCTCGCGACGCGTACGCGCGTGTTCGTGCTTACTTCATGTGTTTTCTTTAGCGCGGGTGGCCGCGTGCCGAACACCACGCAACATTGAGGCCAACGAGGCGGGGTGGAACTCATTGTGGCCCGAGGTGGTGGAACCTTCAAGGTCGGGGCGCGCCCCGAAGAAAGGTGGAGCGGTATGGCTCTGCGCTCGTGTATCCGTGCGGCGATAGTCGGGTGTTGTACTCTGGCGGCGGCGGGGGCGGCGCTGGCGCAGCCCGCCAACGACCTGTGCGTGAACGCGACGGTGATCACGTCGCTTCCGTACCTCTCGGGGGACGTGAACTACGGGACGGCCACCAACGACACCGGGGTCAACCCGTCGTGCGATTCGACCTCCAACACCGACGCCCGCCAGGGCGTCTGGTGGACGTTCACGCCCGCGACCACGGGCACGCTCCAGCTCGCGCAGATCGCCAGCCCTTCGCAGGACACGGCGACGTCCGTCTGGACGGGCACCTGCGGCGCGCTGACGCAGGTCGCCTGCTCGGACCCGGAGAGCAGCACGTTCAGCTTCACGGCGGGAGTGCAGTACTTCATCCTGATCTCGAAGTGGAACACCACCAACGCGACGGCGGCGTCGAACGTGGTGTTGTTCCTGGGCCCGATCGCCGCGCCGGCCGACGCCTGCACCGCCCCGACGCCCATCGCCATCCTGCCGTTCGCCACGAGCATGCTGGTTGACACCGCGACCAACGACACGAACGTGAATCCCTCGTGCGACTCTTCGCTCAACACCACGGGGGCCAAGCAGGGCGTGTGGTACTCGTACACGGCCGGCCCGGCCGGCGCGGGGCTGCTGCTCTCCGAGTTCGGCTCGCAGGACATCGTGCTCAACGCCTGGTCGGGCGCGAGTTGCACGGCGCTCACGCAGGTGCTCTGCTCGGACTCCGAGGCAGACATCTCGCTGAGCGTGCCGGCCAACACCACCTACCTGCTCATGGTCTCGAAGTTCAACTCGACGTCGTACTCCACCGGCAACACCATCATCTTCGGCGTCCGAGCCGCGGCCGGGGCCTGCTGCAGCACCTCGACGGGGGCCTGCACCCTGACAACGTCAACCTGCGCGGCGGGCACCGTCGCCACTGGCGGCACGACCTGCGCTCCCGACCCGTGCGCCGGCGCGTGCTGCCGCGCCGACGGCACCTGCACGGCGGGGCTCGTGAGCGCGTGCACGAACGTGGGTATCTACGGGGGCAACGGGACCAGCTGCCCGCCCGGCGGGCCCGCCTGCCCCGCGAGCGTGGGACGCTGCTGCACCGGGCAGACCTGCACGGTGACCGACTCGGCCGGGTGCACGTCGATCTACACGGCGGGCGGAACATGCACGACCAATCTGTGCGCGGTGCCCTGCTGCGACGTGCTCACTGGCACGTGCTCGCTGGTGGCCGCGGGCACGGCGTGCTCGGGCGTGCAGGGTGCGGGCGGGGCGACCTGCTCGAGCATCACGTGCGCCGCGCCGGCCAATGACCTGTGCGCCAACGCCCAGGTGATCCCGGGCTCGGGTCCGTTCCCGTTGGCGATATTCGGCCAGAACGCCACGGCGACCGACACGGCGGTGCTGAGCCCGACGATCACGCCGTGCGGCGGATCGGCCTCGAGCTCGTCGTCGCGCGACGTGTTCTACACGTTCACGCCGACGCAATCGCGCACGTACACCTTCTCGCTGTGCAACACCTACACGGGCACGCTCGACACCACGATGTCGATCCACACGGGGTGCCCCGCGATCAACGCCAACAACCTGATGTGCAACGACGACGGCTGCGTCGGCTCGGCGGGCCCGTCGGCCATCGGCGGATTTGCGATGACCAGCGGCACGACCTACATCATCCGCGTTGCCCGCTGGTCCACCGGCTCGGGCGGCAAGTTCCAGCTGGATGTGACGACCGAGGCCTTCGGCGCCTGCTGCGATACGTCGTCGGTCTGCCTGGCCAAGGGCATCTCGCAGTGTGCCAGCCCCAGCACCTTCATCGGCGACGGCACCTCGTGCGCCACCTCGGGCATCTGCAACGGGGCCTGCTGCGTTCCCGCCACGGGCACCTGCACAATGACGTCGCCGGCGAGTTGCACGGGGACCCACGGGGGCATCGGCTCGCTGTGCACCCCGGCGTTCTGTCCGTCTACGACGTGCTGCAACGACAGCACCGGCGCCTGCACGCTCACGGGCACCTCTCCGTGCCCGGCGGGAACGACTCCGAACGCGGCGGCCACGTGCAGCCCGGCCCTGTGCCCAATCTCGGCATGCTGCAACGACGCCAGCGGCGCGTGCACTGTCACGGGATCTGTGGCCTGTCCGAGCGGAACCACGGCGCACGCGGGTGTGTCGTGCTCGCCCAGCCCCTGCCCGGGCCAGTCGTGCGCCTCGCCGATCCCGGTCGCGGTCGGCACCGTTGTCCCCGGTGACCTTGCCTCCTCCGTCGCAAGCTCCGCCATCAGTTGCTCGAGCGGTGTGAAGGGTCTGTGGTACTCGTTTGCCGCACCCACGACCGCTTCGTACAGCATCACGTCCACGCGCACGAGCGGCACCGGCAATCCGTCCCTCGGAATCTTCAGCGCGTGCGGCACCGAGGTCGACTGCGTCAACCCCTGCACCGGCACCGTTGCCAGTTCGCTGCAGTCCATGACCGCAGGTCAGCAGATCGTCTTCCGTCTCGGCGGGTGCGGCGACACCACCCTCACGTGGGATCTCTCCATCTCCTTCGCGGTCGTCGGCGCCTGCTGCGACAACACCACCGGTGACTGCGCCACCTCAAGCTCCGGCGCGGCCGGCTGCTCCGCCACGTCCACCTACATGGGCGACAACTCCGTGTGCTCCGCCGTGCTCTGTGGTCAGGGCGCCTGCTGCAACGCCGTCTCCGGCGTGTGTACTCTCGCCACCACCGCCAGCTGCACCGGGCAGTTCCAATCCGTCGGAACCTCCTGCTCTCCCAATCCGTGCCCGCAGCCCCCGCCCCCGGCCAACGACCTCTGCTCCGCGGCCACTGACCTTAACTCCATCGCCACCTTCCCGGGCACGGCGTTCCATGAGGTCACATCCAACCACTTCGCGACCAACGACGGCCCGGTGCCCAACGCCGGCGCATGCAACTACTCCGGCGCCCAATCCGAAGGCCTCGACAACACCATCTGGTATCGCTACGCCCCGGCAGCGAGCGGCACGCTGCACATCCGCGTGGCCGAGATCGACGACGACTTCGACATGCTCTGCGTGTTCTACAGCGGCCCGAACTGTGCCGCGCTCACCGAGGTGCCCGATCCGACCTGCGACGGCGACGGCAACATCCTGACTCCCACCGAGACGGCCGACTACACCCGCCAGCTCGTCGCGGGCACGACCTACTACCTCGGCATCGGCGACTGGGGCACAAGCGACGGCGGCGGCGCGGTCGATGTGACGCTCGAGTTCATGCCCGACGCCGTGCCGGGCGTGTGCTGCCGCGGGGCCACCTGCTCCACGGCCTATGCAGACGCCGCGGCGTGCGCGGCGGCTCTTGACACGACCTCGACGTCCATCCTGTCCAAGTTCGTGACGGGCTCGGCGGCGTGCAACACGCCGGTGACGGTGCCCGGCACGCTGGGCAACGTGATCAGCCCGTGCTGCTTCGCCAACTACAACCACAACGCGACCCTCGAGGTCCAGGACATCTTCGACTTCCTCAACGACTGGTTCGCGGGCAAGAAGGGCGCCCTCGTCGGCGGCGACGGGAACACCGGCTCGCTCGCCGTGCAGAACATCTTCGACTTCCTCAACGCGTGGTTCGCCGGAGGCTGCAACTAGCCCCGGGAGATCACGCCCAACTGTGACCACCTTTTTTCCTCGTGTGCCCGCGCACTACCGTGTGCGGGCATGCTTTTTTGCGGGGCGGCTGGGTATGAGCGGGTGTCCGCGAACCAGTCGCCGGGGTTTCCGGTACCATGCCGGAGATGGCACGCTCCGGATACCCCACCGAGGAGTCCGGCGGACATGACGCCCATCGGCGACGAACCCGTCGCCGGGCGGGCTGGCTGCTTGGCCTGGGCGGGTCGTGCGCGACGCTGGTGCTGGTGTCGATGATCTGGCAGTTCGGCGTGTTCGTGAACGACAACACGATCGTGGCCGCGTCGTCGGGAACGATCGGGGTGTATTGGTACAAGGGGACGTCGCCGCTGAGGGTGCCCAACCCGATGGTGTCGTGGGCGGGTCCGCTCTACGCGATGCCTGTGCGGCTGAGGTTCCAGTGGTGGTTCTACGTGCCCGAGTCGCCGGCCATGGGCGGGCTGGGAGTGCCGCTGTGGGCTCCGACGGTCGGGCTGCTGATTCCCGGATGGGTGCTGTGGAGGCGCACCTCGGTGCCGGCGGGGCACTGCCGCGCGTGCCGGTACAACCTCGCGGGCCTGCCCGCGGGGGCGCCGTGCCCGGAGTGCGGAAGCGGGCAAACACCGGAGGACGCGGCATGATCGCTCTGTCGAGAGTGAGAAGGGTCACGAGGTGGGGTGGCCTTGTCGCGCTCGTCGCGGGCGCGGTGATCATGCTCGTGTGGGCGGCCTCGGGGTGGTATGGCGTGGCCTTCTCGCCCACAGGTAAGGGCGCGATCGTCATCAACCGTGGGTGTCTGGATGTCGAGTGGGCGAGCCCGGGGGACGCGGACTATGCCGCGATGAGCTTTGACCGCTGCGAGTTTTTCCCGACGCTCAGGTCGGGCTGGAAGAACGATGCCCTGTGGCTTCCGCCGGCAACGGCTGGCCATCGCGTGGTGTATTTTCCGCTGTGGTGGGTCGGCGCGCCGCTTGTGCCGGTCGGGGCGTTCCTCGCGAGATTGGGGCGGGAGGCTCCGGTAGGCCATTGTCCTACCTGCCGGTACAACCTGAGCGGCCTGCCACCGGGGGCGTCGTGCCCCGAGTGCGGGAACCGACCATCTGACAAGGCGTCGATACCGACATGAGCACCCAGACACGACCAACCGGTCGGCGGGCGAGGCTGATCGCCCGATTGCTCCTGATCGGGGGCGTGGCGGTGTTTGTGTACAGCATGTTCTCGTACACGGCGTGGTTCTGGTCGCGGGGGAATGGCGTCGTGCTGCAGTGCGGGCGCGTTGGCGTGTTCGTGAGCGTGGGCAAGGACCCCGGTCGGATGCCCGCCGGGCTGACGGCGAACCGGACCGAGCCGATGGTGTCGTTCACCCCGCTGGTGCTGACGACGGCGGAGACGGCGTTCGTCGCCGGGCCGCTGTGGGTACTGGGCGTGCCGGCCGCGCTGCTGCTGGTGGCCGATGCGTGGCTGATCGTGCTTGCGCGGCGAGGGCTGTGCGCATCGTGCGGGTACAGCCTTGCGGGGCTGCCCGAGGGGGGGCCGTGCCCGGAATGCGGGCGTGTGCCGCGGCCGTATCCGCGGACGGTGGTCGGCGTGGCGCGGATGGCCTTCGCGGACCTCGGGCGGCGCACGTTCATGACGCTTGGTGCGGCGGGGGCGGCGGCGATCGTGATCGGCGTGGCGTCGGGGATGTATGGGGTCACGCTGAATGTCAGCAACACCCGCTCGGTGGCGCTGACGCAGGGACGCCTCGAGGTGTACCGGGGCGCGGGATACGTGCGGATGGGGGCGGGTCAGCGGCCGGTGCCATCGGGGAAATCGGGGCCGTTCTCGTGCGTTCCGCTGGAGCCGATGGGGTGGCGGTTTGGGGCGATATGGCCGTCGGTGAAGGCGGGATCGTCCGAAGTTCTGGCGATTCCGCTCTGGTGGGGCGCGCCGCTGGCCCTGCTGTGGCCGGGGGCGCTGCGGGCGGCGGGTTGGAGTGTTCGGAGCATCCGACGGGCGGCCAGGCCGGTATCCTCGGTGGGAGTTACACGATGAGCGGACCTTGTGCGGTGCGTGTGCTGGTGGCGGTGGGGTGTGCGGCGAGCGCGATGCTCGGCGGGTGCATCACGGAGGGGCCGGTGAGCCCGGACCCGGTGAAGCCCAAGCCGGTGCCGCGCGAGGTGACGCATCCGGTGAAGTTGATGGTGAGCCCGTTGACCCGCGTGGGGCTCGAGGGGGTCGGGGGGCCGTCGCTGCTGCTGCACCTGGACTTCCGCGACGCGGACGACAAGAGCGTGAAGGCGTTCGGGCGGTTGCGCGTGGAGCTGTTCCAGCCGGGCGTGGCCAGCGACGGGAAGCAGGTGATCGCCCGCTCGTGGGACGCGGACCTGAGCGACCCCTTGCGCAATGCGCTGATGTTCGACGAGATGATCACGCGGACCTACACCATCACGCTCACGGGCGTGCCCGACTGGCTGCTGGCGTGGTCGAAGCGGCAGGGCGATGCGAGCGGCGCGCCGAACCTGATCGTGCAGTTCATGCCCAGCGACACGACCGACGCGTCGAAGATGCTGCGGGTGGCGTACACGCTGACGCGCTGAGCGCGTCAGGGCTCGCGCAGGCTCTTGGCGATCGCGATCTCGTGGACGCGCATGCTGGACTTGTCGAGCGCGTCCTTGAGGCGGTGGAGCTCGTCGGGGTTGACGGAGCGCCAGTCGGCCGCGGCGCGATCGACCATGGTGCGGAGTTCGGCGACGCGGGTCTCGACGTCGGCGCGGATGTCGGCGGGGAGATCGGACCCGAGGCGGGTGAGCTGGCGGGTGATCCAGTGCAGGTCGAGGCGGGCGTTGGCGACCAGGTCGACGACGCGATGACGGGTCATGTCCTCGCGGGCGCGGGCGAAGGACTCGCGCTCGATGCGATCGACCTCGTCGGGGGTGAGGCCGTGGTTGGGAACGATCTGGGCCTCGAGCCGCTTGCCGGAGCGTTCCTCGGCGGCGCGGACGGTGAGGATGCCGGAGGCGTCGACGACGAACTCGACGCGCAGCTTGGGGATGCCCGCGGGCATGGGGGGGATGCCGGTGAGTTCGAAGCGGCCCAGCGAGCGGCAGTCGGCGGCCATCTCGCGCTCGCCCTGGAGCACGTGGATTTTGATGCCGGTTTGGTTGTCCACGCTGGTGGAGAACATCTCGGTGGCGCGGGCGGGGACGGTGGAGTTGCGGACGATGAGCTTGGCGACGGCTCCACCGACGGTCTCGATGCCGAGGGAGAGGGGAACGACGTCGAGGAGCAACCCGGCCTTGCCGCCGCCGCCCATGAGGACCGAGGCCTGCACGGCCGCGCCGAGGGCGACGACCTCGTCGGGGTTGAGGGCCGTGTAGGGATCGATGCCGAAGAACTGTTTGACGCGGGCGCGGACGAGGGGCGTGCGGGTGGCTCCGCCGACGAGGATGACCGCGTCGAGGGGAAGATCGCCGATGGCGCGCTTGGCGTCCTTGAGGGCGCGCTGGCAGGAGGCGATGGTGCGCTCGACGAAGGGGGCGATGAGCGCTTCAAGCTCGGCGCGGGTGATGGTGCGGTCGTAGGTCTTGCTCGCGCCGAGATCGAGACGGATAGCGGCCGAGTCTTGCGTCGAGAGGCGGATCTTGACGCTCTCGGCGAGTTGGCGGAGGGCCTGCACGGTCTCCGGGGGAAAGGAGGTGGGACCGAAGCGGTCGTTGATCTCGCGGGTGAAGAGGGCGACGAGGGCATTGTCGAAGTCGTCGCCGCCAAGGTGGGTGTCGCCGTGGGTGGAGAGGACCTGGAAGAAGTCCGAAACAGAAGGCATCGAGGCATCAAGTGGAGAGCCAGAACCCGATGCCTTTCCCTCGATGCCTTGATGCCTTGGTGCCTTGATGCCTTCTTTGCTGATGCCTTCCGCCGGGCTGATCTTCAGCACGCTGACGTCGAACGTGCCGCCGCCGAGGTCGTAGACGATGACGATGCTGGGGGTGGTGGCGAGTCCGCCGGCCTGGCGCAGGCCGAGGCCGTACGCGAGCGCGGCGGCGGTGGGCTCGTTGACGATGCGGACGACCTCGAGGCCCGCGAGGCGGCCGGCGTCGCGGGTGGCTTGGCGCTGGGCGTCGTCGAAGTACGCGGGGACGGTGACGACGGCGCGGCGGACCTCGACGCCGAGGGCCGCGCTGGCCTGCTCTTTCAGGCGGCGGAGGATGATCGCGCTGACTTCCTGCGGGGAGGTGATCTTGGTGGATGGCGCGGTGGAGGAATCGGCGCCACGGGCAGGATGCCCGTGGTACGGGAGGGCGATGCGGGCGGTGTTCTGCGGGCCCTCGACGATGTGGAAGGAGAGGTAGGGCAGGTCGGCCGCGGCGTCGGCGATGGAGCGGCCCATGAGGCGCTTCACCGAGGAGATGGTGCTGAGGGGATGCGCGACGGCGCTTGCGCGGGCCTCGTGGCCGATCTCGATGGGGGTGCCGGAATCGTCGAAGCGGACGACGGAAGGCAGCATGTTGCGGCCGCGCGAGTCGGGGAGGATGCGCGGGGCGGAGGGATTCGGGATGTTGGCGACTGCGACCAGCGAGTTGGTGGTGCCGAGGTCTATGCCGACGATGGGGTCGGCGGGAGGTTGTGGCGCGGGCGTGGGCATGGGTGCGGGAAGCAACGATATGAGCGGAGTGTGATAGGATGGCGCGAATGGGCGTGCGCCGGTGGAAGGATGTCTGGTGGGGAGCGTTCATGGGCCTGATCGGGCTCGCGGGGGTGACGCTGCTGGGATACGAGATTGCGATGCAGGCGCGGACGAGCGGGTACGTGCCGGTGCCGGTCACGAGCAAGGTGGTGGAGGTGGTGCGGACGCGGACGCGCCGGGGGCGCCTGTCGAGCATCCTCAAGGCCAGCTATGAGTACGAGGTCGCGGGCACGACCCACGCCGGGTTTCGCGTGCTCGACGGGCCGAACATCCTGCTGGCGTGGACGCCGGGGAGCACGCTGCGGCGGGAACTGGCCGCGCGGCTGGAAGCGGAGCGGGTGGTGTATGTGGATCCCGCGGACGCGGGGCGAAGCGCGCTGGTGCGCGGGATCGAGGGGTGGATGCTGTGGAGCGCGCCGATTCCGGTGGGGTGGACGCTGATCGCGGTTGGGGTGCTACTCAAGGACGGGATCGGCGCGAAGCGCGGTCGGGGGGCGGGCGTGGGGACGGCGGCGTTGGCCGCGGGTTTCGCGCTTGTCGGTGTGACGATTCTCTCGGGCGTAATGATGGAATGGGTGGGCTGGGCGCCGGGGTGGGTGGATGTGGCGGGGACGTGGAGCGTGGGAGGTGTGGCGGGGTTGGTGGGGTGGGGGAGGCGAGAGCGCAAGCGGTAGAAGCGAGGTGGCCGCAATTTGCGGTCACCTCGCCAGGTTGCACCCCTTCGAGCTGAAGAGCAGCGCGGGGCTTATCACTTGGCCTGCGACATCATCTTCTTGAGCGCCTCGAGGCGCTTGGTGTGGATGTCGCGGGTGGGCTCGATCTGGGTGAGGGCGGTGATGTGGCGTTCGGCGGCTTTGTAGTCGCGGGCCTGGAGGGCGATGGTGGCGGCGAGTTCGCGGGGGCGGGCGTTGAAGGGGTCGATCTGGGTGGCGCGCTCGGCCTTGGCTCGGGCCTTGTCCATGTCGCCGGTGGCCGCGTAACGCTTGGCGAGTTCCATGGCGTAGGTGGGGGTTTTCTGCTCGCGGGCGTCGAGGTATTCGAGGTGCGGGATGGCCTGCGCGGCCTGGGCGGTGGTGTTCGCGGCGTCGGTCTCGGCCGCGTCGAGGTACATCTTGGCGAGCAGGCGATGGGGCTTGGGATCGACGGGACGGGCCGCGGCGTAGCGCTCGATGAGCGGGGCGATGTCGGGGGTGGCTTTGTTGCCCGCCTTCTCGACGGCGTTGTCCATGGCGAGTTCGAGCACGTCGGGGTGGCGCGGCCACTCGGCGAGCCACTTGGCGATGAGGTCGGGCGTGGTTTCGGGGAGCT
The DNA here is from genome assembly GCA_044221735.1 of Phycisphaerales bacterium. GTDB lineage: Bacteria > Planctomycetota > Phycisphaerae > Phycisphaerales > UBA1924 > UBA4658. The sequence continues at coordinate 98,062 of JBGAOP010000010.1, read as the reverse complement.
CGACGTCGTCATCGTCGTCGGTGGGCTTGCCATCGGCGATGCGCTGCAGGGCGGCGGTGCGCTCGGCCTTCTTCTGGGCCTCGGCGCGGGCGATGTCCTTGTCGCCGTCGTCGGCGGGCTTTGCAGGGTCGGGAGTGGGGGGAGTTGGTGCGGCCTCGGTGGCCCCCGCGTTACCGCGGGGGCTCTGACTGAGGGCTTCGCGGGCGAGGAGTTGGCGGATGGATGGTGTGCCCTCGGGCAGGTCCATGCCCCACTCGATGAGCTGCTGTTTGGACCAGGTGACGAAGTCGGCGAGGAACTGGGCGCGGCTGATGCCGAGCACGGACTGGAAGGCCTCTTCCTCGCGGACGCCCTTGGCGTACTTGTCCATGAGGTCGAGCGGGGCCTTGGGGCCGGCGCGGGCGATGATGTACTCGTACATCCAGTGGCCCTGCGCGTAGGCCTGCGAGCGGTCGGTGGGCTTCTTGGGGCGGATGAAGCCGAGGTTGATCTGGGTGAAATCGAAGAGCTCATTCGCGTGGTGGACGCGGGCGAGGAGCTGGCAGGTGGAGTAGTCGCGCGGCGAGAGCTCGAGGTAGACGGCCGCGGCCTCGGTGTACCAGTGCGGGATGCGGTTGTTGGTGCGGGCGAGGGTGACGGTGTGGACGAACTCGTGGCGGAGGACGCGGACCCAGTCGTACGCGCCGAGGTGGCTGGGGCCGTCGCGCGGCGACTCCATCGCGATGACGGGGCCGGTGGAGGCGGCGATGGTGTGGATGGCGGGCATGCCGGCGATGCGGACGCCGAACCATTTGTGGTCGGGCATGAGGTCGATGGTGGTCTTGATGGGCATCGGGAAGTCGATGCCGCCCGCCGCGCTTCCCGTTACGACGGCGTAGTTGGCCTCGAGCGGAGCGGCCATGTCGCGCGCGAGGACGGCGTCGCCGACGGTGTTGTCGGTGTTCAGGCCGGGCTTGTAGCGGATGGTGTAGTGGGGCGTTTCGGCTTTTTCGTAGGTGGCCAGCTCGCGGGCGAGGCGGAGGGAGTTGTCGGCGCGGACGTTGAAGGGGTCGAGCGAGTAGGCGCGCTCAAGGGCGGGAAGGGCGTCGGCGTCCTTGCCGGCCTGCAGGAGCATGAGGCCGAGCTCGATGAGGGGCTCGGCGGCGTTGGGCTGGCGGCGGGCGGCCTCGTCGAGGTGGATGCGAGACTGGGCGTACTGCCGGGCGTCGCTGAGGGCCTTGCCGGTTTCATATTGTGCCAGTGGAGACTTGCCAAAGAGCTTGTCGAACTCGGCAAGCGAGGCATCGGCGGCGGCAAAATCGAAGGCGACGGCCTGCGCAGCGCACTTCAGAGCGAGCAGCTTGGGAGAGCGTGGATAGCGGGCGAGCATGGGCTCGAGGATGGCGAGGGCCTGGGCTCCTTCGGACTGGCGGAGGTAGAGGCGGGCCATGACGGCCGCGGCGTCGGGGGAGGTGAGGCCGGGGTCGGCGTCTTCGAACTCCTTGGGGAGCGGGTCGGGGTCCTCGCCGGACCAATCGCCGGCGAGCATGTCGAGGCGCTTGGAGATGCTCTCGGCCTGCTTGAAGACGAAGCCCTCGACCATGCGCGTGCCGAGCATGTCCCAAGTGCGGGCGCAGGCAGGGTTGAGTTCGAGGGCGCGGGTGACGGCCTCGACGGATTCCTCCTTGTTGTCCTTGGAGGCGAGGAGTTCGGCCTGCGCGAGCATGGCGGGCCAGTAGAGGCGATCGACGCGGTTGATGACGTCGTCGAGAACGGACATGAGGGCCTTGTAGTCGGTGGCGGCGGAGCCGGACTTGACGGAGGTCGGGCCGCGGAGGCGGAGTCGCTGGGTGGCGATGCGGACGGCCTCGGTGATGTCCTCGGCGGAGGTGAGGGAGCGCTTGGACATGGCCAGCAGGATGGGCTCGCCGGCTTTGATGGCGTCGTCGAAGAGGCCCTGCTGTTCGAGGATGTCGGCGCGGAGGCGGGCCGAACGCGGGGAAGTGCAGAGTGCCGAGTGCTGAGTGCAGAGGTTGTCGAGGGTCTTCAGGGCTTCGGTGAAGTCGCCGCGCAGGGTGGCGGCCTCGGCGTGGTCGAGGGGGTCGGCGTCGGCGGCGTTGAGAGAGGCGTCGTCGAGGGCGCCGCGAAGGAGCGCGGCACGGGCGGCGCGGGCGGGGGTGGTGAGGTCGGCGGGGGTGTAGCGCCCGAAGAAGATGCGCTTGTCGGCGCGCTGGTCGTCGGTGAGGTACGGCGCTGCGAGGAGTTGATCGACGGACGTGGGCGCGGGTGGGAGCGAGGCGAGGGAGGCTCGCTCGGCGCGGTCGTTGACGTTGGTGGGGGGGGCGGGAGGTTTGGGCGCGGCGACCTGGGCGAGGGCGGATTCACCACCGAGAGCACAGAGAGCACAGAGGAGCAGGATTCGCGTTGAGGCCATGCTGGTACATCGGCCGGTTTCGGGCTTTGGCGTGGGAACGGCCTCCGGGTGCGCGGAGGGCTCGTAGAGGCGGGCTCAGGGCTTGGCTGGGGCAGAGTTCTCGGGCTGAGCGGCCCGATATTCGTCGATCTGGGCATCCCAGCCCTGGGGGACGGTGGTGTCGAAGGCGGTGGTGGGGACGGGCTGGTTGAGCTTGATGTTCATGAGGGCGACGATGTTGACGGCGTCGTCGCGCTCGACGGTGCGGGCGAAGCGGGGAAGGAGGTCGCTGGTGCGATACCAGATGCGGACCTCGCGGTACTTCTGGGCCTCGTCGGCGGAGGGACGGGGGATGAGCTTGAGCTGGTAGGTGTCCTTGACGAACTCGCCGGCCTGCTTGGCGTCGGGGAAGTCGTTGGGGGGAAGCAGCTCGGCGGTGAAACGCTGGAGGATGCGCTCGCGCTTCTGACCGATGGGCACCGGGAAGGGGCCCTCGCCGATGGCGAGCGGGTCCACGGTCTGGCCGGGGGGGACGATCTGACGCTTGTGGATCTGCTTGACGTCGGGCTGGCGCTCGACGAACCACTGGCCGTCGAAGATAAAGGTGCGCTGCTCGGCCTTCTTGACGTTGTCGGCGATGGTGGAGGTGAAGTCGACCTGGAACATGCGGCGGGGCTTGGCGCCGGGCTTCGCGGCCTCCGGCGGCTCGGAAATGAAGATCGCCGTGCCGAGGTAGGTGAGCGTGCCGCCGCCCTCGAGCTCGCCGAAGACCTTGGTCTTGCGGAGGTCGGCCTGGAGGGAGCGGAAGTTGGCGTCGGCGTTTTCGAGGGCGGAGAGGAGGTCGTCGGAGGTCTTGATGGGCTGGCCGGGCTTCCAGGTGGAGGGCGCGATCTTGATCGCGGGCGGGGGCGGCGCGGCCGGGACGACGGTGGTCTCGATAGTGACCTGCTTGGTGGGGTCGGGAGCGGGGGGGGTGGTGGGCTGGGTTGCCGGCGCGGCCGGAGGCTGGGCCGGCGCGGGCTTGACGACCGTCTGGCCGAGGGCGAGGGGAGCCATCGCGATGGCCGCGAGGAGGGGAAGGAGTCTGGCGGGGGTGTTCATGTCGTTCCTATCTCTATCTACCACGCGACAAGCGGATGGTTCGGCCGAAGGCGAAATGCCGCTCGCAGAGGTCCACAGAGGTTACGCGGGGGGTCGCGGAGGGGGAAGAAAAGGGCAGGAAAGAAGCCATGTGCTCTCGGCCCAGGCTTCTTTCTTCTCCATGTCTCTCCCGCCATTCTCGGCGAACCTCTGCGCGACCCCGGCGGACCTCTGCGTGCGCTTTTTCAGGGAAGCGTTGTGAGGTAGTCGGTCAGGATGGCCGCGGCGGCGAGGGCGTCGCGGCGGGTTTTCTTCTGCTTGTGGGTGAGGCCGGATTGGGCCATCTGCCAGTCGGCGGCGACGGAGGAGAGACGCTCATCGTGGAAGCGGATCTCACGGCGGGGGGTGAGGCGGGACTCGAGGCGGGCGGCGAAGCTCCGGACGAGCTTGGCGCGCGGGCCCTCGGAGGCGTCGGTCATGTTCAGCGGGAGGCCGAAGATGATCTCGAGGGGCGCGGCGGGGGAGAAGTTCGTGAGGATGGCGGCGAGAAGGGCGTCGAGGAGGGCGTCGCCGTTGCGATCGGCGATGGGGACTTCGAGGACGTCGAGGGGGGAGACGATGCGCGTGATGGAATCGCTGATGGCGAGGCCGGTGCGTTTGTCGCCGAGATCGATGCAGAGGTAACGCATGGGGGAAGGCGCACGCAGAGGTTCGCGGAGGTCACGCGGGGGTTCGCGGAGAAAGGCGCGGGAAAGGGGGGGGGAAAGGGGGAAAGAAAGGGAAAGAGAGAACAGGGCGAAAAATCGAGTGGAAGCGAGAGTGCCCTGAGCCTCTCTGCTTATTCCTCTCCTTCCCTCTGCGAAACTCTGCGCGACCTCCGCGAACCTCTGCGTGCTGTCTTACTTCAGATCATCAGCAACGAGACCGTGGAGCTTTTTGAGTTGCTCGGCGTGGGACTTGGGCATGACGAGGGTGGCGTCCTTGGTGTGGACGATGATGAGGTCTTTGACGCCGAGGACGGCGATGGTGTGCGGCTTGGCGGGGTCGGCGGATTCGCCGGTGATGATGTTGCCGGAGGAATCGACGGCGATGGACTTCACCGTGCCGCCCGTGCGGTTGTGGTGCGCGTCGGGCTCAAGGGTTTCGGCGTAGCTGGGCCAGGAGCCGACGTCGAGCCAGTCGACGTCGGTGTTGATGGTGCAGACGGAGACCTGGTTGTCCTTGGAGGCGGGCTCCATGATGGCGTAGTCGACGCTGATGCGCGGCAGGTTCGGATAGATTTCGTTGACGATGCGCTGCTGGTCTTTGGTGCCCCAGGCCTTCTGGATCTGCATGAGGCCCTCGTAGGACTCGGGCTTGAAGCGATTGAGGCAGTCCATAAAGGTGGCCGCGTGGAAGACGAACATGCCGGAGTTCCAGCCGAAATGGCCGGACTCGAAGTAGGCCTGGGCGCGGGGGAGGTCGGGCTTTTCGACGAAGCGGGCGACGCGGAAGGCGAGCGGGGGCGTGCCGTGCCCGGTCAACGCCGGGCCGCGCTCGACGTAGCCGAAGCCGGTGGCGGCGTAGGTGGGTTTGATGGAAAAGGTGACGAGGCGCCTGGGGTCCTGCTCGACGAGGGTGAAGGCGAGCTCGGCGCGCTCGCGGAAGGTGTCGGCGGGGGAGATGAGGTGGTCGGCGGTGAGGACGATGAAGGTGGCGTTCTTGTCGAGCTTCTGGAAGACGGCGGCCGCGAACCCGACGGCGTTCACCGTGTCACGGCCCACGGGCTCGCCGAGGATGCGGTCGTCGGAGAAGGCGGGAAGAGAGTCGCGGATCTGGGCGCGGAAGGACTCGCCGGTGCAGATGAAGCGGCGCTCGGGCGCGACGAGGCCCTCGACGCGTTGCGCGGCGATCTCGAGCAGCGAGAGCGGGCGGTTGTTGGGGGTGGGGGTGAGCGTTCGGGTGTGGCGGCCGGATCCCGGCGTGATGAGCGGGAGGAGTTGCTTGGGCCGGTGGTTGCGGCTCATGGGCCAGAGGCGCGTGCCCGCGCCGCCGGCCATGATCATGGCGTATCGCATGGGGAAGAGTAGGAAGTGACGGAGTGGCGAAGTGACGGAGTTGGAGAAGCGGGGCAAGTAGCTGAATGGGCAAACGGCAAAGCGACGACCGGGTCTGGCACGGCCGGTCACTCTGTCACTTCGTCACTACCTGGTCGCGTACGCCGCGGTCAGCAACTCGTCCGCGGTGGCGGGCGCGGGCTGGCCGGCGGCGCGGGCCTTGTCGATGACCCGGGCGACCATGCGTTCGGCGTCGAGGGGGTTCTCGCCGAGGGCGATGAGGGCGTTCACGGTCTGGCGGATGTGGGGGGACGGAGTCGAGGAGTGGGGGGGGGGAGGAGTGGAGGAGGCGGACTTTTTGGTGCGGGTGGGTTTGGGTTCGATGGTGGGCTTGGAGGGAGCCGTGCCGCTTGCGTTGGCGTCGAGGGTGGAGAGTTCGCTGGTGGAGAGGGCGAACTTTTCAGCCTTGGATTTCAGCTCGTGGACGATGAGCTCGGCGAGCTTGGGGCCGATCTCGGGGAGTGTTTGGAGGAAGCGGGCGTTGCGGTCGGTGATGGCGCGGGCGATGGTGTGGGGCTCGACGGCCATGGCCCGCATGGCGCGCTTGTTGCCGAGGCCCTTGACGGAGGTGAGGAGCTCGAAGAACTCGCGCTCGCGCGGCGAGGCGAAGCCGAGGAGGCGCGGGATGAAGCTCGCGCCCTGGTTCTGGGATTCGAGGTATTGGAGGGTGTGGAGGGTGATCGCGCGGCCGGCGCCTTCCGCGCTCAGGCGATCCGCGAGATACGCCGGGACGAGGAGTTCGTAGGCGAGGTCCGGCTGCGAATCGGGGGCGATGAGGGCGGTCGTGCCGTTGAGGGATTCGAGGGTGCCGGAGATGCGGGCGAGCATGGGGGAGAGTGTATCGGCGGCTCAGGACGGCGCGCCGGCGTGGTACTGTGCATCGGTGACGGGCTCCAACCACTCGACGACTTTGCCCGTGGGGCCGCCGCTGCGTTCCTGGAGGGCGATGTGGGTCATGGCCGTGGCTGGATGGGCTCCGTGCCAGTGCTTTTCGGCGGGGGGGATCCAGACGACGTCGCCGGGGAGGAGGTCCTCGATGGGGCCGCCCATTCGCTGGGCGCGGCCGCGGCCGGAGAGGATGATGAGGGTCTGGCCGAGCGGATGGGTGTGCCAGTGGGTCCGCGCGCCGGGCTCAAAGGTGACGGCTCCGCCCACGACGCGCGCGGGATCGGGCGCGTCGAGGAGCGGCTCGATGCGAACAGCGCCGGAGAACCAGTCGGGGGAGCCCTTGGTGGAGGGACGGGAGCCGGCTCGCTGGATGTTCATGGATTGAGCGTACGGGGGGGGCGCGGCGTGATCAGCAGCCCGCGAACCAGGCGTTGAGGTAATCGAAGATGTCCTGCACGCTCAGGCCGCCGCCGTTGAAGTCGGCGCTCGGGTTGCCGGCGAACCAGGCGTTGAGGAAGTCGAAAATGTCCTGGACTTCGAGGCTGTGCGACTTGTTGAAATCGGTGGGGCAGAAGGCCGAGAGCTTGAAGGGAACTTCGAACACGTTGTTGTAGTTGTTGTTGAAGAACTGGAAGGCGTTGTCCGGCCCGCCGAGGCCGCCGTTGCCCTGTGCGTGGGGTGTCACGAAGAAGAACATCGGGTTTGCTGACGCGGACACCGCCAGGTCGCCGGTGGCCGAGAGCATCATCCAATATTGGCCGTCGGCGAGCGGGGGCACCCAGGACATGTCGACGTTGAGGTCGAAGATCGGCCGCGCCGCGCTCGTGAGGAGCGAGCTCGACACGCGGTAGGCTCCGCTCCAGGTCGTGGAGATGAGGCGGTTGGTCGAGAAGTCGCCGGCGATCGGCGTGCCGCCCGCGGCCGGGCTGCCGTTGTAGATCGTGATGTACACGGCGCCATAGTGGGCCGTGGTCGGGGCATTGGTCTGGAACGAGTACAAGTGCAGGTTCGCGAGGCGCACGCCGGTGGCGGGCGCACCGGTAATGACAAAGTCATCGACCGCCCGGGCCGCGGGGCTCAGCAGGGCGTTGAACGTGACGCCCGTGGCCGCGCCGGCGGAGGTCTCGGTTACGCTCACGTTTGCGCCGCTCGCGCCCGAGCCGATGCCGGTGATGAACGGGCCGTTGTCGAAGACCTGCACATCGGCCGTAGTGATGGCGGCGGCGCCCGCAACGGCCACAGCGGCGAGCGAGAGGGCGCGAGCGCCGCGGCAGCCGGAAATACAACGCATGCGAGAGTCTCCTGAATAGAACGCGTACGACCGACCCCCGCCTGTCGCCGGAATGGCGGCAGGTTCCCATACACCATGCTCTCGCGCCAGGGTTCCGGACGCAAGCGAGTTCCGGGAATTTTCAGCACTCCCGCCGAAACCTCGCACGCTTCTTCTATGCGACCGGGTTTTCGCTGACGCTGGCCGAAAAACAGCGTCGCGTTCAGCCACATCCCGCGAACCACGCGTTCAGGAAATCAAAGATGTCCTGGATGGCGAGGCCGCCGCCGTTGATGTCAGCCGCGGGGCTTCCGGCGAACCACGCGTTGAGGAAGTCGAAGATGTCCAGGATCTCGACCTCGCCGCTGGCGTTGAAATCGCCGGGGCCGCAGGCGCAGCTGTCGGTGGGGAAGAAGGTGAAGCCGGGGCAGGGGTCGCAGGCGGTGGGGAGGAAATCGCCGTCGGGGTCGGGGTCGGAGGGGTAGGTGGGGATGTCGGGGCAGGGGTCGGCGCGGTTGTTGAGGTTGTCGGCGTCGCTATCGATGTCGAAGTAGATGTCGTGGGCCGCGCTGGCGGGGACGAGGCCGCCGACGGCGGAGGAGAGGGCGGTGGAGGTGAGCGAGAGGCGGGTGTGGAGCGTGGGATCGCCCGTGGGCGGGAAGAAGAGGGGAATGGTGATGGTCTGCGGATCGGCGGGGTTGATGGTCGCGGTGAGGCCGGAGGCGGGGGTCCAGCCGAGCGTGTCGCTCCAGATGGTGTGGACGGAGGCGGGCACGTTGCCGAGGTTGATGAGGGTGAAGGTGGCCGCGCCGGGGGTTGGGGAGGGGGCGACGGGGTAGTTGGTGAACGTGGGCCGGAGGTCGACGAGGTTCTGGGCGAGGAAGACCTGGGGCGCTGGGACGATGAGCTGGTCGATGGTGACGCCGGGGTCCATGAGGATTCCGCCGATGCGGATGATGGCGGGGGCGGCGATGGTGCAGATGGGCGCGGAGCCGTCGTGGCCGCGGAGGTCGAGGATCGAGCCCGAGCCGCCGATGATCTCGAGGGGAACGGCGGGGTTGACGAGCGCGAGCGTGGGGGCGATGGGCGGCTGGTGGTTGGGGGCGATGGTGATGCGCTCGCGCGGCTGGGTCTGGATGAGTTGGCCGTTGAGGTATTGCCGGACGGAGGAGCGGATGCGGGTGTCGTCGGAGGCGGCGATGTCGGAGAAATGGAGGATGCTGATGGTGCGCGAGGTGTTGATGCGCGGCCCGCCGCCGGGCGGAGGGCAGTCTTGGCCGGAGTCCATGATCTGGTAGAAGAACTTCGAGCCGTCATCGAAGATGATGGTGACCTCGAGCTTGGCCTCCTGCCAGGCGCAGTCGCTTGGGCCGAGGGTGCCCTGATCCTCGTGGGCGTAGCGCTTGCCGACGATGACGAGGACGGCGTCGGGGCCCGCCCCGTCGGGCGGGGTCGCGGGCGGCGGATTCTCGGCGCGGCTCCAGCGGAGCCCGGCGTCGTTGGTGTTGACGGCCGCGGCGAGTCGGCGGAGTGGGTGGTTGGGGCTCGACGGCCAGGAGTCGAAGGGCACGTTGTCCTGGAACACCTCGGCCAGCGTGCGGGCATGAGCCGGCGCGGCGGACATCGCGGCCGCGCAGACGGCGAGAGTGATACACAGAAGCGTGCTTCGGAGGGGCATCTGGGGGAGGTCCACGAGTCGACCGGAAATAACCATCGCCCAAAGCTGGAATGGTGCAAGTTCTCGGCGGGGATTCGAGTGGCGAAGCACGAACTTTGTGACGAACGACACCCTAACTTCAGCCTGCACAAAGGGTTGCGCGGGTCCGGCTCAGGGGCAGCCGGCGAACCACAAGTTCAGGAAGGTGAAGATGTTCTGCACGGTGAGCGGGTCGGCGGGGCCGGCTCCGGCGGCGGAGTAGGGGCTGCTCGCGAACCAGTCGTTGAGAAAATCGAAGATGTCCTGCACGGTGAGGGCGCCGGATTTGTTGTAGTCGGCGAGGCAGCAGGGGGTAAGGGCGTTGCCCGAAGCGTTGCAGGCCGTCGCGCCGGGCGTGGAGGCTCCCGCGAGTCCGGAGGCAACGGTGCACGCGCCGGGGGCGACGATGGCGCACGTCGCGCCGCGGCAGCAGACGATGCTTGCCGCTGAGTAGGTGAACCGATCGGCGGTGGAGACGGCCGAGAGGCCGTAGCCGAAGATGGTGGTGTTGATGTTCTGCATCTCGGCGGGCGTGGTGATGCCGGACTGCACGCGGACATCGACGGTGCCGGAGCCCGAAGGAACGAGGGCGGTGATGTGGCTGTCGTCGACGTAGGTGATGGACGTGGAGGCGGTGGAACCGAACAAGACCTTGAGTTGTCCGGCCGCGCCGGAGAAGTTCTGGCCGATGACGGTGATCGTCGAGCCCGCCGGGGCGATGGCGGGGGAGAGGCCGGTGACGATGGGCGTGAGGGAGACGACCTCGAAGTCGGAGAAGTGGAGGGACTTGAGGCCGGTGGTGGTGCTCTGGATGTCGGCGTCGGACCAGGTGAGGCCGAACGCGTTGGTGGTGGTGGGTGAGAAGCTCGCGCCGGTGATGAAGAAGTTGCTGCCGTTGTCGGCGAGGATGAGGCCGTAGTCCTTGAGCGCCTGGGCGACGATGCGGGATTGCGGCGAGAGGCCGGAGATGTTCACGCCAGCCTTGAGGCGGAAACGCGCCCCCATCGGGGGCTGGATGGAGGGATTGGTGTTGCCGGGGTTGGCGACGTGCGAGGCGGGGTAGATGTACTGGTTGAGGATGATGGCGTTCTGGAGCGTGAAGCGGAGGGCGTGGGTGATGACGCCCGCGCCGCCCTGCGCGACGGGGAGCGCCTCATCGGGGCGGGCGAGGCCGGCGAGGATGGAGAGGCCCGCGGCGTCGGCGGAAGTCCACTCGCGGGTGCGGAAGTTGTTGGTGCTCGCGGCCCAGACGGTTTCCTGGTCGGCGTGCCAGCGGTTGTTGCTCGGGTTCTCCGACGGGCGCGAGCAGCTGAAAAGCTCGTAGACGGTGTTGTTGTCCCAGTCCCAGACGAGGGCGTGCGAGTCGCCGCGATTGGCGAGGCCGACGCGCGGGCCGTTCTGGAAGTCGCCCTCCAGGACCACGGTGGAGGGGAAGGGGCAGACGGCCGCGTCGCTCTGGTTGGCGTAGATGCCGAGGGTCACGAAGGAGACGCCGGTGGTGTTGCCGTGGACGACGTTGTACGGGATGCCGTAGAGGTCCGCGCCGCTGGTGGGGGAGGCTTGGCCGAAGTCCGGATGGAGGGCTCCGTTGCCGTAGCGGGTGATGATGTTGTTCATGATCGCGGCGGAGTTCGGCGCGACGGGGGCGCTGGTGATGCGCTGGTTCCAGGGGTGGTCCTGCGGGAAGAGTGGCGGGGCGGCGGGGGCGGAATGGGCAAGAAGCAGGGCAAGGGCCAGAACGAGCGCTGGAAGGATCTTTGCCAGGAACCGCGGGCGCATGGTGAGAACGTACCCCATGGAGATTCCGGGGGCATGGAGCGGCCGTGAAATGTCAGAATTTGGGGGCCAACAGTCCGAAGAGACTGGGTTGGAGGTGAGGAGCCGGGGTGGGATCAATGGTGGGGTGCGCAGGAGGCGGTTGTGCCGGTCAACGTGGAACGGATTCCGGGCTGCACGGGTGGGGGGGTGGTGACGGTGGTGGGCGGCGGGGCGTTGGTGGCTCGCCCGGGTGGCGGAAGCGCGGTGCGGCTGCGGGTGGTGGTGATCGGGACGGAGGCGACCATCCGGCAGGTGGTCGGTGGGCTGGGTGGGGCGGATGGGGTGGTGATCGCGGGGGCGATCAAAGTGCAAAGTGCACATGGCAAGGGTGCAAATCAGGGCGAGTTGCCCGTTGGGATGCTGGGGGAGGTCGAGGACTTGCCGGTGGTGGTGGCGCGGTATGGGGTGAAGGTGGCGGTGGTGTGTCTGCCGCAGGCCATGCGCGAGGAGCGCGAGCGGGTGGGGCGGGTGTTGGGTGTGGCCGGGATTTCGGGGCGGTGGGTGGAGGCGATGGAGGATGTGCTGGGGTCGGGCGATGGACTACCCCCTCCGTCGTCGCTGCGCTCCCAAGCCGCGGGCGTCCTGCCCGCGACCTCCCCCGCTGGAGCGGGGGAGGGGGGGAATGCGCACAGATTTACGGGCGCGGCGCCTTCGATTGATCTGGCTTCGCTGATCGGGCGGAAGCCGTATGAGATGGATCGGGGGGCGATTTCGAAGATTCTGCGCGGCAAGTGCGTGATGATCACGGGGGCGGGCGGGAGCATCGGGAGCGAGCTGGCGAAGGTGGCGGCGGGGTTTGAGCCGTCGCTGCTGGTGCTGATGGAGCGGGCGGAGAACGCGCTGTTCGAGATCGACCGGCAGATCGCACGCCACTTTCCGGGCGTGGCTCGCAAGGCCGTGCTGCACGATGTGGTGGATGCGGAGGCGACGCTGCGGCTGTGCGAGAAGTTGCGGCCGCACGCGGTGTTTCACGCTGCGGCCCACAAGCATGTGCCGCTGATGGAGGATCACCCGGCGCACGCGGTGACGAACAATCTGTTCGGGACCAAGAGCATCGCCGACGCGGCGGTGGCGTGCGGGGCGGAGCGGTTTGTGATGATCTCGTCGGACAAGGCAGTGAACCCGACGAGCGTGATGGGGGCGACGAAGAGGCTGGCGGAGATGTATGTGCGGGGGCTGGGCCAAAGTGCAAAGTGCAAAGTGCAAAGTGCAAATCAAAGCCAGGAGCCGACTCGGCTGAGCATGGTTCGATTCGGGAATGTGCTGGGATCGGCGGCGAGTGTGCTGACGATCTGGGCTCAGCAGATTGCCGAGGGGGGACCGATCACGATCACCGATCCGCGGATGACGCGGTACTTCATGACGATTCCCGAGGCGGCGACGCTGGTGGTGCAGAGTGCGACTTTGGAAGTGACGCGGGGACGGAGTGATGGAGTGACGAAGTCGGAGGTCGGGGTGTTTGTGCTGGACATGGGGGAGCCGGTTCGGATCGTGGACCTGGCGTCCCGGTTTGTTCGGGCGCATGGGATGGTGCCGGAGACTCCTGGCGACCAGCACCACCATCCCCAGAGCGGAAGGGTTGTGGCACGGGGTGGGGCGGCCGGGCAGGCGATCGAGCTGCTGTTTACGGGCATCCGGCCGGGGGAGAAGTTGCACGAGGAACTGGCCTACGCGGCCGAGCAGCTTCGGCCGACGGCTCATCCGGGGATTCGGGCGTGGGCGGGGCCCGGGTTTGGCGCTGATGTGGCCGCGGGGGTGCGGGAGATGGTGGCTGAGCTGGACGCGGCCCGGTTTGACGCCGACCCGGCCCGGGTGGTCGACCTCATCCGGCGGCATGTTCCGGAGATGCGGGCGGCGAAAATATCCCCTGAACAGGCTGCCGTTGTGCACTTCGGGTGAGGTTTCTGCACTGATGTTTGGTATGTGATTGGTAGTTCGCTCGCGTGAGTGAGGCGTAGTACATACGATTGAGGCTCGGCCGCGCGTGGGATTTGCCTCGGCGGCCCGGGGGGATGGTCGGGGGTAGTGGAGTTCTGGAAGCGATGTCGACGAGCCGTCAGCATGTGTTGCTCGAGACCCTGGCCGCGCGGCAGCGGGCGGCGGAGTTGCTCAAGACCCTTGAGCGCGCGCAGGCGGAGTGCGAGGGGTGCCTGAAGAGCGATGAGCGTCAGGATCTGATGAAGACCGTGACGGGGAAGAGCAGCATCGAGTCGGCGATCAGCCAGACGAAGCGGATGATCGAGATGCTGGACCGGGCGCTGGGGGAGGCTGGGGAGGCGGGATTGGAGGGGGCGTCGGTGGAGGTGGTGGGGCGGATCGGGGCGCTGGGGCGGGTGGGGGCGTAGGGGTGGTGGGGCCTGGCGGGGGAGAGGTGTGGGGCGGGTAGACTGGCCGGATGAACAAGGGCCGGCTTGAAGCGTTCAGCGATGGGGTGCTGGCGATCATCATCACCATTATGGTGCTGGAGATGAAGGTGCCGCATGGGCATGAAGGTGCGGCGATCACGCTGGGGGATCTGCGGCCGGTGGTGCCGGTGCTGCTGAGCTATGTGCTGAGCTTCGTGTACATCGGGATCTACTGGAACAACCACCACCACATGCTGCACGCGGCGAGGCGGGTGAGCGGGGGCGTGCTGTGGGCGAACCTGCACGCGCTGTTCTGGCTATCGCTGCTGCCGTTTGCGACGGGGTGGATGGGCGAGAACCATTTCGAGAGCGTGCCGGCGGCGGTGTATGGAGTGGTGCTGCTGATGGCTGCGGTGGCGTATGTGATTCTGCAGAAGGCGATCATCCGGGCGGAGGGAGAGGGCTCGCTTGTGGCGCGGGCGGTGGGGAAGGACTGGAAGGGGAAGCTGTCGCTGGCGGGATACTGCGCGGGGATCGGGCTGGCGTTCGTGCACCCGTGGACGGCGTGCGCGATGTATGCGCTGGTGGCGGTGATGTGGGTGGTTCCGGATCGGCGGATGGAGCGGGTGATCGCGGAGAAGGCGTGAGGCTCAGCCGCCGGGAATGGCGACAAGCATGGGGGAGTCTGCCTGTGCGCGATATTTGAGGGGGCATCGGTTCGCTTCAGAGGATGAAGGTGATGCACGGTGTTTCGGCGAAGTCAGACCTGAAGTCCGCGGCGCTGTTGGCCGGGGCGTATGGCGTTCTCGCGGCGTTTGCGGCGGTGCTGCTCATGCCGCTGATTGCCTCCAAGGTATCGATGGAGTTGCCGATGCCGCTGCCCGTGTTCGCGGCGATTCTCGCGGTGCAGTTGACGGTGGTGTATGGGCTGCTTGCGTGGGCCGGTTTAAGGATGGCTCGTACCCGCGGGCTCGATCCGACACCAAGCCTGGCAGGGCGAGCGCCGGGCGAGCGTGTGCGGCGGGCCGTGGTGCCCGGGCTTGGGGGATTGGCGTGCGGCGCGGCGATCGTGCTGGGCGTTCGCGCGATCCAGATGGTGTTCCCGGGAACGCTGCCGGCGGTTCTGCATCCGCCGGGATTTGCGGCCGCGCTGGGGGCGAGCATCGCGGCGGCGTTTGGAGAGGAGATTCTGTGCAGGCTGTTCCTGCTTTCGCTGGTGCTGCGCGTTCTGCCGCGCGAGTGGAAAGCGGCTGGGTGGATGGCGAATGTGGCGAGCGCGATTGCGTTCGGAGTGCTGCACGTGCCGGGGATGGTGGCGATGTTTGGCGGGCTTGGCGAGGTGCCCCGATTGGCGTGGGCGTGGGTGATCGGGCTCAACGCGATGGTCGGCGTGGTGTTTGGATGGATGTTCGTCCGGCGCGGCGTGCTCGCGGCGATCGGTGCGCACTGGTGCTGCGACCTGGTGTGGCACGTCGCGTCGGCGGTTTGATTACCCGCCCGCGATGGCGCCGATGATGAGGAGAGGCTCTTTGCCCTGTGCGACTGCGTCGGGGAGAGGAGTGTCGAGGGGAAGATTCGAGAAGTCCTGATTGCAGGCGAAGAAGCGGAGCATTGGGCGGCGCTGGTTGGAGTCGTGGTCGCGGATGGTGCCGCGGAGGGCGGGGTACTTAGATTCGAGGGCGTCGAGGATTGAGCACATGGTGACGGGGCCATCCACGGGTACGGCGATTTCGCCGGTCACTTGGGCGAGCGTGCAGAGGTGGAATGGAATAGCCACGCGGATCATGGGACGTCCAAGCCTCCAGTTCGCTCGCTCAGGAAGTGGGCGAGGCTCTGATACACGATGGTGTCGGGCCAACGCGTGTCGCTCTCCATCGCACGCGCCCACGTCAAATGCACCACAGCTACTCGACCGGTTCCATCGAGCACCTCAAATAGCACGTCATCGCTGTCGGCGCGACGCGCCAAAGCGCTCGCGCGGAGACCGTGCAACACGTGGGAGGGGGGTGTTTCGGTCGCAAGTTCCCGCGTCAACCGATCGCGGGTCGACGCGTCGTTAATGACGCGCCAAGGAGCTGGCAAGGTGGTTCGACCGCTGTTTGAGGCCATGGAGTCCCTGACTATTTGATCACCTGCACCTCAACACTCAGCACCGCCGGCAGATCGTGGACGATGGGCATCCAGGAATCTCCGTCGTCGGAGGAGCAGTAGACCTGGCCGCCGGTGGTGCCGAAGTACACGCCGCAGGGGTCGAGGGAGTCGACGCACATGGCGTCTCTTAGGACGTTGACGTAGCAGTCCTGCTGCGGGAGGCCCTTGGTGAGAGGCTCCCAGTGGTTGCCGCCGGTCTTGCTGCGGTAGACGCGGAGTTTGCCTTCGGGCGGGTAGTGGAGGGAGTCGCTGGTGATGGGGACGACGTAGACGGTGTTGGGGTCGTTGTGGTTCACGTCGATGGGGAAGCCGAAGTCGGTGGGGAGATCGCCGCTGACTTCTGTCCAGTTCGCGCCTCCGTCATCCGAGCGCATGACGTCCCAGTGCTTCTGCATGAAGAGGGTGTCGGGGCGCGAGGGGTGTTGGGTGATGCGGTGGACGCAGTGGCCGATTTCGGCGTCGGGGTCGGGGACGTACTGGGAGCGCAGGCCGCGGTTGATGGCGCGCCAGGTCTTGCCGTCGTCGTCGGAGCGGAAGCAGCCCGCGGCGGAGATGGCGGTGAACATGCGGCCGGGGACGGTTTGATCGAGGATGATGGTGTGGGCGCCCATGCCGCCTGCGCCGGGCATCCATTGGGGGCCGGTGCCGTGGCCGCGGAGGCCGGAGAGTTCGTGCCAGGTCTTGCCGCCGTTGGTGGTCTTGAAGATGGCGGCGTCTTCGACGCCGGCAAAGGCAACGTCGGGGTTCGTGAGGGAGGGCTCAATGTGCCAGACGCGCTTGAAGACCCAGGGCTTCTGGGAGCCGTCGTAGTGCTGGTGGGTGGTGAGCGGTGCGGCGGCCTCGTCGTAGGCGAACTTGTTGCTCTCGCCCCTGGGGAAGCCCTCGGGCGTGACGAGCTTTTCGTCGGGGCCGGTGCCGGGGGTGTGCCAGGTCTTGCCGCCATCGTCCGAGCGCTGGATGATCTGGCCGAACCAGCCGGAGGTCTGCGAGGCGTAGATGCGGTTTGGGTCGACGGGTGAGCCTTTGAGGTGGTAGATCTCCCAGCCGGCGAAGTGGGGGCCTGCGACGGACCATTTCTTGCGCGAGGCGTCGGAGGAGAGAATGAACGCACCCTTCTTGGTGCCGACGAGGACTCGGACTGCGGACATGGGTGGGCTCCTTGGAGTGTTTCGCGCAGTGTACAGAGACTCTGGGGAAAGCCAAAGGCGGCACGCGGGGGTTCGCGGGGGATTCGCAGAGGTTCGCGGAGAAGGGCGGGGAGTCGGGAAATGCAGGAGAATGAAGCCGAGATTCTGGCTCCGCCTCTCCTCTTTCTCTGCGTTACTCTGCGTGACCTCCGTCAACCTCTGCGTGCGGATTTCTCAGCACCCGCCGTAGAAGAACTCTTCTTGGGTGATCATGCCGTTCTTGACGGTGAACAGTGCGGCTTCCTTGAGTTGCATGCGCTGGCCGGCCATGGGGCCCGCCTTGGCGGTCATGTCGAGGGAGAAGTTCACGATGAAGCGATCGCCGTGGGGCCACGGGCCCTCGCAGCCGGAGGAGTGGATGATGGAGTTGTCGTAGAAGGCCTTCTTGCGGGCCTTGACGGCGGCGAGGCCTTCGGTGCGGGCGGGCATGCCGGGCATTTCCATTGCCTCGATGCTGACGATGTTCGGGGCGTACATCGTGTCGATGACTTCCTGGTTCTTGCCCTGCTGGCAGAGCTCGACGAGTTTCTTTCCGACCTGGGCGGAGGTGAGCATGACGGGTCCTTTGAGAGAGGTGATGCGGGCGGGGTGGGGATTCAGAGACGACGGATGGGGTGAGGACGCGGAGGCGGGTGGGCAGGACCCGGCAGGAATCAGATTTCGACGAGAACCTCGAAGCCGCCGTAGCACATGCGCTTCATGTCGAAGGGCATGTTGGCAGGGTCGCACATCTCCGCGAGGCGCGGGTCCTTCATGATCTTCTTGTTGACGGCGTCGCGGTGGGCCTTGGACTTGTAGACGATCCAGGAGAAGACGACGGTCTCGCCGGACTTGCACTTGAGCTGCTTTGGGAACGGGATGCCGAAGGAGGGCTTCATGTCGTCGCCGGCGCACTCACGGTAGTCGAGCGCGCCGTACTCCTTCCAGATCTTGGCGGCCTTGGCGGCCATGGCCTTGTAGGCCTTGATGTTCTTCCTGGGCATCGGGATGAGGAAACCGTCGACGTACTTGGGCATGGGGAACTCCGGAGATGAGGAGGATGGATCGATCAACGCTGGGCGCGGTCCTTGATCATGGAGACCATTGTGTCCCAGCCCTTGGTCATGTTCTCGCGGTGCTCGGGCGCGATGTCGCCGAGGC
The DNA here is from genome assembly GCA_044221735.1 of Phycisphaerales bacterium. Classification (GTDB taxonomy): domain Bacteria; phylum Planctomycetota; class Phycisphaerae; order Phycisphaerales; family UBA1924; genus UBA4658. The sequence goes on along the minus strand of JBGAOP010000010.1, from coordinate 79,999 downwards.
AGCGATGGATGAGCGTGAGCGTGGAGGACTTGCTTTCCGGGGCTTCGGCGACGCGCCACTGGACGTGGTTGATGGCGGCGTAGGACATGAACATGGGGCCGCAGAGCTCGAGGAGCGTCGGGGGCTTGATGACCTGGACGTGGGCCCAGAAGTGGCCGGTGTTGTGGCCGAGGTCGCGGAAGAGCCGGCCGCCGGGCCAGGCCTCGAGCTTCAGGTTGAGGGGCTTGCCGTCGGGCTGCATGCTGTCCGGGCCGAACTGGGCGAGGATGGAATCGAAGACGATCTTCGCGGGCGCGGCGATGACAGTCTCCTTCTTGATGAGGATCGACAGGTCCGGGGCGAGAGCGGTGGTCATGGCTTCCTCCGATACGTGCGGGATGTGAAAAACGGCGAGAGGTAGAAACGGATTTACGGATCTCGAGAGGTAGTGGCTTGGTGAGCGTGGGCGGCGCGGGCAGCGGCTTCGGCGTGCTGCTTCACGCGATCAAGGTGGTGGGTCCAGAAGCGGTCGAACATGGCGGCCCAATCGTGGATGGTCTTGAGGCCCTCGCCGTTGATGGAATACAGGCGTTCGCGGCCGCGGCGGCGGACGGCGACGATGCCGACCTCGCGCAGCACGGCGAGGTGCTTGGAGACCTGGGGCTGGGGCCAGCGGAGGAAATTGACGAGGTCGTTGACGGGGACTTCGGTGGTGCCGGAGCGGGAGGCCTTCGCGAGCGCGGCGAGCACCTCGCGTCGCTTGGGCTCGGCGATGGCGTTGAAGGGGTCGAGGGTGGCGGGCGCGCGGGGCACGGGCTTAATATATGCCGTAATAGGAATATGTCAAGCGAAGGGGACAGGAAACAGGGCACAGGCCACAGACTTGGCAGGAGGGGCGTCGCGGTTGGCCCACCGGCGAAGGGTTTGGCCGACGATCAGGAAACGGGTGAGCGGGTCTGCTCGCCGTTCACGGTGCGCCAGATATTGAGCGGGTTGGAGTTTTGGAGCTCGGGCGGGAGGAGAGCGTCGGCGCAGTTCTGGTAGCAGATGGGGCGGCACCAGCGCTCGATGGCGTGCGGGCCGACGGCGGTGGTGTGCGGGGCGTTGGTGGCGGGGAAGGGGCCGCCGTGGACCATGCTGGTGGCGACGCGGACGCCGGTGGGGGGGCCGTTGAAGATGATGCGGCCGGCGGAGCGCGGCCCGAGCATGATCGTCTGAGGAAAGTACCAGTCGTGAGGCCGACCGATGTCCGACGGTGCGATGTAGAAGGAGTAGGCCAGCGCCGCGAAGATCCCCAGTTCGCTCGCTCGGTCAGGATACTGCCTGACCACGATGGCTGCGGGACCGAACACTTCCTTCTGAAGTTCCTCTGTGAACAGGGCGGAGCCATCGAACGCGCCATCAAAGGAGAACAAACGTGCCCTCGCTCCGCGCGGTCCGTCTGCGGGCGTGCCTTCGGCGAGCAACCGAATTCCCTTTGTGGACGCGACCACGCTCGATCGGCGTTCGTACGAATCGCGAATCCATGGGGCGAGCATTGCCCGACCTGCAGAGGCCGAAATTTTCTCCGAAAGATGCCGAACTAACTCGTCCCCAACGTCTCCGGGCGGCACGACCACGGTCCCGGGCCGCGTGCACTGCTGGCCGAAACGTTGAAGTATCGATCCGGCAATTTCGTGGGCGATCGATTCCGATGCGGCAGCCGCGGCGTCGGCGGTGATGATGACGACGTTGTTGCTTCCCATTTCTGCGAACACGGGAACAGGTCGATGCCGTTCTCGGGCGAGCTTGTCTATCGCAAGGCCGCCGGGGATGGAGCCGGTGAAGCCGACGGCGGTGATGGCGGGCTGTTGGACGAGTTGCTGCGCGATCGTGAAGTCTCTGGGTTCTTCGTTGTGGACGTATTGAAGAAGAGCGTGGCCATTTCGAACTTCTGACCCGCTCGCTGACACTCGGGGCTCGTTGATCGCGCCATTCGCGATGCTCGAGAGGAGGCGGCCGGTCTTGGGATGCGCGGGATGTTCTTTGATGATGACAGGGCAGCCCGCGGCGAGGGCGCTGGCGGTGTCTCCGCCGCAGACTCCGTAGGCGAGGGGGAAGTTGGAGGCGCCGAAGACGGCAACGGGGCCGAGGGGGACGAGCATCGAGCGGAGGTCGTGGTTGGGGCCGATGGGATTGGTAGTTGGCGTGTCGATGGCCGCGCGGACCCAGGAGCCTTCGCGGATGAGATTCGCGAACATGCGAAGGGTGCCGGTCATGCGGGCGAACTCGGGGGTGAGCTCGTCGATGGTGAGAGCGGTTTCGTGGGCGGTGGTGGACAAGATGTCGGCGCGGCGTGTTTCGAGAGCGGCGGCGATGGAGTCGAGTATGGTGGCGCGCTCGCTGGGGGCACATTGTCGCAACCGATCGAACGCGACCGCCGCATGGTGGCAGGTCCGGGCGATGTCGGTGTTTGGGGGGATGGGGGGCACGGCGTGGTGAGTGAGAAGGGCGGTTGGTTCGTGGGGGCAGGATGAAAGGGGACCGTGATGTGTTGGAATGAGGATACAACGGTGCGGCATGCGGATGGGCTGGAGCCGGTGCGCTCGCTCTGGATCGGGAGTCGGCTGCCGGATGCGCAGCGGGCGTGCGTTGAGTCGTTCATGCGGGTGGGGCATCCGTTTGAGTTGTTCACGTATGGAGCGGTCGAGAACGTGCCGGATGGAGCGCGGGTGCGTGATGCGGGTGAAATCGTGTCTCGGGAGCGGGTGTTCCGGTATGGGCCGGCGGCGGGGCCGGGCGCGGGCAGCTTGGGCGCGTTCAGCAACCTGTTCCGGTACACATTGCTGGATCGGGAGGGCGGCTATTGGGTGGACTGCGATATGTTCTGCCTTCGCCCGCTGCCGCGGGCGAGTGTGGTGATCAGCTCGGAGCGACGCAAGAACGGCGATCGAACATCGAACTGCGGGGTGCTGAAGTTCCCGGCGGGGAGCGACTTTGCGAGGTATTGCCTGAGGCGCGCGGAGGAGCATGCCGTGGGCGATCTGGTGTATGGGAAGACGGGGCCGGCGCTGGTGGCAGAGGCGGTTGGGGCGCTGGGGCTGGAAAGCCTTGTGTCGCCGCCGGACGACTATTGCAGCGTGGACTGGGCCGCGTTCCGGTCGCTGTGCCGCCCGGGAGCGCTGCATCGTGGCGCATACGCGGTCCATCTGTGGGGAGAGATGTGGCGTCGCGAGGATGCCGGCGATGGGGCGATCCCGTGGCCGGGTCCGGAAGGGAGCATTCTGCACACGCTCTCGCGGATGGACCGGGAGGAGATTCCGGGTCGGTGGACGTGGTTGCGGAAGTCGCGGCCGGAACGGATTCCGGGGCGGGATGTGGTCTGATCGCAGCGGTGGGCGGCAAAATCGAACTTGGATTGTGAGCATCCGTTCGGTATGCTGGCGGCCCATGCTTGCCCGCGTTCAATCGTACTTGCTAACCGGTATTGATGCCCACCCCTGCGAGGTGGAGGTGGACATCAATCTGGAGGCGAACAGCAGCGCCGATGGGTCGGGGGAGGGGCGGGGGATGATCGTGGGGTTGCCGGACGCGGCGGTGAAAGAGTCGCTCGAGCGGGTGAAGGCCGCGCTCGGGAACAGTGGGTTTTGTTTTCCGCAGGGGAAGACGCTGGTGAATCTTGCGCCGGCGGATGTGAAGAAGGAGGGGCCGCTGTATGACCTGCCGGTGGCGGTGGGGATTTTGATGGGGCTGGGGGTGGTGAGGACTAAATCGCCAAATAGCAAATCGCAAATAGCCAATCAGAAAAAGACAGGGCCCGAAGTTGTCGTGAAGTTTGGGCGGGAGGCTGTGGTGGCGGCTCAGGGGCGGGGTACACCCCCTCCGTCCTTGCTGCGCTCGGACACCTCCCCCGCTGGAGCGGGGGAGGGGGCTGAGGGAATCGATCCTCGGAAATATCTGTTTGCCGGGGAGCTTGCGCTCGATGGGCGGCTGCGGCCTGTGAAGGGCGCGCTGGCGATGGCCGCGCTGGCGGAGGCGAAGGGGTACAAGGGCGTCGTCGTTCCGGCGGACAACGCGGCGGAGGCGTCGGTGGTGCAGGGGGTGGAGGCGATCGGGGTGCGGACGCTGAGCGAGGTGGTGGGGCTGCTCAATGGGACGCTGGAGATCGAGCCGCACCCCCCGATGGATGTGGCCTCGAAACTGGCGACGGCGGAAGCGCCGGTGGACTTTGCGGAGGTGCGCGGGCAGGAGGCGGTGAAGCGGGCGATCGTGGTCGCGGCGGCGGGGTCGCACAACTTGTTGATGCTGGGCCCGGCGGGGACGGGGAAGACGATGATGGCCCGTGCGCTGCCGGGCGTGCTGCCGCCGCTGACGCCGCAGGAGGCGATTGACATCACGCGGATCTACTCCGCGGCGGGGAAACTGCGGCCGGGCGAGGGACTGGTGACGATGCGGCCGGTGCGCACGCCGCACCACACGGCGAGCGGGTCGGCGATCGTGGGGGGCGGGGCGGTGCCCAAGCCGGGGGAGATCTCGCTGGCGCACCGGGGCGTGTTGTTCATGGACGAGTTGCCGGAGTTTCCGCGCGATGTGCTCGAAACGCTGCGGCAGCCGCTCGAGGACCACGTGGTGACGATCGCGCGGTCGCACTCGGCGGTGCGGTTTCCCGCGTCGTTCATGCTGGTGGCGGCGATGAATCCGACGCCCAAGGGCGATGTGCCGCGCGATGAGGTGGGGAAGGCGGCGATGGACCGTTATCTCTCGAAGCTGAGCGGGCCGTTGATCGATCGGATCGACATCCACGTGGAAGCGCCGGCGGTTCCGTGGAAGGAGCTGAGCGCGGGGCTGGAGGAGAAGGCGCGGGCCAAGCGCGGGACGTCGAGCGCGGAGATGCGGGAGTTGGTGCTGGCCGCGCGTCGGCGGCAGAACGAGCGGCAGGGGGCCGCGACGCCGAACTCGCGGCTGAGCGGGAAGCAACTCGATGCCCTTGCGCCACTCAGCGAGGACGCGAAGGCGATGCTGGGCCAGGCGATGGGGGAGCTGGGGCTGAGCGCCCGCGCGTACGACAAGATCCGGCGCGTGGCGCGGACGATCGCGGATCTTGCGGGGGTGGAGACGATCGGGCCGGAGCATGTGGCGGAGGCGATCGGGTATCGATTGCTGGACAGGAAAGTCTGATCTCGCGCGGAGGCGCGGAGGCCGCGGAGGAAGGCGAGAGTGCGTTGGGGTTGGGAGGAGGCGAGGGCACGCGGGTTCGAGGGATACATTTCGGGCTGTTGATGGTGTCGTGAGGCTGGAATGAGGAGCGCCCGATGATTCAGGCTGCGCGTGGTGTGCTGGTTGGAGCGGGGATGATGGCGATTCTGGCGCTCGCAGGGTGCGGCGGGAGTTCGACGCGCGGCGGATCGTGGGGTGAGGGTGCGGTGACGGAACATCGGGTAGCGGATGCGGATGGGCGGACGGTGTTTTCCGCGCCGCCGCTGGCCGCGCCGAGTGCACAGCGGTCGGCGTCGGGCGGGCCGGGGGCGGGATATTGGCAGCAGCGGGCGGACTACGTGATTGAGGCGACGCTGGACGCGGGCAAGCGCGAGGTGACGGCGAACGAGACGATCACGTACACGAACAACTCGCCGGATGAGCTGCGGTGCGTGTGGATGAACCTGGAGCAGAATCTGTTCCGGACCGACAGCGACGGGGCGCTGTTGACCAAGCCGAACGCGCGGTTCGGGAATCGGGACCGCGTGAAAGGCGGGTTCGTGTTCGAGCGGGTGGCGGTGGACGACAGGCCGGTGACGCTGCACGAGTACGGAACGGTGGGGCGGATCGACCTTGACAAGCCGCTGCCGCCCGGGGGGACATTGAAGATCGGCGCGTGGTGGACCTTCCCGGTGCCGAAGTATGGCTCGGACCGGATGGGGATTTCGGAATGCAAAGACGGCGATGTGTTCGAGATCGCGCAGTGGTTCCCGTGCGTGTGCGTGTACGACGATGTGAACGGATGGAACACGCTGCCGTACCTCGGGCAGGGGGAGTTCTACACGGACTTCGGCGATTACGAGGTGAGCATCACGGTGCCCTCGAACCATGTGGTGGCGGGGTGCGGGGAGTTGAAGAACGCGGAGGCGGTGCTCTCGGGGGAGATGTACGAGCGTTGGAAGAAAGCGAAGCAGAGCGGGCAGACCGTGATCATCCGCACGCCGGAAGAGGCGGGCGCGGCGAAGGGGGAGAGCGGACGCGAGGACACGAAGACCTGGATGTTCAGCGCGCCCAACGTGCGAACGTTCGCGTGGGCGTCGTCGGCGGGGTTCATCTGGGATGGGTGCGCCGCGATCATTCCCGAGAAGGGGAAGGGCGCTCCGGGCGGGCCGGGGGGCGAGCCGGTGTTCTGCCAGTCGTTTTACCCGCGCGAGGCCAAGCCGGCGTGGTCGCCGGAGACGAAGGCGGGCGGTTCGTCGCAGTTCCTGAAGGCGTTGATCGAGCACTACTCGAGGATGTGGCTGGCGTATCCGTACACCACGGCGAGCAACGTGCACGGCGTGGTGGGCGGGATGGAGTATCCGGGCTTTGCGATGTGCGGGGCGCGGGACGACTCGCGCGGGCTGTGGGGCGTGACGACGCACGAGATCGGGCACACGTGGTTTCCGATGGTGGTGAGCACCAACGAGCGGCAGCACGCGTGGATGGACGAGGGGTTCAACACGTTCATGAACTACTACGCGACCAAGGAGCGGTACCCGGACAACGAGCCGCACCGGGGCGGGCCGGCGCGGTTTGCGCGGGAGCAGAAGCACCCGCAGAGCTCGCCGATCGTGACGATGGCGGACCAGTATCCGGAGGGGACGCTGGGGACGCTGGCGTACGACAAGACGAGCACGGGGCTCGTGCTGCTGCGGGAGACGATCCTCGGGCACGAGCGATTCGACGCCGCGTTTAGAGAGTATTGCCGGAGGTGGGCGTTCAAGCATCCGTATCCGGCGGACTTCTTCCGCACGATGGAGAACGTGGCGGGGATGGACCTCGGGTGGTTCTGGCGCGGCTGGTTCTATGGCACGGGCGTGCTGGACCAGGCGGTGACGACGGTGATGCAGCCGAGCGACGAGGGAGAGAAGGGGAAGGGGTTCGCGCGGGTGACGTTCACGCAGAAGAGCGAGCACGGGGGATTGGTGATGCCGGTGTACTACCGGATCACGCTGGACGATGGGACGACGGAGGATCGGCACGTGCCGGTGGAGGGGTTCTACTCCTCGGACCGGTTCACGGCGGTGATCGACACGAAGGGCAAGCGGATCACGAGCGTGGTCGTGGATGCGGAGGAACGCATGCCGGACGTTGACCGGACGAACAACTCCTGGAAGCCGTGACATGAAGAGAAACACACCGCTCCCGAGCAGGAATCTGCGAGGTTGAGCGGGTTGGGCAGCGGGAAGGGCGATTGGGCCTTGCGGGTCGAGGGCGTTTCGTGTAGATATGAAGGACGGGCGCAGGGTGGGTGTTCGGCGGGCGTAGTTCTGCCGGGGAACTGGAGTGCGCACATGAATAGCCGCAGCAGGGCGTTGGCCGCGGTGATGGCGAGTGGCGCGGGCCTGGCGATCGGTGTTGGTGAAGCCGGGGCGTCACCGACGGTGGGGATCACGAAGATCGTGAACGCGGGCGTGTCGGGGCCGACGTTTGTCGCGGGAAGCATCTCGCCGACGTGGACGCTCAACAACATCGACAGCCTCGCGGTGAACAACTCGGGGCATTGGTACGTGGAGGTGGGCTCGGGTGGGACGCCGAACCGGGCGGGCGCGGTGGTGAATCTGGGTGCGGGGAACGTGACGCTGGCGGAGCACTGGGCGGGTGGGTATTTCACCAGCGTGTGCAACGGGGACGCCGCGTGGGCGGAGCGCGGGCTGCACCTGGTGAGCATGAACAACAACGACCATTTCATCCGCAACGTGCGGTTCACGAACTATGTGGTGAGCGCGACGCCGGGGCAGGACGCGACGGGGAACGTCGCGGCGCTGATGTTCGACAACAAGTGCGTGCTCATCGGGGGCGGCTTCCTTGCGGAGCCGGCGCCGACGACGCTGAATCCGGCGGGGGTGGTGGGGGCGGGCGTCCTGGGGGATGTCATCGGTGCGCCCGCGTCGGCGAGCGTTCCGGTCGGATCGATCTGGGGTCGGGGGAGCTACGACACAAACGTGCCGGCGCGGCCGACGCCGTGGAACGACGACTGCGTTCTGCGGATGAACGACTCGAACGTGGTGCTGATCTGCGCGCAGTACAGCGACACTCCGGGAACGCCCAGCGGATTGGGCAAGCAGGCGGTGTGCAGGTTGAATCTGAGCGCGGCCGGTGCGTTGACGACGACGGACTACGTGGCCAAGACCGGGGACCCGGTGCCGTCGCCGGGGTTGGGGCTCATCGGCAGCATCGTGGGGAATCCGGGGACCGGGGCGAGCGCGAGCGTGCAGCGGATTGCGATCAACAACTCGAACGCGGCGATCTTCTCGGTGACGACCGATGCGCTGACTTCGTACCTGATCCGGGCGTCGGGTGAGAGCCCGGCGACGCTGACGATCCTGGCGGGGAGCGGGGATTCGTCGCCGATCGCCGGGGTGACGTACGGCGCGCTGGAGGGGGTGCCGTGCGACATCAATGATCAGGGGGACTGGGCGATGCGGGCGCCGCTCTCGGACGGGTCGGCGGCGATCATCAAGAGCGTGGGCGGGGTCGTGAGCGTGGTGGCGCGGGTCGGGGACGTGCTGGCGGACGTGGCGCCCGCCGCGCTGGTCGAGGTGGGGAAGATCAACAGCGCGGTGAAGATCGACAACAGCGGTCGGGTGATGTGGTGGGGGCGGTTCAACTCGACGGCGAGCAACTGCGCGTACTTCCGGGACCAGGAGGTGCTGGTGCGTCAGGGCGTAACGACCCGGCTGGACTCGACGGTGGTGGGGACGGCGACGGCGACCGACGGGACGACGACGACGCAGAACGGGCTGGACTTCGACGCGGACAACTTCGAGCTGTCGAAGAGCGGGGAGTGGGCGATCTTCAAGGTGAACGGGACGGGCGTGAACCAGTCGGCCAACCTGATGCAGATCGTGCAGGCCGGGGTGTGCTGTCGAGGGGCGACGTGCAGCACGGCGTACACGTCCGCCGCCGCGTGCGAGGCGGCGATGAGCAGCGTGTCGGCGAGCGTGCACTCGGCGTTTGTCTCGGCGGCGAGCGTGTGCAACGCGCCGCCGACGCCGCCGGCGACGGTGGGCAACACCGTGACGCCGTGCTGCTTCGCCAACTACAACCACAACACGACGGTGGAGGTGCAGGACATTTTCGACTTCCTCAACGACTGGTTCGCGGGCACGAAGATCGCGATCCCCAGCGGGGACGGAGACTCGGGGACGTTGTCGGTGCAGAACATCTTTGACTTTCTGAACGTGTGGTTCGCGGGCGGATGTGCGTGAGGGGGGCGGGAGGGTGGCTGGGAGTCGAGGGTGGCGACGAGCGGCGGAACACGAAGGAGCATGGTCATGAACCGGATCTGGAACACGGCGGCGGCGTGCATGGCGGCGGCGAGCGGCGGGGCGTGGGCGGCGACGACGCTGGCGCAGGACGTGACGCGCCCCGGGAACCCGATCACGGGGACCTCGACGAACACGCCCGCGGCCGAGGGCGTGACCAACGCGATCGACAACACGGCGAACACGAAGTACCTGAACTTCGACATCCTCAACACCGGCTTCACGGTGACGCCGACGGGGACGGACGTGGTGAGGTGCCTGACGTTCGTGACGGCCAACGATGCGCCGCAGCGCGACCCGGCGTCGTACACGCTCGAGGGCTCCAACGACGGGGTGAGCTTCACGCTCATCGCGCAGGGGACTCTGAACCTGCCCTCGGCGCGGTTTGCGCTGGGGCAGACGCTGTTCACCAACTCCACGGCGTACACGCAGTACCGGGTGATCTTCCCGACCGTGCGCGGCCCGGCCTCGGCCAACAGCATGCAGATTGCCGAGGTGCAGCTCAACGCTCAGGGGAACATCCTCACGCCGGGCGACGCGATCTCGGCGTCGGTTCCGGCGGGGGCGACGATCACGGCGGGGCAGGGCGTGACGAACCTGATCGACGGCGCTCTGGGCAACAAGTTTAACGTGGTGGGCGGGAACCTTGGGGCGACGACGGTGGACATCACGCCCGCGGCGGGCGGGACGATCGTGACGGGGATCGACGTGATGGGCGCGGCCGACGACGCGACGTTTCCCAACCGGGTGCCGGTGTCGCTGACGCTCTCGGGCTCGAACGACGGGACGAACTACACGCCGATCTTCACGACGGCGCTGACGCCCTTCACGGTGAACTACTCGGACCAGCAGTACGCGTTCGCGAACACGATGAGCTACACGAGGTATCGGCTCTCACTGGCGGCGACGACGGCGACGTCGATGCAGCTGGGCGAGATCCAGCTCTTCGGCACGACGCTGGGGGCTGCGCCGGCCAACGACCTGTGCGCCAACGCGACAACGGTGACGGCGGGCTCAACGAACGGCTCGACGATCAACGCGACGGGAACGGATGTGTCCTCATGCGGGTCCTCCGATGGAGCGGACGTGTGGTTCCGCTACACGGCGACCGCGTCGGGGCTGGTGGAGGTGAACACGTGCGGGGCGGGGGCGATGGACACGGTGTTGTCGGTGTACGGCTCGTGCGGCGGAAGCGAGATCGGGTGCAACGACAACGCGTGCCTGGGCAAGTCGCGGGTGCTGTTCCAGGCGACCAGTGGAACGCAGTACGTGATTCGCGTGGCGGGCGTCGCGGGGGAGACGGGCTCGTTCACGCTGAGCATCGTGCCGAATCCGGTGGTGCACACCGACACGGCGGTGCAGCTGGCGTGGAACTTCAACGGGATGGCGCAGAACGGTGAGGAGAGCAACCCGGACAATCCGGACGGGTACCGGTCGCTCTCGGACCGCGGCATGCGGCTCAACGCGGTGCCGGGGTCGCTGGACGTTGGGCCCGAGGGCGTGAGCGGCATCCCGTACTTCGTGGTCACGCAGGCGGGGGTGGTGGACACGGTGCAGCTTGGCAACCGGAACACGGCCGACGCGGGCGGCCACGTGTTCGACGTCTTCGCCGACGGCGACAACGTGGGCATCACGCCCAACTGGCTGCTGCTGCCGGCCGACCACGTGGACCAGTCGGGGCCTCAGACCTCGCCGCTGCACAGCCTGAACCTGGCGATGGGGGCCGCGACGAAGATCGGCGTGATCGGCAACGCGAGCAACGGGGGCAACACGTTCTCGATCAAGCTCGACTTCGCCGACCTGTCGAGCGTGACGGTGCCGGTGGCGATGCCGGACTGGTTCGGCCAGCAGGTTGTGGCCGCGCCGGGGGTGGGCGTGGAGTCGCAGGCCGCGCTGGGGCTGTTCAACGGCGCCGGGTCGGTGGACAACGGCGTGCTCGACGCGGACCTGAACGTGGTGGAGATCGTGATCAGCACGGCGAGCCTGCTCTCGGGCGGTCTGGGCGACGTGACGGGAAAGCAGCTCGAGGCGATCACGTTCCTGAACCCGGCCCGGACGACATCGGACATCGGCATCTACGCGATGACCGTGCGCGACGCGGCTCCGGTCGGCGCGGCGGGTGTTTGCTGCCGCGGGGCGACGTGCACGACCACGATCACCACCAGCGGGGAGTGCGTGACGGGCGCGGCGTTGGCGGGGGCGAGCTTCGTGCCGGCGGTCGCGGCGTGCAACGCGGCGAACGTGACGGCGACGCCGTGCTGCTACGCGGACTACAACAAGTTGGGCGGCATCGGCGTGCAGGACATCTTCGACTTCCTGAACGATTGGCTGGCCGGGAAGAAGTTCGCGCTGGTGGCCGGCGATGGCGACACGGGCACGCTGGCGGTGCAGAACATCTTCGATTTCCTGAACGCGTGGTTCGCGGGCGGATGTTGAGGGAGATCGGCGGACGGGATTGCGGGCACGATTCTGACACTCGTGTGCGGGTAGCCCCGTGTTGGGGGCCGCGGGGTTGGTATTGCTTGCTCGGGTCGATGAAGATCCTTGCGTGCGCCCGCGGATTCTGTCACAATGAGCGGCGAGGCCGGCGCGGCCGTGGCCGCCTGGCGGCGGTGGGTGCGGGGGAGGGTGTGTGTGTCGGGCAAGAAAGGTGGGACTCCGATGGGACTGAATATGTGCACGCGTGGCGAGGTCGGAATCGCTCGGGCGACGGGTCTGGGGCTTGGGCGCGGCCTGTGGCGCGTGGTGGCGATGGTGGCGATCGGGCTGTGCTGGGGGAGCGTCCGCCCGGCCTCGGCGCAGACGCTCGAGACGATCTACACGGGGGGCAACGGCGGAGCTTCGCTGTGGACGGTGTACTTCAACCTGACGGTGAACACCGCGGTGACGATCCAGACGCTGGAGGTGAACTCGAACAGCGCCGGGGGGCTCGCGTTCACGCTTGATGTGTACGTGACGGCGTCGGGGGCCTCGTACGCGACAAACACCACGAACCCCAGCGCGTGGACGCTGGTGTCCACCGGCGGGGGCGGCACGACGGCGGGCACCACCCAGCACAGCGTTGTCGACGTTCCGGACTTCACGCTCAATCCGGGGACCTACGGCGTAGCGATTCGCTATATCGGCGCGGGGCCGAGCTATACCGATGGGACGGGGTCGAACACGACGTACTCGACGCCGGAGATGACGCTGGTGGCGGGGGCGTCGCAGGCATCGACGACGGCGGCGTTTGCCGGCGCGGTCAATACGCCGCGTGTGTGGAACGGGACGATCAACTACGTCCCGGCCAATCCGAACGCGGTGGGGGCGTGCTGCGTGAACGTGGGAACGTGCTCGTTCGTGATGCTCTCGGCGTGCACGGCGTCGGGCGGGACGTTCCGGGGCGAGGGCGTGGCGTGCGCGTCGGTGGTGTGTCCGGTGCAGGGGGCGTGCTGCCATCCGACGACGGGAGCGTGCACGCTCTCGGCCAGCGGCGCGGGCGGGTGCGCGGCGGGGACGACCTACCAGGGCAGCGGGAGCGCGTGCACCGCCTCGCTCTGCGGGCAGGGGGCGTGCTGCAACAACGCGATCGGGACCTGCGTGCTGTCGACCCAGAGCGGGTGCGCGGCGGGGAACACGTTCCAATCGGTGGGGACGCTGTGCGCGCCGGCGAATCCATGCCCGCAGCCCCCGCCGCCCTCCAACGACACGTGCGCCGCGGCCGACAATCTGAACTCCCGCGTGTTCCCGTACTCCACGCTGGTGGGGAACACCGGGGCGACGGAGGACATGGTGGCGGCGTTGTGCAACACGGGCAACACGACCGGCGTGCGGTACGGGGCGTGGTTCAAGTTCGATGCGCCGGCCGGGGGCGGGCTGTTCACCTTCACGGAGACGGGCACGCAGGACGTGGTGTGGGCGGTGTTCGCGACATCGGGGAACTGCCCCGGCACGTTCGATACGCCGACGATGTGCACGCTCACGGACACGACGCAGAGCGTGGGCATGACCGGGGGCACGCGGTACTACTTCCTCGTCGGGCCGCAGGGCGCGCCGACGGCGCCTCCGACGGTGCCGCTGAATGTGACGTTCAACTTCTTCCCGCCGCCAAGCAACGACACGTGCGCGTCGGCGACGACGATCGCTGAGCCCAGGGCGTTCTTCATCAGCACCATCGGCGCTCTGGCGCCGACGGACAACTCGCCCATCGCCTGCACGGCGTCGGCGGAGATGAACAACGACGTGTGGTACAAGTGGACGGCCACGGCCAACGGGAGCGTGGCGATCTCGGCCCGCGCCTATCCCGCGGCGTTCGCCGGGCGGTACGCGATCTACGACGGCGGCGAGAGCCCCGGAACGTGTCCGACGGGTGGGGCGGGGCTGCTGGCGTGCAACGCGTTCACCGCCGCGGCGGTAACGGCGGTGGTGCCCAACGCGTCGGTGACGGCCGGGCACGTGTACTACTTCCAGTTCGCGGCCACTACGGCGAACACCACGGGCACGGCGCTGATCGACTTCGACTTTGCGCCCTCGACCACGGGCGGGTGCTGCGCGGGCACGGGATGCACGGTGCGTACGGCGGGCGAGTGCGCGGCGGCGGGCGGCACGTACCTCGGCGACGAGGTGCTGTGCTCGGCCCCAACCGCGAGCGTGAGGACCTACACGGGCGCCGGAGGGGCCATCACCGATTTCAGCGCAACGGGGCCGGCGGAGGGGTTCTTCTCGTCATCGGTGACGGTGGCCGACTCGATCACCATCGCCGACGTGGAGGTGGACATCAACTTTGCCCACACCTTCCAGGGCGACCTGGTGATGACGCTCGACAACGGGTCGCGGACGGTGTTCCTGAACAATCGCGGGCGGCGCGGCGAGACCACCACCGGCAGCCTGACGGCGGACTTCTTGGCCGCGAACACGTACACGTGGTCCGACGCGGGCACGCAGTCGATCTTTGACGTGACCCAGGTCACAACGCTGACGTCGGTGCCCTCGGGCGTGTACAGGGCCGGGGGTGTTCACGGCCTGACGCGAGGATTTCAGCGGACGTTCAACGGGCTTCCCGCGGCGGGCACGTGGACGCTGACGATCCGCGATCATGCCGCGACGGATGTGGGCACTGTCACATCGTGGACCCTGCGCATCAAGCAGGGTGGGGCGAGCCCGTGCGCACCGCCCGCCGTTGTGTGCTGCCGCGGGGCCACGTGCACGACGGCGCTCACGACGAGCGGGGCGTGCTCGGGCTCGCTGGCGGGCGCGCTGGCGGGGGCGTCGTTCGCCTCCTCGGCGGCGTGCAACGCGGCGAACGTGACGGCGACGCCGTGCTGCTACGCCGACTACAACAAGGTCGGCGGCATCGGCGTGCAGGACATCTTCGACTTCCTCAACGACTGGCTGGCGGGAAAGAAGTTCGCCCTGGTGGGCGGCGACGGCGACACGGGCACGCTGGCGGTGCAGAACATCTTCGACTTCCTGAACGCGTGGTTCGCGGGCGGGTGTGCGCCCTGAGGCGGGGTACGCCGACCGCGAGAGGCCGCTCAATGCATGCACAAACGAAAGGACCTCGGGCCGAAGCCCGAGGTCCTTGTTCCTTTGAGATATGGGAGATCGAGATCAGTAGTTGGACGTGAGGACTTCCTTGCCGCCGAAGTCGACGCCCTGCAGGCCGCCGCGCGTGTACTGGAAGCGGACCTTCGGAACGGGGTTGGTGCCCGGGCTGATCGGATCGGGATTGGTGCCGTCGGCGTTGTAGACGGTGTTGCCTGCGGCGGCGGTGACGACGCCCCAGCCGGCGTTGGGGTTGGCCAGGCCGGGGTTGGCGTCCTTGGTCTTGCGGAGCGAGACGGAGTTGTCGAAGAACTGCACGACGCAGGAGGCGGTGTCGTAGCCGAAGAAGTCGCGCCAGTCGAAGGTGCGGCGGTTGTGGCGGCCGTACTGCTCGAACATGAAGACCTTCTGGCCGGGGTAGGCGACGTCGTTGAGGCTGCGGTTGCCGAAGTTCAGCCCGGCGCCGACGTTCAGATGGGCGTAGTCAACGGCGTACGCGCGGGAGCCGACCTTGTTGCCGTCGAAGGCGGCGCAGGGGATCCAGTAGTTGGAGCGGTAGGGCCAGCGCCAGTTGGAGGAGCCGACGCCGGTGCCGTAGTTGGGGGCGTACTTGCCCTGGTCGTAGCCGAGCGGGTCGAGGCCCCAGCGGAACTGGTCCTTGTCCTCGGGGCAGGCGACGATCGGGTCGGGGAGGCGGTTGCCGATGTAATCGAGCAGCACGAGGTGGGAGTAGCGCATGTAGGGGAAGAAGAGGTCGATGCGCGGAATCTCCGACGCGGGGCGGAAGCCCTGGCGGCGGACGATGTCGGCCATCTGGGCGCACGCCGCGTCGATGTCCGTGGGCATGTTGTTCAGGTCGGCGAAGTTGCTGTAGTTGCCGTTGCGCTTCCAGGAGTAGGAGAAGAGACGCTCCTTGAAGTCGGCGCCATACGTGCCCATGGCCACGCCGAGCTGGCGGAGGTTGGACTGGCAGACCGATGTGCGGGCGGCCTTGCGGGCCTGCCCGAGCGCGGGAAGCAGGATCGCGATAAGCAGCGCGATGATGGCGATGACCACAAGGAGTTCAATCAGGGTGAACGCGCGGCGGAGGGGGCGTATGGAGACCATGCCGTCAGAATACACCGAATCTGAACGGAAAGCCCCGCAAAGTTCTGGGAGCCAAGGGTTTACACTGATCCGGAGCCGGTGGAGCCGAAGCCGCCTTGGCCGCGGGCGGTCTCATCGAGGTGGTCGACGAGTCGCACTCGGGCGTGGGCGACCGGAGCGATGACCATCTGGGCGATGCGGGTCCCGTGGAGGATGGTGAAGGGCTCGCGACCGAGATTGATGAGTGGGACTTTGACCTCGCCGCGGTAGTCGGCATCGATGGTGCCGGGGCTGTTGGGAAGCGTGATGGCGTGCTTGCTGGCGAGTCCAGATCGGGGGCGAACCTGGGCCTCAAATCCGGGGGGGATGGCCATGGCCCAGCCGGTTCGGACCATGATGATGCAGCCGCCCTGGGCGATCGGGTTGATGACGATGCCCTCGGGCTGGTCGGGGAGGAAGGCCGCGATGTCGAGCCCGGCGGCGAGGTCGGAGTGATAGGCGGGAGCCTGAGCGCGCGGGTCGAGAGGGAGGATGCGAAGATCGCAGCGCAGGATTTGCTCGGTAAGGGTGGGCATGGGGCGGGAGGATAGCGGCGTATTTGGGTGCTGTTTGGAGCGGGTGGGGTTTCTGTGTCCGCGCACGGCGAGGGTGGCCGATTGAGCATGCGTGATTACCGAAGGCACCATTCTGCGGGCCGGCGCGGCCCGATCGAAGTCGCGCGCGGCGGACGAGACCGTTGAGGAACGCACCCCGGCCAGCGATGGGGGCGGAGGCGGGCGGTTTGACCCCGCGCTGCACCGCGAGCTGATGTGGATGCGCATCGGCTGGGTGGCGGCGTTTTTGGGGTGGATCTTCATCGCCATCGCGCTGATCACCTTCAACTCGTCGGACTGGCCGACGCGGAACGCGGTGCCGGAGAACATCCCGGCGGCGAACATGTGCGGGATCGCGGGCGCGGCGGTGGCGTGGGCGCTCTACAGCGTCTTCGGCGGGGGCATGTGGATCGTGATGGCGCTGGGCGCCACGTGGCTGATGCTCACGGCGATGGGCCGGCAGATCACGCACCTGCCGGTGCGTGTGCTGGGCGGGCTGCTGCTGGCGGCGGTGGTGGCGTGCTTCCAGGCGCTGGTGCTGCCGCACACGGGGCCGGTGCCGAACCTGCCGGGCGGGATGATCGGGACCGTGGGCACGCACGAGATGCTCGCGCGGTTCAACACCTTCGGCACGCTGATCTGGCTGCTGCTGGGGCTGGTGATCGCGGCGACGGTGACGCTGGACGTGTGGGCCCTGCTGTTTGCGATGTGGACCGGGCGCGTGCTCTACACGGGCGCGCGGCACACGGGGACGTTTGCGCTGCACCACGCGAGGACGTTCGCCGAGAAGCGGGCGGCGATCAAGGCCATGCGCGAGGAGGAACTCGCGGCCCATCGCGTACGGGCCACGGATGTTGACGACGACGAGCGGCTGACGGGCATTCGCGCGGGCGAGAAGGGCCTGGCGGCGGCGAAGACCACCGTGAAGTCGGCCCGGGGCGCGGCGGTGAAGCCGATCGATCCGAATGCGGGCGGCATCGGCGGGATCGAGAGCTTCGATGAGACCTTCGACCGCGCCGGCGGCGGGCTGACGGCCGCGGCGGTGGGCGGAGGGGATGAGGACGAGGACGAGGTTCCTGTGGCCGCGATCGAGGAAGATGATGACGAAGCGCCGGCCGCTCCGGCCGCGGCCAAGACGTTCTCGCCCGACGAGCTTCGGGCGAAGATCGCCAAGCTGCCGGTGCGGTTCGCGGGCGATGTGAAGCGGAGCGCGACGGACGAGGACCTGCGCGACATCCAGAACACGGCCGAGCTGGAGGGATACAAGTTCCCCGGACTGGATCTGCTGGAGGAGCCGGAGACGAACTTTTCGCAGACGATGGAGTCGTACGTCCGCGAGCAGGCGGAGGCGCTGGAGCGGGCCCTGCGCGAGTACCGGATCGAGGGCGAGGTGGTCGGGGTCGAGAGCGGCCCGGTGATCACGCTCTACGAGCTGAAGCTGGCGCCGGGCACGAAGGTGGCCGCGCTGAGCGCGGTGTCGAGCGACCTGGCCCGCGCGCTCAAGGCGATCAACATCCGCATCGTGCCGAACATGCAGGGGCGCGACACGGTGGGCGTGGAGGTGCCCAACGCGCAGAAGGAGAAGGTGCGGCTCAAGGAGCTGATGACCAAGGCGGAGGTCTATGGCGGGATGCGGCTGCCGATGTTCCTGGGCAAGGACGCGAGCGGCGAGCCGATGATCGAGGACCTCTCGAAGATGCCGCACATGCTCATCGCCGGCACGACCGGCTCGGGCAAGTCGGTGTGCATGAACACGATCATCATGAGCTTCCTCTACACGAAGAAGCCCAACGAGCTCAAGCTGGTGCTGGTCGATCCGAAGATGGTCGAGATGAGCCAGTTCAAGGACATCCCGCACCTGATGTGCCCGGTGGTGACGGAGATGGCCAAGGCGGCGGCGATCCTGGAGTGGGCCGTCAACAAGATGGACGAGCGGTACGAGCTGCTGGCCGAAGCGGGCTGCCGCGACATCACGGCGTACAACGAGCTGACGTGGGAGGAGCTCAAGGAGCGGTTCGCGCCGGGCTCGCCGGAGGAAGAGGCGAAGATCCCGCGGAAGCTGCCGTACATGGTGTTCGTAATCGACGAGCTGGCCGACCTGATGATGACCAACAAGGAGGTCGAGCACTCGATCGTGCGCATCGCGCAGAAGGCCCGCGCGGTGGGGTTGCACCTGATCCTGGCGACGCAGCGTCCGCAGGCCAACGTGGTGACGGGCCTGATCAAGTCCAACATGCCCGCTCGCATCGCGTTCAAGGTCGCCAGCGGCATGGACTCGCGCATCGTGCTGGACCAGAAAGGCGGCGAGTTGCTGCTGGGCCAGGGCGACATGCTCTACCTCTCTCCCAAGAGCAGCAAGCTCACGCGGGCCCAGGGCACGCTGGTGGACGACAAGGAGATCCGGCGGGTCGTCAAGTTCATGCGCGAGATTGCCAGCCCCACCTTCGAACGGTCGCTCATGCAGATCAAGGGCTCCACGTCCGCCGACGAGGACGAGGGCGGCGAGCCGGGACAGCTCGACAGCCGCGGGCTGGCCAACGCCCAGTCCGACCCGCTGTTCGACCAGGCCGTGGAGGTGGTGCTCGAGACCAAGCGCGGCAGCGTGTCGCTGTTGCAGCGGCGCTTCGGCATCGGCTTCACGCGGGCCGGGCGGCTCATCGAGCTCATGGGCGAGGCCGGGATCCTCGGCACGCACAAGGGCACCGTGGCCCGCGAGGTGACGATGACCCTTGAGGAATGGAAGGCGATGAAGGCCCAGGCCATGGCCGACGCGGCCGAGGAGGAGAAGGGCAGCCCGGCCAAGCCGATCGCCCCGACCCTCGAACAGGCCCAGAGCATCGTCAACGACGGCAACCTCCGCGAGACGATGGAGGAGTCGGCCTCGAAGGCGACCGACGAGGTCGACGAGGATGATGAGTCGGATGAAGAGGACGGCGAGGACGAGGCGCCGTTCAAAGTGGAGACGCGCGTCAAGAACTGGCCGTCTAACAAGGCGGGCTGAGATGCGCCGGCCGGGATGATCGGGGAAGTGTTCCCGAAGAGGACCGGCATGTCCGTGAATGGCGCGCGAATCTTGAAACGCACCAGCAGACCTTGTATGGTGCCTTCATGAAATGGACCGGCGGACGTGCGTTCGGAATACCGGCTCTTGGGTGGGCGGTTCTGGCCGCGCTGCTGGGGTGTGTGCTGGGCGCGGCGGGGCGGACGTTCGTCACGGCGCACGGGACGGCGTACCTGTCCAACGACCCGGCGGCGTGCGTGAACTGCCACGTGATGCGAGACCACTTCGACGGGTGGCAGCACTCGAGCCACCAGAGGGTGGCGGTGTGCAACGACTGCCACGTGCCGCACGACTTCGTGGGCAAGTACCTGGCCAAGGCGGAGCACGGGTGGCGGCACTCGAAGGCGTTCACGCTGCAGAACTTCCACGAGCCGATCCGGATCACGGACACGGACCTGAAGATCGTGCAGGCCAACTGCGTGCGCTGCCATGGGGGGATCGTGGATCAGATGCATGTCTCGCCGCGGGGCGAGCCGGCGGAGTGCGTGCACTGCCACCGGACGGTCGGGCATTCGCAGATGCGGTAGCAAGGAGTTTCTCGATGTCGGAGAACAGCAAGGGTCGTGGATCAAAGCTGGGTGTGCTGGCGCTGCTGGTGGTGCTGGCGGCGGTGGCGATGGGGGGCGTGCTGGCCCTGTGGGAGAACATCCAGACGCGCAAGGCCGAGGCGCGCCAGGTGGTGTTCAAGGTGGTGGACATCGACGAGACGACTGTGGACCCGGCGGTTTGGGGGAAGAACTTCCCCCACCAGTACGACGCGTACCTGCGCACGGCCGAGAGCGGCAAGACGCGCTACGGCGGGAGCGAGGCGATGCCCATCTCGAAGATCGAGGCCGATCCGCGGCTCAAGACGATCTTCGCGGGGTACGCCTTCGCGATCGACTATCGCGAGCGGCGCGGCCACGCGTTCATGCTCGACGACCAACGAAACACCAAGCGCGTGACCGAGAAGCCCCAGCCCGGGGCCTGCCTGCACTGCCACGCCTCGAACACGGTGCTGTATCGCGAGGAGGGGATCAAGGCGGGCGCGCCGGGGACGATCCAGGACCCGGCCCAGAGCGAGGCCGGCGTCGAGCAGATCTTGAAGGGGTGGGAGAAGATCAACCCGCTGCCCTACCTCGAGGCGACCAAGCTGGCCAAGCACCCGGTGGCGTGCATCGATTGCCACGATCCCAAGAGCATGCAGTTGCGGGTGACGCGCCCGGGGTTCATCGAGGGCATCCGCGTGCTGGCCAGGAGCGATGCGCCCACGCCGCACCTGCCGAGCATCGAGAAGTGGCGGAAGGGCGACCGGAAGAAGGACTACGACCCGAACGTGGACGCGAGCCGGCAGGAGATGCGCTCGATGGCGTGCGGGCAGTGCCATGTCGAGTACTACTTCAAGGGCGACCAGAAGCGGCTGACCTATCCGTGGCACAACGGCCTGAAGGTGGAGCAGATCGAGAAGTATTACGACGATGAGCACTACAAGGACTTCACGCACGCCATCAGCGGCGCGCCGGTGCTCAAGGCCCAGCACCCGGAGTTCGAGACCTGGTCGCAGGGCGTGCACGCCCGGGCGGGGGTGGCGTGCGCTGATTGCCACATGCCCTACGAACGCGAGGGCGCCGTGAAGGTGTCGAGCCACCACGTGCGGAGCCCGCTGCTGAACATCGCGGCCTCGTGCCAAGTGTGCCACCGGGTGTCGGAGGACGAGCTCAAGGACCGGGTGCAGACGATCCAGGACCGCACGGCCGCGCTGCTGGCGCGGGCGGAGATCGCTAACGTCGCGCTCATCGAGGCGATCAAGGCGGCCAAGGACGCTGGGGCGAGCGACGAGCAGCTCAACGCCCCGCGCGACTTCCAGCGCAAGGGGCAGTTCCGGACCGACTACGTGAACGCGGAGAACTCGATGGGGTTCCACGCGCCGGCGGAGACGGCGAGGATCCTCGGCGAGGCGATCGACTATTGCCGCCAGGGCGAGGTGGAGGTGGCGAAGCTGAAGCTCTCCGGGAAGCCGGCGGAGACGAAGTCCGTGGAGGCGCCGAAGGCGGCGCATTGATGGAGCTCGTTAGTGGCTCGCGCCGTCGTCGCCGGTGGCTCGGGAACGCACGATGTGGACGAACCGTGTGTATTCCGCCGCCGACGGGAACGCCGAGCGTGGAACAACGCACGCCTTCTGTGCGGAGACGCGAAAGACGAGCCGTTCGTTCTCTTCCAGCACATCGGCGATGGAGGACCATGCGTACTCCTGCGCATCACCGCTCAACGTCGACCGAATGCCATCGTCGAGCAGCTCGATGGTTTGCACGCCCTTGGCATGTCCGTCGCGTTCGAGCGAGCGCCGGAGACGGGTCAGGGCCCATCGTTGCGCGGGCGAAATGCCGTCCGGGCCGCGGCGGTACGACCAGAACCTCCAGGCGATGAGTGGCAGAAGGATCGCCAGAATGATTGAGGCTTTGATCGCGGCATGGCGGAGGCCCTGAGACTGAGCGTCGACGATGCCCATTACGGCGACGGCGGCCAAGGTGATGGCGATCAGGATGAACTGTGGCCGGATCTGGCGTTTCCAGATCGCACGACCGGTGCGAGTGCGGCACCAGATGGCGGTAGCGACGGCCATCTGGTCGTCGGTGGTGATTGGGAAGCGGACCTGCATGAAAGGCGGACTACCGCGCGGCGGTCGCCTTCGGCCCCGGCACGGCCACATCCGGCTTGACCTGAATGTTGGGCTTCCAACTGCTCCAGTCCTTGCGGGTCGCCTCGACGATGCGTTCGGCGGTGCGGACGTTGACGAAGCCGGCGCGGGCGTCGATCTCGGGCTGGGTGCCGGTGCGGACGGCGTCGAGGAAGGCCTTGATCTCCATGAGGATCGGCTCGGCGTCGTCGACGGTGAGGTTCTCGATGTTCACCAGCTCCTGCCACTTCAGGTCGGTGAGGTCGGCGCCCTTGCGGAGCTGCTCGCGGACCTCCTGCATCTGGGCGAGGTTGGCGGTGCGCCGGATGACCTGGCCCTTCTTGGCGGCGTAGTCGATCTTGATGTAGGCGTTCTCGCCGGTGATGCGGGTGACGCGCTCGGTCTTGAGCGAGAGGCGGCTGGCGGAGATGTTGGCCACGCAGCGGCCGCTGGCGCCGTTGGGGCCGCCGTTCCAGACCAGGCGCGCGTTGCAGATGTCCTCGTGCTCGGTGATGACGGGGACGCCGGAGGCGTGGATCTCGTCGGGCTCGTGGCCGCCCATGAGCATGAGGACCACGTCGAGGTCGTGGATCATCATGTCCATGACCACGCCCACGTCGACGGAGCGGAAGGTCATCGGGCTGACGCGGTGGACCTCGATGAAGCGGGGGATGATGGGCAGGTTGCTGGCCTGCTCGGCCCGCAGGGCCCGCATGATCGGGTTGAAGCGCTCGATGTGGCCGACCATGAGCACGCCGCGCGATTTCTCGGCGGCGTCCTTGATCGCGAGGGCGTCTTCCACGCTTCCGGCGAGGGGCTTTTCGACAAGGCAGGAGACGTCGGCGTTGAGGCAGGCCAAGGCCGCGGCCTTGTGGCCGACGGTGGGGACGGCGATGGAGACGCAATCGACGCCGGCGTTGAGAAGGTTCTCGACGCTGTGGAAGTGGCGGCAACCCCACTGCTCGGCGACGTCGCCGGCGCGGTCGGCGTTGGCGTCGACGACGCCGACGAGCTCGGTGTCGGGCTGCTGGGCGTAGACGCGGGCGTGGTGGCGGCCCATGCGGCCAACGCCGATGACCCCGCACCGGAGCGGACGGGACCCCAAGCCGCGGCGGCGGGCGGGGAGGGGCTTGGAAGTGGCGCCGTCGGTGGGGGTGCTCATGCGTGTGCTCGGAGTGTGCGGGTCGGGGCCGGGTCTTACTGCGCGGCCTCGGTCATGGCGGCGGCGAAGGCGGCCTTGCCCTGGAGGCCGACGAACTTCTTGGCGACCTGGCCCTTCTTGAACAGGATGACGGTGGGGATGGCGGAGATGCCGAACTGCACCGCGGTGTTGCGGTTGGAGTCGGTGTCCATCTTGCCGACCTTGACCTTGCCGGCGAACTCGTCGGCGAGGGCGTCGATGGTGGGGCCGAGCATCTTGCAGGGCTGGCACCACTCGGCCCAGAAGTCGACGAGGACGGGGGTGGCGGAGTCGAGGACTTCGGCCTTGAAGGTGGCGTCGGTGAAGGTCTTGGTATTTGCGCTGGCCATGGGTCGTTCCTTCTTGGAAAAGGGTCTTCGGTGGGCCGTCCGTGGTCCGGGCCGAAGGGCGGGATTGTACGCCTCGGGCCTGTCGATACCGACTCGCGGGGGGCACGTTGCCCGGTGTTTGGATGCCGCGGCGTGCGGAATGTATCGACGAACGTCTATATTACGCTGCCGGGCTGTTGGGGTTCGCGCCGGGTCCGATAGCCGCACCGCCGAAGGTCTGGACGTGTTCGGGCACGTCGTGGACGCGGAAGATGGATGCGCCCGCGCGGAGGTGCCTCAGGCTCAGCGCGAGCGTGGCCTCGAGGCGATCGCGCGGCGGGGTGTCCTTGGGCAGACCCGCGGCGACGGCGGTGAAGCTCTTGCGCGAGAGGCCGCTGAGGATCGGGTAGCCGAGCGACGCGAGCTCGGGCGTGCGGGCGATGAGCTCGAGGTTCTGCTCGACGCTTTTTCCGAAGCCGAGGCCGGGGTCGAGAATGATCGATTCGGGGCGCACGCCCGCGGCGAGCGCGGCGGCGGCTCGATCGGCGAGGAACACACGCACGCACGCGACGACGCCGCCCGGGTACGACGGGTCCGCGGCGTATTGATGCGAGTACACGTCGGCCCCGGGCGGTGCGAGGCGGTGCATGAGGATGAGGCCAACGCCGGTTCGAGCGGCGAGCGGGAGAATCGCAGGGTTTTCAAGGCCGGCGGAGACATCGTTGATGGCGTGCGTGCCGGCTTCGATGGCCGCTTCGGCGACGGGGGCGAGCGTGGTGTCGATGCTCATGAGCACGCGGTCGCCGAGAGACTCGCGGATTGCGCGAATCACGGGGATGACGCGGCGGAGTTGTTCGTTCGCGTCGATGCGGGGCGCGCCGGGGCGGGTGGACTCGCCGCCGATGTCGAGCATGTCAGCGCCCGCGGCGATCATGCGCTGCGCGGCGGACACGGCAAGATCGACGGTGCCGAGGTCGCCGCCGTCGGAGAACGAGTCGGGGGTGACGTTGAGGATGCCGAGGAGGCGCGGGCGATCGAGCGCGAGCGTGCGCCCGTGTGCGAGTTGCCATGTGCGCGGTGCGGGCATGAGGGCGGGGCGCTCCGCGGAGGGACCACGAAGGTGGCTCAACGCAAAAAGAAAAGAGGGGCCGCGGCACGTTGCCAGCGACCCCTCGGGGGGGGGGGTGCAAATGGAGAAGGACGGAGTGAGTATACCGTCAGAACTTGGGCTGTCCAGTGCCCTTGTCGGGCTTGCCGTTGCCTTTCTGGCCGCCCTGCGCCTTGGCCTCTTCGACGGCTTCCATTAGGGTAATCCCCGTTTTGATGACGGGGGCCGGAATGACCATGCTCATGTGCATCGCGCCGTCTTCGGCGGACATGGAGGCGGCGATGGGGGGGAGCTTTTCCGGAATCTTGTCCATCGGCACGGTGGTGCCGGTGAAGGCGAGCAGCGGCAGGCCCAAGTCGAGCAGGCCGCGGGTGCCGATGTAGACCTCGCCCATTCGGGTCTTGGGGAGCATTCCCTGGACCTGCTTGATCATGGCGTCGGCGGCGAGGTTCTCGCCCTTGGCCGCGTCGAGGGCCTTGGTCATGAGCTCGGTGTTCTTGGCGTAGGAGGTGTACAGGCCGCCGGGGCCCTGGGCGATGTAGCCGGCGGGCATGCCCTGCGGTCCGAAGAGCATGGGCATGGCCTGCTGCATCTCAGCCGGGATCTCGCCCGACTCGGACTGCATCTTCACTTCCCACGCGTGGAGGGGGGTCTCGCCGGCCTTGGAGGCGTTCTCGGTGATCTTGGTGGCGTAGGTGTAGTCCTGCACCTTGGCGCCGTTCATGGCGGCCATCGAGTCTTTCCACGACTTCATCGCCGCGGCGGGGTCCTTCGCGGCGGTGTAGACGACGGTGGAGGTGAGGATGCCGGAGAACGCGCCGCCGACGGGGAAGCCCATCACGACGCCTTGGCCGTCGGCTGCTTCGACCGCGGCGAGCGCGGCCTTGGAGGCGGGCTCGCCGCCGGGGATGTCGGACTTGCCGACGAGGTCCTTCATCATGGTCTTGGCGCCGGGCGAGGACATGTCCAGCGCGCCGGCGAGGAGGTAGTTGCCGGCGAAGAGCTTGCCGAGGATCGGCGTGGAGTTGCCGGTGCCGGTGAAGGTGCGGGCGAGATAGGAATCGGGCTTGAACGAGCCGACCATGTCCATCGTGACGCCCATGGAGCCCGTCTTCCACCCGGCGACGACGACCTGCGTGTCGCGGAGGATGGTGTCGCCGATCCAGCGGGCCATGACGAGGTTCTTCTCGAGGCCCTCCTGGCCCATCATCTCCATCTGCGAGCGGGCCTGCTTCTCGACGTTGGCCATCGCGCTCTGGGCGAAGGGGCGGATGCGGTCGATGTTGACGATGGCGACCATGTCGGCCGAATCGCTGAGCGACTCGCCGGCCTTGGACATGCGCGACTTGAGCGCGGCCGCGCCGGACTTGCCGGTGAAGGCCTGCACGAGCTCCTTGTCGTTGCCGACGACGGCGTATCCGCCCTCGAGGGGCTTGGAGAAGGCGTCCTCGCCCTGGATGTTGATCTCGTCGAGCTTGCCCTCGCCGGCAGCCTTGGCGCCGAAGTTGGCGAGGAACTCGTCGTACTTGGTGATGGGGACGAGCATGACGGTGCGCTGCATGCCGGTCTCCCAGTCGATGGGGTCGGCGGCGTCTTCGTCGACATGGGCGCGTTTGCGGGGCTTCTTGGCGTCCTTGTCGCCGTCCTTCGCGTCGGCCTTCGTGTCGGGCTTGTCGCCGTCGGTCTTCTCGGCCGGATTCGCGTCGTCCTTCTTGGGCTCGGCGGCCTTGGCCTTCGGCGGGTTGTCGAGCTCCTTGGGACCCATGATGACGATGGCCATGGACTTGGTCGTGTCGATGCCGCCGCCGAGGCCGGCCATGGCGAGCAGGTCGTCGAGGGCGGGGATCGGGGCGGGGGACTCAACGGCCGTGGCGAGCGCGGCGAGGTTCTTCTGCATCGTGGCCGGCGCGGGCACGACGACGGTGATCAGGGCGTTGTCCGGGCAGCGATCGAGGACCGGCGGGGTGGCCAGAGCAGCAGAGAGGGTGAGGCAGAGGCCGCTGACGGCGACCAGACCGTGGATGCGCTTCATTCGTGAGTTCCTTTGGGCCGGAGGATTCCGGGAAAAATGGCCGCGAGTATATGGGTGGGCCGCCCCCCCGAGGGGCGTGCCGGGGATGAATCGCGCGAGGGGGTGGGAGCCCACGCGGCGGGCGCGTGCGTGGGTGGACCGAGAGCGGAAAAGCCGGATTAGCGAGCGTCGGCGCGGGCGGGCTCGCTCGCCGCGGGCGCAGGGGTCTCGGCCTTCGGCTGGGCCTTGAACGTCGGCACCGGCGTGTACCGTGCGCCCTCGCGGGCGAGGTCGGCGATGTGGCCCGCGAAGAAGGTGAGGCCGACGACGCCGATGATCGACGCGACGCCCGACACGTGGCGTGCCCCGGCGAAGGGCGACAGCTCGGCCTTGGCGACGCTCGGGAGCGTTTCCGGGGCGTCGATGAAGCAGACATAGGCGAGGCGGAGGTAGTAGTACGCGGCGATGGCGCTGTTGATGCCCAGCACGATCACGAGCGGGATCTCGCCCGCGCCGATGGCGGAGGTGAACAGGGGGACCTTGCCGAAGAAGCCCAGCAGCGGCGGCAGGCCGAGTAGGCCCATCGAGGAGAGGACCATCGTCCAGCCCAGCAGCGGTCGCGTGAGGGCGAGGCCGCGGAGATCGTCGATGTCGTCGGCCTCGTCGTGCGAGCCATCCGGGCGATTCTTCTCGAGCGAGGCGACCACGGTGAACGCGCCGATGGTCATGATGGCGTACGCGGCGAGGTAGAAGAGCACCGCGGCGAGGCCGTTGCGGACGAAGGGGGCGTCGCTCGGGCCGGGGCCCGCGATCACGGCGACGAGCATGTACCCGGAGTGGGCGATGGAGGAGTAGGCGAGGATGCGCTTGACGCTGCTCTGGAGGATCGCCATGACGTTGCCGGCGGTCATGGTGATGGCGGCGATGACCCAGAGCATGGTGCGCAGAGCGGGCGGGAGGGACTCGTGCACGTTCTCGATCGGGCCCTGCCAGTGCCACCCGACGAGCGAGCAGAGGAGGATGATCGCGAAGAAGCCCGCGGCCTTGGGAACAAAGGCGAGGAAGCCCGCGACGGACGAGGCCGCGCCCTGATAGACGTCGGGCGTGTAGAAGTGCATGGGCACTGCGGCGATCTTGAAGCACACGCCGAGGACGGCGAGGATGACGCCGAGCATGGCGAGGGTGTTGGGCCCGCCCGCGCCGGCGCTCTTGTTGAAGGCGAGGGCGATGTCGTGGAAGTGAGTGGAGCCGGCCGCGCCGTAGATGAGGGCGAAGCCGTAGAGGAAGATGGCCGCGCCGAGCGCGCCGAGGAAGAAGTACTTCACGCCCGCTTCCATGGAGCGATTACGGGCCGTGGAGAGGGCGACCATGACGTAGGTGGGGAGGCTGGTGAGCTCGAGGGCGAGGAAGAGGAAGATGAGGTCATCGGCGGAGGCGCAGAGCATCAGGCCGGTGAGCGAGAAGAGGAAGAAGGAGTAGAACTCGCCGCGGGTGGACTTGAGAGCCTCGAACGGTCGGCCCTTGGCCACGGAGGCCTCGAGGTCGCGATCGGCGATGCCGGCCATGAGGGGGAGCAGGACGAGACCGATGGCCGAGACGAGGAGCTTGCCGTAATAGGGAAGGTGGGGGAGCGCGGCGGAGGTGGTCACGCCGCGGAAGTTCCACGCGAGGAAGCCGCTGACGACCAGGCCGAGGGCGCAGACCCACGGGGACAGGTTGCGCGAGTCCTTGTGGCGCGACTGGCCGAGGATCATCACGATGCAGGCCGTGATGAACAGGGCGATCTCGGGCCAGAGAAGGGTGAGTTTGCTTTCCATCAGTGGTGGCCCTCCGCGGAGGGGGCGGCGGGCTGTGTGTGCGCGGCGGGCTGGACGGCGGGAGTGGGGGAGGCGGGCTCACCGGCGGCGGCCGCGTGCTTCAGGCGGGGATCGCCGGCGGCGAGCTTGTCGCGCCCGTGCTCCTGGATGCTCTTGACGACCTCGGCCGTCGGGGCCTCGAGGCAGCGGAGGATCGGCGTGGGGAAGAGGCCGAGGACGAGGCAGAGCGCGGCGAGGGGGAGCAGGATGCCGATCTCGCGGCCGGAGAGGTCTCGCGGCAGGGCCGGGTTATGGTGGCCACCGTGCGAGCCGTGGCCGTGCGAGTCGCCATGGCCATGACCGGAAGAACCGGGCTCGGTGAGCGGGCCCCAGACGATCTTGCCGAGCATGTAGAGCAGGTACATCGCGGTGACGATGACGCCGGTGCCCGCGGCGAGGGCGTACCAAGGACCGAGCTCACCCCACGTTGCACCGGGGAGGAGCTTGACGCCCACGCCCGGCTCGAACTTCAGGCCGCCGGCCTGGAACGCGCCGAGCATGCAGAAGAGCTCGGAGATGAATCCGTTGAGGCCGGGCAGACCGACGGAGGCCATCGCGAAGAAGACCATGAACGAGGCCCATACGGGCATGACCTTCGCGAGGCCGCCCATCTCCTTGAGCGAGCGGGTGTGGTAGCGCTCGTAGACCATGCCGATGAGGAGAAACAGCGCGCCGGTCGAGAGACCGTGGTTGATCATGTACAGGATCGAGCCGGTGAGGCCGACGCTGTTGAGGGCGAAGAGGCCGAGGACGCAGTAGCCGAGGTGGCTGACGGAGGAGTAGGCCACGAGCTTCTTGACGTCGGTCTGCACCCAGCAGATCAGGCCCGCGTAGACGATGCCGATGATGCTCAGCACGGCCATGGTGGGGGCGTAGAAGGTGCACGCCGCGGGGACGAAGCCGAGGGCGAAGCGGAAGATGCCGTACGTGCCCAGCTTGAGCAGCACGCCCGCGAGGATGACCGAGCCCGCGGTGGGGGCCTCGGTGTGGGCGAGGGGGAGCCAGGTGTGGACGGGGAAGAGGGGAACCTTGATGGCGAAACCGGCCAGCAACGCCCAGAAGACCCACGCCTGCTCGGTGAAGGACATGGCGCGGGCGGTGTGCATCAGGTCGTTGAAGGCGAAGGTCCAGACGTGGTGGAGGTCGTGGTGGACCTTGGCGACATAGACGAGGCCGGCGAGGGTGAGCAGCGAGCCGGTGAAGGTGTAGAGGAAGAACTTGGTGGCCGCGGCCTTGCGGTTGGTGGAGCCGTAGAGGTTGATGAGGATGTAGAGGGGGACGAGGGTGAACTCGAAGAACGTGTAGAAGAGGACCATGTCGCGGGCGACGAAGACGCCCGTCATGGCGGCCTGCAGGATGAGCAGCCACGCGTAGTAGGTGCGGAGGCGCTCGGTGATGGCCGTGTACGAGGCGAGGATGCAGATGGGGCCCAGGAGGACGGTGAGGCCCACCAGGAGCATGGTGATGGTGTCGGCGCCGACGGAGAAGTTGATCCCGGCGGTGGCGAACCAGGGGACGCTCATGGCGAAGTGGTCGCCGGTGCCGTGGTTCCAGTTGAACGCGCCGGCGAGGAGGGCGAACCAGGCGCAGGGGATGAGCGTGCCCGTAAGGGCCAGGGCGCGGATGGCGCGGCCGTTCTGGGGCTTGCACAGGGCGATGAGCCCGGCGAAGAGCAGCGGGATGATGATCCCGGGCGGGAGGGTGTAGAAGCAGCCGGCGATGCGGTCGGCGAAGGAGTCCATCAGTGGGCGCCTCCGAGCGTGGCGGCGAGGGGGTTGCTGATCGCGCCGGTGGTGAAGAGGATCACCACGAGGATCACGAGCGTGATGCCCGCGGCCATGCTGACGGCGTAGTCGTGCAGGACGCCGGTCTGCTGCTTGCGGACCAGCGAGCCCGTGAGACGCGGCAGGAGGCCCGCGAGGTTCACCAGGCCGTCGATGATGAGCTTGTCGATGAGGTGGAGGATGTGGCTGATCCACCAGAGCGGCGTGACGATGAGGAAGTCGTAGATCTCATCGACGTACCACTTGTGCTGCGCCAGGCCGGGGATGGGGCCGAGGGCGGGGAGGAGACCGTCGGCGCGGCTGGTCGCGGCGGTGGTGCGACCGGCGTAGTGGAGGAAGAAGGCGACGATGATCCCGCCGAGACCGACGGCGATGGAGGCCACCAGCGCGAAGAGGTGGGCGTCGACGCCGAAGGGCTTGAAGTGCTCATGGTGCTCGGGATGCACGCCGGCTGTCGAGGACTCGACGAGGTGGCCGACCCAGCCCGCGGGCAACTGGTAGACAGTCCAGATCGCGCCGAAGGAGCAGATCGCCAGGACCGAGAGGACGAGGTTGATGGCCCAGCCCGGCGCGTGGGGGTGGAAGTCGTGGGCGTCGTGGGATGCGGCCGCGGGGGCGTGTGCATCGTGGCCGTGGGCGTGGTCCTTGTGACCGTGATCGCCGTGGCCGTGGTCTTCGTGGGCCGCGTGGAGCTCATCGCCCGGCTCGTAGTGCTTGGGGCCGACGAAGACGCGGAAGAAGACGCGGAAGGTGTAGTAGGCGGTGAGCGCGGCGGTGAGTAGCAGGATCCAGCCGATGGGCTGCATGTGCTCGTTGGCGAACGCGCTGCCGAGGATGGAGTCCTTGGAGAAGAAGCCGGAGGTGATGTACGGGAAGCCCGCGAGGTTCAGGCAGCCCACCAGCATGGTGATGCCGACGATGCCCCAGCCCTTCATGAAGCCGACGCCCGAGAGCTTCCGCAGATCGAGCTGGCCCGCGAAGCCGTGCATGACCGCGCCGCAGGCGAGGAAGAGCAGGGCCTTGAAGAACGCGTGCGTGAAGACGTGCGAGACGCCGCTGGCCGAGCCCAGCACGCCGAGGCCGCAGAACATGTAGCCGAGCTGCGACACCGTGGAGTACGCCATGATGCGCTTGATGTCGAACTGGGCCATGCCGATGGTGGCGGCCAGCAGCGCGGTGATCGCGCCGCCCCAGGCGACGATGGGGAGGGCCCACTCGCTGCAGAGGTAGATGGGGAAGAAGCGGGCGACGAGGTAGACGCCCGCGGTGACCATCGTGGCGGCGTGGATGAGGGCCGAGACGGGCGTCGGGCCTTCCATGGCGTCGGGGAGCCAGACATAGAGCGGGAACTGGGCCGACTTGCCGAACGCGCCGACAGTGAACAGGACGGGGATGAGCTGGACGAGGAAGGGGATCTTCGAGAGCTCGCCGTGCTGGGCGTGCTCGAGATACTCCTTCACCATCGGGAAGAGCTTGGCGTACTCAACGGTGCCGAACTGGACGAAGGTGAGCATGATGCCCATCGACAGACCGAGGTCGCCGATGCGGTTCATGATGAAGGCCTTCTTGCCGGCCGCGACCGCCGAGGGCTTCTGGTAGAAGTACCCGATGAGCAAGTAGGAGCAGAGTCCGACGCCCTCCCACCCGAGGAAGAGCAGCAGCAGGTTGTCGCCCATGACCAGGCAGGCCATGGAGAACACGAACAGGTTGAAGGCCATGAAGAACCGGCAGTAGCCGGGGCCGACGTCGTGGCCCATGTACTCGCTGGCGTACAGGGCGATGAGCGTGGCCAAGCCCGTGACGAAGAGCATCCACAGGCAGGTGAGCGGATCGATGTAGAACGAGAAGTTGGCGATCACCGGCTGGATCACCGACCAGTCGGCGGTCTTGACGGTGCCGTTGAAGTTGATCCAGTCCCACAGGTGCACCACGGCGGCTTGGGCGTTGGGCGTGGCGGTGGTGTGCTGGTAGGTCAAGTAGGCGATGACAAACGACGCGGCCAGCAGGCCGACCGTGATGATCGCGGGGAGCTTGGTCTTGACCTTGAAGATGGCGCACAGGGCGCAAAGCACGCACCCGAGCAGCGGCAGCAGCGGGAGGTACCCGGACCAGGCGGGCAGCGAGCCCGTGGCGTCGAGCAGGCCGCCGAGGCCGGTGGCGGCGTGGGCGCCGTGCTCGGCCGCGGCGTGGGCGGTGGGTGCGGTGTGTTCGCCGGTCTGGGCGAGCAACAGTGGAAGTGTGGAGAAGAGATCGGTCACGAGGGCGTCTTTCCGGCTTCGTGCCCGGGCTCGCGCCCGGGCCTCTGTGTGGGCTTCAACCCTTCATCTGCATCCACGAACTGGCGTCGAGGGTTTCCTTGCGGCGGAAGAGGAGGACGACCAGGGCGAGGGCCATGGCGGCCTCGGCCGCGGCGATGGTGAGGACGAAGATGACGAAGGTCTCGCCGGTGTGGTTGAGGTGGAAGCGGCCGAAGGCAATGAGGGCGATGCCGGCGGCCTGGAACATCAGTTCCGTGCAGAGGAACATGATGATGAGGTTGCGGCGGGTAAGGAAGCCGATCAGGCCCATGCCGAACATGAGGGCGGAGACGACGAGATAGTGCATCAGCGTCGCCTGGGGCATGGGGGCGGGGAAGCCGGCCTGGGCGAGGGAGAAGACGAGGTCGTTCATGCCGCACCTCCGACCTTGTGGGCGGTGTGCGAACCGTTGGCCGCGTGGGCGACGTGGACGTCCGCCTCGCGAACGTTGGGAGCACCCGGAGTCGTCGGGGCCATGAGGGGGCTGTTTTCAGCGGTCAGCGTGCTGGCAAGAGAGCGGTGCTGCGCGGCGAGCTTGGCGGCCTCGTCGAGCTCGACCTTCTTCTGGGCCAGCACGACGGCCCCGAGCATGGCCATGAGCAGGACGACGCCGGCGACCTCGATCGAGCCGGGATTGTCGCGGAGGAGCGAGAAGCCGACGCCCTCAATGTTGGTGAGCTTCAGGTCGGCGGGCCAGCGTGCATCGTCGGAGGTGATCTCGCGGGTCTTGCCCTCGCCGAAGGTCACCGTCACGCGGGCCGTGCCCTCGCTCGGGGTCAGGTCGAGCGACTGGTGGCCGCCCTCGTCCGAGGCGATGTGCTCATCGGCGGCGATGAGGCCCGCGGAGCGGAGGGAGTCTTCGACGCGGCGGGGAAGCTCGTTGATGTCGCGGGCGACGATGCTCTGCGTGGGGGCGGGAACACCCGGAACTCCCGTGGCCATGAGCGTGGTCACGCCCGCGACGAGCATGAACCCGATGACGGTCGCCATGGCGGGCTCGCGGCTATAGCGGTCATAATCGGCGAGGGCCTCGACCTGGTCGGCCGTGGGCGTCTCGGTGGCGAGCATGATGACGAAGAGGTAGGTAATAAGGATCGCGCCGGCGTACACGATGACCAGTGCGAAGGCCATGAACTCGGCCGACAGCAGGACGTACATCCCGGCGGAGGCGAGGATGGTGAGGATGAAGTACAGGGCCGCGTAGACCGGGCGCGGGTGGCTGATCACCCGCAGGGCCGAGCCAAGGGCGATGGCGGCGAAGAGATAGAAGTTGAAGTTCGGCAGGCCCGCGGTGCCGGCCTTGACGCCCAGGCCGACCATAAGGATGCCGAAGGCGAGGGCGAAGACGAGGGCGCCGATGATCTGGGGGCTCAGGCCGCGGCGCGGCAGGGCCAGGCAGACGCCGAGCGCTCCCACGATGCACCCGCTGTAGAGAAGGATCGGACTGATGAGACCGTCCAAAGCGGCGCTCTCCTGGCGTATGACCGACAACCGGCGGGCTCCCCGACACTCCCCGTACCGGGCAATGAGGGGTCAGGATAGTGGGTGGGGGGAGGGGGTTCAACCCGTCCGGAACTGTCGGTAGGGTCGCGAAACGGGGGGGCGCAAAGACTGCACGCTACCATCGGGCGCATGTCGTCCCAGCCCGTGCCTTCGATGGGGTCGTTCAAGCCGGCGAAGCCGGCCGGGGTTGTCGCCGGGCCGTGGGAGAAGGCCGCTCCGAACCTGCTGACGGCGGCCCGGGTGGTGCTGGCGGTCGCGTTCTTCGCGGTGCTGGCTCCGTGGAAGTATCACAAATCGGTGCTGGTACACGGCACAGGCCCGGATCCGTGGCTGCTGACGGCCGCGGCAATCTTCGGGGTGGCGGCGATCACGGACGTGCTCGACGGGTACCTGGCGCGCAAATGGAACGCGGTGACGACGTTTGGGCGGATCATGGACCCGTTCGCGGACAAGTTCCTGGTGATCGGGGCCTTTGTGTTCCTGGCAAGCCCGGGGTTTACCTACTTCGGCGAGGCGATCGTGCACCTGCCCAGCCGTCCGCCGCCGCCGGTGGGGAGCGTGACGGGTGTGCAGGCGTGGATGGTGGCGCTGATCCTGGCGCGCGAGCTGCTGGTGACGAGCATCCGGGCGGAGGTTGAGGGGCGAGGCGTCTCGTTCGCGGCGACGATGAGCGGGAAGCTCAAGATGATCCTGCAATCGGTGTGCGTGCCGACGGTGCTGGTGCTGATGAACTTCCGCGGGGAGGAGGGGCACGCGCCGGGGAACCTGGCCAGCAACGCGATCATCGTGGTGGTGTGGGCGACGATCATCGTGACGGCGTGGAGCGCTGTGCCGTACGTGACGCGGGCGATGCGGGTGCTGGGGCCGGGCGGGGATGCAAAGGGCGGGGCCTAATCCCATGCCCTCGCAACCACTCCCACCGCTTGGCCGGACGCTGGTGACGACCTTTGGGCTCGGGCTCATGCGGCCCGCCTCGGGGACGTGGGGATCGATGCCGACGGTGGTGATCGCGGGGGTGCTGTTGATGTGCGGGGCACGCCCCTGCGGCGCGGGGCCTGTGGAAAGCGTGGTGTATCACGCGGTGCTGGCGGCCGTGCTGGTGTTCTTCTCGTGGGCCTGCGTGATGTACGGCGATGGGGCCGAGGTGTATTTCGGGAAGAAGGACCCGGGCTCGGTGGTGGCCGATGAGACGGCGGGGCAGGCGATCGCGCTGATGGCGCTGCCCGCGGCCGCGACGGGGACGCCCGGGCGGGCGGTGTTGTCGCTAGGCATCGCGTTCGTGGCGTTTCGGGTGTGCGATATCGTGAAGGCGTGGCCGGCGCGGGGATGGCAGAGGTATCCGGGCGGGTGGGGGATTCTGATTGATGATCTGGTGGCGGGGGTGCAGGCGCTGGTGATTGTGCAGGTGGTGGTACGAGCGATGTGGGGCTGGTAAATCGTTGCGCAGGAGGGCGTCATGCTTGGATGTCTGATCGGATTGCTCGCGTTCTTTCTGCCGCGCGTGGCGATCATCGCGCTGCTGCTGCTCAGTGACTGGATCGTGACGTGCTTCCGCGCGCTGTCGAGCCCGTTCAACGGGCTGCTGCTGCCGATCGTGGGCCTGCTGTTCGCGCCGTACACGCTGCTGGCGTATTGTCTGGCGTGGCACCAGAACGGCGGAACCGTGAGCGGGATGTGGACGGTGCTGGTGGTGGTGGCGGTGCTGTTTGATCTCGGGGTGATCGGGCATGGGAACAAGTCGAGGCGGAAGTGGAAGGAGCGGGAGAGTCGGTGACTGACTCCGCGCCCGAAGCCTGCTCCGCAGGCCAAAGACGTCCTAGGGTGCGTCGATGAATCCCTCTCTGCCGCTGCTGCTTCCTACACCCCATTCCATCCGGATTGCCGGCGGTGCCGCGCATCGGCCGGCGTGGCTGGAGCACGCGGCCGAGTCGTGCTGGAAGCACCTGTGCGGCGTCGATCCGCATGGGGGCAACGACCCGGAGTGCGGAGCCCGCGTGCCGGTGGAGATGGAGCGCGAACTGGGGGAACAGGGGTATCGCCTGCGGATCGAGCGCGGCGAGGATGGGCTGGCGGAGGTGTCGATCGGCATCGGGTGCCGGCGTGGCGAGCGGCATGCGATGGCGACGCTGCGGCAACTGCTCGCCGCGTATCCCGGGGATCTGCCGTGCCTGGAGATCGAAGACGGGCCGACGTTCGCCACGCGCGGCGTGATGCTGGATGTGTCGCGCGACAAGATCCCGACCATGGCGCAGCTCAGGGCCACGGTGGACCTGCTCGCGTCGCTGAAGTTCAACCACCTGCAGCTCTACACCGAGCACACGTTCGCGTACACCGGGCACGAGGAGGTGTGGAAAGACTGGTCGCCCATCACCCCGGACGAGGCGCGCGAGCTGGATGGCTACTGCACAGCCCGCGGCATCGAGCTGAGCGCGAACCAGAACTGCTTCGGCCACCTCGGGTCGTGGCTCAGGAAGCCCGCGTACCAGCATCTGGCGGAGATCGAGGGGGGCAACCCGTGGTACTTCCACCAGTGGGAGCGGCGGGGGCCGTTCTCGCTCTGCCCGGTGGAGCCGCGTGCCGAGGCGCTTGTCAACGACTTGCTCGGGCAGTTGCTGCCGTGCTTCCGGTCGGGGCTGGTGAACATCGGGTGCGACGAGACGTTCGACGTGGGATGGGGGCGGTCAAAGGGAGAGGTTGAGCGCAGGGCAAGTCAGAGCATGGGAGCGGGGGAGCAGGGGAGCAAGGGAGCGGAGCAGGCGAAGGAGCGGGCCCGGGCTGAACTGTACTTTGAGTTCGTGCAGAAGATCGCGCGGGCGTGCGAGCGCCATGGAAAGCGGCCGATGATGTGGGGAGACATCGCGCTCACGCACCCGGAACTGCTGGGCATGATGCCCAAGGGCATGATCGGGCTGGCGTGGTGGTACGAGCCGACGGACAAGTTTGCGAAGTGGGTGGAGACGATCCGCGGGGCGGGGCACGAGGCGTGGGTCTGCCCGGGAACTTCCTCGTGGCGGACGTTCACCGGGCGGACGACGGAACGCCGGGCCAACATCGCCGACGCGGCCGAGCAGGGGGCTAGGGCAGGGGCGACGGGATTCCTCGTCTGCGACTGGGGCGACATGGGCCACCGGCAGCAGTGGCCGATCTCGCTGGCGGGGCTGGCGCAGGCGGCCGAGGCGGGATGGAACGCGGGCGCTGCGCGCGGATTCGATGCGCGGGCAACGGGCGTGCACGTGCTGGGGGATGCGACCGGACGACTTGGGGAATGGCTCGACAACGCTGGCGACTGCGATCTGGAGATTCGGCGGCACGCGGGCACGAAGAACGCGAGCGCGCTCTTCAACGACCTGCACCCGCCCGTGCCGGGGCAGTTGACGGCCGGGGCCCACGAGGTGGGGGCGCCCGTGGAGATGTGGCGGATGGTGGGGGAGAGGCTCGACGCATTGAACGCATCGCGGCCCGAGGTGCCCGATCCGCTCATGCGTGCGGAGCTGGATCATGCGATGGTGTGCGCGAGGTTCGCGGCGGATCATGCCGTGGCGATGCGCGACGGGGCTTATCTGGCGGCGCACTGGGAAGAACTGGTCGAGCGGGCGAAGGCCATCCGGGGCGAGCACGAGCGGCTGTGGCTGGTGCGGAACCGGCCGGGGGGGCTGGCGAGCGCGACGCGCCACTATGACCGGGTGATCGCGGGGCTCTCGCGGTAGGGCTGTGCACGATTTCCCCCGAGATTCCCGATATTCCCCACCTTGCCGCGCCGCGTGGTGTTTGCATGGATCGGGCGCGGTTTGCGTATGATCGCCCCACGAAATCGCCCGCATGAGCACCATTGACAACGCCAACCGAGGAGCGGCCGCGACCGGCGCGGGGGTCATCGACCCTGTTGCGCCGGGGGTGGGCTCGCGCCCCGTGGCGCTGGAGATCGATCCGTCTCGCCCGGGAAAACTGCGGCCCATCGAGCCCGGCGCGCCGGCCGCCACGCGGGTGCAGGTGATCCTGCCGTTCTACAACGAGGCGGGGCTGATCCGGCACACGTTCGAGGAGGTCGAAAAGTTCGGGCTCGAGCATCCCGAGTACGCCTTTCTGTTCGTCGACGACGGCTCGTCGGACGCCACGGCGGACACGCTCCGCACGCTCATCAGCGAGTCGGACATCCCGGAGCATCGGCTGAACCTGATCTCGTACACGCCCAACCGCGGCAAGGGGCAGGCGGTGAAGGCCGGCGTGGACGGGGCGACGGCCGACATGGTGCTCTTCACCGACGGCGATCTGGCGTACTCGATGGACCATCTGCCCAAGCTCGCGGCCGCGCTGGAGACGGCGGACGTGGTGATCGGCAGCCGCTCGCTGGTGCACAAGAGCGAGCGGAACACCACGACGATGCGGAAGATCATGGGGTGGACGTTCAACAAGTGCGCCCGGGTGATCCTCGGATTGCCGTACAAAGACACGCAGGCGGGGCTCAAGGGGTTCAGGCTGCACGCCGCGCGGGAGATCTTCGCGCGCCAGCATCTCGGCGGGTTCGCCTTCGACGTGGAGCTTGTGTACCTCGCCAAGCGGCTGGGGTATCGCATCGGCGAGATCCCGGCGTATGTGAGCGAGGCGCACAGCTACAAGGTGTCGAAGGTGAACCTGATCAAGGACCCGCTGCGGATGTTCGGGGCGCTGGTGGACGTGCGAATGAACGCGATCCTGGGGCGGTATGGGCGCCGGTGACACGCCGCTGGCGTGCCTCAGCTTCGACGTGGAGCCGTTCGACATTCCGACCGAGTACGGAACGGCGATCGACGTCGAGAAGCAGTACGAGATCGGCGGCGCGGGGCTCGTGCGGGTGCTCGACATGCTCGACGCCGAGCGGGCCCGGGCGACGTTCTTCATCACGGGCGAGTTTGCGTTGCGCTTTCCGGAGATGATCCGACGGATCGCCGAGAGCCCGCTCGGGCACGAGATCGCCTCGCACGGGTACACGCACGGCGATCTAAAGCCTGGGCATTTGGAGTTGTCGCGGAAGACGCTTGAAGAGATCGGCGGGAAACCAGTGACCGGATTCAGGCGGGCCCGCATGGCGCCGACGGATGCGGGGCAGATCGCGGCGGCGGGATATCGGTACAACGCGAGCGAGAATCCGATCTGGCTGCCGGGGCGATACAACCACTTCTTCTCGCCGCGCCGGGCCCGGGTTGAACGCACAGCCGGTGGGGGTGGGGGGGCGCTGGTGCAGATCCCGGCCAGCGCGACGCCGCTGGTGCGTGTGCCGCTGTTCTGGCTGGCGTTCAAGAACCTGCCCATGCCGGTGATCCGGATGGCGAGCCGCTGGGCGCTTGCGGCCGATGGGTCGCTGAACACGTACTTCCATCCGTGGGAGTTCATGGAGATCGGCGGGTTCGGGCTTCCCGGCGTGGCGCGCCGGGTGGATGGCGCAGCGCTGCTGGAGCGATTGCGCGGGTATGTGCGATGGCTCGCATCGCGGGCGGAGTTTGCAACGTATAACACACTGGCGGAGCGGGCCAGGAACGCGGAGACAGTGAGATGAAGGCCGGGATGCGGGCGTTTGCGATGGCGGGTGCGGTGGTGATGGCGCTGCTGATGCCGCGCGTGGCGCGGGCGGGCGTGCCGAGCCTGATCGCGGGGCTGCACCGCGGCGATGAGCTGCGGTACATCTACACGCTCACGACCGACGAGACGATCTCGCTCACGGGGAAGACGGGCCTCGACGCCGTGCCGGTGCGGGCCGTGTCGAAGCAGTCCGTGGGCGTGGTGTTCCGCGTGGCGGCGGATACGACGGCCATGACCATCGTCGAGGCGACCTTCGAGACCGTGAAGGTCGGGATGGAGGCGGAGGGGATGAGCTTTGATGTGGACGTGGCCGCGGCCGCGCCGGACGACAAGGCTGGGGGGGCGACGGCCGCGGCCCGCGATGTGCACGGATGGTTCCGGCCGCTGGTGGGGGCGAAGCTGACGCTGAACATCGCGCCCGGGAGCGGCGAGATCACGACGGTGCAAGGCGGCGAGGAGACGATCAAGGCGGCCGGCGCGGGGGCCGGGCACGTGCGGCGATACCTGGATGCGGAGTTGTTCCGGGCCGCGTTCGGACCGGTGTTCCAGCTCAAGAGCAACAGCTCGATGCCGCCCGCGGGCGAGCGCTGGTACATCAAGACCCACGCGTACGCGCGCGGGGCCAAGGCCCCGGTGTGGGAGACTCGCTGGGTGGAGCTCGTCGAGGGGGACGTGGCGAACGTGAGGGGGCTCACGCACGCGAGCGCCAAGCCGGAGGATGCGCCCAAGTCGCGTGTCTTCTTCCGCGGCGTGGACACATCGACGAACTTCTGGTGGGACACGTTGCGTGGGCGGCTGACGAAGGCAAAGGGGAGCGCGACCATCGGCACGCGGTTCGATCGCGTCGGGGGCGTCTCCGGTGGCGGGGCCGTTGATGGGGCCGTGATGCAGGACTCGGACCTGCTGTGCTCGTGGACGCTGGAAATGGTGGAGAAGGACAGGGCGATCGTGAATCCTGCGCCGACCCCGGCACCGGTGCAAGCAGAGAAGCCCGCCGCGCCGGGGACCGGCGACGAACCCAAGAAGGGGCCGTGACATGGGGGATCAGACGCGGGTGGTCGTCGGGTGCATGACGGGGACGAGCATTGATGCGCTCGATGTGGCGGTGGTTCGGGTTCGAGGTCGGGGGCTCGGGATGACCGTCGAGTTTGTGCGGGGACACTCGGCGGGGCTGGGGGCGATCGGGGCGCGGCTGCGGGCGATGGCCGATCAGGAGGCGTTGACGGCGGGGGAGATCGCGCGGGTGTCGCGGGAGTTTGCGCTGCTGCACGCGAGCGCCGTGCGAGAGGTTCTCATGGGAGAAACGGCCGCGCTGGTGGCGGTACATGGCCAGACGGTGTTCCACGCGCCGCCGGTGAGTTGGCAGATGTTCAACGGGGCGGTGCTGGCGCATGAACTGGGGATGCCGGTGGTGTTCGATCTGCGGGGGGCCGATCTGGCGGCCGGCGGGCAGGGTGCGCCGATCACGCCGCTGGCGGACTGGGTGCTGTTCCGCTCGCGCGAGGCGACGGCGGTGG
Organism: Phycisphaerales bacterium; assembly: GCA_044221735.1. Lineage (GTDB taxonomy): Bacteria > Planctomycetota > Phycisphaerae > Phycisphaerales > UBA1924 > UBA4658. The sequence goes on along the minus strand of JBGAOP010000010.1, from coordinate 38,475 downwards.
TGAACCTGGGCGGGTTCTGCAACGTGACGCTGTTGCCGGGGGATGACGGAGCTCCGGCGGAGCGGCAGATCGCGCGGATCGAAGGGCTCGATGTGTGCGCGTGCAACCATGTGCTGGATCGGATCGCGCGGGAGACGATGGGGGCGGCGTATGACGCGGATGGCGCGCGGGCGAGTGCGGGGACGGCGCGGCCGGAGGCGGTAGAGGTGTTGCGGGGTGTGTTGGGGGCCCAGTCGCGAGGTGGGCGGTCGCTGGGGACGGGCGATGAGACGTGGAGATGGGTGGATCGCTGGCGCGCCGGGATGATGCCGGAAGACCTGGCGGCGAGCGCGTGCGCGGCGATCGGGGCGGTGATCGGGGAGCGGATCGGGGGCGCGGCACGGGTGCTCGTCGCGGGTGGTGGGGCGCGGAACCGGGCGGTGGTGGCCGCAATCCGGGCGAACGTGCGCGGCGAGGTGCGAACGACGGATGCGGCGGGCGTGCCGATCGAGTATCGCGAGGCGGCGGAGATGGGGGTGCTGGGCGCGCTGTGCGCGGATGGCGTGGCGATCACTCTGCCGCGCGTGACGGGGGTGGCGGGGCCCGCGCCGGTGGCGGGGGTGTGGGCTGGGGGTCGACCCTAAGATTCCGCATGGCGGAGCCGATCGACATTCCATCGCCCCTTGCGGCGTGCTCGAAGCAGTACGCCGCGGCGTGCGAGCGTGCCGGGCTGCGCGGCGGGCGGGTGTTCGCGGTGGAGCGGTTCCGGAAGCTGTACCGGGAATGCCTGCTGGAGCAGGAGAACCTGCGGGTTGAGTTGCCCATGCTCGGGCGCGTGCACGAGTCCGAGAGCAACGAGGGCACGGTGCGAAAGTTCACGCTGCCGCTCGGGCCGGCGCGGCCCGGCGTGTACGACAAGGGCGCACCGGGCGTGACGCTCGAGACCGAGTCGGTGCTGATCCCGATGATCGGGAAGAAGCGTGTTCGCACGCACACGCTGTGCGTCTCCAGCCAGGTCGGGTGTGCGATGGGGTGCACGTTTTGCCAGACGGCGCAGATGGGGCTGGTGCGAAACCTGACGGCGGCGGAGATCGTCACGCAGTGGTTCATGGCGCGATGGCACGTTCCGGGATACGCCGAGGAGCCCGGCGGCACGTGGCGCGGCGATGCGGTCAAGGGCGTGACCGAGCTTGGCCTGACCAACTCGCCGCCGCACCTGCTCGGGCCATCTGGCCCCACGGGATGTCCGACGATCCGCAACATCGTGTTCATGGGCATGGGCGAGCCGATGGACAATCTCGACGAAGTGATCGCGGCGATCGCGGTGCTGACGGACCGCAACGGGGCGAACATTCCGATGAGCAAGGTGACGGTGTCCACGGTGGGGCGCGTGGACGGGATCGAGAAGCTGGCCGCCAAGGTGCACGAGCATGAGTGGCACCGGCTGAACCTCGCCATCTCGCTCAATGCCCCCAACGACGAGGTGCGGGCCTCGATCATGCCCATCAACCGGCGGTACTCGATGAGCGACCTGCGCTCCGCGCTGGAAGCGTGGCCGATCTACGGGGCCTCGAAGCTGTGCCTTGAGTACGTGCTTATCCCGGGCGTGAACGATGCTCCCGAGCATGCGCTCGAGATGGGCGATTACGTGCTCGGGCGCGGCCAATACGCCGGGCGGCCGCCGCTGCCCGGGCTGGTGAACGTGATCCCGTACAACCCGCGCGAGGGCTCACCGTGGGCCGCGCCGACGGAAGCGGCGGCCGAGGCGTTCCTGGCCCGGCTCACGGAGACGGGCGTCTACGCGAAGCGGCGGCGGACGAAGGGGCGCGACACGATGTCGGCGTGCGGGCAACTCGGAAACCTCGAGCATCGCCGCAAGCGCGTCGGGTTGACGGTGTTGGGGGAGTAACAGAGGCCCGGGCGCGGCCCGGGCAGCGTGGGCAAAGTACGTCCGCTGCCCGGGCGTGCGCCCGGGCCTCTGTTCAGACGGCACGAGCGGCCGCGGCGGCGTTGGCCTTCAAATGATCTGGGTTCATTGTTCCGACCACGAGACTCGACACACCCTGTCGGCCGAGCACGAATCGCATCGCCGCCTCGACGGGATCGGTCGTGGCGGCGCGAATCTCAGGAGGCATTTTGGAGAGCAGGCCGTCGACATGGCCGCTCGCGAGCCCCTTCTTGACGAGCACGCCGACGCCGCGATGGATGGCGGCGTCGATGACGATGGCCTGTTCGCGGTCGGCGGGGCCATAGGGAATCATGACCACGTCACAGGCGTGCGGGCCGCGCATGGCGAGAAGGCCGCCGTCGACGGTCTTGGTGCTGGCGCCGACGGCACGGATGAGGCCGCGCCGCTTGAGGTCGTGGAGGGCCTCGGGCGCGCCGGAATGTGCAAGCACAGCCAAGTCGTTCCCATCGGAGTGGAGGAGCACGATGTCGAGCACGTCGATACGGAGGCGCTTCAGGCTGCGCTCCACGCTGCGGCGGATGTGGGCCGGCGAGAAATCGAAACGCGATTCGCCCGTGGCGGGGTCGAACTCCTCGCCCGCCTTGGTGGAGACGATCCAGCGATCCCGCCCGCCGAACCAGTTGTTCGCGGCCATGATTGCGCCGAGGCGCTCCTCGCTTGTGCTGTACGCCGGCGCGGTGTCGAGGAGAGTGATGCCGAGATCCGCGGCGGTGCGCAGGAGCGCCGCGGCCTCTTCATCGGTAGGGAGCGGGAACGTGCCTCCGGGATACTTCACGCCGGTGTTGCGCCCGAGCTTGACGGTGCCAAGCCCGAGGGCCGAGACGCGCAGGCCCGTCGTGCCGAGGGGTCTCAGGTCCATGAGACCTCCTTGCGCTCCCACGGAAGCGAGGCGGGCACGGGGCGCTCGAACCCTGACAGGGCATCGAGTGATGCCGCTTCGCCGGGCGACACACCGCCGCTCCACAGCGAATCGAGCACCTGCGCCGCCAGCAGCGGCGCGAAGGCGAGCTTGGTCGGATACGTCAGCAGCACGTGCGGGCTCGCGGCGTGCACGAGCGGCTCATCGGGCCGCTGGTGGCGGCGCTGGCCGATGGTGCCCTCGGCCCGGTCGACGCGGAACGCGGCCCACTGCGTGCCCGCAAGATCGATCCACGGAAGGCACGCGCCGATCTCGGCGCGGGCGGCGGCGATCTGGGCCGGGCCGTCGCGCTGCGTGCCGGACTCGGCCACCTCGCCGCCCACGTACCAGACGGCCTGCCCGGCCGCGTCGGCCTGCGACGTGATGGTCAGGCGCGGCCGATCGGCGAGGCCGACGCAGTGGCCGAACACGGCGGGAAGTCGGCCGCGGACCATGACCATGTGCAGCGGACGGACCTGTTGGCCGACGTGCGAGGGCGTCTCCGCGATCGACGAGAGGCCCAGCGACGCCACAAGCCCGGCGTTGCCCTGACCGGCGGCGAGGATCGTGCGGCGGGGGACAACACGCAGCGTTCCGGCAGGGCCCTCGAGCGCGTAGCGAGGCCCGCCCGTTGCGCTGCCATCGATCCGCACGTGCGACCGCTCGCACCGAACCAGCGATCCCGATGTCTGCGCGGCGAGCGCATCCACCACCGAGCGCGGATCGAGCACGCGCTCCTCGACGGCGTACACATCCACGCCGCGCGGCGCGCCCGCGAAACACTCCGGACGCTCGCCCGCGGTGACGGATCGAACGGGCGTGCGGATGGCGTGGCTGGCGGCGATGCCGACAAGCCGCGAGCCGATCCCGGCGGAAGTCCAGAGGTATTGGCGCTCGCTCAGGATGCGTGCGGCACGGAGATCCAGCTCGCCGCGTCCCTGGAGGCAGTCTTCCCAGATGGCGGGCATACCGGCGATGGCGGCGCTGGCGCGCGAGGCCTGACCGGTCAGGGCGTACTTGATGCCCCCGTGGATGATGCCCTGGCTGGCCATGGTCTGGCCCGAGCCGAGGGCGGTCGATTCGATGAGCAGACACGAGTAGCCCTCGCGTCGCAGGCGTGCGAGCGTCCACAGGCCGGCGATGCCGCCGCCGAAGATGAGCGCATCGATGTGGAGGTCTTGAGGCAAGAAGCAAGTCTAGCGAATCGGAGATGCCACTACGAGCCCTTCGTGCAAGCGAAGGCCGCCCGATTCCATCCTTCGCTCGCGCGAAGGGCTCGCAAATCCCTACGCTTGCGCGTGCAGGAATCCGAACTCCATCGCCGCATCTTCGCCCGCTCGGCGGATCTGCCAAGCGCGTTTCGCGGCGTGGTGGTCGGGCCGGGGGACGACTGCGCCGTGGTGAAGACGGATTCGGGGGATGTGTTGCTGCTGAAGGTGGATCAGGTGGTGGCGGGGCGGCACTTCGTGCCCGACACAAGCGTGGACCTGATCGCCCGCAAGGCGATCGCCCGCACGGTGTCCGACATCGCGGCGATGGGCGGGACTCCGCGATGGGGCATGGCCTCGGGCGTGCTGCCGCCGGGGTATCCGCACGCGGATGAGTTGTGCGAGCGGCTCGCGCACTGGGGGCGGCATTGGGGCGCGCCGCTGGTTGGAGGCGACATCGCCGTCGGTCCGTCGGGGTGTCCGCTGAGCCTAAGCGTGTCCATCGCGGGTGTTCCGCATGTGGCGCGCGGCCCGGTGCTGCGATCGACGGCCCGCCCGGGGGATGAAGTGTGGGTGACGGGAACGATCGGCGGGTCGCTCGCGAGGGACGGCGGTGGGAAACACCTGACGTTTGAGCCGCGGCTGGCGGAGGCAAGGTGGCTGTGCGACACGCTCGGTGCCGACCTGCACGCGATGATGGACATCTCCGATGGTCTCGGGCGGGATGCGGGGCGAATCGCCGCGGCGTCGGGGATGCGGGTGGTGATCGACGGGCCACGCGTGCCGCTGAGCACGGGCGTGGGCGATGTGCCCACCGCGGCGGGAGATGGAGAGGACTACGAACTGCTGTTCTGCATCGCGCCCGAGCGGATGGTTCGACCTGCGGCGGGGGGGACGGCGATGACGATGATCGGGCGGGTGGAGGCGGGGCGGGGATGCTCGCTCGTGCTCGCGGATGGGACGCGCTGCGACGCGGCCGAGATGGGGTGGGATCACTGACCGCGCGGGCCAACAATCCACCGTGCCGCACCTGACGTTCCGGACATCCAGCGAAGACGAGACCGTGACCCTCGGCACGGCCCTCGGCCGCCTGCTGCGCCCGGGCGATGTGCTGGGGCTTGATGGCGAACTCGGCGCGGGCAAGACGCGCCTGGTGCGCGGGATTGCCGAGGGGCTGGGGCTGGACCCGTCACAGGTCTCGAGCCCGACGTACGTGCTTATTCACGAGTACACCCGCCCGAGCGGGACGTCGGGCACCACGGGCGAGTCGAGCAGATTCGTAGAAGCGCCGCTCTTCCACGTGGACGCCTATCGCCTCTCCGGGCCGGAGGAACTGGATTCGCTCGGGTGGGAGCGGATGATGGACGCCTTCGGCGTGGTGGTGGTGGAGTGGGCCGAGCGAATCGCCGGGGCGCTGGCGCAGGAACCGTCCTTCGCCCGCGTACGGATACAGGCGGAAGGGGAATCGTCGCGCCGCCTTGATCTGGTGGCTCCCGGAGGGTGGAGCCGCCGCGACCCCTGGCGCGGCCTGGCGATGCTCGCCGAGGGGGCGAGGCCAACGGCGGGATCGGTGCCCGCGGGCTGGACCCGTTGCCCGGTGACGGGCGAGCCGGTGCCTCCCAACGCCCCGACGTTTCCCTTCGCGAGCGACCGGGCCCGGATGGCCGACCTTGGTCGCTGGCTCACGGGGGCGTACACCGTGTCGCGGGAGTTGAACGACACCGATCTTGACGACCCTGACCTCGCCGACCCGGGCCTCGCGTCGCCTTGAATCGGTTGTGCACATCCGACATACACCGTCGCGACGTCAAAAGTCCAGATAGACTCGGAGACCTATGAGAATGCAATCCAGACCTGATTCCGCGGTTTTCATGCCGCGCCGCGTGCTGAGCGTGCTGCGGTGGGGTGCCATGGCGGCGCTCGCGTGCGTGGTGCTGTTCGTATCGGCCCGGGTGATGGCGCAGACGGGCGGCACGCCCGCGGCGCCGGCCCCGGCGGCGGCTCCGGAGACGCAGAAGTCGCTCATGTCGCTGTTCTGGGAGTCGCGCGACCTGTTCACCGTGCTGCTGGTCGTCGGCTCGTTGGCGGCGTGGACGATCATCATCGTGAGCATCATCGAGATCCGCAAGTCGCGGATCGCCCCCGAGGAGCCGTCGCGGATCATCGACCAGCTCTGCCGCGGCGACCGGCCCGAGCGCTGGGCCGAGCTGCGCCAGTTCGTCAACGAGGACGATGCGCTGGTCTGCCGGATCGTCCGCGCGGCCGTGAACACGCCCACCAGCGATCGCAACGCCATGCGCGAGGCCGCCGAGCTCGCCGCCAGCGAGGAATCCGCCAAGTGGTTCCGCAAGATCGAGCCGCTCAACGTCATCGGCAATATGGGCCCGCTGCTGGGCCTGGCCGGAACGGTCTGGGGCATGATCATCGCCTTCGCCGCGCTGAGCGCGGCGGGCGGCCAGGCGAACCCCGCGAGCCTGTCGCTGGGCATCTCCAAGGCCCTGTTCCACACGCTGCTGGGGCTGATGCTGGCCGTGCCCTGCCTGCTGGTGTTCGGCTTCTTCCGGCAGATCGTGGACAAGCACTGCACCCGCGTGATGGTCGAGGCGGCGGACCTCGTCGAGCTGCTTCCGGCCGACGCTCGTGTGCGACTGGGTGTGGGACCGACGACGGGCGGCAACGGCGCCTCACGCCCCGCCGCTGCCCCGCAGCCCCGCCCCATGCCCGCCCAGCGGTGATCGGCTTCCTCGGCACTCTGCACTCTGCACTCGTCAATTCAGATGCGCCTTCGACGCTCCCTCACATCCCCGCCCGCCATTGAAGCCGTAAACGCCACGCCGCTCATCGACGTGGTGATGTGCCTCATCCTGTTCTTCCTGATCGTGGGGAAGCTCTCCTCGGAGGCGGGCCCCGCGGTGCGGCTGCCGCAGACGGTTCGAGGGCAGGAGGAACAGGCCGCGGCGATCATGATCGTGACGGTCTCGCGGGCCGCGGCCGAGGCGCCCAAGAACGCATGGACGGGCTACGGCATCGCCGTGTTCAGCGAGGGGCAGGAACTGGCCAACCCCAAGGCCCTTGAGGCGGCGGTGCGCGGGAAGCTCGCGGCCAACGCCGCGGCGAGCGTGCAGGTGCGGGCCGATCGCTCGCTGCCGTGGGGCTCGATCGACCCCGTGCTTCGCGCGGCGGGGCAGGGCGGGGCCAAGAGTGTTCGCCTGGCGACGGAGCGTGTGCCATGAGCACGATGCCCAACATGCCCGCTTCGTTTGGCGATCCGGAGCCGGCGACGAGCGAGAACTCGCCGCGCCGATCGGTGAAGCACTTCCGCCGGCGCGATGCGCTGCACAGCTACTCGCTGCACTTCGGCCCGAACATGACGCCGATGGTCGACGTGGTGATGGTGATCCTGATCTTCTTCATGGCCTTCGCCGCGTTCATGGGCAACGAGTGGTTCCTGCGGGCGGCGATCCCGTTCCAATCCGGGCGCGGCAAGGACCCGAGCAAGGTGAACGACCCGCTCACGCCGCCGCCCACGCGCCTGCCCGTGGCCCTCGACGCCGACGATCAGGGGCACACGGTGGTGAGCTTCCTGCGATTCTCGCGGGTGTCGATGGCCGAGTTCGAGCAGCGCCTCGGCGAGTTCCCCCGCAGCGAGGCGACGCGGAACATCGAGGTGCTCCTCATGCCCACGGCCAAGGTGCCCTACGCGGACGTCGTGCGGGCCCACGCGGCGTGCGATGCGGTGGGGATCTACAAGGTGGGGTACGGGGTGGCGGGCGGGCCGATCCAGCCGACGCCCGGACCGTGATCGGCCGCTGCCGGTCTACTTGTTCTTCGCATAGATCACCATCCGATGCCCCTCGGCCACCAGCCCGCGCTGCCGACAGATCCGCTCGCGGATCTCCACCAGCTCGGGCAAGTCGATCGGCGTGATCTCGCGCGTGTCGACATTGACGAGCAGGCCCGAGGCGCTCCGGCCGTAGGCGAGCTGGTAGTGGGCCGTTTCCGCGTCAAACAGCACCTGCTGGATGATCCCCGCCTCGGCGAGGAGCTTGATGGTGCGGTAGATGGTGGCCTTGGAGACGCGGAAGCCCGCCTTGCGCATGGCCGAAAGCAGCTCGTCGGCCTGAAACACACCCCCCGCCCCCCCCGCACCGCTCTTGCCGCCTCCGATGTCGTCTCGTCGGATGATCGCATCGAGGATGTACGCCCGCTCGGGAGTGTACTTCAGGCCCTCGCTCTTGAGCTTTCGGCGGAAGACGGCGCACAAAGGTTCGATGATGCGGATGTTGTCGAGCGTGGCGATGCTGTTGGGCTGGGAGCTCATCCAGAACAATCCTAAGCGAGCGAGACTCACCACGATGGCGACCAGGGAGGACGCGCCACTCCGCGCAGGGTCGGCGGTGTACCTTTCCCGTGTGATTCGCACGTGGCTCACATCCTGGATCATCAGCATTCGCTTGCTCAACGCCCTTCGACCGGGCGAGTTCATGGTGTTGCTTGGGTGCGGATTGATCGCCGTGTTTGGAATCTCGATCGCCATGATGCTGCGTGTGTCCCCAATCTTGGGGCTGGGGTCATGGATCGGGCCATTCGTCGCGCTGTATTGGATCGGCCGTCGCCGCCGGAGGTACATGGACCGCAAGGCCCGGCTGCTCACTGGTGAGAGTGTGTGCCTCGATTGTGGTTACCTCGTGAACGAATCGCCGGACACCAAGAGGACCATCGATCGATGCCCTGAATGCGGGTCATCGCTCTCGAATCATGCTTCTCGTTCCCGCGTTCGACTTCCGATCGCATTCGTGTTTCCTGAGATTGAACTCGCCTCATCGGACGAACAAGCAACCGAATGGCTTCTCGCGGCCTCCAAGAAGTTAGGTTGGGTGGGGCGGCATCCATTCGCGGCATCGGTCGCGGCGCTCGTGGCGATAGCGCTTGTAGTGAAAATCGTGCAGGAGATCGCCTTCTCGGAGGTGGATCCTCCCGAAGGAACAGAACTCCCGCTCGCCTTGCTGGCCGTGGCTTGTGGCGTCGTGGCCTTGGCGTTTGTTCAACGGCTTTGGCACTGGCGCATGTCCTTGGCGATTGCTTTGCTCAGTTCTAGATCGACCTGAGCCTTACACTCCGCCCATGCAGCCCTGGGAGCACGGCCGCGCCTCTCGCCTTGCCGGTCCGGCGGGCCTGAGCGCGCTCGTGCTCATCGGGCTCGGGGCGCTCTCGTGCTATGGGCTGCCGGGCGGGATGGCGACGTATCTCGGGCCGGTCTCGTTGGCCACATCGGTGCTCGGCGCGGGACCGATTGCGATGGTGTACCTGCTCGGCGCGTTCGGGCTTGGGCGGCCGCTCGCGACGTGGCTCGCCCGCGGGTCGCCCAATCGGTTCTGGATCCAGCTCGGGCTCGGGCTCGGCCTGATGCTGTGGATCAGCCACGCGATCGGGATGGCGGGGCTGCTCAGCGGCGTGGGACCCATGCCTCGGATCGTCGCGTGGGGAGTGGTGGGGGTGGGGATCCTGCTGATGGCCGATCAGGTCGTGCGCGGCCCGCTTCGCCCGGAGCGGTGGCCGGTCATCACACCCGCGATCGTGCTGCTCGGGCCCGCGGTTGCCCTGCTGCTGGTCGCCGCGTCGAACCCGCCGGGGGTGCTCTGGCACGCCACCGAGCACGGCGCGTTCGATGCGCACTCGTACCACCTGCAACTGCCCAAGGAATGGGCCGCGGGCGATCGGCTCTGGCCGAATGCCCACAACGTGTACTCGTTCCTGCCGTCGTTCGTCGAGGCGGGGTACATGCACCTCGGCGCGCTGATGCCCGGCGGTTCCGATCCGGTGGTGCGGATGGTCGCCGGGAGCGCCGGCGAGGGGCACTGGTTCCTCGCGTGCCAGTTCCTGCACGTCGGGATGGCGATCATCGGGGCGATGCTGGTGGCGCGAACGGGGTGGGCGCTGGCGGTGCGGTGCGGCGTGGACTCTGCCGTGGCCGCGTGGATCGGCGTCATCGCCGGCGCGCTGGTGGTCTCCACGCCATGGATGCTCGTCGTGTCGAGCCTGCCCTACAACGAGGCGGGCCTGATCGCGCTGGCCGCGGCGGGGGTGCTGGTGGCGATCGGCGAAAAGTGCAGCTCATGGGCCCGCGGCGTCGGTGCGGGCTGGGCCGTGGGCGTGGCGTGCGGGTGCAAGCCGACGGCGCTGTTCATGGCCGGGCCGATGGTGGGCCTGCTGCTGCTGGGCACAACGGTGGCGCGGGAGTGGCCGCGGGTGATCGGCGGCGGTGTCCTCGCGGGGATCATGGCCGTCTGCCCGTGGATGCTGCGGAACTTCCTCGCCAGCCACAATCCCGTGTTCCCGTTCGCCTCGTCGGTGTTCGGCAACCACTGGTGGTGGACCGACGAGCAGGTGCAGCGCTTCGCGCGTAATCATCACCCCGCGCCCGGCATGGGCCTTGGCGAGCGCATCGAGCGGTTGGCGTCGGGGCAGTTCGGCCTGCTGCACGAGCAGTGGGGCGGCGCGACGTTCGTGATCATCCTCGTGGTGGCGGCGATCGGCGCGGTGTGGTGGTCGCGGTCGCGCCGGCTGGGTTTGCTGCTGGTGGCGGGGCTGGCGGCGCAGGTGGTGTGCTGGATGACACTCACGCACCTGCAATCACGTTTCCTGGTCCCCTTGCTGGTGCCGACGGCGCTGCTGCTGGCCCTCGGCGGCGCGGCCTTGGTCTCGTGGGTCTCTCGGGCCTCGCCCAACAGGCGGGCCATGACGATCGGGGCCGCCGGCGTGCTCGCGATCGCGCCCCTGGCGCAGTCGCTCGGGAGCGTGCTGCTGTTCCTTGAGCAGAACGACATGCACCCCAACGCGCTGCTGGTCCTCGGGCCGGGCGGGCTCACGGGCATGGGCGCGGATGCGGAGTTCCTGAACTCCACGCCCGAGGCGCAGGAGCGGTTCCTCTCGGCCATCGGGCCCGCGGCGTTTGTCAACCTCTCGATCCGGCCGTGGGAGGGCGAGAACCGCGGCGTGTATCTGCTGGGCGATTCCACGCCGCTGTACTTCATGGGCCGCGCGTGGTCGCTCGAACCCTCGCCCGTGGCTCGCCCGGGAAGCGTCATTGCCTACCACACCACGTGGGACCGTGCCCCGATCATCGGCTCGGGCGGGAACACCGATGTGAGCCACTGGAGCCGCCAGTTGCACGAGGCGAACATCCGATATCTGCTGGTGAACTACGACGAGCTCCGCCGCCTGATCGAGACCGACCGCAACTACGACCCCGCGATCACCATGGAAAAGGTGATGCAGTGGATCGACGACCGACGCTCGCGGCTGCGGTCGATCCGGGCGTGGCGCGGCCAATCCGACGGGCCGCACTCGGGCGTCGAACTATTCCTCGTGGACATCCCGTTCCCGGGCGATGCGGGGGCGCCGACACCATGAGTGAGCCGGCTTCTCAAGGGTCGAACGGGCCGGGCGCGCCGTCGGGCGGCGGGCGGGGCGTCGTCAAGATCGTGCTGCAGGTGCTGGGCTTTGCGGTCGGCATCGGCCTGCTGGCGTGGTGCGTCCACTCGGCCCTGCAAGATCGCGAGGGGCTGACGCGGCTGGGCAGCGCGACGATGGGGCAGATCGGGGCCCTTGTCGGCCTGACGATCGTGATCGTCGTCGCGTCGGGAGCCGTCTTTCGCGAGACGCTCGTGCCCATTCGGAAACTGCCGATCGTGGAATCTCAGGCGACCAACTGCATCGCGTGCCTGCTGGTGCTGGTGCCCTTCAAGCTCAGCGCGCTGTTCCGAGTCCTCGTGCACAATCGCCGCGACGGCGTGCCGCTGCTCACCATCGGGGCGTGGTTCGGGGCCGTCGGGGTGGTGATCCTTTGTGTGCTGGTGCCCACCCTCGCGGCCGGGGCATGGCGCGGACGGGCCGACGCGGCGTGGTTCACCACCGCGGGCGGGGGCATGCTCGCGTGCCTGCTGATCGTGCTCATCACAGGCCGGGTGTTCGCCACGCCCGGCGGATGGGCGTGGGCCCAGCGGATGTACGGCCGCCTGCCGCTGCCCGCGAAGCTCCGTCCCGGCTCGACTCTGGCGACGGTGCTCTTCGAGAAAGCGCACGAGGGCGTGCGCATGCTCGCCAGCCCGCGCGTCGTCTTCGGATGCGCGGCCCTGCGGCTCATCGATTTCGCGGCCCAGGCCGGACGCATCGCCGTGGCCGCCGCCATCGTGGGGCAAGAGCTCAACTGGGAGCACGCGCTGCTCGCGGGCACGATCTTCTTTCTGATCACGGCGGCCGCGCCCTCGGGCGCGCTGGGGGCCCGCGAGGGCGGCACGGCGATGCTCATCGGCGCGATCCTCCCGGGGCTGGATTTCACGCACTTCAAGGTGGTGGTGCTCACGGTATCGGCGACGGAGGCGGCGGTGCTGCTGGTGGGGTCGGTGGCGTCGATGGCGTATCTGCGGCCCGATCGGCTGCTGCGGCTCGGGCACAAGCCGGCGGTGTGAACACCCGGAGGGAGTCACGATGGGTCCGATGACAGAGCACCGGTGGGGACGTCGGGCCATGTACGTGCTGTCGGCGACGGCGATGGTGGCGACGCTGCTGCTCACGGCGAGTTTCATCGGCTCGCCGGCGGGCGGGTGGGCCGCGCAGCACCGCCGGGCCGGGGTGAGGCTGGACCGGGGAACTCTGGAGTTCGCGTGGTGCACGCACGACGTGCGCTGGGCCGGGAATGGCTGGCTGATGTCAGTCCAGGGCAGCCAGGCGCGGGTCATCAATCAGTCGAGCAGTGTGTGGATGCCCAACTCGAGCGATGCGAAGATGCTCATCGCGGGGGGAGCGGGCGGGACGGGCGGAAAGGGGGGAAACGTGCTCATCGTGCTGACGACGATGTACGTGCCGCTGTGGCCGTGGGCGGTGGTGTCGGCGATCGGCGCGGGGATGTTGTGGTGGCGGCTGCCGCGGGTGTTCCGGACAGGGTGCTGCCAAACCTGCGGGTATGACCTGCGCGGGTTGAGGGGTGGGCGGTGTCCGGAGTGCGGCGAGCAATCCGGTGCGGCGTTTCGGATGGTCGCAATGCTCCGGAGCGCTCTGGGACCGACGGGTTTCATATCCTTCCGGCGATGCGTCTAGCCCTCGCCCAGATCAACCCGACCATCGGCGACATCGCCGGCAACGCCGCGCTGATCGTGAAGGCGATCGACGAGGCGCGCCAGAAGAGCGCCGACCTTCTCGTGCTGCCCGAGCTCTGCCTGTGCGGCTACCCGCCCAAGGACCTGCTCCTGCAGGAGGGGTTCGTCGATGGGTGCGTGAAGGCCGCGAAGGAGATCGGCGAGCACCACACGGCGGGGCTTACGGTGGTCTTCGGCGTGCCGCTTCCGGTGGATGCCCACAACCCGGACGCCAAGGGCGCGGGCATCGCCAACGCTCTGCTGGCGTATCGCGATGGGAAGTTCGTCGACTACTACGACAAGCGGCTGCTGCCCACGTACGACGTATTCGACGAGGACCGGTACTTCGTGCCGGGGGATCGGGCGGTGGTGATCGACGTGCCGACGCGCTCGGGTGCGACGTGGCGCGTCGGCCTCTCCATCTGCGAGGACCTCTGGCGCGGCGAGGACGTCGGCTTCTCCCACCGCTACCACGGCCGCAAGGACCCCGTCGCCGAGCTCTGCGCCCCGCAGCCCGGCGGCAAGGCCGGCGCGAAGCTCATCATCAACCCGTCGGCCAGCCCGTTTGCGATCGGCAAAGGGCAGAAGCACCGCGAGATTCTCGTCAAGCACGCGACCGCGAACCGGGTGTTCGTCGCGGCCGTGAACCAGGTCGGCGGGAACGACGACCTGATCTTCGACGGCCACGCGGCGGTGTACGCCCCCGGGGGCACGCTCATGGCCGCAGCGCCGGGATTTGTTGAGCACGTGCTGGTCTGCGACATCCCCGACTCGCGCCCCGGCCCGGATGCATCGCCGCCGCCGGTGCCCCTCGATCCGCTGCTGACCGCGCCGGACGAGCGGCTGCTCTTCATGGCCCTCACCGTCGGCGTGCGCGACTACTGCCGGAAGACGGGCTTCAAGAGCGCGGTGCTCGGGCTCTCGGGCGGCATCGATTCGGCGGTGACGGCCGTGATCGCCGCGTGTGCGCTGGGCCCGAAGAACGTGCTGGGCGTGAGCCTGCCTTCGCGGTTCAGCTCCGAGGGCTCCAAGTCCGACGCCGCCGAGCTGGCCCGGCGGCTGGGCATGGAGATGCTCACCGTGCCCATCGAGCCCGCGCACGCCGCGCTGCTGGGCACGCTCGGGCCCGCGTTCGAGGCCGGGCGCGCGGGGGCGTCGCGCTTCGATTCGGGGACGATTTCGGAGGAGAACCTGCAATCCCGCATCCGCGGCACGATCCTCATGGGCCTGTCGAACAAGCTCGGGCACATCCTGCTCACCACCGGCAACAAGAGCGAGATGGCCGTGGGCTACGCCACGCTGTACGGCGACATGAACGGCGGGCTGGCGGTGCTCAGCGATATGACCAAGCACTGGGTGTATCGCCTGGGGCGGTGGATCAATGAGAACGTGGAGGGCTCGCCGATCCCCGAGGCGAGCATCACCAAACCACCGTCGGCTGAACTGCGTCCCAACCAGACCGATCAGGACTCGCTCCCGCCCTACGACGTGCTCGACGAGATCCTGCGCCGGTACGTCGAGCTCCGCCAGCACCCGCGCCGGATCATCGCCGAGACCGGCTTCGACGCGGCCGTCGTGGCGCGGGTCGTGCGGCTGATCGACCTGAGCGAGTACAAGCGCAAGCAGGCCGCGGTGGGGTTGAAAGTGTCCGGGATCGCCTTCGGCAGCGGGCGGCGGTGGCCGATCGCGCAGGGGTGGCGGCCGGATCGCGAGCCGTAAAGAAAAACGCCCCGGGCCATTCGACCCGGGGCGTTTGGTTTTTCATTCCGACTGGTGAGGGATCAGAACCCGCCCTTGAGCGTGCCGCCCTTCTTCTGGTCGCGAAGGGCCGCGGCCGCGCGGAGGCGACGCAGGGCCGGGGTGTCCTTGCGGATCTCCTCTTCTGTGCGCTTCGGGCCGCGATCGTCCTTGCCCTTCCCCTTGCCGCCGGTGTACTCCGGGGCCGGGGTCATGGCCTTGATGGAGAGGCTGATGCGGCGGGTGCCCGCGTCGATCTTGAGCACCTTGCACTGCACGACCTGATCGATCTTGAGCTCGTCCTGCGGGTGGTTGATGCGCTTGTGGGCGATTTCCGAGACGTGCACGAGGCCCTGCACGCCCGGGGCCACCTCGACGAACGCGCCGAACTCCTGCAGGCTCACGACCTTGCCGTTGATCTCCGCGCCTTCCTTGATGTCGGCGAGGGCCGTCTGGTACGGGTCGGCGGAGAGCTGCTTGAGGCCGAGACCGATGCGGGACTTCCGCATGTCCTCGTCGTTCCACTCGATCTTGAGGATCTTGACCTTGACCTTCTGGCCTTCCTTCACGTGCTTGGCGATGGCCTGCTCGCCCATGCCGACGCGCTCGTGGGAGAGGTCGCCGACGTGGACGAGGCCGTCGACGCCGCCGATGTCGACGAACGCGCCGAAGGGCATGATCTTGCGGACGGTGCCGTCAAGGACATCGCCCTCCTTGAGCTGCTCGCGGAGGCTCTTGGCCCGCTCGCGGCGCTCCTGCTCGAGGATGTCGCGGCGGGAGAGGATGATGTTGCCCCGGCCGCGCTTGTCGAGCTGGCTGACCTGGCAGGTCAGCTTCTCGCCGATGAGCACCGACAGGTCCGGGATGCGATCGAGCGAGACCTGGCTGGCGGGCATGAAGGCCTTGTGGCCGGAGACCTCGAGCTCGAGGCCGCCCTTGTTCACCGCGGTGACCTTGCCCTCGACGGTCTGGCCGACCTCGAGGTTCTCCCACGCGGCCTTGACGACCGTGCCGGGGCGCGAGCAGATAAAGATGTTCTCCCCGGCCTCGAAGCGGTCAACCGTAACCTCGAGCTGCGTGCCCGGCGTCGGCAGGTCCTTGTCGTCCGGATACTGCAGACGGGGGACGATGCCGAGTTCCTTCGGGCCGAACTCGATGAAGATGTCCGTCGGGCCGACCGAGACGACCGCGCCGGTGCGATACTCGCGCCCGGCGTTGACCACGCGCGGGCCCTTCATCGCCGGCTTGGCGGGGCCGCCGATGGGCGCCACGTCGTGGCCGGGCAGGGTGATCGGGTTCTTGCTGCGCTCGCGCTGATGGCGCTTGCCGCCACCCTTCTCCGAACCGTGGGCTGCCAGCCCACCCGGGCCAAGGCCCAGCGCGGCCATGGCGTCGTCGATCTCGTTGGCGAGCGACGGGTCCATGGTGGACTTGGCCGACGTGTCGGCCGTCGGCGCATGGGATGAGGCCGCGCCTGAGGGAGAGCCGTTGGCGTCAGGGGCGGGGACGGGCGAGTTCGGGGTGATGGGGTCCATTGGATTGGGCAGTCAAGGGAGGGCGCGCGGCTGGGAGCGCGGCTCCGAACGATCGGCTCCGGCGCACACGCCCTATGCATGCGTGCCGAATCCGAGGGGGTGAAGTGTACGCCGGGGAGGCAGGGCGAAACGCTGCTCGCCCGGCGGTGGCGGAACCGACCACCACGAACTGGTATTCGCGGAATCGGCGTGACTCTGGGTGGTTTCCCGGTCGGCTGGGGCTTACTTCTTGCCACCGCTGGCCGGGCCAGGGGTGGCCTCCTCCTTGGAGATCATCTGATCGAGCAGCGTGCCGACGAGCGCGGCCGTCTCCGACCCGCTCTGGGGCCCGCCCGGGCCGCGCGTGTTCACCAGCACGCGCGGGGTGATCTGGATGTTCTTCTCGCCGACGATCTTCAGCAGCTCCATGAGCGCGGCGTTGGACGGGCCGATCTGGGCCGCGATCGACTTGAAGGCGAGCGACTGGGCTTCGGCCTTGATCTTGATGCTCTCGGCCTCGGCCCCCGCGGCGATGACCTGTTTCTTCTTGTCTTCGTCGGCGATCTTGACGGCGTAGGTCGCCGTGGCGAGCTTCTTCTCCTCGTCGGACTCCTGCGTGGTCTTGGCGAGCTGCTTCTTCTGCTCGGCGGCCTTCTGCTGCTCCTGCGTGGTGATCTGCTCCTGCTTGGCGATCTCGCGCTGGGTCTGGGTGTCGAGCAGCTTGCCCAGCGAGGCCTCGTCGCCCACGTTGCCGATGCGCACCGCGGCGACGGTGATGCCGAAGCGGGCCATCTGGCCCTTGAGCGCGGCGAGCGACTGCTCCTCCTGCGCGGATCGTTGTTGGACGTAGTCGAGCGCCCGGACCTTCTCGCCGTTGTTGCGGAAGATAGCGCGAACGGCCGAGTTTATGGCGTTGCGGAAACGATCGCCCTCGTCGTCGCCGAGCTTGGCCACGACGATCGGGGCGTCCTTGGGCTCCACGACGTACTCGAGGCGCACGTCGACGGGGAACGTGAAGCCGTCGACGGTGCGAACGGTGATCTCGCGTTCCTCCATCGCCGACTCGTGCTTGCTCTGCTTGGAGCCCGTGGTGCGCTGCTGGGTCGTCTGTTGCGCGATTCCCTGGAAGTCGCGTGTGCCGGGGTTTCCGGACATCACCGCCGTGTAGTGCGCGATCATCTGCGTGGTCCAGATCTCGGTCACGGTGTACGCGTCGGTGTTGAGGGGATACTTGCCGGGCGGCAGCGCGTCGGCGAGGATGCCCATCTCGCCTGCCTTGGCGAGCTTCAGCGCGTCGTCCTCGCCCGTGGGCTTGTCGGCCGCGCCGGCGGCGATGTGGCGCACGACCAGCGTTGGCGGCGTGCCGAAGTTGGCCTTGAGCACGGCGACCTCGCCCGCGAGCACTTCGGTCTGGGGCACCATTCGCACCTTGAACAGATCGGTGTTGAGCGGGTATTTTCCAGGCGTGAGCACCGAGACCTGCTTGCCCTTCATGCCCTTGCCGGTGGTCAGGAAGTACTGCGCGTCGAGCATCTGCTGGAACGTGGCCCGCGGCCACTCGGGGGCGAAGAGCTGTCCCTCGGGCAGCGGCGCGCCGTCGGCCGTCTCGATCAGCCCGACCTCGTCGGAGCGGATCTCCACGAACGGAACGGTCTTGATCTGGTAGAGCACCGGCCAGTACCAGAAGTACCAGCCCGAGCGCAGCACCGAGGCCTGCGTGCCCATCTCCCCCTCGGTCGCGATGATCCGCCCGGACTTGAGGTGCGAGCCGAACGCCGTCTTCACCACGATGCCCACCTCACCGGGCCCGACGTAGCGGATGGATGCCAGCGCAAAGGAAAGCACCAGCACGCACACCGCGCCGATCATCGCCAGCACGCGGATCGGACGGGCCGGAGCCTTGACGGCGGCGAACACAAGCACGCCCGCGAGGACGATGCCCAAGAGCATGAGCAGGAACGACATGTGAACCCTCCAGGCCGCGCGGTGCGAGTGGATCTGCCGCGGCCACAGAATGGTACCAGAATCTGCGGAAAATCAATGCCCGACTATTCGGTCGCCACGCCCAGCGCGCGGGCCACCAGCGCGTCGAAAAGCGACGCCGGAAGTGCCCACTTGGCCAGCGCGGCCATCTTCGCGTCCCGCCCGACAAGGACGCGCTCGGGGGCCTTCGCGGCCGTCAGGCACCGCTCGATGACGCGAGCCACCGTGAGGGCGGGGATGGCTCGACGGCCCGAGTCGGCCGCCCGATGGGCCACGGCGTCGATGATCGGGCCGTACAGGCGGAACTGCTCGGACGAGCGATCGATCGCCGAGGCCGACTCATCGCCCTTGCGCCAGATCTCGGACTGGATCGCGCCCGGCTCGACAAGGCAGGTGCGCACGCCGTGCCGCGCCAGTTCGAGGCGGAGCGCATCGGCCACGGCCTCGAGCGCGTGCTTGCTCGACGAGTACGGCCCGAGGATCGGCTGCCCCACCAGCCCCGCGATCGACGACACCATGACGATGCGGGCCGACCCATGCCCCGCCCGCAGGACGCGGGTGCGCAGCAGCGGCAGCATCGCCTGCGTCACGGCGATCTGGCCGAAGACGTTCACCTCGAACTGCTTCCGCCAATCGGCGATGGAGACGAACTCGATCGGGCCGACGACGCCGATGCCCGCGTTGTTCACCAGCCCCGCGAGCCCGTCGTTGCCCACGGCGGCCCCGATCGACTCGGCCGCGGCGGCGATGGCGGCCGGGTCGGTGACATCAAGCAGCATCGGCCGCAGCCGCTCCGCCAGCCCGCTCGCCCCAGCCTCGGAACGGATGGAATCGGCGTCGGATGGCCTGCGCACCGCGGCGAATACCGAGAATCCCTGCGAAGCGAGGTACGCCGCGCAGGTCCGGCCGATGCCGGTGGAAGCGCCGGTGATGAGGATGTGGCCACGAGGAATCGACATGCCCAATGGTTGGCGCGGCCGGGCCTACGGCCGGCCCGCGCCGCCATCGCCCTCCGGAAGCGCGGGCAGCCGGCTCATCCGCCGCGCTCCATTGATCACCTTGTCCCACTGCATCGCCGGACCGGGATCGATCTTGTTGTCCTGCAGGTGATAGTGCCCCAGCACGCCGCGGAAGCCGGCCCATTGCTCGCGCGTGATGGTGCGCTGGATCAGGTTCCCGTGCTCGTCGCGGGGATAGTCCAGCTCGATGCCGGGCAGCACGCGGTGCAGCGCGGCCATCAACCGGATCAGCGATTCGTACTGCTGCGGCGTGAAGTCGTACTGGCGATAGCGCTTCCCCTGCACGTCGCCGAGCACCATCTCCTCGCGGGCCGGTCGCCCGACAAAGCCCGGCGTGCGGACGCCCCCGTCGCCGTAGATGGGTGGGATCGTGATCCGCACCGTGCTCTCGCCCGCGGTCTCGCCGCGCGACGGCGCGGGCTCGCGGAGATACCACTGCGCCAGCGGATCCTTCTCCCCCTCGCCATAGGCCCCGATGTTCGCGATCTCGACGCCGACGGAGCGGTCGTTGGCGTACGTCGCGTGCCACGCCCGCTCCTTCACATCCATCGTCTGGTAGATCGTGCCGTCGATGTCGAGCATGAAGTGGACCGACAACCCGCGCAGGTCGTGCAGCACGCGGAAGCACTGCCGCGACGTGCCGCAGACGTCGTAGTGCAGCACGAACTGATCCACCTTGGTGCGGAGCAGATCGAGGTCCCAGTTGCCCCCGCGGATGCGCTGGAACTCCTCCGGGGTGAGCCGTGCGGGCTCGCCCGGCGCGGCGATCTCCTTCGACGCGGTGGCCTCGCCGGGCTTCTCTTCGATCGGCGCAAAGCGGATCGAGTATCGGTTGGGTGTGGCCGGAGCCTCGCCCACCTTCGCGGGGGGCTGGAAGGCCGATTTGGCCCACGGCGCAAACCGCTTCTCGGTGCGATAGCCGTCGTACCCGCCCGGATCGGTCCACAAGACCACGGGCGTACCCGTGTGGAACAAGCGGCCGCACACAACGATCTCATCGCCACGCCGCCGGAGCTCCTCGCCGGGCATGGAGCAGCCCGCCAGCGCGCCGGTGGCAAGGAGAAAAAGGATGGCGATGACCCGGTGCATGGCCACAGCGTATCGGATCCGGGCACGCCGGTGCGAATCGACTAGAGTCCGCCCATGACCGGACCACGCACCGGCCTTTCGCTGGGCCTCGACATCGGCGGAACCTCCGTCAAGGGCGTGCTGCTGGACCCTTCCCGCGGCCCGCGCGAACTGCGGGCCGCCCGCAGCGCGTCGTACGCCCGTCCGGGGCGCGAGGAGCTCATGGCCGCCATCGAGTCGGTCGCCCGCGCCGTCGTCGCCAGCGGCGAGTCGATCGCCGGGATCGGCGTCTGCGCACCCGGACTGCGCGATGAGTCGGGGATGATCGTCCGGGCCGTCAACGTTCCGGGGCTGGAGGGCGTTTCGGTTCTGGAACTCGTTGAGGAGGCGGTCTGCCGCCCCCTCGGGGTCTCGCTCGCGAGCAGGCACGGTGGGGGGGCGGTGTTCGAGTGTGTCGACGCCCATGCCGCCGCCATTGACTTTCGTCGGCAGCATCCCGCCCCAGGCCGGCTCCTCGCGCTGAGCATGGGCACCGGGGTCGGCGCAAGTGTGCTCGACGATGGGCCCGGCGGCGCGCCGATGCCGCTGATCGTTTCTGGCTCAGGCCCGGGACACCTCGGACACATCGATGTCTCGCTGGGTGAGGCAGGCGTGCCCATCGGTCCCGATGGCGCTCGCGGAACACTGGAGGCCTACATGGGCCTTCCCGCGCTGCGGGCGAGATTCGGCGATGGTCTGCCGACGGCGATCGCGTCCGGACGCCTGCGGACGACCGAGGCTCCGCTCGGCGCGCTGGTCAGGGCGATTCGAGTCGCCCACGCGATCTACCGCCCCGGTCGGGTGGCCCTGCTCGGGGGCGTGGGGCTGGCGTTGCGCCCGCTCGCCCCGGATATTCGGGCCGCGGTCAACGACGGCCTTACGACCCTCGCCCACGAGGGCTGGACGCTGGAGGTGGGCGACGACGACCTGCACGCCGCCCGGGGCGCGGCGTGGATGGCCGGCGCGACGGGTCGGGGGTAAGCGGGGGGGAAGACAGGGGGCGGGATTCTCCGGGCTCACCCCGCTGCATGAGGGTTCGTTCAGGGGGTGGGATGGCGGTGGGGGGGATTTGGCAGTATCTTGGCAGCCCGGGCGGTACCCACTCTCCCTCTGGAGGCGTCGGCATGATCGATTGGCTCAAACAACTCCGACAGCACCTCCTCACGGGCGTGTCGCACGCGATTCCGTTCATCGCGTGCGGCGGCATTCTGATCGCCCTGTCGCTGGCGTTCGCACCCATGACGGCCGACGGGCCGAACATGAACGGCATCGAGCCCGCGTGGCTCCAGCACACGCTCAAGCTCACGCTCAAGATCGGCGAGACGGCCTTCGCCATGATGCTCCCGGTCCTCGCGGGGTACATCTCGTATTCCGTGGCGGGCAAGCCGGGCCTTGTCGCCGGCATGATCGGGGGATGGCTCGCGGGCCATCTCGGCTCGGTCGAGTGGGTCGTCAATGGCAAGCACATCACAAAGGAAGCCAGCGCCGGTTTCCTCGGCGCGCTCGTCGCGGGCCTCATCGCGGGCTATCTCGTGAACGCGATCAAGAAGGTTCCTACGCACAAGTTCGTCAAGCCCATCATGCCCATCCTCATCATCCCCGTGGTTTCGTCGGTGGTGGTGGGGGGCCTCATGCTCCTGGTCATCGGCCCGCCCATCGCGGGCGCGATGCAGTCGCTCACCGATTGGCTCGCCAACATGCAGACCGGGAGCTCGATCCTGCTCGCCATGATCCTCGGCGCGATGATCGCCTTTGACATGGGTGGGCCCGTCAACAAGGTCGCGTTCTTCTTCGCCTCCGGCCTCATCGCCCAGAACAACTTCACGCTCATGGGTCCGGTGGCCGCGGCCATCTGCACCCCGCCGCTGGGCATGGGCCTCGCGACCCTGGTTGGCAAGTGGTGGAAGGTCGGCCTGTGGACCGACGAGCAGCGCGAGTCCGGCTACGCCGCGCTCGGCATGGGCACGATCGGCATCACCGAGGGTGCGATTCCCTTCGCGGCCGCCGACCCGTTCCGCGTCATCCCGAGCATCATGCTCGGGTCGATGGTCTCCAGCACGATCGCCATGCTCGCGGGCTGCGGCGACAAGGCCCCGCATGGCGGCCTGATCGTGCTGCCGGTGATCATCAATCCGGCCATGTACATCGTCGCAATTCTCGCGGGCGTCATCGTCACCGCGGTCGCCATCAATACCCTCAAGACGGTCTGGAAGCCCGCAGAGTCCGCCGCATCCTGAGGTCCCCGCTGGAGTTGTTCCCATGAAGATCGTCGCCGTCACCGCCTGTCCCACCGGCATCGCCCACACGTACATGGCCGCCGAGCAGCTCGAGAAGACCGCCAAGGCCGCGGGGCACACCATCAAGCTCGAAACCCAGGGGGCCATGGGCATCGAGAACGAGCTCACCAAGGCCGACATCATGGCCGCCGACGTGGCCATCTTCGCCGTCGACATCGAGGTCGAGAAGAAGGAACGCTTCGACGGCAAGACGATCATCAAGGTCGGCGTCGCCGAGGCGATCAAGAACCCCAAGGGTGTGCTCGCCAAGGCGGGCGCGTGAGGAAGGTCGCCCGGGCATGACGACCGCGCTCCGATTTGTCTGCGAACTTCCCACCGGCCTTCACGCCCGGCCCGCCAGCCTGCTGGCCGAGACGGCCCGCCGCTTTCACTCCGCCCTCGCCGTCACCAACGAATCCACCGGATCCAGCGCTGAAGGCCGCAGCGTGCTCTCCCTCATCGCCCTCGACATCCAGCGCGGCCACTCGGTATTGATCGAGGCCTCCGGCGACGATGCGCCCGAGGTGCTCGCGGCCGTGAAGGCCCTCGTCGACAACCACTTCGGTGAGTCGCTCACCCCAACCGCCGGAAACGCCGACGTCGGTGTGGCTGTGGCCCGCGTGCCAGTCCCGCTCCAGCGGCTCAAAGCCGTCGTGATCACGGGACGCGCCGTGTGCGCGGGCGTGGGCGAAGGCGCGGCCGTCATCGTCGGCGGATTGCACATCCCCGACGCGGTCCGCAACGCCCGATGTGCCTCGCCGGATGCGGAGTGGGCCCGCGCCTCCGCCGCGCTGGCCGCCGTTCGCGACGAGATCGACGAGGACCTGCACCGCTCCCGCGACGTGCTGCGCACCGAACTCCTCCGGGCCCACCTGGGCATCGTCGACGACCCCGCGCTGCGTGAACGGCTGGAGCAAGGCATCCGGTCGGGCAAGGCCGCGCCGTGCGCGGTGGTCGAGGCCAGCGCCCACTTCATGGCCCGCCTCGGCTCCTCGGCCAGCGCGTACATCCGCGAGCGGGCCGCCGACGTCGAGGACATCTGCCGGCGCATCCTCGGGAATCTCGACCCATCGCTGCTGAGCGAGAGCGCGATCAGTCTCTCCGGGCCCTCGGTCGTGGTCGCCGATTCCCTCGGCGTGAGCCAGCTCATGGCCCTGGATCCGGTCAACCTGCGCGGGCTGGTGCTTGGCGAGGTCGGCGCGACCTCGCACGTCGTCATCCTCGCCCGCTCGATGCGCGTGCCCACGCTCATCAGCGTTGAGGGCGCGACGCGGGCCATCTCCGCCGGCAAGCGCGTGGTGGTGGACGGCTTCGGCGGCTTCGCCGTGCCCGACGCCTCCGACGCGGCGATCGAGTACTACCGCCGCGAGCGCATCTTCCGCGACCGTCGCCGCCAGCGCATGGAACCCCTCCTGCGCACCCGCGGGGCCACGCGCGACGGCGTGCCGCTCGAGGTCGCCGCCAACGCCGCGCTCCCCGTCGAGATCCGCGCCGCCATGGCCGCCGGCGCCGATTCCATCGGGCTCCTCCGCACCGAGATGCTCTTCCTCGACCGGGCCGAGGCCCCCGGCGAGCAGGAGCAGTTCGAGCTCTACCGGGCCGCGGCCGAGGCCGCCCGTGCGGGTGGGGCGGAAAGCGGTGAAGAGCGCGAGGTCATCATCCGCACGCTCGACATCGGCGGCGACAAGCCCGCGCCCTACATCACCATGCCCGCGGAGGACAACCCCTTCCTCGGCTGCCGCGGCCTGCGGCTCTACCACAAGTACCCTGACCTGCTGCGGTCGCAGCTCCGGGCCATCTGCCGCGCCTCGGCCCACGGGCCAATCAAGGTCATGGCCCCGATGATCGCGACCGTGGCCGAGGCCCGCTGGTTCTGCGATCGCATCGCCAAGGTGCAGGCCGAACTGAGCGACGAAGGGATCGAGCACGATCCCCAGTTGCCCGTGGGCATCATGGTCGAGGTGCCCAGCGTCGCCACCATCATCGACCAGCTCGCGAAGATCGTGGACTTCATCAGCATCGGCACCAACGACCTGTGCCAGTACTGGACGGCCGCCGACCGCACGAACAAGGCCGTCGCCGCGCTCAACAACGTCCGCGAGCCCTCGTTCCTGCGTCTGCTCGAGCAGATCGTTTCTCGGGCCCGCGACCACGACCTGTGGGCCGGCATGTGCGGCGAGATGGCCGGCGATGTCCTCAACCTGCCCCTGCTCGTCGGGCTGGGGCTGAGCGAGATCAGCGCGGCCGCGCCGTCCATCGGGGCGATCAAGTCGCGCCTCGCCGGGTACGACTCGGCCGTCTGCCGCGAAGCGCTCGTGAAGGCCATGGCCTGCGAAACACCCGACGAGGTCACGACGCTGATGCAGGCCTTCGCCGCCGAGCACCGAGGCGCGGCCGGCAGCGGCGGTCCCGTGCACCCCGACCTGGTCCTCATCGACTCCGACGCCGCCACGAAGGAGCACGCCATCGAAGACCTCGTCGGCGCGCTCCACGCCGCCGGCCGCACCGACGATCCGCGCGCCGTCGAGGAGGCCATCTGGGCCCGCGAGGCCACCTACGCCACCGGCCTCGGATTCGGCTTCGCCATCCCGCACTGCCGCTCCGACGCCATCGCCTGCCCCTCCATCGCCGTCGCCAAGCTGCGCTCGCCCATCGACTGGGGCTCCACCGATGGCCAGCCGGTGCGCGGCGTGATCATGCTCACGGTCCGCGCCTCCGATGCCGACCAGACCCACCTCAAGCTGCTCGCCAAGCTCGCCCGGAAACTGATGCACGAGGGCTTCCGCGAGTGCCTGCTGGCGGCCCCCGATGTGGACACGGTCATCCGCGTTCTGCGAACCGAACTCGAACTCGGATCGTGATCGATCCCGAACGCCACACGACCCCGACTCCGGGGCGTTCCACGGGGCATTGGCGATCTTTCATCCCCTCTCGCGCGAGTCTCTGCGCTCCGATCGTTTACACTTCCCTTCGCAAGCGAGTCGCCATTTTCGGCCTCGCCGTGGAGTCAATCATGAACCTCTCTCGCACCCCCGCGTACCTCGTCCCCCTGATCCTGTGCGTCGCCGGCTCCGTGCTCGCGCTCCCGCATGCCGCCTCGGCCCAGATGCCCGATCTGGAGGCGATCAAGAAGAAGGCCCTCGACAAGGGGATGGAGAAGGTCGACAAGAAGATCGAGGATGTGAAGCAGAAACTCGGCGTCGCCAGCCCCGGCGCCCAGCCGCCCGCTCCCCCCGCTGTCGATCTGGCCAAGCAGCCCACGCTCTACGTCGTCGGCTACGCCCACCTCGACACCGAGTGGCGCTGGGCCTACCCGCAGACGATCCGCGAGTTCATCGCCAACACCCTGCACGACAACTTCAAGCTCATCGACAAGTACCCGTCGTACGTGTTCAACTTCTCCGGCTCGCGCCGCTACCAGATGATGGAGGAGTACTACCCGGCCGATTTCGAGCGGCTCAAGAAGTATGTCGCGGCCGGCCGCTGGTTTCCCTGCGGCTCGAGCGTCGACGAGAACGACGCCAACGTTCCCAGCGCCGAGTCCTACGTCCGCCACGTGATGTACGGCAACAACTACTTCCGCCGCGAGTTCGGCCTCGCCAGCGAGGAGTTCATGCTCCCCGACTGCTTCGGCTTCCCGGCCTCGCTGCCGAGCCTCCTCTCGCACTGCGGCCTCAAGGGCTTCTCCACGCAGAAGCTCACGTGGGGCCTGGCGATCGGCAAGATCCCGTTCAAGGTGGGCATGTGGGAGGGCCCGGACGGCCGCAGCCTGATGGCCGCGCTCGACCCGGGCGCGTACGTCGGCGAGGTGAAGGAGAACCTCGCCACTTCCGAGAGCTGGTCGCGCCGCATCGACGAGAACGGCTCCAAGTCCGGCGTCTTCGCCGACTACCACTACTTCGGCACCGGCGACCAGGGCGGCGCGCCCAAGGAGTCGTCGGTGGAGATGGTCGAGAAGTCAGTTAACACCAAGGGGGCCCACACCACGGTCGTCTCCGGTCCCGCCGACTGGATGTTCAAGACCATCACGCCCGAGATGCAGGCCAACCTGCCCGCGTACAAGGGCGAGCTCGAGCTCACCGAGCACTCCGCCGGATCCATCACCTCGCAGGCGTACATGAAGCGGTGCAACCGCAAGAACGAGCTCCTCGCCGACGCGGCCGAGCGGGCCGCCGTCGCCTCGTGGTGGCTCGGCGCGGCCCCGTACCCCGGCCATCGCATCGAGGAGGCCTGGACGCTCGTCCTCGGCTCGCAGATGCACGACATCCTCCCCGGCACCAGCCTCCCGCCCGCGTACGAGTACGCCTGGAACGACGAGATCCTCGCGGCCAACATCTTTGCCGACGTGCTGACCACCTCCGTCGGCGGCGTCTCCGACGCGATGGACACGCGGGCCAAGGGCACGGCCGTGCTGCTCTACAACCCGCTCGCCGCCGCGCGTGAGGACGTCGTCGAGCTGACGATCCCCTGGGAGGTGCAGGATGCGCAGGCCGGCGCCGTCGCCGTCGGCCCCGACGGCTCCCGCTCGCCCGTGCAGGTGCTCGAGAAGACGGGTCCGAAGGCCCGCGTGCTCTTCACCGCCAAGATGCCCTCGGCCGGGTTCGCCGTCTACGACATCCAGTACGCCCCGCGCTCGGCCGAGAAGGCCTCGACCATCTCCGTCACCCCGAACTCCATCGAGAACGAGCGCTACGTGGTCAAGATCGACGAGCAGGGCGACGTCTCCTCCATCTTCGACAAGTCGCTCAAGAAGGAGATGCTCACCGGCCCGGCCCGTCTTGGCCTCCACTTCGAGCGCCCCGCCAACTGGCCCGCCTGGAACCAGGACTGGGCCGACCGCCGCAAGCCCGCTCGTTCCTTCGTCGCTGGCCCCGCGAAGATCACCGTCGCCGAGTCCGGCCCCGTCCGCGGCTCCATCCGCATCGAGCGCGAGCAGGACGGCTCCATCTTCGTGCAGAACATCCGCCTCGGCTCCGGCGCGGCCGGCGAGTCCGTCGTGTTCCACGCCGACATCGACTGGAACACGCGCGAGCGCAGCCTCCGCGCCGCCTTCCCCCTCGCCGCGGCGAACGCCAAGGCCACCTACGACATCCAGACCGGCGTCATCGAGCGCGGCAACGGCAACGCCAAGCTCTTCGAGTACGCCTCGCACCAGTGGTTCGATCTCACCGACGCCGCGGGCGCGTTCGGCGTGAGCATCCTCAACGACTCCAAGTACGGCTCCGACAAGCCCGACGACTCCACTCTCCGCCAGACGCTGCTCTACACCCCCGGCGTCCGCGGCAACTACCGCGACCAGGGAACACAGGACCTCGGCAAGCACGAGATGGTCTACGCCTTCGCGTCCCACCCGGGCGACTGGCGCTCCGGCGGCTGGAACTCCAGCCCCTGGCAGGCCGCGCGTCTGAACCAGCCCATCGCCGCGTTCGTCGTTCCCAAGCACGAGGGCGCGCTGGGCAAGACCGTCTCGCTGGTCACGTGCGACAACCCGAACGTCATGGTGACGGCCGTCAAGAAGGCCGAGGGCTCCGGCGACGTCATCGTCCGCCTGCGTGAGCTCACCGGCAAACCCGCCCAGGGCGTGCACATCACCCTCGCCGGCGCGGCCGTGTCCGCCGCCGAGGTCGACGGGCAGGAGCGTCAGGTCGCCCCGGCCAAGGTCGAGGGCGGCGCGCTCGTCGCCGACGTCCACGGCTACGGCCTGCGGGCGTTCGCCATGAAGGTCGCTCCCGCGAGCGCGGCCTCCAAGGCCGCCGAGAGCGCCCCGATCACGCTCGCTTACGACACCGACGTGGTGTCACCCAATGCCGCACGCGCCGACGGCGCCATGGAGGAAGGGCACGCCTACCCCGCCGAGCAGCTCGGCAAGGAACTGACGATTGACGGCGTGAAGTTCTCCATGGGCCCCACGGGCGCGGGCGAGAAGAACGCCCTTTCCTGCAAGGGCCAGGAGATCGCCGTTCCCGCCGGTCTGGAGCGCGTGGAGTTCCTCGCCGCCGCCAGCGATGCCGACACCTCCGCCAAGTTCACCGCCGGGTCCGACACCGCCACGTTCACCATTCCCAAGTGGCGCGGCTTCATCGGCCAGTGGGACAATCGCCGCTGGGCCGGCAACCCCGTTGAGACCGACGACCGCACCTACCACACCATGGTCGGCCTCGAGCCCGGCTACGTGAAGCAGGCCCCGGTTGCGTGGTACTGCTCGCACCACCACTCCGCCAATCAGGACGAGCACTACAAGTACTGCTACCTCTTCCGCTTCGCCCTGGACCTGCCCAAGGGTGCAACGTCCATCAAGCTCCCGAGCGCTCCCGGCGTGAAGGTCTTCGCCCTCACCGGCGTGCGCGGCACCCACGACCACGCCGTCGCCGCCTCGTCGCTTCGCGACACCCTCGCCGACCACCAGCAGGACGCCCTGCGGATCTCCGCTGCCGGCGGCCCCGCCGATTCCGTGCAGGTGAAGATCGAGGCCGGTCTCTACTGGCGCGAGGGCGCGGTCCACTACACCATCGACGGCTCCGAGCCCGTTCCCTCCTCGCCCTCCTATGAGCGGCCCTTCTGGCTCGGCAAGACGGCCACCATCAAGACCGCGGCGTTCGACTACTCCGGCAAGCCCGGCCCGATCGCCACGCACACCATCGAGGTGAAAGACACCACCGGCCCCAGCCTCGCCGGCGCAAGCACCGTCTACCAGGCCACGCAGATCACCTGCCGGTTCAGCGAGCCCGTCGACGCGGCCAGCGCGGCAATGGCCTCCAACTACGTGCTCTCCTCGGGCGCGAAGATCACCGGCGCCACCGTCGCCAATGACGGCCTTTCCTCCGTCATCTCCATGGAACAGCCCCTGCCCGCGGGCAAGCCCATTACGCTCAAGGTCGCGGGCATCAAGGACCGCTCCCCCGCCGCGAACACCATGAAGGAAGCCTCCGCCGATCTGTCGGTGCGCGGCCCCGTCTACCAGCTCGACGTCGCGGACAAGGACCACATCGGGTCCATCGTCAAGGGCGTGAAGAACCTTCCCACGCGGGCCGACCAGCCATGGACCATCAATATGTGGGTCAAGACCGACAAGCGCCCCGAGAGCCACACCGTCTTCGCGGGCTTCGGCCGCTGCGAGGACACCGTCAACGGCACCGGCCGCTACCTCACCCGCTTCGCCAACGGCATCCACTTCTGGAGCCGCAACGCCGACGTCGACACCCGCACCCAGCTCGAGCTCAACGTCTGGCAGATGCTCTCGGTCAGCTACGACGGAACGACGATCCGCATCTACAAGGACGGTGCCAAGATCGGCGAGCAGGCCATGACCCTCGCCGACGACGAGCCGACCATCGCGATCATGCCCGCCGACCCCTGGGAGAAACGCATCAAGTTCGACGGCGAGCTCAAGGGCTTCACCATTTGGGACGCCTGCCTCACCGAGGAATCGCTCAAGGCGATCGGCCGGTCGTCCAAGCCGTAGCACACGCACAGTCGGGCGAGAGCAGCAAAGCAGGGACTCGGGCGACCATTCGTTCCGGCTTTGCTGCTCTAGGCGTACGCTGAGTTCGGGCGGTGATCCGGAGCGGGCCCCTTGGCGTGGCGTGCGATCATCCTGCTTCTGCTGGTTCTCGCGGCCGCGCAACCCGCGGCGGCCCATCCCGTGCTCAGCGCCACGGCCATCGCCACGGCCCGGGCCGACAACATCGTTGAGGTCACCGTCCGCTGCGACGCCCTCGCCTTCGCGCTCAACGACCTGCCCGCGCGGATCGACGATGCGCAGATGCTCGCGCTCCTGCACGGCCCCGACGCGGATCTCGAGCGGGCCCTCGCCGCGGGCCGCGACCGGTTCCAGACCCTGCTCGAGGTCATCGCCGACGGCCAGCGCGTGCCCGCCCGCGTCACGGTCGCCCCCACCGTCGAGGTGGTGCGGGCGTGGAGCGAGGCCCACCCGAATCAGCCCCTGCCCGTGAAGCTCGACATGGCCGCCGAGGCCGCGCTGCCCGCAGGAACAAAGTCCGTGCGGTTCAGGTTTCCGGGGATTCTCGGCGACATCGTGCTGACCATGCAACCGCTCCACGCCGAGGCGGTCGCGGCGCTGGTGCCCGCGGGCGAGCCATCGGAGGGCTTCGAGCCTCGCCCACACTCAATGTCGCCGGCAAACGCGAGCCCCTCCGCGCCTCCTGCTCCGCCCCGCGTGTCCTCGATGCTCGGCGGCCTGCGCTTTGTCTGGCTCGGCGTCACCCACATCCTCCCCGGCCCGGAGTGGTTCGAGGAGGCGTGGCGGGCGTGCCGCACCGGCGAGGTCTGGTCGCGTCCGCGCGTGCTCATCCCCGACGGCGTGGACCATATCCTCTTCGTGCTCGGCCTGTTCTTCCTCAGCCCGCGCCTGCGCCCGCTGCTCATCCAGATCACCACGTTCACCCTCGCCCACTCGGTGACGCTCGCCCTCTCCGCACGCGGCGTGGTGAACATGCCCGCGTCGATCGTCGAGCCGATCATCGCCGCGTCGATCTGCTTTGTGGCGGTGGAGAATCTCTGCACGCAAAAGGTTCACGCGTGGCGGCCCCTGATCGTCTTCGGCTTCGGGCTGGTGCACGGCCTCGGCTTCGCCGCCGCGTTCGCCGAGGCCATGGGCGAGGCCCATCCGGGCCGGGCCCCCCTCGGGCCCGTGCTGCTCTTCAACGTCGGCGTCGAGCTCGGGCAACTGGCCGTGGTCGGCTTGGCGATGCTCGCCGTGGCCCGGGTTCGCGGTCGTCCGTGGTATCGGGCCCGCATCGCGATTCCCGCGTCGGTCTTCATCGCCGCCGTCGGGCTCTACTGGACCATCGAGCGGATCTTCATCCGCCCCGGATGAGCAGGAACCGCACCTGGTAGGGAGCGAAATCGAACATGCCGCGCGGCGCTGCCGCCCCGCGCACCGGCGTCTCATGCTCCAGCACATCGATCTCGCGCACGTCCGCGGGCTTTCCGCCATACATCCAGCGCGTCGCGTCGAGCCGGGCCGTTCCCCCCGCGACCTCGCGCAGGTGCAGCACCACACCCGTCCCGTCGCCCGACGGCCGCGCCGCGACGAGCATCAGCCCCGGCGCATCGATCGCCAGCGTGGAGCGAGCCTCGAGCGGCCGCTTCGCGCCCCCGCCGGGCACGACCCGCGCCGGCATCGGCACCCGCCGCGAAACCCCGAACCGGGCCGCGCCGGCCCGCGAGTCGTCCGGTCGCGATGTCAGCGCGTAGCTGAACGAGAACTCCCCCTCCTGCCCGGCGACGAAGTTGGTCGTCCAGTAGTTGTTCATCACCCACGAGTAGACGTGCGGCTTCTCGATCTTCACCCGACGTTGAAACTTGCCGAGATTGATCGCGCCGAACTGCGCCAGCGGAATCTCATTGGTCGAGAGCACCACCTGCCGCCCCGCGGCCCCGTCCGCCCCCGGCCACTGCACCGCCGCGAACGACTGCACCGCCTGCCAGTCCGACGCGGCCCCGGGAAGGATGTCCGTCGCCGGGGCCAGCGCGGCTCCGAGCGTCTCGTACACGATCTTCCCGCCCTCGCCCGCGAAGGGAAACGCCACGTACACACCCTCGGGATCCAGCACGCGCCGCTTCTGCAGCGTGTAGAGCAGCTCGATCCGCTTCTCCACGCGATACAGCCGCACCTCGCACCGCACGCCGCCCGGAGGCTGGCATCCGGGCAGTTCGCCCTTGATGTACATCGAATCCCAGATCGGCCCCTCGCGAACGCCCTCGATCGTGGGCGCGGCCATCCCCGTGCGCGCGAACGCGTCGAGGAAGAACCCCTCGAGCTGCTCGCGATTGCCCAGCGACTCGTGGATCACCTGCCCCAGCTTCCACTCCGCGGCCTGGTCCACCAGCTCGGTGCCCGTGGACTTGTCGGTGATGCTCACGATCCCGCCGGTCGCCGGGTCGGCCGTGAGGTGGTACCACTGGTTGTCGAGCGTCGTGCCCGGCCGGATCGGCGAGGGGGCCGGCCGCGCCTCCGGCCCGCTCTTCGATCCCACGCCGAACTCCCGCCAACCCATCGCCGGCACCTCGGGAATCCACACGGCCCACTTCGTGCCGTCCATCCGCGTCGATACGGGCTGCATGAGCAGGTCGCCCGCGTCGGACCACATCCGCGCCGCCGCGTCGGCGGGCAGAATCTCGTGGTCGATGTTGACCTCCACCAGCCCCGATCGCGCAAAGCCCAGCGTGTTGAACACTTCCAGCCGCGCCGTGTCCGCGGGCGGCAGCAGCGACCGGAACCGCCCGATAGCGCTCTCGCCCAGGCTCGCCTCGCGCTTGGTGGCCGTCCACGCGTACGCCTGCTTGGCCGCCCATTGCACCTGCGATTCCTCGGCGAAGGGCTGGCGGATGCTCTCGGCCGCGCCGAGCGTGTGCTCGCCCCAGAAGATCAGGTCGTTGCGCACGGCCGCGAGGTCCGCGATCGGCTCGGGCTGGGGCTTCATCCCCGCCAGCGCCTGCATCGCCAGCATCCCCTCGTCGGCGACCAGCCGCCCCTGCGTCACCCGGGCCGCGGCCGACTCCCGCGCCGCCGAGCCGAAACCGTCCGTCCACCAGTCCGTCCACGCCAGCGGGAGCGAGGGGATGTCGTCGGCATGGTTCTTCTCAACCCACTCGGGAAACTCCCGCGCCACTGCGCACCGCAGCCGCGGCCAGGCATACTTCTTGTTCCACTCCCGCACCAGCCCGCTCGAGGCCGTCGAGGGCGGTGAGTTGTCGGTGTGATATCCGGAGTGCTGCACCGCCACCCGCTCGAACGGATACTTCGAGGCCTCCAGCCGCGCGAGGTATCGCAGCAGCTCATCCTCGACGCGGTCCACCCGCCCGGAGTGCACCTCCCAGAAGTTGCCGGTGTGGTAGTGATCGGCCCGGAACGCCAGCACGCGCTGGCCCGCCGGCGACTGCCACCAGAAGGCCGTGGGCATGCTGAAGGGGATCAGGGCCCGGTGCCCGTGCTGGCCCATCACGACGTACTTCACCCCGATGCCCGGGAACATGTCCGCCAGACACCACGCCAGCCCATTCACGTCGTCCTGCATAGCGGTCGTCACCGTCAGCCCCGCGGCCCGCAGCGTGCCGATGGGCCGCACGAACGCCGCGAACGACGCCTCGTCCATCAGCTCCGACATGTTCAGGAACATCCCCGTGCACTCGATCCGCCCCTCCTGCACGCGCGTTCGCAGGCGTGCGATTTGCTCGGGCGTGCGCGATCGCAGAAACTCCGACACCGCCCAGCTCCCCTCGCACGTCCAGCGGAACTTTGCATCGTCGGGCTCCGCGTCGGTCTTGTCGCACGCATCCAGCGCGGTGTCGATGAACCGCACGTGCTCGGCGAGGATGTCCGTCTGCGGGCGCGAGTACCCGATGTCGGTGTGGGCGTGCTGCACAAGGTCCACCGTCCAGTGACGCACCGGCAGCAGCTTCGCGCTGAGCGTGAACCGGTCGGCGTCGGCCCCGGCCGTGCGGATCTTGATCGTGATGTCCTTCGCCTCCGCCGCCTCCGGGTGCCGAAGCTCGAACCGGTTCACGCCGAAGTCGAGCGTCCGCTTCTCCTCGGGCCCGAACGACGGTGTCACGGTCGCCTCGACCGGTGAGCCAAGATGCACCACCGTGACCTGCACGGGCCGGTAGTCCGCGGCCGCGCCGGCACTGTCCTGGCCGCGTACCACCGCCGGGGGCGCCAGCACGCTCCCCCGCTCGCTCACCGGGGCCTGGAAGGTGATGTACCACGCGCGGCTGCCCGACTTCTCGCCCACCACCGCCAGCCGCACCGGTTTGCCCGGGGCAAGCTCCTTCCGCGGCACGCGCAGCATCGCGTAGCCCATCAGGTCGCCGAACCGGTCCACCATTGTCGCCCGAAACCGCAGCGATGAGCCGCGCGCACCCTGGATCGTCCAGTCCCTCGGCTCCGCCGACGGGCGATTGGCGAACTCCAGCCACTTCTCTCCGTTCACGCGCAGCTCGAAGACGTGCTGCTCCGGGTTGACCTGCAGCGCAAAGAGCCACACCAGCGACACGAACTCGTCGGTCCCTCCCTCGGCGGGCACCACCGCCGAGTCCCACTCGATCGCCCGCCCATCGAGCGATCGCACCAGCAGCCCCTTGGTCACCTCAACGTCGGGCGAGTGATACTCGAACACCTCCCCGGCCACGCGACTCTGGAAGCCGGGCACTAGCTGGTCCGCCGTCGTCCGGGCGGTGAACACAAGCAGCGAGAGCACAACGCACGCGAGCAGGCGGGGGGTGAGCGTCATGGGCGCATGGTACAAACACCTTCCATGCTCTGCCCCGTTCCGCCTCAGCCGATTTTCAGACCTCCGTCAGGGCCTTCACCAGGTCCAGGCTCGTGACGATCCCCACCGGGATCTGCTCCTTGTCCACGATGATCACCCGGTGCACGCGAGCGCCCACCATCCGGGCCGCCACCTCGTGCAGAGCCGTCGTCGGCGAGGCCGTGATGGTCTCCGCCGTCATGAACTCCTCGACGGACATGAACCGCTCCGGCATCGGCCCTTCGTCGTCCGCATCGCCGTTGGACCCAAACAGCTCGATGAGCGTGCTGGCGTCGATCTCCGTATCTCCGTCGGTGTAGCGCCGGATCAGGTCCGAGCGCGACACCACGCCCACGAGCTTGCCGCCCCCGTCCACCACCGGTGCGCCGGAGATCTCGTTCTCCTCAAAGATGCGGGCCACCTCGCGGATCGACATGCCCTCTTCAACGCACACGGGTTCCGGAGACATGATGTCCCGGGCCAGCCGCGCGGCGTGCAGTTCCTTCTTCATACAGCCTCCCATTGAAGGGGCCCGCGCCGATGTGCATCGCCCGGAGCGGGCGGGATTCGGATAGATGTATCGTCAAAGAGCATACCCGACGCTCGTCGGCCCGGGACCATTCCGTGCCGGGCTCGCCCAATTCAGGGAAGTTTGCTCCCGGCGCGACCCGGCCCGCCCCGCGGCGCATCGAGCACCTCGCGAACCAGCCGCAGCAAATCGTCGGTCATGAACGGCTTGGCGAGGAAGTGCGGCGCGTTCTCCGGCACGCCGTGCTGCGAGACCGTGTCCTCGGTGTACCCCGACATGAAGATCACCCGCGTGTCGGGGCGCACCTTGGCGAGTTCCTCGGCCAGCGCGGCCCCGCCCATCTCGGGCATCACCGCGTCGGCCACCAGCAGGTGGATCGGGCCGATCTGCGACTGCGCCAGTGCCAGCGCGCGAACGCCGTTGGCCGCCGCCAGCACCGTATATCCCGCCTCGCGCAGCGCGCCCACCGCCAGATCGCTCACGATCGGGCTGTCCTCGGCGAGCAGGATGGTCTCCGTGCCCCCGACCGGCCGGGCCGGCGTGGGTGCGTTCGGGGCGTGCTGGGCCGCGTCGGTCTTCTCGCGCGGCATGAAGACCTTGATCGACGTCCCCCGCCCGACCTCGCTGTACACCGCGATGTGCCCGCCCTGCTGCGTCACGATCCCGTGGCAGGTCGCCAGCCCCAGCCCCGTGCCCTTGCCCGGCCCCTTGGTGGTGAAGAACGGCTCGAACAATCGGGCCCGGATCTCCGGGGTCATCCCCATGCCCGTGTCGGTGACCGAGATCACCACGTGCTCGCCCGGTTTCGCCCCCATGGTGGTGCGGCAGTACGCCTCGTCGAGCGTCGTGTTGCTCGTCTCGATGGTGAGCGTGCCGCCGCCGGGCATCGCGTCGCGGGCGTTCACGGCGAGGTTCATGAGCACCTGTTCGAGCTGCGACACGTCGGCCATCACGATCCCCGTGTCCGGCGCGGGCAGCACGCGCAGCGTGACGTCCTCGCCGATCATGCGCCGCAGCATCGGCTCGATCCCGGCCACCACCTCGCGCGGGTTGATCGCACGCGGATGGAGCGTCTGCTTTCGGGCGAAGGCCAACAGTTGGCGCGTCAGCCCTGCCGCGCGGTCCGCCACCTCCTGCATGTGCGCCAGGTGCGGGCGCGCCGGGTGGTTCTCCTCCAGCCGGCGCGTCGCCAGCGAGAGGTAGTTGAACATCGCCATGAGCAGGTTGTTGAAGTCGTGCGCCACGCCGCCCGCCAGCCGCCCGACGCTCTCCATCTTCTGCGCCTGGAGCAGCTGCCCCTCCAGCCGCTGCTTCTCCGAGGCGTCGCGCAGGATCACCGTGAAGTAGCGACGCCCGCCCACGTTCGCGTGCGAGATCGACGCCTCGATCGGGAACTCCGTCCCGTCGGCCCGCATCCCGAAGATGCGCCCCAGCCGCCCCATCGAGCGTTCCGTCGAGCCCGTCCTTCCAAAGTCCTGCACGTGGCGCGAGTGCCCGCCGCGGTACCGCTCCGGGATGAACTGCGACAGGTTCATCCCCACCGCGTTCGACGACGCCACGCCGAACACCTTCTGCGCCGCCCGGTTGAACATCACCACCGTCTGCGTCTCATCCACCGTGATGATCGCGTCCATCGCCGAGTCGATGATCGCCCACAGGTGGGCCGACTGCTGGATCGCCGCGTGCGCGACCGTGTCGCCCTCGCGCACGACCGGCGGTTGCAGGCCCGGGGAGGCTGGATTTGGTGTTGGTTGGGTCTGGCCAGACATGTGAAGCTGCGCAAATCTCTGAACGCAACAACGGTATGAAGGAACCCTGTAATCGGACGCAGGGGAGTGTACGGGAAAGTTCCCCGTCTTCGTTTTCACCGGACAAAAAGGGGTGTTGTGAGCGACTTCGAGTTTGTGCGCCGAGGGTTCCACGCTACCCTTTGTGCATTCGGCCCGCTCCACGGGCCAGAGGAGTTGAGACCATGATGTCCATGCGTTCGATCGTGCTCGCCTCCGTCGGCGGGCTGGGAGTCTGCGCCACGTCGTACGGGGCGATCATCCCATTCACCGAGACGTTCTCATCGTCGGCCGCCAACTGGAGTTCGGCCAGCGCCTTCACGCCGCTGAACTATCCCGCGAGCGGCGGTCCCGATGGAAGCGGTTACGGCAGCGCGCCCTTCACCTTCACCTCCGGCTCGAGCGGCAACCCCATCTCCATCTTCCGCGGCAACGACTCGTTCGGCGCCAGCGGCGGGGCCTTCGTGGGCGATTGGCTCGGCGGCGGGGCGACCGCGTTCACCTTCTCCGTCCGCCACAACGCCCCCTTCTCGCTCCAGTTCTTCGGGCGATTCCTGGGCGTGAACGCGTTCACCGGCGCGGCCTATTCCTTCCCCGGCTCCGTGCTCGCCCCCAACACCTGGGCCACCTTCACCGTCCCCCTGAGCAACTTCACAACCGATCCCAACTGGGTTGCCGAGGGCGCGCCCACGCTGTTCAACAGCACCTTCACCAACGTCGGCAAGGTGCAGGTCGGCGTCTGGGGCGATGCCAACACCGCCTCCCAGAACGGCCCCTGGACCTTCGACATCGACAACGTCGGCCTGATCCCGGCCCCCGGCGCGGCCGCCCTCCTCGGCGTGGCAGGCCTCGGCGCCCTTCGCCGGCGCCGCCGCTGAATCCCCTTCCTCACGACGCACAAACAGCCCGCGGGTCGCTCACGACCCGCGGGCTGTTTTCGTTTTGGAACTCACCTGGCGCCGGGGTCTCAGCCCGCGAACCACGAGTTCAGGAAATCGAAGATGTCCGACACGGCCACGATGCCGTCGGAGTTGAAGTCGCCGCCGCCCGCGAACCAGTC
>JBGAOP010000009.1:0-126960 GCA_044221735.1 Phycisphaerales bacterium | reverse complement strand
CACCCGCTTCCGGCACTAGTGCCGGTAGGTGATCCGGGCCTTCGTCAGGTCGTACGGGCTGAGCTCGACGGTGACCTTGTCGCCCGGCAGGATTCGGATGTAGTTCATCCGCATCTTTCCGGACACATACGCAAGCACCCGAACCTCGTTGGGAAGTTTGACCTTGAACATCGCGTTCGGGAGCGACTCCTCCACGATCGCGTCGAGACTGACCTTATCTTCCTGCTTCGTCACTGGGTTCCTTCGGACTGTCGAGGACAAACGCTCTGAACCGGGGAAAGGTGAATGTTAGGCAGCGGTGCGCCCGCCCTTGGCGGATTCATCTTCCCCAAGGAAACCCGCGTAGTTGCGCATCAGGAGGTTGGCCTCCACGCGCTGGATGAAGTCGAGCACCACCGACACCACGATCAGCAGGCCCGTTCCACCGAGGAACTGCGTGACCGAGTAGGGAATGTTCAGCGAGCGGTTGATGACCATCGGGGCCACCGCGATCACGGCCAGGAACGCCGCGCCGACGTAGGTGATGCGCTCCATCACGGTCTCGAGATACTCAGCCGTGCGCGGCCCAGGCCGAAGCCCGGGGATGAACGACCCATGGTCGCGGAGCTGCTTGGACATCTCCTCGGGGTTGAACTGGACGGTGATCCAGAAGTACGAGAAGAAGTAGATCAGGATGACCTCGCACACGGTGTAGATGAACTCACCGTTGCCGAAGTTGATGCTCAGCCACTGCGAGGCGTGCTCCCACCAGGAGTTCGGCGCCGAGACCTTCGCCTGGGCCGAGAGCATGGAGAGGATGACCGACGGGAAGATCATCAGCGACGAGGCGAAGATCACGGGCATCACGCCGCCGTGGTTGATCTTGAGCGGCAGGTACGAACGCTGGCCGCCGAACACCTTGCGGCCACGCGTGTGCTTGGCCTGCTGGATCGGGATGCGTCGCTGGGCCACAGTCATGATGACCGATCCGGCCACCACCACCACGAACCCGGCGAGGATGAAGAAGACGCTCGACCACCCCAGCTTCTGCGGGTCGCGGGGGTTGAAGTTCTCGTACATGTAGCCGATCGCGCCGGGCATCTGCGTGAGGATGCCCGCGGCGATGATCAGCGACACGCCGTTGCCGATGCCGTGCTTGTCGATCTGCTCGCCCAGCCACATGAGGAACATGCAGCCCGCGGTGAGCGTGGCCACGGCCATGATCCACCACACCGGGTTCATCCCGTAGGTGGACTGCACCATGCCCAGCTTGTTGATGTAGCTCAGCCAGCCGATGCCCTGCACGATGCACAGGCCGATCGTGGCCAGGCGCGTCCACTCCATGATCTTCTGGCGGCCCGTCGGGCCCTCGTTCTGCAGCGCCTTGAGCTGCGGCAGCACGCTCGCCAGAAGCTGGAAGATGATCGACGCCGAGATGTACGGCATCACGCCAAGGCCGAAGATCGTCGAACGGCCGAAGGCGCCGCCCGAGAACACCGACACGAACGTCGCCATGCGGCCCGCCGCCGAGCCCGACTCGTCGAACGTGTTGAACTGCTTGGCCAGCAGCGTCTGATCCAGACCGGGCAGCGGGACCCAGTGTCCGATGCGAAACACCGCGAGCATCCCCAGCGTGAAGAGGATCTTCGTGCGGAGTTCCGCGATCCGAAAGACATTGACGAGGGCTTGCAGCATCGTGTGCGTCCGGGGGCCTGTGTTCCGTCCTGGGTACCGCCACGCTTTCGCGTGGCGCTCAGCCCTCTACTTTACTCCGCCTTGGGGGCGTCCTTGGCCGGGGCCTTCGCCGCGGCGTCCTTCGCGGGAGCCTCCTTGGCGGGCTTGGCCTTCTTGGTGTCCTTGGTGTCTTCGTCGATGTCCTCCACGACGACCTTCTTGGGGCCGCTGGAGCGCTTGAGCTTCTTGGTCAGGTTCTTGGGCGTCAGGTCGTCGGACATGCGATCGATGCCGCGGACCTTGTCGCGACGCGTGCCCGTCTCCTTCACCGTTCCGCCCGCGCCCGTGACCAGGGTCTTCACCTTGGCCGACACGCGGTTGGCGACGATGGTGAGCTTCACGCCGACCTTCTCGTTTGCGGCGATGTCGCCGAGGATCTTCAGATCGCGGCTGTCGTCGCGCACCAGGCCCGCCTTCTGCAGCGTCGCCATGCTCACCTCGCCGCCCTTGGCGAACGCCGGGTGCGCCAGGATCGAGCGCAGATTGACGATCCAGTAGCGCGTCGTGAAGTTGAAGTTTGAGAAGCCGAACTTCCGCAGGCGGCGGAAGTAGGGCATCTGACCACCCTCGAACGCCAGCTTCGCGGCGTAGCCCGAGCGCGACGACGCGCCCTTCTGGCCGCGGCCGGACCGGCGGCCGGTGCCCGAGCCTGTGCCGCGACCGACGCGCTTTCGCGCCTTGTACTTGCCGGCAAGAGTGGTGATGTCGTGGATCATCATGGCGGGAAACTCCCGAAATCAGTGCTGGATGCGTGTGCGGTGTGCTGAACGAGATCGAAACAGATCAGGCCTTCGGAGCTTCCGATGCCGGGTTGCCCGCGTCTGGCGAACCGCCCGAGGGGGCCCCACCGCCGCCGGCGTTGCGACGCGGGCCGCGCCCACCGCCGCCGCCACCGCCCGGTCCGCCGCGCCCGCGACCCTTGCGCTCATCGGCAACTGTGTTCACCGGGCCGCGCATCTTCTTGGGTCCGGCCGTGGTGGACATCGTGTTCTTGGACGCTTCGATGCGCTCGATGATCCTGGTCTTGCCGAGCTCCTGGCCGCGGAGCGCCGCGACGTTCTCCGGGATGCTCAGCCGGCCGAGACCGTCGAATACGGCCTTCACCGTGTTGCGGGCGTTGGTCGAGCCGTAGCATTTGGAGAGACAGTCGGACACGCCGGCCATGTCCATGATCGCGCGGACCACGCCTCCCGCGACCACGCCCGTACCGGGCGAGGCCGGGATGAGACGGACCTTCGAGGCCGAGAACTTGCCCTCCACCTCGTGGTGGATGGTCGTGCCCACGCGGGTGATGTCCACCATCGCGCGCTTGGCGTACTTCTGGGCCTTCTCGATGGCCTGCGGCACCTCGTTGGCCTTGCCGTAGCCGTAGCCCACCTGGCCGCGGCGGTTGCCGACGACCACGAGCGCGCCGAAGGAGAACCGGCGTCCGCCCTTCACGGTGCTCGCCGTGCGGTACACGCCGATCGTGGTGGATTCGAGTTGCGATGATTCGTCGAGGATCTCGGGCATGGTCTGTGTCTTTCGTTCGTCTTCGTGCTCAACCCATAGTCCCTATGGGCCGTGATAGTCCTATTCCGCCGATCAGAACTTGAGGCCTTCCTTGCGGGCCGCGTCGCCCAGCGCCTTCACGCGCCCGTGGTACTTGAACCCGCCGCGATCGAAGCAGACCTGGGTCACCCCGGCCTTCTTCGCACGGTCGGCGATGAGCTTGCCCACGGCCGCCGCGGCCGCGGAGTTGCCGGTCTTCCCGGCCAGGCCCGCGGCCGACTCGATGGTGCTGGCGCTCGCGAGCGTCTTGCCCGCCAGGTCGTCGATGACCTGCACGTGCATGTGCTTGAGCGACTTGTACACCGCCAGGCGCGGACGGGTGGGCGTTCCGGTCATGCCGTTGCGCACGCGCTTGTGACGCTTGATGCGGCGAAGGGCCTTGCTCTTGTTCTTGTTCATGGCTGATTCTCGATTCGTCGAACGTGCGTGCGTCTCTTGCCTTGGTTGCACCGGCGTAGGCCGGCGTATTAGGCTCCGAACTGCTTGCCCTGCTTGCGCTTGATGGTCTCGGTGGTGTACTTGATGCCCTTGCCGTTGTACGGCTCGGGCTTGCGGACGGCCCGCGTCTTGGCCGCGAACTGGCCCACCATCTGCTTGTCCGGCCCGGAGACCGTGATGATCTGCTTGTCCACCTTCACGGCCAGCCCCTTGGGGATGTCGACCATGATGGGGTT
This sequence comes from Phycisphaerales bacterium, assembly GCA_044221735.1. GTDB lineage: Bacteria > Planctomycetota > Phycisphaerae > Phycisphaerales > UBA1924 > UBA4658. The sequence goes on along the minus strand of JBGAOP010000009.1, from coordinate 123,022 downwards.
GGCGAAGCCGACGACCAGCTTGAGCTTGGGCCCGGCGACCGCCGCCGTCCAACCCACGCCGACCACTTCAAGGGTCTTCTCGTAGCCGCTCTGCACGCCCACGATCGCGTTCTGGATCAGGGCGCGGTTGGTGCCCCACAGGGCCCGGGCCAGCGAGTCGTCCGACCGGCCCTCGCCGATCGAGCACTTGATGGACTTCTCCGCCTCGTCCCAGGCGACCTTCACCTCGGGGTGAACGTTCACCACGAGCGTGCCCTTGGGCCCGGTCACGGTGACGTCCTGCCCCTTGAGGGCGATCTTGATTCCGGCGGGAACGGTGATGGTCTTGCGGCCGATGCGCGACATGGTCTGTTGCTCCTCACCGGGTTCGTGCCCGGCGGCTTCAACCTTCGTGGATTAGTTCACCTGCGCGAGGAGCTCGCCGCCGAGCCGCTGGTCGCGGCACTTGCGGTCGCTCATCACGCCCTTGGACGTGGAAACGATGCAGATCCCCAGGCCCTGCAGCGGACGCGGGATCTCCTCGACGCCCTTGTACACGCGACGGCCCGGCTTGGACTCGCGCTTCACCGCGTGCAGGATCGTCTCCCCGCGCGGGCCGTACTTGAGCTTGATCTTGATCTTCCCCTGCCGGCCGTCGTCGGCGAGCTCGTAGGAAGTGATGTACCCCTCGTCCTTCAGGACGGAGGCGATGCCGACGCACACCTTGCTCTTGAGGCAGGTCACTTCCTTGGCGCGGTTGTGGGCCGCGTTGCGGATTCGGGTCAGCATGTCCGAGATCGGATCGTTGATCGCCATGTTCGTTCTCGTGTCGTCGTTCAGGGCCGCTCTGGCCCGTTGATGCTCGTGTGTTCGTTCGTCGCCGCCACTACCGGCCAGATCACCAGGAGGACTTACGCATCCCCGGGATCTTCCCCTCAAGGGCCAGCTTCCGCAGCATGATGCGGCTGATGCGGAACTTGCGGTACACCCCGCGGGAGCGACCCGTCAGCTCACACCGGCGCACGATGCGCGTGGAGAACTTGGGGGTGCGTGCGGTCTTGGCCATCTGCGCCTTGGTCGTCATGGTGCGAACCTCTGAAATCGATCGTTCTGAATCAGCGTCGTGCGGAATACGGGGTCGGGATTAGTTGTTCTTCTCGTCCTTGCGGAACGGGAAGCCCAGTTCGGCGAGCAGGTGCCGGCTCATGTCCGGGTTCGAGCTCGAGAACTGCAGGTTGATGTTCATGCCGTGGGTGAAGTTCACCTCGGCCATGTTGATCTCGGGGAACACGCCCTGCTCGGTCAGGCCCATCGAGTAGTTGCCCTGCTTGTCGAACGCCTTGGGCGAGAGCCCGCGGAAGTCCTTGATACGGGGCGTGGCCAGGTGGATCAGGCGGTCGAGGAAGTACCACATCCGGTCGCGACGCAGCGTGACCATCGCGGAGGTCTCGTAGCCGGCGCGAACCTTGAAGTTCGAGACGCTCTTCTTGGCCTTGATCACCACCGGCTTCTGGCCGCTGATCTTCGTCAGCGTGTCGAGCACGGTCTGGCGCACCAGCGGGGGCAGCTTCGTGCCCTCGAGGTGGCGGCCCATGTTCACGTTGATCGTGATCGTCTTGAGCCGCGGCCGCTGCATCGGGTTCTTGAGCCCGAACTTCTGGCCCACCGACGCGTCCACCTTCTCGCGGAAGAGCGTCTTGAGGCGAGCCTCGGGGAGCGGACCGACCGGGGCATCGTCGTGCTTGCCCTTCTTGCCGCCGCCACCGCCGGCGCCCTTGGCGCGCTCCGGCTTGGTTCCCTGCTGTGCGTGTTCCTTCGACATGGTTCAGACTCGTGTTCTTGGTGCGGGTATTGGTTCAGGGAAACTCTGCTCAGGACTTCTTCTTCGCGTCCGCCGTGCGGATCGGCTGGCCGATCGGCTCGCCGGTGGTCGCGGCCACGCGCAGCTTGCTCCCGTCGGAGTTCAGCTTCACGCGCACGCGCGTCGCCTTGCCGTTCTTGTCCACCGGGCTCACGTTGGAGATGTGGATCGGCGCCTCGCGCGTGATGATGCCCCCCTGCGGCGCCTTCTGCGTCGGCTTGAGGTGCTTGGTGCGCAGGTTCAGCCCCTTGATCACCACGCGCTCACGCCCGGGTTCGTCACCCGAGATCACGCGGACGATCGTGCCGGTCTTGCCCTTGTGCGAGCCGCTGGTCACCATGACCAGGTCGCCCTTGCGTACGTGCCGTGCCATATCACACCACCTCCGGAGCGAGGGAGACGATCTTCATGTAGTTCTTGTCGCGCAGCTCGCGGGCGACGGGCCCGAAGATGCGTGTTCCCTTGGGATTGCCGTCGTCCTGGATCAGGACCACCGCGTTCGCGTCGAACTTGACGTACGAGCCGTCCGCCCGACGCGTGGACTTGGTCGTCCGAACCACCACGGCCTTGGACTTGTCCCCCGCCTTCACGTCCGAGCCGGGGAGCGCCTTCTTGATGGAGACGAGGACGCGATCGCCCACGCCCGCCATCCGGCGCTGGAACTTCCCGGTTCGCGTCGACGCGCCGTACACGCGGATCACGTACGCGATCTTCGCGCCCGAGTTGTCCGCCACTTCACATCTTGTTTCTTGCTGCAGCATGGGATTCTCTTCTTACTGGCTCTGCACTCGGCACTCTGCACTCGGCACTTGTTCTCAGGCCTTCGCGTTCGGATCCGTCCGCACCAGCTCCACCCGGTTGCCACGCTCGACCACCCGCACCAGCGTCCAGTGCTTGGTCCGCGACATCGGCCGGCACGGCTTCACCTCCACGGTGTCGCCCGTCTTCGATTCGTTGGTCTCGTCGTGCACCTGCAGAACCGTCTTCCGCGACACGAACTTCCCGTACTTCGGGTGCATCGCCTTGTAGTTCACCACGACGGTGCGCGACTTGGAGCGCTTGTCGGACTCCACGGTCCCGACCATCGTGACGATGGTGGTCGACTTGGCGGGGGCGGACGCGGGGGCTTTGTTCGTGGCGGTCGGCATGGGATGATTCGTGTCTTTGGGGGCTGGTCTTGGGTGCTCGTTCACTTCGCGTTTCGTTCGCTGGTCTTACTTGCTGGCCTTGGCCTTGGCCGTGCGGGCCGAAGCGCCCGCCTTCCGGGGGGTCTTCGCGGCCGTCGCCTTCGGGGCCTTGGCCGCGGTCTTCACCTTGGCCGCGGGCTTGGCGGGAGCCGTCCGCTTGCCGGCGCTCTTGGGCGCCCGGGGCTCGCCGGCGCCGGAGATGCGGCGGGACGACTGCTCGGTCAGGAGCCGAGCGATGTTCCGCTTGGTGATCCCGAACTGCGAGACGTCCTCGACCTTCTCCGTCACCGACTGCGAGCGGAGCGTGTACAGCCGGTCGCGCAGCGTCTTGAGCTCGATGCCGATCTCGTCGGTCGTCATCTTCTTCACCTTGCCGGCGAACGTCTTTTCTTCGTGCTTGGCCATTGGGTCAGACTCGTGTGGATCAGACTCGTGTGAAAGAAACTCGTGTGCTCGTTGCTCGTGTGCTCGAACGGATCAGACGCTCAACCGGCGGCCGACGAACCGGCACTTCACCGGCATCTTCATCGCCACGCGGACCAGCGCCTTCTTGGCCGAGGCCTCCGGCACGCCGGCGATCTCGAACAGGATGGTGCCGGGCTTCACGCGCGCCGCCCAGTACTCCACCTCCGCCTTGCCGGTGCCCATTCGGGTTTCCAGCGGCTTCTTGGAGATCGGCTTGTCCGGGAAGACGCGGATGAACAGCTTGCCCTCGCGCTTGAGGAAGTGCATCGCCGCGACGCGCCCGGCCTCGATCACGCGGGCGGGCAGCCACTGCCCCTCCATCGCCTGCAGGCCGTAGTCGCCGAACGCGACGTAGTTGCCCTTGGTCGCCTTGCGCGGACGCACCCGGCGCTGCTCCTTGCGAAACTTCACTCTTTTGGGCATCAGGGCCATCGAACAGTCTCCGTCAAATCAAGCCTTGAACTTCGGACTTCGTTTCCGCCTTCAAACTCAGCGACGACCGCGGGCACGCGCCCGACCGCCGGCCGCCTTCGACTCGGCCTCGTCGGTCTCGCCCTGCTTGTACATCCCCTTGTAGACCCACACCTGCACGCCGATCATGCCGTAGCTCATCAGCGCCTCGGCCGTGCCGTAGTCGATATGCGCCTGCAGCGTGGAGAGCGGCAGCGAGCCCAGACGCATGTCCAGCGTGCGGCTCATTTCCGCGCCGCCCAGGCGACCGGCCATCTGGATCTTCACGCCCTGCGCGCCCGCCGCCATCACGGCGTCGGCCTTCATCTTCATCGCGCGACGGAACGCCACGCGCTTCTTGAGCTGGTCCGCCACGCCCTCGGCGATGAGCTTCGCCTCGATGTCCGGGTTCTTGATCTCGAGGATCGAGATCGAGACCTTGCGGCCCGTCTGCAGCTGAAGCTCCTCGGTCAGACGATCAACCTCGGCGCCCTTCGGGCCGATCACCAGGCCCGGACGGGCCGTCTTGATGATGACCTTGAGCTCCTCGCGGGTGCGCTCGATGTGGATGTCGCTCACCGCGGCGTGCGGTGGCTGGCGATTGAGCCGCTTGTCCAGGAAGCGACGGATCTTCTCGTCCTCGATCAGCAACTCGCCGTACACCGCCTTGGGGGCGTACCAGCGCGAGCGATGGGCCTCGGTGATGCCGACGCGGAAGCCGAATGGTTGGGTCTTCTGTCCCATGATTACTTCCGCTCCTCCAGACCAATGGTGATGTGTGCCATGCGCTTGAGAATGGGGTGGGCCCGGCCGCGGTCCTTGGGCTGGAACCGCTTCATCCGCGGAGCGTCGCCCACCGTCGACTGCGAAACCACCAGACGCTCCACGTCCGCCTCGGCCAGCTGGGCCTCGGCGAACGCCGCGTTCAGGGCCTTCTTGATGTCCACCGCCGCCCGCTTGGTCGTGAACGTCAGCAGGTTCAGCGCGGCGTCGTACTTCTTGCCGCGGATCAGGTCCACCAGCAGCTTCGCCTTGCGGGGCGAGCCGCGGTGGTACTTGTACACGCTGGTGAACGACGCGATATCCGCGAGCGTGCACCCCAGCGCGTTGGCCAGGGCCACGATGTCCTCGCGCTTGCAGCGCGGGTGGTCGCGGCCACGCATCCAGTTCTGCACCGCGCTGACGGCTCGATCGCCCGCCAGGCCCGTGCGCTCCACGGCCTGCGCGAGCTGCTCGACGCCAAGCCCCTTGGCGGCGGCGACCTTGATCAGATTGGGTCCGTTGATCTTCACAGTGTGATCCTCGATCTGCTGCGTTCGCGGGCTCGCAAGCCCGAATGACTTACTTCTTCGCCGCCGGCGCCGCCTCTGCACCAGACTTCTCGCCGCCCTCGATGCCTTCCTTCTTGTTCGTGTGCCCGCGGAACGTGCGGGTGTTCGAGAACTCGCCCAGCTTGTGGCCGACCATGTCCTCGGTCACGAACACGTCGTTGAACTTGTTGCCGTTGTGCACCTTGAAGGTGTGCCCGATGAACTCGGGAACGATCGTGCACGCGCGCTTCCACGTCTTCAGCGGCTCGCGCTTGCCCATCTGGTTGAGCTTCTCCGCCCGACGAAACAGACGCTCGTCGACGAACGGTCCCTTCTTGCTGCTGCGGCTCATGCTTTGATCCTTGCTGCCTTCACTCGTTGCCTGGTGCCTTGATGCCTCGATGCCTTCTCTGCTTAGAACTTCTGACCGTACCGCTTGCTGACGCGGCGACGGATGATCAGCTTGCTGCTGTGCTTCTTCGGGTCACGCGTGTTGCCGCCCTTGGCCTCCACGCCCGTCGGGCCCACCGGCGGCCGGTTGCCCTTCGAACGACCCGAGCCGCCACCGAGGGGGTGGGCGTTGTGGCTCTTGGCCACGCCGCGGGTGATCGGCCGAACGCCCAGGTGGCGGTTCAGACCGGCCTTGCCCAGCCGACGGTTCTGGTGATCGATGTTGCCCGTCTGGCCGATGGTCGCGCGGCAGTCGATGTGCACCTTGCGGACTTCGCCCGAGGGCAGCTGCAGCGTGGCGTAATCGCCTTCCTTGTTCATCAGGCGGGCGAACGTGCCGGCGCTCCGGCACATCTGGGCCCCGCGTCCCGGCTGCATCTCCACAGAGTGCACGTCCAGGCCCGTCGGGATGTCGCGCATCCGCATGTTGTTGCCGACCTTCGGGTCCACCGGGCCCGTGCCGCTCGAATCGAGCGAATCGCCGGCCTTGAGCCCGATCGGGGCGATGATGTAGCGCTTCACGCCGTCGGCGTACTGCAGCAGCGCGATGTGCGCCGAGCGGTTCGGGTCGTACTCGATGCCCACAACCTTCGCCGCCTGGCCGTCGCGGTCGTTGCGACGGAAGTCGATGATGCGGTACTGACGCTTCGCGCCACCCCCGCGTCCGCGAACGGTGATCTTGCCGTGGTGGTTGCGGCCGGACTTGCGCGGCAGCGGGGCCAGCAGCGACTTCTCCGGGGTGTACTTGGTCACCTCGGCGTGCGTGTTCACCGACGCGTTGCGGCGTCCGGCGCTGGTGGGCTTGTAAATGCGGATGGGCATGGTTCAGTCTCGTTCGGTCGTGTCTCGAATCCCGTCAATCTGCGATGCCGTCTGCCTGAGTTGCACCGGCGAAGGCCGGCGAATCAGAACAGCTCGATCGTGCTGCCTTCCTTGAGCCGGACAATCGCCGTCTTCGTCGTGGACATCTGCGTCACGCCGTACTTCATGCGGCGGAACTTGCCCCGGCGTTTGAGCGTGTTGACCTTCTCAACCTTCACCTTGTACAGGCTCTCGATGGCCGACTTGATGTCGTCCTTCGTCGCCTTCGGGTCCACCTCGAAGGTGTACCGGTTCTGCTCGTTCATCGCGAACGTGCCCTTCTCGGTCACGGTCGGACGCTTGATGACGTAGTGGGCTTCCATGGCTTACGCGCCCTCCTTCGCAGACTTCGCACGCCCGAGGGGGTTCACCTTCGCCACCTTCGTGATCTGCGACGACGGGCCCTTGAGGAACGCCTCGAGGTCCTTCTTCGTGATCACCAGGTAGCGGTGGTTGAGCATGTCGAAGCAGGTCAGCTGGTGCGCGGGCACCAGCGTCACGTTGTCCAGGTTCCGGGCGCTCTTGCGCACCGAATCGTTCTCAAGCCCCACCGCGACGAGCGCCGAACGCTCGGCCTTGATCGCCTCGAGGAACGACACGAAGTCCTTGGTCTTCGGCGAGCCCATCGCGAGCGTGTCGAGAACCTTGACCTCGTTGTCGATCAGCTTCGCGAGCAGCGCGTTGAGATTCGCCTTGCGGCGCATCTTCTTGGGCATGTCCTTGCGATAGTCCGAGGGGTCGCGCTGCTTGTGGTGCGCGTGACCGCCGCCCCGGAAGTGAGGAACCTTGCGGTCGCCGTGACGGGCGCCGCCCGAGCCCTTCTGCTTCAGGAACTTCTTGGTCGAGCCCTCGACGTTCTCGCGGTTGAGGGTGCGCGACGTGCCCCGACGCAGATTCGCGTGGTACATCACGTACGCCTGCTTGATCAGCGAGGCATTCACCTCGCCGCCAAGAGTCTCGGCATCGACGGCCAACTTGCCGACCTCGACACCCTTCATGTTCAAGACGGGGACATCCATCTGTCTTACCTCGTCCGACGCCTTCGTTGACCCCGGAGCCGCTCGGCCCCGCGGGTTGGACTCGGGTGCCTTCCGACTTTGTCGGAGAGGTCCGTCGTCCTCGAAATCCTCGCCTATCCGGGAAACGCCTGTTATTCAGCGGCGGGCCCCGGAATCGACTCGGCATCATCTGTGAACCAGGACGGTACTTCCTAGTCCACCGAACTCTTGTTCCCGCCCGGCGGTTTCGGTCCCCATCGCTGGGTTCCGACCTTCCGGGCCCGCCGACCGGCACGAAGCCGACCGTCGGACTTTCACGTCCACTCGCCCCGCATCACTTGGACGCGGCGTCGGCGAGCTTCTTCTGCTTGCTGCGGTTCAGGCGAGTGCTCGCCCGAATCGCCAGATATCCGTTGTTGGCCCCGGGCACCGGACCCTTCACCAGGATCAGGTTCTGAGCCGCGTCGATCTTGATCACATCCACCGAGCGAACAGTCACCTGCTCGTCGCCCATGTGCCCGGGCATCTTCTTGCCCTTCTTCAGACCGCCGCCGAAACCACGGTTCGAGGCGTGGGCGCCGATGGAGCCGGGCGAGCGGTGCTTACGCTCGGTTCCGTGGCTGGCGCACATGCCCTTGAAGTGGTAGCGCTTCATGACGCCGGCGAACCCCTTGCCCTTGCTCACGCCGGTGACGTCCACGTACTTCTGGTCCGCGAGAGCCTCGACGGTCAGCGTCTGGCCCAGGGTGAACTCGCCGAGCTTGTCGGCCGCGACCTTGAACTCCTTGTGCATCCGCTTCGGGCCCGTTCCGGCCTTCGCGTCGTGCGCGATGACCTGGAACGTGGCGTTGCGCGGCTTCTGATCGCCGAAGCCGACCTGCACCGCCGCGTACCCGTCGTTCTCAACGGTGCGAACCTGCGTCACAACGCACGGCCCGCACTCGATGACGGTCACGGGAATGCTCGCGCCGTTCTCGCCGAACACGCGAGTCATGCCGAGCTTTTTGCCAAGAAGCGTGAGTGCCATAGTTCCGTCCAAACCCTTCTGCCCATCGCACCCGCGGGTGGTGAGCGCTTCGTGCACGAGGCAGAGGAAGCGAAAAACGATCCGAAAAAACAACCCCGCGCTCGGGCGCGGGGTCTGGGAATCAAGCCTTGATCTTCACGAACACACCGGCCGGCACAACCAGACGATTCAGAGCCTCCACCGTGCGCGCGTTCGGCTCGATGATGTCGATGATCCGCTTGTGCGTGCGGATCTCGAACTGCTCGCGGGATTTCTTGTCGATGAAGATCGACCGCAGCACCGTGTAGCGCTCGATGCGGGTCGGCAGCGGAACCGGACCGGCGACCTTCGCGTTCGTCCGCTTCGCGTGATCGACGATTTCCTTCGCCGACGCGTCGAGGGCGAGGTGGTCGTAGGCCTCCATGCGAATTCGAATCTTGCCGCCGGTCATCGTTGGTGCGCCTCGTTCAAATCCAGCTCAACACAATCCCGAACATTCCCATCCGACGAACAAGCCCTCGTTGCTCGGGCCGATGGGGCGGGCCCTTCGCAACGACTTCTCCGGATCCTCAGGCGATCCTCGCCTTCGATTCCAGTGGCCGACGCCCCGAAAGAGGCCGACCCACTCGCGTCCTTCCTTTTTTTGCAGCCCCTGTCCACGGGCCGGCGAATCGTGACTCCGACAGCCGCGGCCAAGGCCGCTTCGTGTCGGACGGAGATTCACGGAAGGAACCAGGCAACGAACGCCGCCCGGTTGCGAGCCGACAAGGGTAGGTAGCCGTGCTTCAATGTCAAACCGCGGCCAAGACACCGCTCCACAATTGGCCCATCCCCCCACGCTACGGACTCGTCGCGCAATTCTCGCCCTCTATCCCGTATCCTTATGAAACAATCCCCGATGCCCGCACCCACGCTCCAGCCGATCCTGTAAGGGGCTCCGCACCCACCCGTTCCAAATACCCAGGGAAACTCCCGATGTTCCGCGCTACCCGACTGTTTTGTTCCATCACCGCCCTCGCGGCGCTCGCCAGCCCAATCCTCGCTCAACCGAACAAAGACCCCGGTTCAGGTGGGTCAGAGATCCGAGTCCCTGCCCCCACCAAGTCCGGTCAGGCCGCCTCGGGTGCAATCGTCCTCTCCGACGAGCCCTTCCACCTTGATACGGTGGGTCTGTCGGTGCGATTCCCCGTCGGATGCCAGGTCCGCTCAAACCGGGTGGGCGATCGGCAAACCGTCCAGATCCTCCCCGAAGCCAGCACCTGGATCTTGAACATCCAGACGCCGCAGACGACCAACGAGGCCGCGACCATCCAGGAGGCAATGGAGCAGACCATCAAGCTCATCCAGGGCTCCAACGCAGTCACCGACGACAAGCAAGAGAACTTCTACGACAACTCCGTTCAGGCAAAGCTGCTGGAGAAGACCGACGCCCTCAACCTCCCCGGCGGCCTGTCCGGCCGCTTCTACATCTCCGTGCCCCGAGGCGACAAATCCTTCCTCACCAAGGGCTACACCATCTTCAAGCCCACCGCACACCAGTTCGTCGTCTTCGAGTTCATCTGCCACGAGGTCGACTTCGCCAAGCTCCGCGGCGCGTACGAAACCATCGTCGGCACCGCCACGTTCGAGAAGGCCGATGCCCTCATGCTCACCCGCGGCGCGGCCATCAAGTCCGGCCAGGCCCTCATCGCCAGTCTTTCAGAGCAGGATTACGCCGCGGCCATGGGCGACAAGGAACTCTGGTTCCGCCTCTACCGCCCCGCCAAGAACGGCATGAAGATGGACGACATCGAGATCGGCTACAAGGGCCTCAAGTTCTGGAAGGGCAAGCGCGGCGAGATCAACCCCGACAAGCCCAAGTCCAAGTGGTCCAAGTCCGAGCAGCAGGATGGCTACCTCGCCCAGCTCCGCACCCGCGTCATGCGCGAGGACAACAAGATCATCGACGCCGTCTCGATCGCCTTCATGACGCCCGATCGCTCCGAAGAGACCTGGATGATCGTGACCAGCGTCAAGGACGCAAACGGCGTCGAGTCCGCCCACGCCTCCGAGACCGGCGCCCGCAACAAGGGCGACATCATGATCTCTAAGTCCGAGGCCCGCCGCCCCCCGATGACCCTCAACCCGCCCATGCCGCCGGAGGGCTACATCTCCCAGTTCGAGTGGATGATCCTGCCGCGCCTGCTCGTGCAGAAGAAGGCCCTTCTCGAAACGGGCTTCTACTGGTGGGGCGACTATGTCGGCGCCGACGGCGGCGCGATCTCGTTCCACAAGTGCACGCTCACCCAGCAGGGCCCGCTCCTCTCGCTCACGATCACGGCCCGAGACGCCGCGCAATCCCAGACCTCGATCTACAGCGACAAGGGCGAGTTCATCCGCTCCGAACTCTCCAACGGCACGCTCCTCTGGGAGCCCACCGAGCTCGCCCCCCTCAAGCGCCTCTGGGAACAAAAGGGCCTTCCCGTAGACCGCTGAGCCTCGCATGAACCTCTAACTCGATGAGGGATTGCGCGCGCGCCTACAACCATCAATGCGCTACCCCCTCCGCGGCCTCCTGGCCACTCTCCCGCTCCTCCTCGCAGCCTGCTCCTCCAGCCCCACCCTCCCCGCCGGACGCTCCGCCCCCGTCTGCATCCGCGAGGGCAAAGAGGCCGAGGTGCCGCGAATCCCGATGGGCGACAGCGCCACCATCGCCCGCATCCTCGACGAGGGCAAGCACCGCAACCAGGTGATGAACCACCTGCGCTACCTCACGCGGGAGATCGGCCCGCGCCTCACCGGCTCCTCCAACGCCGAGAAGGCCAACAACTGGACGCTCGACCAGTTCCGCTCCTTCGGCCTCGACGCGCACCTCTTCCAATGGGGCACCGCCAACACCCGCTTCGACCGCGGCCCATCCACCGGCAAGCTCCTCGTCAAGGACACCAAGAAGAAGGAAGACGGCACCACCGAGGACACCTGGAAGTCCGTCCGCGATTTCGAGTTCACCACGCTCTGCTGGACCCGCGGCACCGACGGCCCCAAGCGCGGCCCCGTCGTCCGCATGCCCGAGACCGAGGAGGAATACGCCGCGGTCAAAGACTCGCTCAAGGGCGCGTGGGTCCTGCTCCAGCCCGTGACGATCGAGGGCCGCACCGGCGTCCGCCAGCCCGGCCAGCGCGCCGGCGACCGCTCCTTCGCCCGCAAAGACGCCCGCGAGCAGGTCGCCAAGGGCAAGAACCCCGCGGAGCTTCCCATCGAAGAGCGGGTGATCTTCGACGGCATCCACGGCTTCATCTCCTCCTCCACCGACTCGCGCGATCGCGTGTGGACCACCGCCGCCGAGCCCTCGCGCGATGGCCCGTACAAGGACACCCCCAAGGCCATGTTCCGCACGCTCGCGGATGTCACGCCCGACGTCGAGGTCATCGTCCGCCTCTGCGACCACGACAACATGCGCGTCCGCCTGCAGGACAAGCAGCCCTTCCAGGTCGAGTTCGACCTCCAGCACACGCTGACCGCCGGCCCCATCCCGCTCTACAACACCATCGCCGAGATCCGCGGCAGCGAGAAGCCCGACGAGGTCGTCGTCGTCTGCGGCCACCTCGACTCGTGGAACGGCCCCGGCTCGCAGGGCTGCACCGACAACGGCACCGGCTCCATGGTCGCCCTCGAGGCCGCCCGCATCCTCTCCGCCGCCCACGCCCGCCCGAAGCGCACCATCCGCTTCTGCCTCTGGACGGGCGAGGAGCAGGGCCTCCTCGGCTCCGAGGCCTACGTCAAGTCACTCGGCGACCAGGCCAAGAACGTCTCCGTCTGCCTCAACGACGACGGCGGCACCAACTACGAGGGCGGCCTGCAATGCACCGCCGACATGGCCGACTATCTCGCCGCCGCCTCCGCACCCATCAACTACCAGTTCACCGACTCCTTCGACGGCAAGCCGCTCAACGCCAACATCCGCGTCGTCCCGAAGTTCCTGCGCGGCGGCAGCAGCGACCACGCCTCGTTCACCAAGGCCGGCGTCCCCGGCTTCTTCTGGGACGAATCCGGCCGCGCCGACTACGGCTGGGGCTGGCACACCCAGCACGACCGCTTTGATCTCGCCATCCGCGAGTATCTCGAGCAGTCCTCCACCTGCCAGGCCATCACCGCGTACAACCTCGCCTGCGCCCCCGACCTGCTCCCCCGCGTACCGCCGGCGGAGCCCGAGGACCCCAAGCAGGCCGAGGAGCGCCGCGAAGAACGCCGCCGCCAGCGCGACGCCATCCGCAAGTAGTCTCACCACGCCGCGCATCCGCCGTGTATCCTCGCTCCATGTCCAAGGACGGCGACGCCAACCTTTCCCACGTCCTTCTCTTCACCGACGGCGCCTGCTCCGGCAACCCGGGCCCCGGCGGCTGGGCCTACATCCTCAAGCACCCCGCCAGCGGCAAAGAGGCCGAGGAATCCGGCGGCGAGGCCATGACGACCAATAACCGCATGGAGCTCATGGCGGCGATCATGGGCCTCAGCGCCCTCACGCGGCGTTCCCGCGTCGAGCTCTGGTCCGATAGCAAGTACGTCCTCGACGGCCTCAAGGAATGGCTCCCCGGCTGGAAGAAAAAAGGCTGGAAAACAGCCAACAAACAGCCCGTCAAGAACAAGGACCTCTGGATGCAGCTCGACGAGCTGCTCACGAAACACCAGATCACCTTCCACTGGGTCCGCGGCCACAACGACCATCCCGAGAACGAGCGCTGCGACCAGCTCGCCGTCGAGGCCCGCGACGCGGCCGCCGCGAGTTCTCGGCCTCAGCGATAACCGCCCGCGCGCGGTTCTCCGGCAACCCGATAACCCCGTGAAAATCCGACTCTGCGGTCTGTGCGGCCTGCTCCGCATGCGCCGCGCGGCCAGTCCGCAAACGCACCATCGTCCGTGAACACTTCTCCGGCATGCGCCGATCTTTCCGGCCATGTCCCCCACCTCTCCAACCACGCCGGCCTCCCCCACTCCCCGCGGCTCTTCCTCCATGGACGGGCCCATCGGCACCGCTCCCGCGCCCCACCTGAGCGCGGAGAAGCCCAAGAGCGAGGCGGGCATGAAGCTCCTCGAACTGCTGCGCACCGCGCAGGAGAACGACGCGTCGGACGTGCACCTTGTCACCGGTCACGTCCCGATGATGCGCGTCCACCAGGTCATGGCCCCGATGGACTTCCCCGTCCTCACTGCCGACCTCGTCCGTTCGATGGTCGAGCACATGGCCTCGAAAGAGGCCTTCGCCAAGTTCGACCAGGTGAAGGACAGCGACTTCTCCTACGCCGCGCCGGGCCTCGCCCGCTACCGCGTCAACGCCCACATGCAGCGCTCCTGCTCGGCGATCGCGATGCGTTCGATCAAGACCAAGGTCCCGCCGCTCGCCGCCCTGAACCTGCCCGAGGTCATCGCCCGCCTCACGTACCTCCCCCGCGGCCTGGTGCTCGTCACCGGTGATACCGGCTCGGGTAAGTCCACCACCCTCGCCGCCATGATCCAGGCGATGAACGAGCGCTACCGCAAGCACATCATCACCCTCGAAGACCCCGTCGAGTACGCCTTCACGTCCAACCGCTGCCTCATCGAGCAGCGCGAGCTCGGCGCCGACATGCCCAGCTTCGCCTCGGGCCTCAAGCACGCCCTGCGTCAGGACCCCGACATCGTGCTCGTCGGCGAAATGCGCGACCTCGAGACCACCGCCCTGGCCATCTCGGCCGCCGAAACGGGCCACCTCGTGCTCTCGACCCTGCACACCGTCAACGCCTCGCAGACCGTCGAGCGCATCATCGATATGTACCCGGCCGGCCAGCAGAACCAGATCCGCTCGATGCTCGCCAACACGCTCCAGGCCGTCATCTCGCAGACCCTCTTCAGCCGCATCGACAAGCCGGGCATGGTGCCCGCCGTCGAGGTGCTCCTGTGCACGCCCGCCGTGCGCAACCTCATCCGCGAGAACCGCTCCTTCGAAATCCCCAACGTCATCGAGACCAACCGCGCCCTGGGCATGTGCTCGCTCGACACCGCCATCGCCGAGCTCTACTTCAACGGCATGGTCAGCCGCGAGGACGCGATCGCCCAGGCCGCGTACCCCGACAAGCTCGAGCGCATGCTCGTGGCCTGAGCAGTGACGTAGTGATCAAGTGACGAAGTCCCGAACCGAAGACAGCAGGAGGACGAAGCCGGTTTGACAGTTCAGCGGATTGGCCCTCCCACTCCGTCACTTCCTCACTCCGTCACTCCGTCACGTTCCCCATGCCCAACTACCGCTACCAGGTCAAGACCACCGCCGGAGACCTCCAGGTCGGCGTCCTCGCCGCCGACTCGGTCGCCACCGCCGCCAGCGTCCTGCGCAACCAGGGCCACCGCGTCGTCTCGGTCACGCCGGTCATGGCCGGCATGGCCAGCACCGGCTTTGGCACCTGGCTCGCCGAGCTCAACGCCGGCAAGCCCAAGCAGCGCCACGTCCTCGAGTTCACCACCCAGCTCGCCGTCATGATCCGCGCCGGCATCAACCTCCGCGCCGCCCTCGACGGCATCGCCGACCAGACCGAGCACCCCACCTTCAAGAAGATCATCATCGGCCTCAAGACCGACGTCGAGAGCGGCAAGCAGTTCTCCGAGGCCCTCGCCCGCCACCCCAAGCTCTTCGGCCCCCTCTACATCAACATGACCCGGGCCTCGGAAATGTCCGGCTCGTTCGCCAAGATGCTCGACCGAATCTCCGGCTACATCGCCCAGGAGATCGAGACCCGCAAGATGGTCATCGGCGCGTCGATCTACCCCGGCGTCATCGGCACCATGGCCGTCGCCGTGACCATCTTCCTGCTCACCTTCGTGCTCCCCAAGTTCCGCGCCGTCTTCCAGGGCAAGGAGGAGGTCCTCCCCTGGGCCACCAAGTTCCTCATGGGTCTCTCCGACTTCATGGTGAACTACTGGTACTTCGTCGTCGCCGGAATCCTGCTCTTCGTCGGCTCCATCTACGCCGTCGCCAAGACCGAGGTCGGCGGCTGGTGGTTCGACAAGATGCGCCTCACCATCCCCGTCATCAAGGGCATGTTCCGCGCCCTCTACATCGGCCGCTCGCTCCACACCATGGGCCAGCTCATCAACGCCGGCGTCCCCATGCTCGACACCCTCGCCATCACCGGCGACATCTCCGGCAACCGCATGTACCGCGCGATGTGGCGCACCGTCTACTCCAGCGTCAAGCAGGGCAAGAAGATCGCCTCGCCCCTCCAGAAAACCGGCCTGCTCCCCCAGGCCGTCAGCCAGATGATCGCCGCCGGCGAGGAGTCCGGCAAGCTCGGCGAGGTCCTCGACGAGATCTCCGCCTACTACCAGAAGCAGCTCCGCGAGAAGATCAAGGCCGTCACAAGCATGATCGAGCCCATCATGATCATCCTCATGGGCTCCGTCGTCGGCTTCATCGCCATGGCCATCATCCTCCCGATCTTCAAGATGTCCTCGCTGGTCAAGTGACGCGATGTCGGATTTCGGATGTGGAATGTCGGATGCAGGGCCGAGAACCAGAGAGATGGTTGTGGGACCTTGACCCGCGCTTCGCTGGATTGCACATCCCCAGATACGGCCTGTAGCAGACCGAGATCCCCATGGTTCACCCGACTCCCAACTCCACCGTTCGCTCCTCGCGCCGCTCGGCCCGCACGGCTGGAGCTCACATCCGCCACCGCCGCGCTTTCACGCTCATCGAAACCGCCCTCGCCACCGTCATCATCGGCGTCGGCGTGCTCGCCCTCGTCCAGGCCCAGGAGTCGTTCATCAAGTCCAACTCCTGGTCCAGCCAGGCCGCCACCGCCAACTACCTCGCCGGCGAGATCCGCGAGCTCACCCGCAAGCTCCCCAAGTTCGACCCCGTCAACGGGCTCTACGTCGACTCGGGCGGCACGCTCCGCGGCTGGGCCCCCCGCTCCACCGACGTCGGGCCGCGCGATTTCGCCTACGTCACCGCCTTCGACGGCATCAAGTTCACCTCATCGGGCACCACCGGATACGCCGACGGAGACCTCCCCGGCCCCATCGACGCCTTCGGAACCGTCATCCCCGACGTCGACGGCAACGGCGAGGTCCGCACCACCTTCGGCGGCGCGGCGATGCCCCTCCAGGGCTGGTCGCAGGAGGTCCTCGTCACCAAGATCGACCCCTTCAACAACTCCACCACCTACATCAAGACCGCCACCCTCCCAAGCGACGCCACCACCGGCTTCAAGGGCCTCGCCATCGACCAGTTTCCACTCCGCGTCACCGTCATCGTCAGGTACCGCGGCCCCTTTGATTCCGCCGAGACCGAGATGGCCCGCGTGAGTTGGATCGTGCCATGACCCGCAGCCCGAGGTGCTCACCGTGACCATGCCGCTCAACCCCAACTCCAGCCGCCGACTCCGGTCGCTCCGGCGCCCCGAGGTTCGCCAGCGCGCCGTCGCCAGCGTCCTGGCCATGATGTTCCTCGTCATGTTCGGGGCCCTCTCCGTCGCCATGGCCGTCGCCAGCCAGGGCAACCTTCGCACCGCCGCCACGCACCTGCACGTCATCAAGGCCATGGGCGCGGCCGAGACGGGCATGAGCATCGCCCAGAAGCAGCTCAACGACGCCATCGCCCGCTTCGTCTGCTCCAAGGGCGTCGTCGACTCCAACATGGGCTCGCGCCTCTGGACCGGCACCACCACCTCCGCCGACGGCACCGTCACCGTGCTGCCCGCGGCCAACGGTCGCATCGACTCCGTCGTGATCCGCGGCATCGCCGACGCCCTCATCAGCGCCCACTCCGCCGACGGCAACATCGTTACCGCCTCGGGGTTCCCCACCACGCCCGGCACGTTCACGCCCACCAGCGTCGACACCTCGGTCTACAAGGTCTCCAACTGGGTCCGCACGCCACTCATCGGCCTCGACACCGACGTGACCGTCGCCGGCTCCAAGGCCAGCGCGTACCAGATCACCTACGCCCCGCTCGCCAACGGCACCGACGTCCGCATCATCGTCACCGGATACTCCAGCGTCGGCGCCTCCGGCTCGGGCTACCTCTACCGCGGCTCCACCAACGACTCCGCCGCGCGGCTCGTCGGGCGCACCATCCAGCAGGACGTCCGCATCGCCAAGCGTCCCCGCCAGGCCATGCTCAGCCCCAGCCGCATCATGCTGGGCAAGAACGTCATCGTCAACGGCAACCTCGGAGCCCGCTACACCGACGTCTCCCGCACCAACGGCGACCCGATCCAGACCAAGGGCGACTTCGACAAGCTCAACGCCTCGCTCGACGCCAAGCTCGCCCGCTTCCGGCAGGGATGCAAGCAGTACGATGCCGACGGCGACAACCGCCTGCGCGTCGCCCACCCCATCGAGAGCCAGGGCCTCCCCGGCACCGCCGAGATGACCGCGAGCGGCTGGCCCGCCGGCTCGTTCTCCGACGCCACCCACGACGGCTACGTCGACGAGTTCGACATCTTCATCAACCACTACGACGCCAACCACGACGGCGACGTCGTCCTCTCCAACCGATTCACCACCGGCACCGTCAACGCCGGGCGCGCCGCCGAGTTCACCGCCGACGACGACCTCGCTCTGCTCATCGACGGCGGCAACGCCGACCGCAACCGCAACGGCATCTCCGGCTTCGCCGATTCCAACGACAACAACCGCATCGTCACCACCTCCACCATGCTCGACGCCGGCGACCGCGCCCTCGGCTGGCGCGACGGCGTGATCAACTACAAGGACCAGTACGCCAAAGTCCGCGGCCGCCTGCTCTTCCAGACCACCTCCAGCGCCTGGTCCGCCGCACGCGGCGGCTCCTACTCCGACCTGCTCCAGGGCCCGTACATCCCGGCCGCCGGCGACACCGCCACCCGTTTCGGCGCGGGCACCGACGAGCTCCCCGCGATCGACCAGGCGTCCTTCAGTTCCGCCGGCGATTCGCTCAAGAACATCGCCAGCGGCTCGGCCTTCAACACCCAGGTCGCCACCAACCTCGGCATCGCCAGCAGCGCCCTGGCCACCTACACCGAGGCCGCCGCGAGCACCAGCGCCCCCATGTACTTCCGCTCCAACCTCGCCGACTCCTACGTCGTGAGCAAGATCGGCCAGCACATCTGGGAGAAGATGCCCTTCAACTCCCCCGCCTACGCCGACTACTACTTCCGCCCCCGCTACCAGAACATGACCTTCAAGAACGTGCAGATCCCCATGGGGACCAACGCCCTGTTCGTCAAGTGCACCTTCATCGGCGTCACCTACGTCCGCTCCTACACCGACAACTCGCACCCCAACTGGTCGCTCTACGGCCAGATGGTCTGGGACACGACCGCCAACGCGCCCGTGGCCAACACGCAGGCCCTCGACAAGAGCGACTTCGTCCGCTACACCTCCGGAAACGTCGCCGACGGCCCCGCCAACTACTCCTCCTTCCCCGACCCGCCCGTCATCAACGGCGCCACCGTCACGGGTGCCAACCGCAACACCAAGCTCTACTCCAACAACATCCGCTTCCACGACTGCCTCTTCGTCGGCTCCGTCGTCTCCGACACGCCCACCGCCTACACCAACATCCGCAACAAGATGCAGTTCACCGGCTCCACCCGCTTCACCACCTCCAACCCCAACGACTCGAGCCCCTCGGCCAATCCCAGCGCCTCCGACCTCGTCGAGATCAGCAAGTCGAGCATGATGCTCCCCAACTACTCCGTGGACGTCGGCTCCTACGACGCGCCCACCGACGCCTTCACCGGCTCCGGCGCGCCCCTCTCCCAGAACATCCAGCTCCGCGGCTCCATCGTCGCCGGCGTCATGGACATCCGCGGCAACGCCCGCGTCGACGGCGCCCTCTTCATGACCTTCGCCCCCGTCTACGGACAGGGTCCCCTCCAGCAGAACGGCACCGCCGTGGGCAACCCCGCCAACTTCAACTCCACCATCGGCTACTTCGGCACCACCGACGGCGACGGCGAGGCCATCGATCCCTCCTCGCTCCCCATCGTCGGCGGCCAGCGCAT
This sequence comes from Phycisphaerales bacterium, assembly GCA_044221735.1. GTDB lineage: Bacteria > Planctomycetota > Phycisphaerae > Phycisphaerales > UBA1924 > UBA4658. The sequence goes on along the minus strand of JBGAOP010000009.1, from coordinate 103,455 downwards.
CGTCGGCTACGACACCGACGGCGACGGCATCCCCGACGTCGACGCCACCCAGACCCAGCCCTCCGGCTCCACCCCCATCCCCTTCTACGGATACGGCCGCGTCGAGATCAACTACAACCCCACCATCCAGATGCCCGACGGAATCCCCCTCGCCCTCTCCGCCGTGCCCCTCACCATGACCTATCGAGAAGGGAAGCCATGAGAAGTTCACAGGGAACAGGCCACAGGGCACAGACTTTAAGGCACTCGCGGCGTTCAACACTGCGGCCTGCGGCCTGTGGCCTGCGCCCTGCCTTCAGCATTGTCGAGATGCTCGTCGCCCTCACCATCTCCGCCACCCTCCTCACCGCCACGCTCCAGGCCTTCGACGCCGCGTGGCGCGGCTACAAGCACACCACCGAGGGCGCCTCCACCCACGTCGTCTCCCGCATCGTCGTCCACCGCGTGCTCGCCATGATCCGCACCGGCTCGCAGTTCGGCCCCGCCCCCGCCGACGTCCTCGACGCCGCCCAGAACCCCATCACCAGCAACTTCATGGAGTTCGTCTCCGACGCCGACCAGCAGGCCGGCCTCAACCGCGTCACCCGCCTCGAGCGGCGCAACTCCGCCACCGTTCCCGGCCAGTTCGAACTCTGGTACAAGGTCACCGATCTCTCCTCGGGCTCGATCATCCAGGAGCGCCCCCTGCTCACCGGCGTCACCGAGTGCGCCTTCATCCTCCAGTTCGAGCCCGGCCCTCGCTTGGTGAAGGCCACGATGGACCTCACCATCGCCCCCAACGACTTCAACGACCTCCGCATCGGCGTGGGCAACGACGCCCCCTCCATCCGCCTCGTCGCCTCCGCCGGCCCGCGCCAGCTGCAATGACTTGGGTGCCGCGGCCGGCCGCTCTGGGCCGGCCACGCGGGCCCACCATCACCGCCGCAGCGTCTCAACCACGCCCGGCACGAACTCCCCAAGCTCCATCGCCAGCATCCCGCCGCTCGCGCCCTTCGCCGCGGCCCACGCCTCCCCCGCGCACGCGTGCACCCACACGCCCACCCGGGCCGCGTCGTAGAGGTCCAGCGGCCTCGCCGGATCGGCGGGCATCGCCGGCACCTTGGCCCGCATGAGCATCTGCTCCACCCGCGGGCAGAACTGCGCGATCAACCCCGCGATCAGGCCCGTGAGCACATCCCCCGTCCCGCCCGTCGCCATGCACGGATGCCCGCGCGGGCACACCCACGTCCGCAGCCCGTCCGACACCACCGTCCCCTCGCCCTTGAGCACCACCACCCGCCCCAGCCGCTGCGCCATCTGCTCGCACGCTTTCTCGCGCCCCCCCGATTGGGCCAGCCCCAGATCGCCCCTGAGCCCCATCCCCTCGCACAGCCGCCTGAACTCCCCCGGATGCGGCGTAAGCACCGCCGCGGCCCGAAAATCACGCACAAACTCCGGCGTCGCCGCGAGACAGTTGATCGCATCGGCGTCCACCACCACCGGCAAGAGTTCCTGCTGAATCACGCGCAACGTCGCGGCACGCGACCCGGCCCAGTGCCCAAGCCCCGGCCCGACGGCCACCACCGTCGCCGACTCGAACACCCCGTCGAGCGTGCTCGCCGCCTCGTGAGCCACCACCTCGCCAGTCGCTTCATCAACCGCCAGCGGCACGCCCGTCGCGCTCGGGCACATCGCCAGCGCGCTCGTCAACACCGGCTCGGGCATCACCAGTTTCGCCAGCCCCGCTCCCGCCCGCAGCGCCCCCATGGCCGCCAGCGCGGGCGCACCGATCATCCGCACGCCCCCCGCCGCGCACCCACCCACTACTGCCACCGTGCCAAACGTTCCCTTGTGCGACGAAGACCCCCGCGCAGGCAGCCGAGGCAAATCAGATGGCGGCATGGTCTCTTGCTTCGTCACTTCATCACTCCGTCACTTCGTCACTGCCCCAACTTCCACCCTCAGCTTCCCCAGCGTCGGCAGCGTATCCAGCAGCGCGTTCACCGTTTCCCCATCCGCCAGCGACAGCGTCGAGATGGCCAGGTGTGTTCCATCCATCGGCCGCGTGCTCGACAGCGCCGCATCGAGGTCCACCCAGCACATCTTCCCGTCCTTCTTCAACAACGCCTGCGTCCACATGTGGTACCCGAAGAAGCTCTTCCCCGGCGCCGGGCCGTCCACGTACACGATCCCGCTCACGCACCGCGACGCGATCCCATCAGCCCGCAGCATCGCGCACAGCAGCACCGCGTGCTCCGAGCAATCCCCGCAACGCGTCCGCGCCGTCTCCGCCGCCGACGCGAAACCCACGTCGAAGCTCTTCTTGCGGATGAACCCGTGCACGTAGCTCCGCATCCTCTCCGCCCGCGCGGCCGGATTGTCCTTGTCCCGCTCCCCCGCCGCGTCCTTCGTCAGTCGCACCACCTCGACATCGGTCGAGTTGATCATCGCCGACGGATTCCGATACGCCGCGTTGTCCTGATCCGCCTTCGGCGCCTCGATTCTCGCCGCGACGTCGATGTGCGCCTTCACGGTGTGCTCATCCACCTTGGTGACCGTCTGCGCCCCCGCACTGGGCCACTCGCCGATGGGCGCCTCGGGACACCTGACGAGATAGTCCCCCACCGAACTCTCCCGCGCCCCCTTGATGGGACGATCGGGCCTGATGAACGTCGATTCCAGCAACTCCGGCGGGTCCGCCTTCGCCATCGCGACGGCCCGATCCGCCCGCACCATCACCACCCGCATCCCGCCGATATCGTTCTCGCTCCGCAGCGACACGCCCCGCTCGTCGGTGTACTCGGTCGACTCCGCATTCGGCACCATCTCGTTCTTCGCCGACCACTTCAGCGCAGGCACCGTCTTGCCCACCACATCGAGCGTCGTCTTCTCGATGAGTTTCATCGTCTGCCGCGCCGGCGCGAGTCCCACGGTCGGCTCGATCGTCCGCGCCGAAAACTCCTTCTCCCCCGCCGCGATCTTCGCCTCGATGAACTTTCCGAGCGTCACCGGGGTCAGCCACTCCCCCTCCGGCAGCGGCTTCTTGTCGGTCGTCCTCGCCCCCGCCACCACGTGGCTCACCTCCACCCCATCGGTCCTGAACACGTACTCATCGATCGTCGGCATCGTCCCCAGCTTCACCTCCGACCGCATCCGCACCGGCTTGCCGTCGGCCGTTTCCGTGAACTCCGACGACAGCCCGACCGGCACCACCGCCTCGCCCCGCTTGAGGCTCATCGACATTTCGCTCTTGGTCACGAACCGCGCCCCGTCCTTGGTGGTCGAAGCGTGCATGTGCCCGCACTTCTTCCCCTGGATCTCCACGACGTACCAGTAGTCTTCAATCACCTGCGCCCATGCCGCCGCCGGCGCGGCCACGATCACCGCCAATGCGACGATCGCGCCCCATCCGCATCCACGCACACCATGTTCGCGCCTTCGCTGGTTCATCCGCGGCCCCTTCTGCTTGATCGATCGTTCAAGGGTATCGCCTTCTGCTCCTACTCTTCGCCGCACCCCCACCCCCATGATCGACACCCACTGCCATCTCACCTTCCCCGACTTTGCGGGAAAGATCGACCAGACCCTTCGAGAGGCCGCGGCCGCCGACGTCACCGGGTGCATCACCATCTCCACCACCACCCTCGACTGTCTCGACGCCCTGAACATCGCTGCCGCCCACGAGCGCGTCTGGTGCTCCGCCGGCATCCATCCGCTGTATGCCGATGTGGGTGATGAGCGCGCCGCCGCCCGGGCCGGCGGCGTCCACATCTGGGACAACCTCAAGCGCGTCGCCTCTCATCCAAAGTGTGTGGCCTGGGGCGAGCTCGGCCTCGACAACCACTACCCCAAGCCCACCCACGACATCCAGCTCGCCGTCCTTGAGGAGCAGCTCGCCTTCATCGAGTCCGTCAACCACGACAAACCCGGCGGCATCGGAAAAAAGAACGGCCTCCCCATCGTCATCCACTGCCGCGAGGCCTTCGATGACCTCATCCCCATCCTCCGCTCCACGCGCCTCGCTCCCGAGCGGTTCGTCTTCCATTGCTTCACGGGCACGCCCGGCGACATGATGCAGATCTTCGACCTCGGCGCGTTCGTCAGTTTCACCGGCGTGCTCACCTACCCAAACGCCCCCGAGCTCCGCGACGCGGCCAAGTTCATGCCACTCGATCGCATCATGGTCGAGACCGACGCCCCCTTCCTCTCCCCCGTCCCCCACCGCGGCAAGCGCCCCTGCCTCCCCGCCTACACCGCGGACACCGCCAAGGCCCTCGCCGAAATCCGAAAAGTCCCCTGGCCCGACTTCCACCACCACCTCAACGAGAACACCAGGCACTTCTTCAACATCGACGCCCGCTGACTCTCTCCTCCCCTCATTCCCCATCCCCTCATTCCTCATCCGCTTCTCCCCATGACTCTGGCCGCCTGGTTCCACACGCTCTCCCCCTTCGCCGTCAAGCTCGGCGCCGACTTCGGCATCCGCTGGTACGGCCTGTCCTATCTCGCGGGCTTCATCGTGGCCTACCTCGCCATGCGAGCCATGGCTCGCCGCGGCCTTATCGCCATCCCGTACGACCGCGTCAGCGACGCGATGCTCTGGCTCATCGGCGGAGCCCTTGTCGGCGGGCGCATCGGCTACGCGCTCTTCTACGACCCGCGCCTGCTCACCACGTTCTCCGAGCATTTCCCCTTCTGGGGCCTCCTGGCCATCAACGAGGGCGGCATGGCCAGCCACGGCGGCATCGTGGGCACGATTCTCGCCGCGTATCGCATCAGCCGCGGCTTCAGAAACGAGCAGGGCCAGATCGTCGGCCGCACGTCGTTCATGCACATCTGCGATGCGATGGCCCTTGTCGCCCCCGCCGGGCTCATGTTCGGCCGCCTCGCCAACTTCGTCAACGGCGAGCTTCTGGGCGCAATCGTCGCCAAGCCCGGCGAGCCCAGCCCGTGGTGGGCCGTGCAGTATCCGCAGGAGATCGACCTCTGCGCCACCGACCGTCTCGGCATCACCTCGCCGGGCCCCGATCTTGTTCAGACCTCCGAGCAGTGGCAGAAGATCATCGCCCTTGCCCGCCCGCTCGCACCCGACGCTTCCGCCGAGGGCCTCCGCGCCGGGCTCCACCGCCTCGCCCACGAGGGCTGGCGGCACGCCGATGAGCTCCGGCCGCTCATCTCCGCACGCCATCCCAGCCAGCTCTACCAGGCCGCGGCCGAGGGCCTCGTCCTCGCCCTTGTCCTGTGGATCGCCTGGGCGAGGCCCCGCAAGCCGGGCGTCATCGGCGCGCTCTTCCTGATTGCCTATGGCGTCCTCCGCATCCTCACCGAGCTCATCCGCCTCCCCGACGCCCAGCTCGCCGTCCGGCGCATTCTCGGCCTCTCGCGCGGCCAATGGCTCAGCGTCGGAATGATCGCCGCAGGCCTGTGGGTGCTGATCTACGCCTCGCAACAGGCGGCGCCCAGGGTCGGCGGATGGCTGCGTCGAGCCCACCGGAGCGAGCCCGGACCGAAGTAAGCGTCTTCGTCCGCTCGCCCGAACATCACCGACGCGCCGCCCCGTATCATCCGAGCTTCACCCCTCGGAGTTGCTCTTCATGACCGTTCTTGTCACCGGCGGCGCAGGCTACATCGGATCCCACGCCGTTCTCCGTCTCCTCCGCGACGGCCAGCGCGTCGTCGCCGTGGACAACCTCTTCCGCGGGCATGTGGAAGCCATCGAGCGGCTCCAGACCATCGCGCAGGGCCGCCTCACCTTCGTCCCCGCCGACGTCGGCGACGGCCCCCTCATGGCCCGCCTGCTCGCCGAGCACCGGGTGAAGTCGGTCATGCACTTTGCCGCGATGGCCTACGTGGGCGAGAGCGTGACGCAGCCGCTGCGCTACTACCGCAACAACACCGCCGCGACGCTTTCGCTCCTCGAGGCGATCCAGCAGAGCTGGACCGATCCCAATGCGGGCGGCGGAGTTGAGAAGCTCGTCTTCTCCTCCACCTGCGCCTCCTACGGCGAGCCGCCCCGGCAGTTCATCCCCATCCCCGAGACGTGCCCGCAGCAGCCGGTGAATCCGTACGGCTGGTCGAAGCTCTTCTGCGAACTCATGATGCGCGACTTCGCCGCGCAAGCCTGGCGCGACAAGCGTCCCTTCTCGTGGGCCGCGCTGCGATACTTCAACGTGGCCGGCTCGGATTCCTCAGGCCTCATCGGCGAGCACCACGAGCCCGAGACGCACCTCATCCCGGTCTGCCTGCAGGTCGTGCTCGGTCAGCGCGAGGCCCTGAGCATCCACGGCACCGACTACCCAACGCCCGATGGCACCTGCATCCGCGACTACGTCCACGTCGAGGACCTCATCGACGCCCACGTCACCGTGATGAAGGCCCTGAAGACTGGCGAGCACCGGTTCTACAACCTCGGCATCGGCAACGGCCTCTCCGTCCGCCAGATCATCGAGTCCGTCAAGCGCGTCACGGGCAAGGACTTCAAAGTCATCGAGGGCCCGCGCCGCCCGGGAGATCCCCCCGAACTCTTCGCCGACCCCCGCAAAATCGCGACCGAACTCAACTGGAAAGCCCGCATCACCGATCCCGACACCATCGTCTCCACCGCGTGGAACTGGTTCAAGGCCCACCCGCGCGGCTATCACTCCTGACCCCGATCCGCCCCATGCCCCTCGGCCTCGCCCTCAGCCCCTACCACCTCGCCACGCGTGAAGCGCCCGCCATGGCCGCGCTCACGCTCGCCGATCACGTGGTCACGCTGATGCCGCACCCGGCCGAGGGTGCCAGCCGCACCGCCGTCCGCGCCGCGGTGAACGACTCCCCCCACTATCTCCGGTTGATGGAATCCTGGCGATGGTCCTCGCCGCTCTGGACCGCGGGCCTGATCACCTCCGGCCTCGACGGCGACGAGTGCTGCGATGAGCTTCCCGGCGTGTACCAGTCCATCGCCGAGGAGGACGAGCTCGCCAGCCTCCGCCCGCTCACGCGCGGCGCGGAGGAGCGCGCCGCCCAGAGCGCGGCCAAGGCGCTCGACCACATGGCCGCCGATCTTCTCCGCGGCGGGCCCGATCCGGGCATCAACATCCCCGTCTCCGCCGCGCTGGACCGGTTCGCCCTGCGGCACAACCTGTGCGTGGTGCGCTCGGGCGCCTCATCCATCGCCCAGCGTGCCGAGGCCCGCATGGGCACGCGGCTGTTCTCCGTCGCGATCCCGATCCTGCTGCGGGCCGGGGGGGGACGCATCCAGCTTCTCCGCAACGACCTCCACGCCGAACTGTCCGCGCTGCGCGAGGCGATCGCGGACGTGCTCGGGGCCATCGCCGGTTCGGGAGCGAGCGCACCGGAGCTCGCCCGCTGCGTCGATGCCCTGCATGCCGCGGCCGAGGGGTACGCCGGCGCGTTTGCCAAGTGGGCCCCCGCCGGTGCTCGCGGCGACGACGAGAACGCCCAGCGCATCACCGCCGGCTACGTGAGCCTCACGGCCATGTCGGTGCCCGCGGATGCCGTGCTGCGCTCCAGCCGCGCCGCCATCCGGGCCCTGGTCCCGCATGGACGCCACTCCGAAGAGGTCTCGGCCTGCGACGACCGACTGGTTGCCCTCGTCGTCCGCGAGATGAGCGTGCGGCCGGAGTGACTTCCGAGCCTCTGCATTACGAGCCCTTCGCGCAAGCGAAGGTTGACTCCGGCGTTGCCCAAGTCGAAGAGGCTCACCACGAGAGGGCCCCCTGAGCCCCTTCGACCATGCCGCAATCGGCCTCCGCTCGCGCGGAGGGCTCGTAGTGTTGATCCCCGTGAACCGCCTCGCCTCCCAGACCAGCCCGTACCTGCTCCAGCACCGCCACAACCCGGTGGACTGGTTCCCATGGGGCGAGGAGGCCTTCGCCGAGGCCCGGCGGCGCGATGTGCCGATCTTCCTCTCCATCGGCTATTCCACGTGCTACTGGTGCCACGTGATGGAACGCGAGTCGTTCGAGAACGCCGCCATCGCCGCCAAGATGAACGCCGCGTTCGTGTGCGTCAAGGTCGATCGCGAGGAGCGCCCCGACGTCGACGATGTGTACATGGCCGCCGTGCAGGCCTTCAGCGGGCGCGGCGGGTGGCCCATGAGCGTCTTCCTCGAGCCGCGCTCGCTCAAGCCCTTCTGGGCGGGCACGTACTTCCCGGCGGAGCCGAAGTTCCAGGGCATGCCGACGTTCCCGCACGTGCTCGACAGCATCGCCGCGGCCTGGCGTGATGGCCGCAGCGAGGTGCTCGCACAGGCCGAGCATCTCGCGGATGCGGTGCGCGAGCGCGTGGCGGATGCGGCTGCGCCGGTGCGGATCGGCGAGGCCCAGATCACCCAGGCCGTCTCGCAGCTCCTGCGCCTGCACGACCCGATCCACGGCGGCTTCGGTCCCGCGCCGAAGTTCCCGCAGCCGGCGTTTCTCGATCTGCTGCTGGCGGTCCGCGAGGCCGCGGCCGATGAGGACACCCGCCGCGCCATCGACGGCGCCGTGGGCGCCACGCTCACCCGCATGGCCCTCGGCGGCATCTTCGACCAGGTCGGCGGCGGGTTCCACCGCTACAGCGTGGATGCGCAGTGGCTCGTGCCGCACTTCGAGAAGATGCTCTACGACAACGGGCAGCTTGCCGAGACCTACGCCCGCGCGGCCGGGGCGTTCGACTCGTCGCTCTTCTCCCGCACGTCGCGCCGGGTGTGCGAGTACGTCCTGCGCGAGATGACCTCGCCCGAGGGCGCGTTCTACTCGGCGCAGGACGCCGAGGTGAACCACCGCGAGGGGCAGAACTACCTGTGGACGCGCTCGCAGCTGGTCGAGGCGCTCGGCGAGGACGACGGCGCGTGGGCGGCGACGGTGTACGGCGTGGCCGGGGGGCCGAACTTCCGCGATCCGCACCATCCAACCGACCCCGCGGCCAACGTGCTGTGTCTCTCGGGCGAGGAGGACGTTGCGCGGCTCGATCGCGTGAACGCCCGTCTGCACGAGGCGCGATCCCGGCGCGATCAGCCCGGGCGCGACGACAAGATCATCGCGGGCTGGAACGGCCTGATGATCGCGGGCCTGGCCGCGACGGGGCGAGCGCTCGGCGAGGCTCGCTTCATCGACGCGGCGGCGCTCGGCGCGGAGTTCGTGCTCACACGCATGCGCGAGGCGGGCGGCGGGCTGCTGCGCACGTTCGCCAAGGGGCGTGGCGCGGTGCCGGCCTTCCTTGAGGATTACGCGCTCGTGGCGCACGGGCTCCTCGCTCTTCACGAGGCGAACCCCCGCGACGGCCGCTCCGAGGAATGGGTGCGTGCGGCCCGCGACCTGATCGCGCGAGCCGAGGCTCTCTTCGGCGACGGCTCCGGGGGGTTCTTCGATACGCGATCGGACCAGCCGGACCTGTTCGTGCGGACGCGATCGGTGCACGACGGCGCGATGCCGAGCGGGGCATCCGTGATGATCAACACCTACGTCAGCCTCGGGCAGATCACGGGCGACGGGACCTACTTCGCCAAGGCCGCGCGGGCGCTGGTTTCGATGAGCGGCGCGATCGCGGCTCATCCGCTCGGGTCGGCGAACGCCCTGCGCGGGCTGCTGCGGCTGATGATGGCCGATCGGGGCCTGGTGGCGGCCGCGTTCGGAGACGCCGAAGAGCCGCCGCGAAGTGGCGGGGTGCCCGAAACAGAAGTCGTCGAGATCATGTCGGCCGTCGACACCGTGGAGGTGCCCGCGGATGGGCCCACCGGGATCGTGCTGAAGATCCGCATCGCGCCGGGATACCACCTCACCGCGGCCGTGCCGGGCGAGGGTGTGGGCGAGGGTGTGGTGGGCGTTGTGCCCTTCAAAGTCCACATCGTCAGCGGCGGCGGCGTGCGGGTGTACGCGGACTATCCGGCGGGCGTGCCCTATGGGGAGGGGGGCGTGATGCGGGTGTACGCGGGCGAGTTTGACCTGCCGATCGTGCTGGAGCGCGATGGGGAGTGGACGGGCACGCCGCTCATCGGAATCACCTACCAGCCATGTACCGACAACGCGTGTCTGGCCGCGAGAACCGTGGAACTGGACGTGGCCCTGGAACGCGGCTGATACACTGCGCCCATGGACGGTCGGGACATGGAATCCATCTCGCGGATCGAGCGGCTGCGGAAGAGCCGCGTGCCGCCGGAGAACGAGCCGACCGCTCGCGACCGGCGGATGCTGGGCGATCGCGCCGGCCCGCTCAAGCAGCGCGTCCAGCTTCGCAACGACAAGACGCTCGCGACGATGATGGACCTGCGGGTGCGCGAGACGCTCAACCGCAAGAAGAACCTCGGCCGGGCCGCGGCGGCGTGGCGCGAGACCGTCGAGCCCTACCTCGCGTTCCCGGCGATCCTGCTGGACATCCGCAAGGGTGTGCTGGTGGTGCTGGTGGAGAACGGCTCGCAGCGGTTCGAGCTCGACCGAACGCTGCGCGGCGGGCGGAAGAAGCACTTCCTCCAACGATGCCTGGCCCCGGTGGACGACGTGAAGATCTCGGTGGGGCCGCCCCCGAAGCCCATCGTCGCGCAGGAGCGCCGGACGCGCACGCTCGAGGAAGAGGACCAGGAGATCCAGGACCACGTCGATCGCGGCCTGCTCACCCCGGAGGCGGCGCAGGACATGCGGGCCGCGTGGGATGCGGCCCGGCGTGAGGCGGATGTGCGGGATGCGGGCGGGCCGGCCTGACCTGCAAAGGCTGAGTTACGCGGCCTTGGCCGGCGGGGTCGCGGGCTGCTTCTCGTCGGCGGCCGCGGCGGGTGCCGGCGCGGCGACCTTTTCGGGCACGCGGATGGTAGAGCCGCAGTTCTGGCAGCGGACGTTCTTGCCCCGTGAGCTGACCGGCACCGCCAGGATCTTCCGGCACGAGAGCGACGGGCACATGATGCGGATGTGGTCGTTGGGCATATTGAGGGTCCTCGCGGGTATAGAGAACCATCGGCCCCAAACGGGGGTGAAATCAGCCGGGGAGAGGACGTGCCCGAGAACCGACATCCGGCAGGTCCGATTACTCCGTTGGAAACGCCCGCTATCGTCAGGCGATTCGCCCATTTCCCGGAGACTTGTCGGATGGCCCAGACTGTTCCAGCGTCCATGTCGAAGCCGACGAGCGTGTCCGCCAATGGCAAGGCCCAGTGCACGGCCGTGGTCGGCCTGCAATGGGGCGACGAGGGCAAGGGAAAGGTCGTCGACCTGATCGCCTCGGGCTACGACGCGACGGTGCGGTACAACGGCGGGGCCAACGCGGGGCACTCGGTGGTCGTCAAGGGCGAGCGGTACGCGCTGCACCTGATCCCGTCGGGGATCCTGAATCCCGGGCGGCTGGCGATCATCGGCAACGGCGTGGTCGTCGATCCCGAGGTGATCATCAAGGAGATGGACGGCCTCGCGGCCCGGGGCGTGGACGTTTCCGGCCTGGTGATCTCCTCGCACGCGCACGTGGTGCTGCCCTACCACAAGGCGGAGGATGAGCTGCGCGAGAACGTGCTCAACCGGGCTCGCGAGCACGTGGCCGAGCACGGCGCCACGCGGAGCGTGGCGGTGCCCATCCGGGCCATCGGCACGACCAAGCGCGGCATCGGCCCGGCCTACGCCGACAAGGCCCACCGGGCCACGGCCGTGCGCATGTGCGACCTGCTGCGGCCGGAGGTGCTGCGGAGCAAGGTCGAGCTCTCGTGCGCCATCAAGAACGCGACGGTGCGCGGGTTGGCCGAGGCGGAGAAAGAGCACCGATCGCCCAAAGCTGCGATCGGTGGCACGCAGTTCAACCCCGACGACGTCATGGCGTGGGCCACGCCGCTGGCGGCGCGCCTGAAGGACCGCGTGAAGGACACGACCTATCTGCTCCACGACATGCTCGGCGACGGCAAGCGGCTGCTCTTCGAGGGGGCCAACGCCGCGCTGCTGGATGTGGACCATGGCACGCACCCGTTCGTGACCAGCTCGTCGACGACGGTGCTGGGAATCCCGGCGGGCACGGGGATTCCCGGCTCGCGGATCGGCGAGGTGATCGGCGTGGTGAAGGCGTATTCGACGCGCGTGGGCAATGGGCCGCTCACGACCGAGCTGGGCTCGCCGACCGACACCACCAGCCCGGCGGGCGCGATCGGGCACCGCATCCGCGAGAAGGGGCGCGAGTATGGCACCACCACCGGTCGGCCGCGGCGGGTCGGGTGGCTCGACCTCGTCGCCGTGCGCTACTCGGCGATGCTCAACGGGGTGACGAGCCTGGCGGTGATGCTGCTGGATGTGCTCAGCGGGCTCGACGAGCTCAAGGTGTGCGTGGCCTACGAGATCGACGGCAAGAGGACGGACCGGTTCCCCGCGGATGCGGAGGAGCTGGACCGGGCCACGCCGGTGTACGAGACGCTCCGCGGGTTTAGCGAGGATGTGACGGCGGCCCGGGATCGCGGCCACCTACCCGCCGGGGCGCTGGGGTACATCGAGATGATCGAGAAGGTGGTCGGCGTACCGGTTGGGCTCATCAGTGTTGGGCCGGATCGGGCGCAGACCATCCGGTGATTCGATGTCGGATGTGGGATGGGCGATGTCGGATGATTCGGACTGTGAGTCCGGGGTCGCCGTGGGAGTTGTTGCAGGCTGCGCGCGAAGGGCCGTCTTATCCCCTCGGGCCTCGCTTCGCTTGTCCACCTCCCCCGCGGGAGCGGGGGAGGTGGACTCGGGCTCGTTGGGCTCGGGGGCCTCAAGAACGGCGATGGCGGCGCGGCGACGCTCGGCCCACGTGTCGGCGTTCTGCATGGTGTGCACGAGGGAGTGGAGCGCGGCGATGCGGGCGATTTCGAGAGCCTTGGAGTAGGACATGGGGATGTACGAGGTTTGATGTACGATGGACGACGTGCAGGCCGCGCGTGCGGCCCCTCTACCCATGGGCGGACATACCACCGGCGCGCGCACAAACGTGGCAGGCGGAATCGCCGATCGGGGCGCAAGACCCGTGGGCAACGGGTGTAGCGATTTTCTTTGGAAAATGCCGGAGGGGTGGCGCTGAGTGACCACGTTTGTGCGCCAAAGGCGTCCATGTCGCGTGAATGGGGGATGGGGCTGCGGGAGGTGGTTGGGAGTGGGATACCCCTTGAACTCACTACTGGTGGGCGAGCCGCCAGTGCCACCCTTTGCACGATTGGCGGTGAACCCTGGCCCGCCACCGGCGTAGATCGGCGGGCGGTTGCCCTACGATCTGTGCTGAATCCCGATGTCCGCAGTCCCCACCACCACCACATCCGTCCGCCCCGGCGCACCCTCGGCCAGTACCACGGCCAGCCCGTTCGCGGGCGATCCCGCCGCGATCCGGGCGGTGGAGCGGATCCGACGTCGCAACCCCAAGGCCGATCCGATGGGCCGTTTGCCCGATGTGCACCCCGAGCGCATCCCGCGCCACATCGCGATCATCATGGACGGCAACGGACGCTGGGCCAAGCAGAAGGGCTTCCCGCGCGAGTTCGGCCACCGCAACGGGGCCGCGGCCGTGCGGACGGTGATCGAGGAGTGCGGCGCCCTCGGCGTGGAGGTGCTGACGCTGTACTCGTTCTCGATGGAGAACTGGAAGCGTCCGGCGGGCGAGGTCTCCGCGCTCATGCAGCTCTACATGACGTATCTCGAGGGCGAGATCGAGAAGTTCATGGCCGAGAACCTGCGGTTCCGGCAGATCGGTCGGCGCGAGGGGCTCGCCCCCGAGGTGCTCGAAGCCGCGGATCGGCTGACGGAACTCACGAAGGGGAACACGGGCTCGACGCTCTGCCTGGCCGTGAACTACGGGGCGCGGGCGGAGATCGTCGACGCGGTGCGGGCCATCGCCGAGCGCGTGAAGCGCGGCGAGCTGGAGCCCGCGGCCATCACCGACGAGACCGTGCACGACCACCTGTACACCGCGGGCCTGCCCGATCCCGACCTGCTCATCCGCACGGCGGGGGAGATGCGCGTGAGCAACTACCTGCTCTGGCAGATCTCGTATGCCGAGCTGCACGTGACGGATGTGCTCTGGCCGGACTTCGGCGTGGCCGACCTGCACGCGGCGATCCGGGACTTCGCGGGGCGGACGAGGAAGTTCGGGGGGCTTGGATAAGCCGCGTCATAGGCCGAAGGCCTCAGCGTGAATAGCCGGGGGTGGAGTGGAGGCCGCGCGAGCGGCCGCAGCGACACCCCCGGAACCGGCCGCCAACGTGAATCACAACCCGAAGGGTTGATCGAGTATCGCGGTCAATCCCATACATACCGCTCGTCCCACTCGATCTCGTACTTCCGAAGAAACGCGCGAATTTCGTCCTTGTAATCCACGGTCGCGTGGTGGTGCTTCTGGGAAGCGATGTACTCGGTCAATCCCGCCACGCCGGACTGGCCGATCGAGAATGCAAAGTAGCCATCCTGCCAGGCGAACTGCTGGAGGGCCGGAACCGATTCCTTGATCCACTTGGAGGAATCACGCTTGAGGCCGAGCATCAGATCCGAAAGCGCGACGGTCTTGGAGAGGCTCACAAGCATGTGCACATGATCGGGAACTCCGTTCATCGCGAGCAAAGGGGATTTGGCGTTTCGGCAGATTCCACCGATGTACGCGAACAACTCGGGCTCGACGTGCTGGGGAATCAACGGGAGTCGACTCTTTGTTGAAAAGGTGATGTGGAGGAGTATGGAGGTAAGCGTGGACGCCATGCGCGCAGCCTACCACGAGCATCCCTTCGGGATGCGCAAGAATGTCAAAGGACTTGGTCCCGCGAAGGCTTCCGGGGGTGTCGCTCCGGTCGCCGAAGGCGACCTTTGCTCCACCCCCGGCTATTGGCGACAAGGCCTTCGGCCTGGAAACCAGGTCGCGTGCACAGTGATTGTTTGATCGAGTGAGGCTCCGCCGCTTGCCCATCGCCCTTATCCTCCGCTCGTAATGCTCAAGCAACGCCTCATCGTCGGTATCACGCTCATCGCCGCCTTGGTGGGCGCGCTGTACCTTGATGAGTGGCTGACGACACTCGATGCACCGGCGTGGATGCTCTGGATGCTGCCGAAATCGGCGGCGGGCGGGGCGGCGAAGATTCCCGCGGGCGTGGCGATGCTGGTGATCGGGCTGCTGGTCGTGCCGATCGCCGCGCGGGAAATGGGGCGGATGTTCCGGGCCGGCGGCGTGATGGCGTCGCGCCGCTGGATGGCCATCGCGGCGATCTGCGGGCTCCTGGTGTCGGCGCTGGCGCCGGTGAAGATGGAGGGGCCGCACGCCGTGGCGCTGGTGGCGGCGATCGCGACGGCCGTGCTCGTCGGATCGCTGGTGTGGCACATCCGCGACAAGGAGCTTCGCGGGGCGACGGCCGCGGCGGGGGCGGCAATGTTCGGTTTCGTGTACCTCGGGCTGATGTTCGGGTTCCTGCTCGCGCTGCGTCGCGAGCACTCGGCGTGGGTGGTGGCGGGGGTGGTGCTGGTGACCAAGGCGTGCGACACCGGGGCGTACTTCACCGGGCGGGCGATCGGGCGGCACAAGCTGATCCCGTGGCTTTCGCCGGGGAAGACATGGGAGGGTCTGTTTGGAGGGATCGCTCTGGCGGCCGGGGCGGCGGTGGGCGGGGTGGCCCTGCATCGGAATGTGTTCGGGGGTGTGGGCGTTGGCGGGATGGAGTGGTGGATGGCCGCGCTCATCGGCGGGGTGCTGGCGGTGGTCGGACAGGCCGGAGATCTGCTGGAAAGCGTGTTCAAGCGGGATGCGGGGCTGAAAGATTCCGGGGCGACATTGCCCGGAATGGGCGGCGTGCTGGATGTGCTGGATTCGATCCTGCTGGCCGCTCCGGTGGCATTCTGGATGATCACGCCGTGGCGGACGGGGGGCGGGTGATGCGTCCGGAGTGCGAACATCAAGAATGAGAGGGAGTTGCGCGGCGTGAGGGCATTGCGTGGGGTATAGTTGAAAGCGGCGACGATCTGATAGACACAATCACCAGCGGGGACCCTGGATGTCGGTGACCACACAGCTCCTGGATGTTTATCGAGTGGACAAGCAGCTCCGAGGACTTCGGAGCAGGCTGGATGGGGCGGAGCGGTTCCTGACGCAGCAGAGCACGCTGCTGGCGGACCTCGACAAGAGCAAGACGACGCTGGAGGCGCAGATCAAGGCGCTGCGGGCGACGGTTGCCAATGAGGAGGGCGAGGCGGCCCGCATCGAGGCCCGCGCAACAGCCCTCCGCGAGCAGATGAACAACGCCAAGACCGCGAAGGAATACGCGGTGTTCCAGAGCGAGCTCAACACGCTCAAGGAGCAGAAGACGGCGATCGATGAGAAGGTGCTCGAGGCGATGGGGAAGGCGGAGGAGGCGGACAAGAAGCTCGCCGAAGTCACCGCCGGGCACACCGACCGCTCGAAGATCGTTCAGACCGCGAAGTCCGACCGCGACACCAAGGCCGCGGAGATCAAGGACCGCCTGGCCGAGCTCACGGCCCAGCGCAAGGCCCTGTGCGAGGGCGTCCCGGCCCGCGAGTTGCGGATGCTCGAGGACCTGATCAAGACGCGCGGCGACGAGGCCATGGCGCCCATCGAGGTGCTCGACCGCCGGGCCCACGAGGGCAACTGCTCGGCGTGCATGATGGCGGTGACGGTGGAGGTCGTCAGCTCGCTCATGAGCGGCAAGCTCGTGAACTGCCCGGCGTGCCACTGCATCCTGTACATGGAAGAGGCGGCCTTCGCCAAGGAAAAGAAGACGAAGGACCCGTCGCTGGCCGCGCTTCAGAAGAAGGCGAAGAAGGCCAAAGAGAAGGAAGCCGCGAAGGAAGAGGCGGCGAACACCTGAGGCCACAGGGCACAGGGAACAGGCCACAGACTTGAAGACACGACCCCGCGGGATGCGGGGTCTTTTTCTTTGGGATGGCGCGACGCCCGGGAAAAGGGGCTCGCCCGACGCGAATCGGGCGAGCCCGGGATGGGTTACGTGCAGCCGCCGAACCAGGCGTTGAGGAAGTCGAAGACGTCCTGGATTTCGAGGCCGTTGACGCCGTTGGTGTTGGTGGCGGGGTCGTGGGCGAACCAGGCGTTGATGTAGTCGAAGATGTCGGCCTGGTCGATCGCGCCCGAGCAGTTGAAGTCGGCGATGCAGATCGCGAGCGTGGCCGGGTTGGTCGTGATCGAGCAGCCGCCGGAGTCGGTGACCACGGCGGTGTAGACGCCCGCGTCGGCACGGGCGACGGCGGGGAGCTGCAGCGCGGCGGTGGCGGCGCTGGGATTGAGCACGGGGTCTATGGCCACGGCGTTCTTGCGCCACGCGTAGGTGGGCGAGGCCGCGCCGGAGATGGCGACGGTGAACGTCACGTTTGCCGCGCAGAGCACGGACTGAGAGGCGGGCTGCGTGTCGATTGTCAGCAGCGTGGGCTGGGCCCATCGGGCCCAGCAGGAAGAAACCTGACCGCCCGCGCGGGCGAAGGTGCCGCCGGCGTGGAGCGTGCCATTGGGGGCCGGGGCAAGGGCCAGCACGCCGTTGTCGAGCCCCGTGCCGAGGGCGGCCCATGCCGCGCCGTCCCAGCGGGCGATGTGGTTGGTGGTGAGGCCGGATGAGCTCGTGAACCAACCGCCCGCGACGAGGTCGCCGTCGGGCAGCACGGCCAGCGAGGCGACGGAGTTCCCGAAGCCTCCGGCGAGGGCGTGCCACGCCGCGCCGTCCCAGCGGGCGATGTTGCTCGCGTAGGTGTTTCCCGCCCGGGAGAACTGGCCGCCCGCGACGAACTCGCCGCTCGGCAGCACCGCGAGCGCACGAACGACGCCCGGCGGGTTGATCGGCGAGGAGTCCATGCCGAACTCCAAGAACGACCACGCCGAGCCGTTCCAGCGGGCGATGCCGTTCATGAGCTGCGCTCCCGCGTTCGTGAACGCACCGCCCGCGATGATGTCGCCGCCGGGCAGGACGGCGAGGGCGTAGACCGTGCCGTCGAAGCCCGAGCCGATGGGGGACCATGTCGTTCCGTTCCACCGGGCGATGCGGGCGGCAGGGGCGCCGCCGGCGTTGAGGAACGCGCCGCCGACGATGAGATCACCGCCGGGTGCGGCGGCGAGGGCGTAGATCACGCCATCGACGCCATCGCCGAGCGGGGTCCATTGCGTGCCGTTCCAGCGGGCGATGTGGTTGGCGGGCGTGGACCCCGCGGCGGTGAAGTCGCCCGCCGCGACGATGTCGCCGCCGGGGAGTTCGGCCACGGCCCGCACGGCGGCGTTCACGCCCGAACCGATGGGAGACCAGACGGCGCCGTCCCAGCGGGCGATGCGGGAGGCTTGCACGCCCGTGATGGCGGCGAAGTCGCCGCCGGCCACGACGTCGCCACCGGCGAGGGCCTTCATCGCGTTGATGCTGTTGCCGGTGCCGGGGTTCAGCGGCGTCCAGGCGGAGCCCGTCCAGCGGACGATGCCGCGTGCGACAACGCCGTCAACGGAGGTGAACGAGCCGCCCATGAGCAGATCGCCGGTGGGGGTGAACCCGAGGGTCTCCACGCTTGAGTCGGGGCCGAGGCTCATCGGAGCCCAGGCGGAGCCGTTCCAGCGCGCGATGCGATTGGCCGGGAGGCCGCCGGCGACGGCGAACTGGCCCGCGGCGATGATGTCGCCGTTGGGGAGTTGGGCGATGGCGCGGACGTAGTTGTCGTGGATGCCCGCGCCGAGCGAGGACCAGGTCGAGCCGTTCCAGCGGGCGATGTGGTCGGCGCCGAGGTTGGTGAAGATGCCGGTGGCGAGGAGATCACTGCCCGGGAGCACCATCAGGTCGTAGACATAGACCGGTGTGGGCGTGGCGAAGGCGGACCAGGAGGAGCCGTTCCAGCGGGCGAGATTGGCCGCGGGAAGCCCGCCCGCCGTGGTGAAGTAGCCTCCCGCGATGATGTCGCCGCCGGGCATGACGGCCATCGCGGTGACGACGGTGCTGGGGCCGTTGCCGGCCATGCCGGTGCCGAATGGAACCCAGGACGATCCCGTCCACTTCGCGATGCAGTTGATGGGGTTTGACGCCGGACCGGTGAATGAGCCGCCCGCGAGGAGATCGCCGCCGGGCGTGACGATCAGCGAGTGCACGGTGGAGTTGAAGCCGGGGCCGAGCAGTGACCACGTCGCGCCGTCGTAGACGGCGAGATTCGCGGCCGTGCCGTCGACGAGTCGGATCATGCCGCCCGCCACGAGCCGATTGTCGGGGAGCACGGCGAGGGCGAGGACGTTGCCGGTGATGCCCGGGCCGAGGGGCTCCCACGAGGAGCCGTTCCAGCCCGCGATGTTGTGGGTGAGCGCGTTGCCGGCGACCTCGAAGACGCCGCCGATCACGGTGAGGGCGGGCTTGGGGCCGGGGCCGTCGGGATCCCAGTTGACCATCGCGTTGACGGTGGGGAAATCAACCCCGGGCACGGCGTCGCCGGGGAGCCATTGGCCGGGGCATTGGGCGCGGACGGATGAGGCGATGGCCAGCGCGGCCATCGCGCACGAGCACAGTGTGCGGCTGCCGACGAAACTGGCGGCATCGCGACGGAGCAGACGAGTCATGGTGTCTCCTTTCGCGGAGAGTGAGATGTGGGGTCATGGACAGCGTGCCGCGGCGAGCAAGGGGATTCCATGAGCAAATTTGCTTCAAATGGCGTGAGCAGAGCGCGGAGGCTCCGTTCACCACACCCGTTCGGGTCATGGCGTTTGCGGTTCACTCGGTGGTGTGGGGATTACTCGCCGAAGAGATCGGCCGCGGCGGGGGTTGCGTTGGGCATGCCGATGTGCTTCGCTCCGTCGGCGGTGAGTGCGCGGCCGCGGCGGGTGCGGGCGAGGAAGCCGATCTGGAGGAGGTAGGGCTCGACGACATCCTCGAGCGTGCCCGAGTCGTGGTTGAGCGTGGCGGCGACGGCCTCGAGGCCGACGGGGCCGCCGGAGTAGGTCTTGGCGATGACGCGGAGGTAGGAGCGGTCGAGTTCGTCGAGGCCGAGATGGTCGATGCCCTCGAGGGCAAGGGCGTCGTTGACCATGCGGGGCGTGAGGGCCCCGTCGCCCTTCACCTGCGCGAAATCGCGGACGCGGCGGAGGAGGCGGTTGGCGATGCGGGGCGTGCCGCGCGAGCGGGCGGCGATGAGCGAGAGGGCGGCGTCGGAGGCCTTGATTCCTCCCCCGAGCAGCGAGGCGGAGCGGCGGAGGATGGTCAGGAGCTCATCGGACGTGTAGTAGCGCAGCGAGTGTGTGATGCCGAAGCGGGAGCGGAGCGGCGAGGAGACCAGGCCCGCGCGCGTGGTGGCGCCGATGAGCGTGAAGGGGGCGAGACGCTTCTGGATGGTCTGCGCGTGCATGCCGCTCTCGACGCGGATGTCGATGACGAAGTCCTCCATCGCGGGATAGATGAACTCCTCAACGGCGATGGGGAGGCGGTGGATCTCGTCGATGAACAGCACGTCGCGCTCGGCCATGGAGCAGAGGACGCGAACAAGATCGGTGGGGCGTGTGAGGGCCGGGCCGGAGGTGACGTGGACGCGGCATGGAGTGGCGGCGGCTCCGCCGGCCCCCCCACTCATTTCCTCGGCGATGACGTACGCGAGGGTGGTCTTGCCCAGGCCGGGCGGGCCGTGGAGCAGGACGTGCTCCATGGGCTCGTTGCGGGCCCGGACGGCGGCGATGGTGATGGCGAGACGCTCGACGAGGTCGGGCTGGCCGACGTACTCAGAAAGCGTGCGCGGGCGGAGCGCTCCCGTACCGGTGCCGCCGCCGCGGTCGAGTTCGGCGGGGTCGGTGTCGCTGAGGGTTGGGGAAACGAGGCGCTCGACAGCCATGATGGGGAGTGTATCGGCATGGCGTGCTCGGGCCGACATGCTGCAATCCAACAACCCGATTGGTACACTGCATCGGTGCAGAATCCTGCCACAGTGTCAATCCCAAACGCCGCCATTGCGTGTGAGCTGCCCTGCCTCCAGTGCGGTTACAACCTCACCGGCCACAGCTTGGCAAATCCATGTCCGGAATGCGGCCGGCCGGTGTCAACCTCGCTGGATTCGATGGCCTTGACCACCGCAACGCATCTCATGCGGCTGCGGGGCGGCATCCGTATGTGTTTGTTCGCAGCTGCGCCGGGCGCGCTGATGGCCACCTTGGCGTTTCTGGGCGGGGCTTTGGGTACGACGGCACCGATCACGCTTGTCGCGGCACTTGTCGCAGGCGCCATTGCACTGATCGGGCCTGCGGTGGCCGCGGTGGGTCACTTCAGGTTTACGGAAACACAGAGAGCTGCGTTCTTCGAAGGATGCCAGCTGCCTCAGTCACCACCGGGTGCGAAACGAGGTGCGGTACGAGCGTTTGCACTTGTCTACGCACTGCTCACTGTGATCACTGTTGCGCTGCCGCTGATGTTTGAGTCCGCGCTCCCGTCTGGACGCAAAGCAGAAGTCGTCATGTACTTCCTCATGGTGCTGACGGGGATCGCTTGGATGGCCCGAAACGTCGTGGGATGTCGGTATCTCTCCGAAGTTGCGGCACGTTGCGGGGATTCCGGCTTGGGCAAGCAGTTCCGCGTGCTCTCTGTTGTCGCGACTTGCCTGTGCGCAGGTGGTTTGCTGCTCCTGGTTTCGATCGTCACGATGAACTGGGATCAACTCGGTACCGGCGCCCGTCCGTACCTGCCCTCACCCCTAGTTCGCAGCGCGACCTATGTGATTTATCTCGGCTGTCTTGGCTTTGCGCTCGTTTGGCTGGTTGTCTGGCCAATTCAACTCTGGCGCCTGAGCAAGCGTCTTACTCACATCCTTGCCATCGTCCGACGAAACTCCGGAATTGTGCTGCGATCCCTCCCGCAACCGACGACCAGCGGTGCCCGTGCCGGTGAAGCGGGAACAGGATTATGAAGGGGGGCGTGTGGAATCCCTCCCGACAGGTCGGTTGAGGGGTGGCCAATTCTGCGTACTCTTTGGTATGCCCCCCACTGCTTCTGTGAATACGGCTGGTGTGCCCGTTTCGGTGCCGGTTTCCGGTGTTTCGAAGGTGCTGCGCGTGGAGGTGGCGAGTGCGCCGGGGTGTGCGGACCCGATCGGGGAGGCGTTCAGGCGGGACGCGGCGGGGCTTGGCGTGGCGCTCTCATCAAGCCGGGCGACACATGTGTATCTGATCGAGCCGGAGACGGGGAGTCCGATCTCGGCGGGGCAGCTTGATCTGGTGCGGGGGAAGCTGCTGGCGGACCCGGTGACGGAGGTTTCGCGGGTGGGGGCGGAACCGGTGGGCGCGGGGGCACAGGTCGTGGAGGTGCATCCGCTGCCGGGGGTGATGGATCCGGTGGCGCAATCGGTGAGCACGGCGATCGGAGAGTTGCTTGGGCTCAAGACGCCGCCGCGGGTTTCGACTGGGTGGCGGTACGACGTCTCGGGGCCGGGAGCCACGCGTGAGACGGTGCTGATGCTCGCCGGGCGGCTGCTGGCGAACCCGGTGATCCAGCGGATCCACGCCGAGCCGTTCTGGCCCAAGGAGTTTCCGCACTCGGCGCCGCACGACGGGGGGATGGGGAGCGTGCGGCTGATCGGGCTTTCCGATGCGGAACTGACGAAGCTGTCGCGCGAGGCGCACCTGTTCCTGTCGCTGGATGAGATGAAGGCGGTGCAGGGGCACTATGCGGGGATTGGGCGCGATCCGCGGGAGATTGAGTTGGAGACGCTGGCGCAGACGTGGAGCGAGCATTGCGTCCACAAGACTTTGAAGAGTCGGGTGGTGTATCGGGAGTCGGGAGTCGGGAATCGGGAGTCGGGTGGGATTGAGTGGCGCGGGCGGACGGGGATTGAGGTGCAGGGGGATGGATCGGTGGTGATTGACAATCTGTTGAAGCGGACGGTTGCGGCGGCGACACACAAACTGATTGCCGATGGGGTGGACTGGACGCTCTCGGTGTTCGTGGACAACTCGGGTGTGATCACGTTCGATGAGAAACACGCGGTGTGCATCAAGGTGGAGACGCACAACCACCCGTCGGCGATCGAGCCGTATGGCGGGGCCGCGACGGGCGTGGGCGGGTGCGTGCGGGATGTGATGGGAACGGGGCTGGGGGCGAGGCCGATTGCGAATACGGATGTGTTCTGTGTGGCAATGCCAGAGGCACTGAGGCATCAAGGCATCAAGGCATCAAGGGAAAGCCAAGACACTGGATGCCTGGATGCCTCGATGCCTGGATGCCTTCCTGAAGGATGCCTGCCTCCGGAGCGGATTTTGCGGCAGGTGGTAGCCGGGGTGCGAGATTACGGGAATCGGATGGGGATTCCGACGGTATCCGGGGGTGTGTACTTTGATGATCGGTATGTGGGGAACCCGCTGGTGTTCTGCGGGTGCATCGGGGTGATGGGGCGGGAGCATGTGAAGGGGGCGGTGAAGTCGGGCGACCTGATCGTCGCGCTGGGCGGGCGGACGGGGCGGGACGGGCTGCACGGGGCGACGTTCAGCTCGGCGGAGCTGGAACACACGGCGTCGGATGAGTTCTCGCACGCGGTGCAGATCGGCAACGCGATCACCGAGAAGCAGGTGCTGGACGCGATCATCCGGGCACGCGATGAGTTCGGGCGGCCGCTGTACAACGGGATGACCGACTGCGGGGCGGGCGGGTTCTCGTCGGCGATCGGTGAGATGGGCAAGGAGACGGGGGCGACGGTGCATCTGGAGCGTGCGCCGCTGAAGTACGCGGGGCTCTCCGCGACGGAGATCTGGATCAGCGAGGCGCAGGAGCGGATGGTGCTGGCGGTGCCGGAGGGAAACCTTGAGAAGCTGCGGGCGATCTGCGCTGAGGAGCATGTGGAGCTTGCGGTGCTGGGGACGTTCGCGCCCGCGGCGGGCTCGACGCGCGAGGACCCGGAGCTTGCGCTGATGTTCCACGGGCGCGAGGTGGGGCGGATGAACGTGCACTTCCTGCACGAGGGGATTCCGACGCCGCGGCGGGAAGCGGTGTGGAAGCCGAAGGCATCGAGGCATCAAGGCATCGAGGCAGCGAGGGGGAAGGCGCCGAGTGTGCGAGAGGCTTTGCTCAAGTTGCTGGCGCATCCGAACATCGCTTCCAAGCACTGGATCGTGCGGCAGTATGACCATGAGGTTCGCGGCGGCACGGCGGTGAAGCCGCTGGTGGGGCCGCTGGGGCGCGGGCCGGGGGATGCGAGCGTGATCATGCCTGTGGCGGGGTCGCATCGCGGGCTGGCGATCTCGCAGGGGTTGCAGACGGGGATCGGCGATCCGGAGGTTGGCGGCGATCCGTACCTGATGGTGCTGGCCGCGATCGATGAGTGCGTGCGGAACCTGGTGTGCGTTGGGTGCGATCCGGAGCGGATCGCGATCCTCGACAACTTCTGCTGGCCGTCGTGCGGGAAGCCGGAGAACCTGGGCTCACTGGTTCGCGCGGCCGTCGGGTGCTACGACGGGGCGATGGCCTATCGCACTCCGTTCGTCTCGGGCAAGGACTCGCTGAACAACCAGTTCACGACCAAGGACGGGAAGACGATCGAGATCCCCCCCACTCTGCTGATTACGGGGATGGGGATCGTGGCGGATGTGCGGAACTGCTGCACGATGGATGCGAAGCGGGCGGGGAACGTGCTGATGGTGGTCGGGCCGGCGTCGAGCGCGATGGGCGGGTCGCACTATCAGCGGATGTTTGGGTGTGCGGAAGGTGAGGCGGGCGTGCCGCGGACGGACCTGGGCGTTGGGCCGCGCGTGGCGAGGGCGGTAGCGCGGGTGATCGGGCGTGGGATGGTGGCCGCGGCGCACGATGTTTCGGACGGCGGCGTGGCGTGCGCGGTGGCGGAGATGCTGATCGCGGGCTCGACGGAGCGGGCGAAGTTGGGGGCGAGGGTGGATGCGGGAAGCGCGGCCGCGATGTTTGGGGAGGGGCCGTCGCGGTATGTGCTGGAGGTTGAGGCTGCGAAGGTGGAGGCGGTGAAGAAGGAACTTGGTGTTGAGTGCGTGGCGATCGGGGAGGTGGATGGGAGCGGCGAGATGAAGGTGGGTGCGGAGCGGGCTCAGGTTGAGGAGATGGCGCGGGCGTGGATGGGGACGCTGGATTGGTGACCTGAGGCCGCTGTTGCAACACCACGGGCATCAAGATGCCCGTGCCACCCAATGCACCGCCTGGGCACCCGGTTCAGACTCCGAGGCCGGTGATCGCGAAGGTGTAGTGGCCTGCGCTGGGGCTGAGGTTCACGTTCTCGTTGGTGTCGAAGGAGACGGTGGCGCTGGCGATGCCGGTGGCCGTGGGGTCGAAGCGGACCTTGAAGGTGGTGGACTGTCCCGGCGCGAGGGTGGTGAGGCCGGGCTGGGCGCTGACGATGTAGGCTCCCGAGCCGGTGATGATGATCTGGCTCAGGAGGGTGAGCGTGGCGAGGCCGGTGTTGGTGAGGGTGAAGAGGCGGACGCGGACGTTGGCGCCAGCCGTCACGACCGAGCCGAAGTTGGTGTTGTCGGTGGGGCTGGGCGTGCCGTCGCCGGTGGCGATGGGGACGCTGGAGCCGGATACGACCGAGGTGATCGAGGCGCGCGGAAGGGCGAGGCCGTTGCCCTGAATGGCGAAGGTGTAGGCGGGCGTCAGGGCGTCGTTGCTGGCGATGGAGATCGTGGCGTTGGCGAAGCCGACCGTGCCGGCGGGGGTGAAGCGGACGCGGAACTGGGTGGACTGTCCCGGCGCGAGGCTGGCCGCGGGCTGGACGAAGACGACGAACTTGCTCGCGTTGGGGCCGGAGATCGTGACGGGAGTTGCGCCGGTGAAGGTGAGCGTGGCGAGGCCGGTGTTGGTGATGGTAAAGATGCGGACCTTGGTCATGTACTGGGCGTCGATGCCCGCGAACTTGGACCAATCGGCGGTGGTCGGGGTGGTGTCGCCGCTGGCGATATTCACGTGGTTGCCCGAGACCTGCGCGATGGGGCGCTGGATGCCGTGGCCCTGGATGGTGAAGGTGTAGGACGGGGTGCTCGGGTCGTCGCTGGAGATGGTGACCTGCGCGACGCGGAGGCCGAGGGCGCTGGGGTCGAAGACGATGGTGAAGGTGGTCTGGCCGGTGGGGGCGACGGTGGCCGCGGCGTCGGTGGCGAGGGTGAAGTCGGCGGCGTTGGCGCCGGTGATGACGACGCGGGGGGTGCCCTGGATGTTGAGGGCGAGGTTTCCGGCGTTGTAGAGGACGAAGGAGCGGGCGTTGGACTGGAGGGTGAGATTGGCGTTGCCGAGGTCGGTGTTGTCGGCCTTGACGGGCGTGGTGTCGCCGGCGGGGATGAGCAGGCCGTTGGCCCAGACCTGGATGATCGGCGCGGGCGGGGCGACGCCCTTGACGCCGTCGAGCTTGACGTTGGCCGAGCCGACGGCCACGTTGAAGTAGGTGACGGGCGCGCCGAATCCGCCGCCGGAGAACGTCACGGCGTAGGTGCCCGCGGGCACCTGGAGCTGCCAGCCGCCGGCGGTCATGGAGGAAGTACCGTAGGAAGCGCCCGCGCCGTTGGCCGCGACGGCGGTGACGGTGACGCCGCCGAGGCCCTCGCCGGGGTCGTAGAAATCGTTGTCGGTGGAGTCGTTGTAGACGACGCCGAGGAGGAACGCGCTGCCCTGGTTGAAGCGCTTGCCGAAGTCCTGCGTGACAACCCACGGGCCGACGTCGCGGCCGGAGACGATGCCGGGATAGGCGATGCGGATGCCGACCTCGCGGAAGGTCGGGTCCATCATGTCGTCGCGATGGCCGGGAGGGTCCTGGATGCCGGTGGTGTTGGGGTCGTTGCGGTCGCCGCCCCAGTCGATGGCGAAGCCGGCGTGGGCGTGGAGGACGCTCTTGGCGTAGGCGTAGATGTTCTCGCCGAGGTTGGACCAGTTGGTGTAGCCGGCGGCGGTGGCGCGCCCGCCGAGATCGAGCTCGCCCTGCGAGGTGACCTGGTGCGACTGCACGTCGCCGGCGATCATCGCGGCGTTGTGGCCCTCGGCCGCGGCGTAGAGCTTGTCGCTCCAGGCCAGCGGCGGCGCGGCGACGAGCGAGGCCCACTGGGAGGCGAGGACTGTGCCCTTGGTCTTGAAGTAGACGAGCGCTGCGTCGATGTCGGCGTTGCTGGAATGCGCGGGGTTGCCGAGAGACGAGGTCAGGTAGCCGAGTTCTGCGGAGGGGTTGGTCCGCATGCGGTTGAGCAGTTCGAGCATGTACTGCTCGTCGGCGGTGGGGCTGAAGACGAGGAGCTGGCGAGGCTCGAGGGGTTCCCAGAGGTGGACTGGATGGTGTGTCGTGCGGCGCATGAGGAGTCCCAAGGGCGTATACCGGTGTATCGGGTGGAGTGCGCTACGTTGCCGCATACGGGCGGGTTCTGAGACCGTTCGGGTGGGCAAGTAAACGCGATTGTTGGGGATGAACCCCGCAGGAAGGCGCCTCTCGCTTACGCGAGCGGCTCTTTGGCCCACGTGCGGAGGCGCTTGGCGGCCTCTTCGAGGGTGGACATCTTTTTGCAGAAGGCGAAGCGGGCGAGGGGGCGGCCGTAATGCTTGTTCTCGTAGAAGACGCTGGGCGGGATGGCGGCGACGCCGACCTCGCTGGTGAGATATTTGCAGTAGGCCATGTCGTCGGGGAACGAAGAACCCGCCACGGAGTGGCGGGGTATCTGGACCCCGGTCCAATCAGCGAGGATGAAGTATGCGCCGGCGGGGAGGAAGACGCGGAAGCCGCAGTCTTGCAGGACCCTGCCGAGGAACTCGCGGCCCTTGGAAAGGTCGGCGCGGAGGGTGTTGATGGCGCTCTGAGATTGGGGGTTGAGGGACGCGGCGGCGGCCGCTCCGTGCTGGAGGGGGGTGGCGGTGGCAAAGGTGATGAACTGGTGGGCGGCCCGCACGGCGGCGGAGAGTTCGGGGGAGCCGATGGCCCAACCGATCTTCCAGCCGGTGAGCGAGAAGGTCTTGCCGAGGCTGGAGAGGGTGAGCGTGCGACCCTCCATGCCGGGGAGCGTGGCGAGGGAGGTGTGGGGCAGATCGGGGTCGTAGGTGAGATGCTCGTAGACCTCATCGGTGATGGCGATGACGTCGTGCTTGATGCAGAGATCGGCGATGAGGGAGAGCTCGTCGCGCGTGAAGACCTTGCCGGTGGGGTTGTGGGGCGTGTTGAGGAGGATGGCCCGCGTGCGCGGCGTGAACGCGGCGGCGAGTTGCTTGGGGTCGAAGTAGAACTGGTCTTCGCCGGAGAGGGGCGTGCAGGAGCAGGTCGGGTCCTTCGGGGCGTTGAGCGTGACGAAGCGGGCGGTGGCGCCGGCCATGGCCACGGAGGCGCGGTAGGAGTCGTAGAAGGGCTCGAAGAGGATGATCTCATCGCCGGGGTTGAGCAGGGCGAGCATGGCGGCGCAGATGGCCTCGGTGCAGCCGCTGGTGACAGTGACCTGCCTGTCGGGGTCGATGGCGAGGCCGGTGCGCTGCTGCCAGCCCTGGGCGATGGCGGCGTTGAGCGCGGGGATACCGAACATGCGGGCGTATTGGTTGTGGCCGGGCTTGTCGGTCTTGATGGCTTCGATGGCCGCGTGCTTGATGAAATCGGGGCCGTCGAAGTCCGGGAAGCCCTGGGCGAGATTGATCGCGCCGTGCTTGGCGGCGAGGGCGGACATCTCGGTGAAGATGGTGGTGCCGAAGGGGGCGAAGCGGTCGGCGAGGATGGGGCGAGGTTGGGACATGCGGCCTGAGTATTCGGTTACTGGTCCGGCTCATCACTGGCAGCGAGCTGCCAGTGCCACCCCTCGCTGTTCGTGCTACGCGTAGACCTCGAGGAAAACGCGGTGGGTGGGCTTGATCTCGCGGTGGAGGTTCTTGCGGGACCAGGAGCGGATGTCGCCCATGGCGGTGGGATCGACCTGGAGGTACTGCTCGAGGGCCTGCTGGGGGAGGATGGCGGCCATCTTCTGGAAGATGCCGAGCTCCATGCCGGCGATGCCGCAGATGTAGATGAGCGTGCGCTCGCTGGAGAGCATGGCCATGAGCTGGTCGCGGTTGGTGGTGATGCGGTCCTGCACGTACATCGGGTCGTGGCCGTCGGCCTGCCTCTCGCGGCTGATGGCGGTGAAGTAGGTGAAGCGCTTGTGCTCGGCGGCCATCTGGCGGAAGTAGGCGTCGTAGAGGAGATCGGTGGCGTAGGGCGAGCCCATGACGAGGGCGATCTTGGAGGGGGCGTTGGAGTGGAGCAGGTCCATGAGCATGCCGCGGAAGGGGGCGATGCCGGT
Organism: Phycisphaerales bacterium; assembly: GCA_044221735.1. Taxonomy (GTDB): domain Bacteria; phylum Planctomycetota; class Phycisphaerae; order Phycisphaerales; family UBA1924; genus UBA4658. The sequence goes on along the minus strand of JBGAOP010000009.1, from coordinate 74,328 downwards.
GCCGGTGGCGAAGAAGATGTAGTCGTACGAGCTCGAGTCGGCGGGGAGGAGGAACTTCTTGCCCGCGGGGCCGGAGAGGCGGATCTCTTCGCCTTCCTTGAGATCGCAGAGGTAGTTGGAGCAGACGCCGAGGAAGAGCTTGTGGTCTTCCCAGCCCTCGTCGATGGTGCGCTTGACGGTGGTGGAGATGATCTTGCCGTGGCCGTCCTCGCCGCGGGTGGGGCTGGCGATGGAGTAGAGGCGAACGGCGTGGTTGCGGCCCTTGGCGTCCTGGCCCGGGGCGAGCACGCCGATGGACTGGCCGGGGATGATGTTGTTCACGAGGTTCGTGCCGGAGATGTCGATCTCGACGTGGCGGACGAAACCGGCGGCCTTGCGGGCGGTGCAGATCTCCGACTTGGTGATGCGGGCGATGACCGGCTCGTTTGGCCGGTAGATGTGCATCTTGACTTCGGGGAGGGCGATCTCGGGCTTCTCGGGGGTGGGGTTGGACATGGCGGGGAAGCGTACCGGGGATGTGCGAGGGGGGGAGGGGGAGGGCTGGGAGTTCTCGGGCGTTGTGGGCGGCGCGACCGTCACAGGCTGTTGCGGGCCGGGCCGCGATTGGGGGGGCGGGGTGCAACGACGGGGGTTTCCGGGCGATGAAGTAGAGCGACACGTGGCCGGGTCGCGCACACACCACCCGGTCGAATCCAGGAGTCGTTCCATGTTCGAGTTTGGAGATGTGGAACAACCAAAGCGTCAGGACCGCCGGCGTGCGGGCCGCATCACCTGCGCGCTGACGAAGTGCCAGTTCGGCGAGGTTCGGGACATGTCGAAGGGGGGATGCCGGGTGATGTCGCGGAAGCCGCTGGTGCTTCCGCAGGGGGCGTCGGTGAACCTGAACGTGAAGGCGCAGGGGGCGTCGCTGACGGTGCCCGCGTTCCCGGTGAGCTGCCGGCAGCGGGAGGATGGGAAGTGGGAGATCGGATTTCAGTTCCTGAACCTGACGGACGCCCAGGGCCGCGACGTGCTGGCGTTTGCCCGGGCCGCGCTGGACAACGAGCAGCTGCGCAGCCGCGCGGCGTGAATGGACGACATACCTGACCTGAGGACGACATGGCGAGCAACGAGCGGACACAATCGAGCGGGAAGATCACCAAGGCGGCGAGCAGCTTTCTCAAGCGCCTGGTGTTCGAGGAGACCACGCTGGAGGCGGACAACCGCCGCGGCGAGGAGCGCACGCCGGTGGTGGGCGAGGTGAACGTGATCGTGCTCAACGCGGCCGGCGAGGCCGTGGGCCAGACGCGGGTGTTCGTGCGCGATCTGTCGAAGAACGGGTGCGGGCTGTGGTCTCGTGTGCGGATCGAGGGCGGGGCGAAGATCGTGATCCACTTCCCGGCGACCAACGGCCAACCGCCGCTGGCCCGCACGGCGCTGGTGTGCCACTGCCGCGGCCAGGAGGGGGCTGGGTTTGCGGTGGGATGCAGGTTCGTGGAGGCGGGTGTGGCGGCGGCGTAAGCAACAAGGGGCGGATGCGATGAGACACAGAAGGCCGACTTGTCGGCCTTTTCTCTGCGCATTGTGGAGCTTGCAACACCACGGGCAGCGAGCTGCCCGTGCCACCCGATTGACTACGCGGCGGCGCGGAGGGCGTGGAGGGTGTCGTACTCGGCGCGGCGGCCGGGGTCGGCCAGCGTGGAGTGGGCGTCGTTGATCAGGCAGAAGCGCTGGTGGGCGCCGGCCTCGCGGCAGATGTCGGGGTGGTACTTGCGGGCCATGGCGCGGTAGGCCGCGTGGACCTCGTCGGTGGTGGCCGCGGGGTTCAGGCCGAGGATCTCGTAGTAGTCGGGGAGGCGGAGAGCGGCGACGAGCTTCTCGCGGCGGTCCTCGCTGGCGAACGCGCCCGGGGCGGTTCGGCGGCCGAAGCGGGCGAGGCTGTCGATGGCCTTGGCGTCGGCCTCGGAGATGTTCAGGAACTCGATGGCGACGTCGTAGCGGCCGCCGCCGATGGGCTGGACGCGGACGACGCGGGCGCGGAGGCTGATGCCGTCGGTGGGCGCGCTGAGCTCGAGGCCGAGCTCCTGGCCGTCGGAGAGCGGTGGGCGACGCGGCAGGCGCACGCGGATTCCCGAGGCCGAGATGTCGTGGATCGGGCCGAGATCGCAGGCGAGCACGGCGGACTGGATCCGCTCGGCGCGACGGCGATTGACGCCGGAGTTATCGGGCTGGGAGTCTGGGCGTTTGGACCAAGGCCACATGGGCTGAGTGATCGACCCGAGGGGCGGGGGTCTTTACGGGAATAACGATGACCCGTCTGAAGGAACGTGAAGGCGGGAGGGGTTTTCCTGTTGCCCGACGCGGTTGTTTCAACACCACGGGCAGCGAGCTGCCCGTGCCACCCGGCGCATGCGCCACGGGCAGGATGCCCGTGGTACAGGTCAGCGGGCGGTGGCGACGCGGTCGACCTCTTCGATGGTGGTGACGCCGCGGGCGACCTGCTGCCAGCCGGACTGGATGAGGGTGGTGAACATGCCCTGCTCGATGACCTTCTTCATGGCGGCGATGGTGGGCTCTTTGAGGATGACGTCGCGGAGCTCGTCGGAGAAGTCGAGGATCTCGAAGATGGCCTTGCGGCCGCGGTAGCCGGTGCGGAGGCAGGCGGCGCACCCGGTGGCGGAGAAGATGTCGGTCTTGCCCTCGAGGAATCGGCCCATGCGGGTGGCCTGCACGGGGAGGACCTTGGTCTCCCGCTTGCAGGTGTCGCACAGCACACGGAGAAGGCGCTGGGCGACGACAACCTCGAGCGAGTTGGCGACGAGGTAGGGCTCGACCTTGAGATCGAGAAGGCGGAAGACGCTGGACATGGTGTCCTTGGCGTGGACGGTGGAGAACACGAGGTGGCCGGTCATGGCGGCCTGCATGGCGGTGCGGGCGGTTTCCTCATCGCGGATCTCGCCGACAAGGATGACGTCCGGATCCTGGCGGAGGACGGAGCGGAGGAGTTGGCCGAAGGAGTTGCCCTGCTTCTCGTCGGTGGGGATCTGGGTGACGCCCTCGATCTGGTACTCGACGGGGTCTTCGATGGTGACGACGTTGCGACGGTCGCGGTCGATCTGGCGGAGGGCGCAGTAGAGGGTGGTGGTCTTGCCGGAACCCGTGGGGCCGCAGACGAGGAGGAGGCCGGAATCCTGCTCGCAGACCTTGCGGATGCGGTCGTACTGGTAGGGCGGGAGGTTGAGGTCGTTGAGCTTGGATGGGGCATCGCGGGTGTCGAGCACGCGGACGACGAGTTTCTGGCCGTTGACAGTGGGCGTGAAGCTGATCCGGTAGTCCACCCGCCGGGCGTTGTTGGTGTCGGTCTGCGGAAACCTGACGGAAAAGTGGCCGTCCTGGGTGGCGTCGCGAGCGGCAGGACGCAGTTGGCAGGCGGCCTTGACCAGGCCGATGACCAGATCGCCGGCCTGGTTGGGAAGTTCGGCGACCGAGAGCATCTGGCCATCGACGCGCATGCGGATGTGGAAGAGATCGCCCTTGGGTTCGCAATGGATATCCGTCGCGCGGGCCTTGCTCGCGGCGACGAGAAGCAGACGGACGGCGCGGGAGCCCTCGCCATCGCCGGCGAGAGCGAGCGACGGGCGGCCGCGGCCGTCGATCATCTCGGGCGCGTCGGCCGCGCCCTGATCTCGCGGCGGGATTGAGTTGATCATCTCCTCGAGATCGATGGCCCAAGTGGGCTTGGTGGAGTCCATCTCCTTGGCGAAGGCCTGGCGCTCCTTGAGGGTGTCCTCGGCCTCGACGATGAAGGAGTAGGAGCCGAGCTTGATGATGTCGCCGGGGCGAAGGGGCGAGTCGGTGATCTTCACGCCGTTGAGGCGGGTGCCGTTGCGGGAGCCGAGGTCGCGGAGGTGGAAGGTCGGGTGGTCGGCGTCGCCGGTCTCATCGACGGCGAACTCCCTGCCGTTCTGCGGGCGGGCGGGGGCGGGCTCGATGACGCAGTGGAAGCGGGAGAGGAGCGAGTCGTCGAGGCAGAGCACGTTCTCGGGTGCGCGGCCGATGGTGATGGGGGTCTCGCCGATGGTGAGCGAGGGGACATCGGAGTTCTGGGGTGTGAGGTGGTAGGAGGGCATTCGAAGGCGGAGGGCGGAAGTGGGAAGGTGGAGGACGGAAGGCGATTCCGGGGATAGTACGAAGCAATGGGTTGGGCCGTGCGCGGGAGCGGGTTTGGGTTGAAAAGGGGCCGTACACTCCCGCCCCATGATCGACCTGAAAGACCTACGAGACAACCCCGGGAAGTATCGCGACGGCTGCGCCAAGAAGGGCATGGCGGTGGACATCGACCGGGTGCTGGAACTGGACTCTCAGCGGCGGGCCCTGCTGACCGAGCAGGAGCAACTGCGGGCCCAGCAGCGCGGGATCGAGAAGGAGAGCGGGCCGGCGATCGGCAAGCTCAAGGGGCAGATGGGCAAGGCCAGCGGCGATGAGAAGGCCCGGCTGGAGAAGGAGCTTGCGGAGGTGATGGCGAAGCCGGCCGCGCTGAAGGCGCAGATCGGCGACCTCGAGGGACGGATCGCGGCGATCGATCCGGGGCTCAACGCGCTGCTGCTGACGGTGCCGCTGCCGCCGGATGCGGATGTGCCGGTGGGGAAGGGCTCGGATGACAACGTGGAGATCCGGAAGTGGAACCCGGGCGCGGGGCCGAACTCGCCGGGCGGGGTGGCGTTCGACACGAGCAAGTCGTTCGAGACGAATCGCGGGTTCAAGCCCAAGACGCACATCGAGTTGATCGAGAAGCTCGGGCTGGCGGACTTTGAGCGCGGCGTGAAGATGGCCGGGTCGCGCAGCTATGTGCTCACGGGCGACGGGATGCTGCTGCACAACGCGGTGCTGCGGTACGCGTACGACTTCATGACCCTCAAGCAGGGGTTCAAGGCGATGAGCGTGCCGGTGCTGGTGAAGGAATCGTGCATGATCGGCACGGGGTTCTTCCCGGCCGGACGCGAGCAGGCGTATCACGTGCCCGAGTCGGAGCGCGGCGGGGGCGAGGACCTGTTCCTCACCGGGACAGGCGAGGTGGGGCTGATGGGGATCCATCAGGGCGAGATCATCGATGAGGCGATGCTGCCGCTGAAGTACACGACGGTGAGCACGTGCTTCCGTCGCGAGGCGGGCGCTGCGGGCAAGGACACCGCGGGGCTGTACCGCATCCACCAGTTCGACAAGGTGGAGCAGGTGGTGATCTGCAAGGCGGATGAGGCCGAGAGCCGCCAGTGGCACAAGACGATGATCGGGTATGTGGAGTCGCTGCTCCAGGGGCTGGGGCTGCCGTACCGGCTGCTGCAGTGCTGCACGGGCGACCTGGGCGTGAAGAACGCGGACATGATCGACATCGAGTCGTGGATGCCGGGACGCGGCCACATGACCAAGGACGGGCCGACGGGCGAGTATGGCGAAACGCACTCGGCGTCGCGGCTGTATGACTACCAGTGCCGGCGACTGAACATGCGGTATCGGGCGGGCGGCGAGGGCGGGAAGGGGTCGACGGTGTTCTGCCACTCGCTGAACAACACGGTGGCGGCGTCGCCGCGGATTCTCATTCCGATTCTGGAGATGTGGCAGAATGCGGATGGAACGGTGACGGTGCCGCCGGCGCTGCGGCCGTATCTGGGTGGAAAAGAAAAGATCGGGTGATTATGGAGTCCGCAGCAGGGGAGCGGGGGAGCAGAGGGAGCATGGGAGAATGGTCATGGCGAAACCGAAGATTCTGGCGCTGGCGGGGTCGCTGCGGAAGGACTCGTTCAACAAGAAGCTGGTTCGCGTAGCGGCCGCGCAGGCTCGCGAAGCGGGGGCCGAGGTGACGGTGGTGGACCTCGCGGACTTCCGGATGCCGGTATACGACGGAGACCTGGAGGCGAGCGACGGGGTGCCGGAGCCCGCGCGCAAGCTCCGCGGGATCATGATGGAGCACCAGGGGCTGCTGATCGCGAGCCCGGAGTACAACTCGTCGGTGTCGGGGGCGTTCAAGAACGTGATCGACTGGGTGAGCCGGGCGGACCAGGGCGTGCCGAGCACGGCCGCGTTTCAGGGGAAGGTGGCGGGGATCATGAGCGCTGCGCCCGGTGCGCTGGGCGGGCTTCGCGGGCTGGTGCACCTGCGGTCGATCCTCGGGAACATCGGGGTGATCGTGGTGCCGGAGCAGATCGCGGTGTCGAGCGCGGGCGCGGCGTTCGACGAGGCGGGGCAGCTCAAGGACCCGAAGATGGCCGAGAGCGTGAAGAAGGTGGTCACGCGCGTGGTGCATGTGGCCGGGAAGGTGCATGGGTGAGGGCGGGACCGTCGCCTTCGTTCGTGCATCTTGGTTGCAACATCACTGGCAGCAAGCTGCCAGTGCCACCCTTTAGAGAAGGCCGCGCTCGCGAAGGTGCTGCCGCATCTGGGCTGCGGGGTCGCCGGTGTGGTCGATGAGGTGTGAGTGCCAGCCCGCGGCGCGGGCGGCGTTCACGTTGTCGGCGAGGTCGTCGAAGAAGATGATGCTGGCGGGCGTGAAGCCGGTGGTGCGGGAGAAGGCGTGGTAGATGGCCGCGTCGGGCTTGGCGAGGCCGAGGATGTGCGAGGCGTGCTTGTGCTGGGGCTTGGAGGGCGTGGGAAACTTCGGCGCGGCGATGCGGCCCGAGGCGTCGGGCGTGGGCTGCATCTGGGCCCAGTGTGAGGCGTTGGTGTTGCTGAGCACTCCGGTGGGGATGCTCGCGGCGTGCAGGTCGTCGATGAGCTCGGAGACGCCGGGGTATTCGTCGATGATCCAGGCGAGGTGCATGGCGCGGAACTGGTCGGGGGAGTAGCGGCCGCCGGTGGTGCGAGCGATTGCGTCGAAGAATGCGTCGCAGGTGAGGTGGCCGCGCTCGTACTGGGCGTGGATGGCGCGGCGTTCGGCGCGGCGCTCGGGGGTGATGTCCTCGTCACGGACCTCGATGCCGCAGCGCTGGCCAGCTTCCTTGATGGAGCGGCAGATGCGGACGATGACGCCGCCGAGGTCGAAGACGACGAGCGGGGCTTGGTGGGTCGGGTGCATGGGATTGCGGAAGTACGAGGTGGGAAGTACGAAGTACGAGGCGCTGGTGGCCGTTACTCGTCAGACTCGGCGGCGAGCGCGGCGGGGTTGGTCTTCATGATTTCCTGCATGGCGGTGGTGGCGAAGGAGCCTCGGGGGAGCTCGAAGACGCACTTGATGTAGTCGCCGCGGTCGTCGACGCCGGCTTCGACGTCGGGGAATGTGAGCGGAACGCGCATGGGGCGGCGCTGGCCGACCATGGTTTCGAGGTCGCGGCGGGACATGGCATTGAAGGTGGCCTCGGTGACGCCGGTGGATTCGAGGGCGGCGCGCTCGGCGTCGGCGATGGGGCCGGCGGCGCGGGTCATGTCCTTGCCCCACATGGGGCCGCTGGGGGAGATCTCGAGGGACTGGAGGCGGGCAGCGAGTGCGGCTCGATCGTCCGCGGGCATGTCCGCGGCGACGGGGAAGACCGCGCCGGAGTCGTGCTTGAAGGCGAGGTCGCCGTCTTCGAGCGACGCGAGACGACCCGACTCGATGCGGGCGTCGAGGAGGGTGTTGAACACCGCGGACTGGAAGGCGGTGATGTAGAAGCCGAAATCAAGGCGCTCGATGGCACGGACGGCCTGGTCGGCGGGAGCGCCGCGGGCGAGAAGGGAGAGCAGACGGCGCTCGGTGTGGCACCCGTGCGGGAACGCGGCGAGGGCCTCGTCGAACTTGCCCTCGGCGAAGAGGCGGCGGGCTTCGTGCTGGTTTTCCGGGGAACTCGGTGAGGGGCCGAGGAGGGCATCGATCGCACCCTGAAAATCCTTGAGCAGCAACGCGCGGCCGACGATGTGGTTGTTTGCGAGCATGCCAAACCGCTGCGTGCCGATGCGATTGGGAACACCGAGGCGGGCGAGAGCGGTGAGGGCCTTCTTGGCGTACACGACCTTGGCGGCGGTGGTGTTGCGGATGCGGATGATGAAGCGATTGCCGATCAGGTGGCCGCGGCGGAGCTTGTTGGCGTGACGGTCGGTCCAGAGGATCTGGATGTTCTCGTGCTCGAAGGCTCCGAAGGTGGCGTCCTTTTTCGGCAGGTGGACGCTGAACATCTGGGTGGTGATCGCGACCTTGTCCTTGAGGCCTGCAATGCCGACGGCGTCGCGGCGGACCTTGAAGTGGTCGGCGAGGAGACGCGCCACGTGCATGGTGGACATGTGGCGTTTCTGGACCCAGAGGTAGAGGTGCTCTCCCTCGCCGGATGGGTGATAGGCGGGGAGTTCCTCGACGATGAAGTCGTCATCGCGCTGCTTGAGGACGCCGCCGGTGCCGGGGATGTCGGCGGTGAGGTAGCGGGTGGGGATGATGTGGGGGTCGAAGGATGGCGGCACCGTGAAGGTTACACGGGTGGATGAGGAGTGAGGGGATGAGGGGTGAGGGGATAGGCCGCGCGTACGAGCGGAGGGGGTTGGGGATGGGGCGCGAGCTGTGCGCCCGGCACAGGCAATGATGCCCGTGCTACTGCTCGTCGCGTTCGGCTGCTTCGAGGACCTTGCTGTCGACGAAGATGGGGACGTTGGAGGCGATGCCGAGGGCGATCGCGTCGCTGGGGCGGGAGTCGATGTTCACCTTTTTGCCGTCGGGCGTGCGGATGGTGAGCAGGGCGAAGAAGGTGTGGTCCTGCAGGTCGTTGATGGTGATGGACTCGAGCTTGGCGCCGAGACCGCTGATGATGTTCATCAGCAGGTCGTGGGTCTGGGGACGCTTGATGACGATGCCCTTGAGGCGGCGCTCGATGGCCTGGGCCTCGGGGAGACCGATGACGATGGGAAACGAGCGGCCGTTCTCGACCTGGCTGAAGTGCTTGGGAGTTGGCGCGCCCTGACCACTCCCCCCTCCTCCCCCACTGCCCTCGGCGCCAGCGGCGTGCGCGCTGTCGAGGTCCTCATCCTCCACGGGCGCGACCTCGCGAAGCTCGATGATCTGGTAGTCATTGAGTTCGCGGATCAGGATTCTGGCGAGTTCCATACGGACAAGGGCCATCGCCGACCTCCGACTGACTGTGAGTCTTGCCCATGGTTGGATGGGCGTCAACCGTCTTTGGGTGTACGGGCCCAGACTGGGCCAAGTTCCGCACCCGGATGCCGGGTGCGGGCGATGGCGTTATCGGCATGGTGAGGGCTTGAGGCGCAGTGCGGAGCGAAGGGTGGGGCAATGGTCCCGTGGCCCCGGCGTGACCGCCGGGGCTCTGAATGAGCGATCAGTGTGCGTGGGTGAGGGGGCGGCCGAGGCGTTCGACGAGTTGGCGGGGGGCGCCAATGTCCACGACGACAAGTTCGCCGACGTATTGGCGGGCCGCGGCGGTGAGGAACCCGGCCTTCACGCCCGCGAGGGCGATGGTGAGGTCGGCTTCGACGGACGATCCGGAACCGGAGGCATCTGAGGCGGGAAGACCGGTATCGCAATCGAGCCCGCTGGGAACGTCGATGGAGACAAGGGTGGACCCCTTGACCTTGAGGGTGTTCATCTCGGCGATGAGCTCGGCGAACGCGCCGGAGGCAGGGCGGTCGACGCCGGTGCCGAGGAGGGCGTCGACGATGACCATCGGATCGCCAACGCGGGCGACGGCCGCGGCGAGGGCGGACTTCGGAGAGGAAGAGGCGTCGAAGATGGGAATGCCCATGGTGCGGGCGATGGCGAGATTGGTGAGCGAGTCGCCGGCGACCTTGGACTCGGGAACGGCGAGGACGATGGCGACGTTGACGGAGCGATTGGCGAGGTGGCGGGCGACGGCGAGGCCATCGCCGCCGTTGTTGCCGGGGCCGCAGACGATGAGGACGGACGGACTCTCAACGCCCTGCAGGCCCTCCATGATGACGCCGGAGACGCCGCGGGCGGCGTTTTCCATGAGGAGAATCGAGGGCATGGCGAACTCCTCGACGGCGAGACGGTCGAGGTCACGGATCTGCTTGCGGGAGAAGACGTGGATCTGCTCGGACTGGGCCGCGCTGCTGCCACAGCACCCACCCCCACCACCGCCCCCGCCACCGCCACCGCCACCGCCACCGCAGCAGCCGCCGCCTTGGTGGGCGTGGCCGTGCTCATGCTCGTGGGCGTGGGAATGGCCGTGGCCGCCGCAGCAGCCGTGGGATTCGGGCTCGGCGTGGTCGTGGTCATGGTCGTGGCCTGACTTGCACGCACCGTGCCCGCCGCACCCGCCACCGCCGTGGCAGCATTCGTGGTTGTGGTCGGGCAGAGGGCCACTATGCTGTGGGGTGGTCATGTGGGGAGTTTAGGGTGTACGAGTTGGACTTGGCAGAAGCCGATGCAGAACTGGTGTTTTCCAACCGCGCGGCGTTCGGCACTTTCGCCCCTCCGGGGCTCTGAGAAATGGGCCGCCTGAGTTCCGTGGGCTGACACCCACGGCTGGGCACTGAGGCCCCTCCGGGGCCAGAAACAGGCCGCACCTCCCCCCTTTCCCCCCCACTATGCCGATTCCGCTGGTCATCGTGTGCGTGGTGCTGCTGCTGGGGGCGCTCGGTCTGGGCGTGTATTGGGGAGTCGTGGCGTGGCACATCGGGCGGATGATGCGGCGGGTGCCGACGTGCCGGGAAGGGTTGAAACTTGCGCGGGCTGCGGAACTCCTCAAGGCGGCCACGGCGCCGAAGGTGTGCGTGGTGGTGCCGGCGCACAACGAGGCGGGGGTTGTGGGGAAACTGGCCGCGTCGTTGATGAAGCAGACGTATCCGGTCTCACGCCTGAGCGCGGTGTTCTGCCTGGACCGGTGCACGGACTCGACGGCGCACGAGGTTCGGCAGGCGACCGGGGGCGCGGACCACGTGGAGATCATGGAGATCGGCGAGTGTCCGCCGGACTGGGCGGGGAAGGTGAACGCGGTGCGGATGGGAGTTCGCGGATCGGCGCTGGCGCGCGGGGCGGATGTGCTGCTGTTCACGGATGCGGACACGGAGTTTGATCCCGAGTGCGTGCGGGCGTCGGTGGCGCTGCTGCAGGATCGCGGGCTTGGGATGATGAGCCTGATGAGCACTCTTACGAGCGAGGCGTGGTTCGAGCGGCTTGTGCAGCCCGCGGCGGGGATGGAGCTGATGCGGCAGTACCCGCTGGTGCGGGCGAACGCGCGGCCGCCCGAGCACCGGCGGGCGTTTGCCAACGGGCAGTTCATGCTCTTCACCCGTGAGGCTTACGAAGCCGTCGGCGGGCATGAGGCCGTGCGCGGGGCGGTGCTCGAGGACATCGAGCTGGCGCGCTTGGCCGAGCGCCGGGGCGTGCCGGGCGGTTTGATGTTTGCCGATGGGATGCTGCGGTGCCGGATGTATGGGAGCTACGCGGAGTTTGTGCGCGGATGGAAGCGGATCTACATCGAGTCGGCCAACCGGCGCGTGAAGCGGCTGCGGGCAATCGGGGTGCGGGCGCGGGTGCTCGGGACCGTGCTGCCCGCGCTGGCGGCGGGGGCGATCGGGGTGGGCACATGGCTCTCGCCCGATCCGCTGGCGATCGCGACGGGGGCGACGGGCGTGTTTGGGATGGTGCTGATGCTGCTGACGCTGGCGTGGTCGTATCGCATCGGGCACACGCCGGTGTGGTGCGTGCCGCTGTATCCGATCGGGGCGTGGGCGGCGGGCGGAATCCTGCTGGAGGCGGCGAAGGACCTCAAGACGGGGGTGCCGGTGCGGTGGGCGGGGAAGGAGTACGTGCGCGAGGCGCGATGAGTGCCCAGTGCCCAGTTGGACTCTATGAGCTGCGGCCTATCAGGCGGTGGTCCTTCCACGCAGGAAAGGTGCGGCGCCAGCGGTGGAGGTCGTCCATGTCGATCTCGACCGAGAGGACGCCTTCCTCAGGGCCGAGTTGGCCGAGGATTTCGCCGCGAGGGCTCACGGCGAGGGTGCCGCCGCCGTATTCGAGTTGCGGGTCCTTGCCGCAGCGGTTCACGGAAAGCACGAAGGCCTGATTCTCGATGGCGCGGGCGATGGAGAGGGCTTTGCGATGGGCCTCGCGGCTGGCGGGCCAGTTGGCGCCGATGGCGTAGATCTCCGCGCCCTTGAGCAGGCCTATGCGGAAGAGCTCGGGGAAGCGGAGGTCGTAGCAGACGGCGGGGCAGACTGTCGGGGATGAGGAGTGAGGTGATGATGGGTGAGGAGAGGAGAGCCACGGGTAGGTCTTCACCTCACTGCCGCCGGTGAAGTGCTCCACTTCCTTTCCGAGCGTGAAAGGGTGGACCTTTTCAAACTCGCAGAGGAGCGTGCCGTCGGGGCCGACGATGGTGGCGCAGTTTCGGCCGCGCTTGTCGGGGCCGATGGTGGTGCGGCTGCCGTGGATGGTGATGCGGAGGTCCTTGGCGAGGCGCGTGAGGAACCCGAGCGTGGCGTTGTCGGCGTCGGCGGTGTGCTCCAGGCGAAAGGAGAAGCCGGTGTCGAACATCTCGGGAAGCACGGCGAGATCGCCCGGAGCGGGCTTGGCGGCGCGGAGGAGCCGCTCGGCCGACTGGTAGTTCGCGGCCTTGTCTTCCCAGCGGAGATCGATTTGGAGGAGGTGGGCGTGCATTGGGGGTGAGTGCGGAGTGCTGGGTGCAGAGTGGGTTGCAGAATTCGCGGAGTTCTTCGCGAGAATGTGATGAAGGTTACGGGCAGAGCGGGGACCTGTCGCGGAATGGGTGAATTCGGGACGGGAGCAATGGGTCTGGGCGTCTGGAGTTGTGCTGGTCGGACGGGCGGCGGGTCGAAAGAAGCGGAAGGATGTGCCGCGTGTGCATCGCGCAAACAATGGGCTGCATGGATCAGGAAGCGACCAAGAGCTTTGGCGGGACCACCGGGCGGGGAGCGGGGTCGCGCGTGCATTTGGCGAGCCGGTCGCCGCGCCGGCAGGAGCTTCTGCGCGGGGCGGGGATCGAGCATGAGGCCTCGCACCCGGGCGTGGACGATGGGCAGCTTTCGCCGGGGAACGTAACGCCGGAGGCGTGGGTGATGGCCTTGGCGTACCTGAAGGCCGCGACCGCGGCGCGGAATGCGGCGGGGGATGCGTCGCTCGGCGGGCGTGTGGTGCTCGGGGCGGACACCGTGGTTGTGCATCACGGGGCGCTGATGGGCCAGCCGATCGACGCGGCGGATGCACGCCGGATGATCGTGGCGATGCGCGATGACGTGCACGATGTGGTCACGGGCGTTGCGCTGCTGGACCCGGCGACGGGCCGGCGCGAGTTGTTCGTGGACCGGGCCGTGGTGCGCGTCGGGCACATTCCCGATGCGGAGATCGACGGGTACGTCGCATCGGAGCAGTGGCGCGGCAAGGCCGGGGCGTACAACCTGAGCGAACGGCTCGCGGCGGGGTGGCCCATCGAGTACGACGGCGATCCGGGGACGATCATGGGCTTGCCGATGCGGAAGCTGACGGGGCGGCTGGCGGCGTTTGTGGCTGGGGGATGAGGGACTCGGAGTCGGGACTACCCCCTCCGTCGTCGCTTCGCTCCGACACCTCCCCCGCCGGGGCGGGGGAGGGGGCAATACCATCGGGCATGTCGGATTCGGCGGGACTTGCCATCACGCTTGCGAGCACGCTCCTGCCCGGATGGGTGGTGATTCCGATCGCGGGCGTGGTGCTGGTGGTCACGGCGCGGCATGTGCTTCGCGTCGAGACGTCGGACCTTGATTCGCTTCGCAAGCGATTGCGGATTGCCAACGGGCTGCTCATGATGCTGGTCGCGACGCTGATGGCGTATGCGCTGGGGCTCGCGCCGGTGGTGGAGGATGCAAAGACGCACCCCGGCGAGGCCAAGGCGTTTGTCGCCGTGTGGATGGGAATCCTGGGGCTGCTGGCGATCGTGGTGGTGCTGGCCGTGGCGGATGCAATCGGCACGGCGCGGGCGGGCGTGCGGATGCGGCGGGAACTGCGGGCTGAGATGCGGGGCGCGCTGGCCGCGAAGCACGCGGGGGAGCGGCCGCGTGGGTGAGGCGAACAGCGATTGGGATTCGACGGTCGTCGACCGGGCGATGCAACGGCGGCGCGGCCCGCTGCCGGTGATCGGGCGGGCGATCGAGCCGGTGTATCGGTGGGTGGTGGCGAGGAAGAACGCGCGGTTTGATGCGGGCGTGGGCGTGCGGCGGTTTGATGTGCCGGTGATCAGCATCGGGAACCTGAGCGTGGGCGGAACGGGCAAGACACCGCTGGTGATGCACGCTCTGCGGACGCTGATGCAGGCGGGGCGGCGGCCGTGCGTGGCGATGCGCGGGTACAGCAAGGGAGGGGATGGGGCGCCAGATGAGACGGACGCGTATGCGCGGGCGTTTCCGGGGATGCCCATCGTGGCGCAGGCGGATCGGATCGCGGGGTTGGAGCGGCTGCTGGGGAGCGGAAGGGAAGACGCCACGCGGAGCGTGGCGGTACCCAAGGCAGATTGCATTGTGCTGGACGATGGATTTCAACATCGGCAGATTGCGCGGGATGTGGATGTGGTGCTGGTCGACGCGACGCGGAGCCGGTCGGTGTTCACCGACCGGTGCCTGCCGGCGGGGTGGCTGCGGGAGCCGGTGGAGAGCCTGCGGCGGGCGTCGATCGTGGTGCTCACACACGCGGAACTGGCATCGCCGGAGTGGATTGGCGGGCTCAAGCGTGAGATCGGGGCGCGGACGAGCGCGCCCGTGGCCGTGACGCGGCATGTGTGGACGGGGCTTCGGCAGCGCATCGGGGGCGAGGACCGGATGCTGCCGCTGGATGTGCTCATCGGCAAGAGCGTGACGGGGTGCTGCGCGATCGGGCACCCGAGCGCGTTCGCCGCGTCGCTGGAGCGGGTGGTGAATGGGCCGAACCCGGAGACGGACCGCGTGGGGATGCTGGCGTTGCCGGATCACGACCCGTTCGGGCCTGCGCGGGTGAAGGCGCTGGCGGAGATGGCTCGCGTGTGCAAGGCCGCGTTCATCGTGGTGACGGACAAGGACTGGTCGAAACTGCGGGGGCTGCCGGACTCGACGTGGCCGTGCCCGGTGGTGCGGCCGGAGCTGGCGGTGGTGTTTGACGAGGGGCGGGAGGTGTTCGAGGGGATGGTGGTGCGAGCGGGGCGCGGAACCTAAAGTTGTCCTCGTTCGCCCTCCGGGCGAAGAGTTCGGAAGGGGCGTTTGCCAGAGGCTTGCTCGCAGAGCCTCGCCGCGCCTCTGGCAACGATCGAGACGCCCTCCGGGCGAACACCCGATCGCGGATGTGGGAACGCATGAGCCGATTGCTGGAACAACTGGCCGCGTGGAAGCCGTTCACGGCGATTGTCGTGGGCGATTACATGCTGGATCAACTGGTATACGGGAACGCTGACCGGCTTTCGCCGGAGGCTCCGGTGCCGGTGCTGCACGTGCAGCGGAACGAGGATCGGCCGGGCGGGGCGGCCAATGTGTGCCTGGACCTGGTCGCGATGAAGGCGACGGTGCACGCGCTGGGTGTGACGGGGGATGACCGGGATGCGGACCTGCTGCGGTCGGCGCTGGTGGCCAGCCGCGTGAATGCCGACTCGCTGGTGACCGACCCGAGCCGGCCGACGACGGTGAAGCGGTCGCTTATCGGCTTGGCGCAGCACCGGCACCCGCAGAAGATGTTTCGCGTGGACCACGAGTCTCGGGCGCCGCTCTCGGCGGAGATCGAGCGGGCGCTCATCGAACGTTTCGAGGGGCTCGTGGGGTCCGCCGATGTGGTGTGCATCGAGGATTACAACAAGGGCGTGTGCACCAAGGAACTGTGCCAGGCGGTGATTCACGCCGCACGGAAGCGGGGCGTGCCGGTGCTGGTGGATCCGGCGCTGATCGAGGATTACTCGAAGTATCGCGGGTGCTCGACGGTGACGCCGAACCGGACGGAGGCGGCGCTGGCCACGGGGCGGGAGGTGTCCGACGACGCCGCGCCGGAGAAGCATGCGCCGGTGGCCAAGAAGCTGCTGGAGGATCTGGAGCTTGAGGCGGCGGTGATCACGCTGGATCGGCACGGGGCGCTGCTGCTGGAGAAGGGAAAGAAGCCGCTCAACGTGCCGACGGTGGCGCGGCAGGTGTACGACGTGACGGGGGCGGGCGACATGGTGCTGGCCGCGCTGGCCGGGGCGCGGGCCAATGGGATCGCGTGGCCGGACGCGGTACGGCTGGCCAACGCGGCGGCGGGGCTGGAGGTTGAGGTGTTCGGGGTGGTGCCGATGGCGATCGAGAAGATCCATCGGGAGGTGATGCTGCGCGAGGGCGAGCATGGGCTCAACGGGAAGGTGCGGACGCTGGATCAGCTGCTGGTGGAGGTGGCGGCGCATCGCAACGACGGCAAGCAGATCGTGTTCACCAACGGGTGCTTCGACGTGCTGCACAACGGGCACCTGTCGCTCTTGCGGAAGGCGGCGGACGAGGGGGATTTCCTGATCGTGGGCGTGAACTCGGATGATTCGGTGCGGCGGCTGAAGGGGAAGAAGGACCCGGCGCGGCCGATCAACAATGAGACCGACCGGGCGGAGATGCTCGGCGGGCTGGAGTGCGTGGACGCGGTGGTGGTGTTCGGCGAAGACACGCCGGCGGAGCTGATCGCCGCGGTGCAGCCGGATGTGCTGGTGAAGGGGGCGGAGTACAGCGTGGACAAGGTTGTGGGCGCGGATGTGGTGCAGGGGCGCGGCGGGCGCGTGGTGCTTGTGACGATGGTGGATGGGAAGAGCACGACGGCGATTGTGGCCAAGGCGCGCGAGGCGGCGAAGCCGTAACCGAAGTGCGTGCGTCGGTATTGCAACACCACTGGCAGCAAGCTGCCAGTGCCACCCACGACACACAAGGCGTCAGAACCGGATCACGACCTTGCCGAACTGGTCGGAGGACTCGAGTCGGGCGTACGCCTCGCCGCCGCGATCGATCGGGAAGATGCCGTCGATGACGGGCCTGAGCGCGCCGGCGCGGTAGAGAGCGACAACCTCGGCGAACTCGTCGCACGTGCCCATGGTGGAGCCCAGGATGCGGAGTTGGTTCCAGAAGATGCGGGCGAGGTCGGTGGTTGCTTCGGGGCCGGAGGTGCAGCCGGGGGTGACGTAGGCCCCGCCGCGGGCGAGGGACTTCAGGCTCTTGATGTGCGTGGCCTTGCCGGTGGAATCGACGGCGATGTCGACCCCGCGGCCCTTGGACCACGCGCGGATGTCCTTGGACCAGTCCTGTCCGCAATCGACGATGCCGAACTCGGCGCCGAGCGACTTGGCCTTGTCGATCTTCCATTGGTGTCGGCTGGTGACGGCGACCGGGCAGCCAAAATGGCGACAGATCGCGAGGGCAGCACAGGCGACGCCGCCGCCCGCGCCGGTGATGAGCACCGTCTGGCCGGGGACGAGGTTCGCCTTGGTGTGGAGCATCGAGTAGGCGGTGAGGAAGGTGAGGCCGAACGCGGCGGCCTCGGCGGGGTCCTGATCATCGCGGATGGGCTGGAGGTGTGTGACGGGGGCGAGGAACTTCTCGGCGAGTGTGCCGTGCTGGTGCTCGCCGATGAGCTCGTACATGGGGGCGAGCGACGTGCGCGGGCCCTCGGCGGCGGTGGGGAGCGGCGACACATCGATCGCGGCGTTGAGGACGACCTTGCGGCCGATCCAAGACTGATCGACGCCGGGGCCGACGGCCTCGACCTGGCCGCAGGCGTCGGAGCCGCTTACACGCGGATATTCGAGCTTCAGGCCGGGGACGCCCCGAGCGACCCAGAGGTCGAGGTGGTTGAGCGCGGCCGCGAGCGTGCGGACGCGGGCCTGCCCGGGACCGGGGGCGGGGGGCTCGGGCCAGTTGTCAACGAGGCGAATGTTGGGCTGGATGGGCTCGGTGGGCGACGCCTGGCGCGAGATGGTGAGGGCCTTCATGCAGGCAGGGTAGAGCCCGCGGGTTTACGGGCAACCCACGAACCAGGCGCTGAGGTAGTCGAAGATGTCTTGCGTGTTCAGGCTGCCGTCGCGGTTGAAGTCGACCGAGCAGGCGGGGGTGCTGTTGATCGGGCCGGGAACAACGAGGTTGTCGGCCGCGATCAGGAACGAGTAGTCGTTGCCCACGCTCGACCAGCCGTTGCAGACCTGCGGCGAGGTGCAGCCGTGGGCCGCGGCGTAGTCGTCGAGGGTCTGAGCGGTCAGCACCTTGCCCGCGTTCCACCGGACCAGGCAGCTCCGCGAGCAATCGGCGTTGTAGCAGAAGAAGGCCCGCTCGTTGATGCTGAAGGTGTACTTCACGCCCGCCGAAATCCAGTACTGGCGACCGCCGGGCAGGACGATGTTCAGGTCGTGGAACTCGAGCTTGTAGGCGGTGACGGTCTTGCCTTCCATGAAGGCGGTGTAGTTGAGGGGGATGATCTTGGTGGCGATGAACTGCTGGGCCAGCAGCGGCGTGCCGTGCAGGGCGTAGCTGGGCTTGTTGCAGTCGTTGGCGTAGAGCTCGAAGACGCCGTCGAAGGTGACGCAGTTGGTCAGGATGCAGGCCTCGACGTAGCAGATGTGGTGGTCGCCGCAGCCGGGGATGACAAAGTCATCGGCCGAGCGGGTCTCGACCGCGCTGAACGTGCCCGCGGCGAACTTGGACGTCGAGCCGACCGGCTCGCCCGCAAGCTGGCGGCGGCCGCCGCCGTTGTCGACGAGGATCTTGCAGGGCGTGGCGCAGAAGGAGAAGTTCAGGTCGGTGCAGCCGATGCAGCAGTCGTCGACAACGCTGTGCCACGCCGTGGGGCCGCAGCCCGCCGGGAAGGTGAAGACGTTGTAGTTCGGGCTGGGCAGACCGTCGATCTTGTGCGCGGGCTTGCCCTGCACGCCGCCGCCGAAGCCGCGGGTGGTGCCCCAGTAGGTCACGTCGTACATCTGCATGGTGGGCCCGAGGCCGTCGGAGACGCCGTAGACGCTGAGCCAGTAGTTGCCGCCGTGGAGGACCACGTTGCGGTTGGCGATCGTGGTCTCTTGGGTGACGTCGAAGGTGACGTTGACGATGCGGAGCGGGCGGCCATCGAAGGCGAATCCTTGGGTCAGGCCGGTCTCGACGACCAGCGGATTGGTGAACGTGTAGAGCAACTCGCTGGGGCAGCCGTTGCAGTCGGACCAGATCTCGGCCCGGGGCTTGACGAGGCCGACGGTGGTGGTCGTGAGGAGGGTGGCCTTAAAAGTGCGGACGTCGTGGACGAAGTTGTCCATGAGCGTGAAGTCGTCGGCCGCCTTCGCGCCCAGCGGCGAGGCGCCGCCGAGGTGGGAGATCTGGCCGTCGCCGCGCGGGCCGTCGAAGGCGCCGTTGTTCCAGCAGCCGTCGCACGGGTCGGTCAGGCAGACCGAGATGTCGTCGATGTCGGAGAAACTCGGCGGGTTGGTGAACGAGAAGGAGAGCTCGGGATTGGCCACGGCGGTGGTAACCGTGAAGCTGTACTCGGTGTAGTTCGTGTTCGTCGCGTCGTTGATGGTGATCAGATTCTGCCCGCCGAAGTCGGCGGAGAAGAAGTTCGGCGTGTTCGAGGTTTCGGGCCGGAACGAGAACATGATCGTGACGGTGGAGCCCGCGGGCAGGGCGATGGTCTGACGGATTCCGCCCGTTGAGAGCGGCCCGAAGAAGGCGGAGTGCAGGCCCGTATGAGCAAAGCCGGTTCCGACGGCCGTGAAGCTCGGGTCGCCGAACTGGGTCCAGCCGGAAAAGTCGCCCGTCTCGAACCCGCCGTTGGTCACGAGCGTGCACGCGGGGAGGTTGGAGGGCGGCACGGGGGCGCAGGGATTGGGAGTGCAGGTGAAGCCGCGTTCGAACGTCCCAGGCGGGCAGACGCCGAAGATGTTCGTGGCGCAGGTGCCGTCGGCGGCGCAGCAGGCGATGGTCTCGCCGGCGAGCGCGTGGTGCGCTGGCATCGCCACACCGAGCAGAAGCAACGCGGCGCGCACCAGCCAAGAACGATGAAGACAACGCATCACAAACCTCCCGAACGAGTCGGCGCAACGTACCGGCGAACCACGCACCCCTTGAGCATGTCGCGCCGGGGTTAGGCTACCAGAAAACGAGCGGGTGTAAAGGCCCCGTTGAGCAATGCTCGCGGGGGTTTAGCAAAACTGGGTTGAGTGGAGAAAATGAGATGCGGACTTCGGCGATGGGCCGGGTGGAACGGCCCGTTCACCGTTGCGCACGCTCGTACCGGGCTTTGCCCGCGTGCATGCAAAAACAGCCGCGAATCGATCGCGGCTGCTCGCTGGTGGGATTGCTTGTCGGTGAACCGATCGCCGGAGGACCGATCCGGAGATCAGGCCTTGGCCGCGGCGGTGTCGGCGACGGCCTTCTCGAGGCCGCGGCGCTTGTCGCGGAGGCGGCGGGACTTGCCGACGCGGTCGCGGAGGTAGTAGAGCTTGGCGCGGCGGGCGTCGGCCTTGCGGACGACCTCGTACTTGGCGATGCGGGGGGAGTGGAGCGGGAAGATGCGCTCGACGCCCATGTCCTCGACGATGCGGCGGACGGTGATCATGGCGGTGACGCCGCGGCCGGTGCGGGCGAGCACGACGCCCTGGAACACCTGGATGCGCTCCTTGTCGCCCTCAACGATGCGAGTGTGCACGTTGACGGTGTCGCCCACGTCGATGACGGGGATGTCGGTCTTGAGGGCACCGGAGTTCAGACCCTCGATGATTTCAACGGTGCTCTTTCGGGCGGCCATGGTCGTGCTCGTTTCTGCTCTGAAAGTGCGTGATTCGCCGCGGGCTCGACGCTCCGCGATGGGCCGGGATGGTAAGCGCGAGGGCGGCGTGGTTCCACAATTGGGCGGAAACGGCCCCATTTGTGGGGGAGATGATAGGGTCGGCGACTGCGATTCCAGCCCGGGAATGGCCGCGCGTCGATAGCGGGAAGGGATTCACAGGAGGCGACCCATGGGAAGCGATGCGACGGGCAACAAGCTGGTGATGGTGCTGCTGGCGATCTTCCTGCCGCCGATCGCGGTGGCGGTCAAGGACGGGCTTGGGTTGATGCTGGTGATCAGCATCATCCTGACGCTGCTGGGCGGGATTCCGGGGGTGATCTTCGCGCTGTGGCGAGTGCTGCAGTAAGGAATCAGGGGAGCAGGTCGGGGCGACGCTCGCGGGTGCGGTCGATGCGTTGCTGGGTGCGCCACTGTTCGATCTGCCCGTGGTCGCCCGAGAGCAGCACGTCGGGGACGGACATACCCATCCATTCGCGGGGCTTGGTGTAATGCGGGCAATCGAGGAGTCGGGCCGACTTCGGCTCGATCCTTGCCTTTCCCTTGCCACCCCCCCCCACTTCGATCTGGCCGAACGAATCCTGCGTGGCGGATTCCTCGTGGCCGAGCGCGCCGGGGAGGAGGCGGATGACCGCGTCCATGAGGATCATCGCGGCCAGTTCTCCGCCGGAGAGGACGTAATCGCCGAGAGAAATCTCGAGGGGCTCGAGCTTCTGGATGACGCGTTCGTCGAGGCCCTCGTAGTGGCCGGCGATGAGGAGCAGACGAGGTTTGGTGGCGAGTTCCTCGACGAGGGCCTGGGTGAGCGGACGGCCCTGGGGCGTGAGCAGGATGCGCGTGGCGGGCCGGGGGTCGCGGGCCTCCACAGCGTTGACGGCGTCGTAGACAGGCTGGCACATCATCACCATGCCGGGGCCGCCGCCGAAGGGGCGATCGTCGGTCTTGGCATGTTTTCCCCCAGCGAAGTCACGGATGTTGGTGGCGTGCCACTCGACGAGGCCGGCCGCGCGGGCTCGCGAGGGAATGGAGGAGTTCAACGCACAGCCGGGCGTGTCGGCGAACATCTCGGGGAAGGTGGTGAGGATGTCGAAGCGAAGGGCCATGCGGGATGTCGGATGTGGGATGTCGGATGCGGGAGACAACGATAGCAAAACGAACGCAGGCTCCGAAATCGATCGGAGCCTGCGCGAGTGCTGTTGGTTGAAGAGGACAGAGGCTTAGGCCTTCTTCTCTTCCTTCTTGGGCGGGTTCTGGGGGTGGGCGGCCTTGCGGGCGTCGTTGGTCTTGACGGCCTCGATGCGGGCGGCGAGGCGATCCTGCCACTCCTTGCCCTCAACGACGTTGGCCTTGATCAGGAGGGTGAGGACGGTGTCGGAGGGCTGGGCGCCGACGGAGAGCCAGTGCTTGATGCGGTCGACGTCGAGATGGACCTGGTTGGCCTTGTCCTTGGCCTGGGGGTTGTACCACCCGAGGTTCTCGAGCACCTGGCCGTCGCGCTTGACGCGCTTCTCGATGGCGTTGATGCGGAAGTAGTTCACGTGCCGACGGCCGCCGCGCTGCATTCTGATACGAACCATGGACCAACGCTCCTGAGAAAAGGTGACTGCTTCCGGGAGGCTTTGTACCCCACTCCCCCTTCCGGAAGGGGCCGATGGTAGGTCACCGGCGGAAGGTGGCCAAGGGCTCTGGGGTTTGTAGCCCGTAAAGCCGCCAAATTCGGCTTGGTGCTGGCAAAGGACTCAGGTGTCTGTTAGGTTGGAGGGATGAACTTCGCCCGACCGAGTTTCGCGTTGGTGGCCGCCTTCGGGGTGCTCAATGGCGCCCTGGCCGCGCCGCCGACGCCCGACCACGTGGTGATCGTGATCGAGGAGAACCACTCGTTCCAGCAAGTCATCGGGTCGACGGATGCGCCGTACATGAACCAGCTCGCGGCCCAGGGGGCTCTGCTGACGAGCATGTACGCGATCACGCACCCGAGCCAGCCGAACTATCTGGAGTTCTACTCGGGGGCGAACCAGGGCTTCACGACCAACGACGAGCCGCTGGCGATTCCGTTTACGACGCCGAACCTCGGCGCGGCGTTGATCGCCGCGGGCGCGAGCTTCGTCGGCTATGCGGAGGACCTCCCCGCGGCGGGTTCGCTGGCGTGGACGAGCGGTGCGTATGCCCGCAAGCACGTGCCGTGGACGAACTGGCAGGCGGTGGGGCCCGGAGTACCAGTGAACCAGATGGACGCGAGCGTCAACCAGCCGATGACCGCGTTTCCGAGCGACTTCACGCTGCTGCCGCGGGTGGCGATCGTGGTGCCGAACCTCGACAACGACATGCACGACGGGACGATCGCGCAGGCCGACGCGTGGCTGCAATCGCACATCCAGGCGTACGAGCAGTGGGCCATGACCCACAACAGCCTGCTGATCGTGACGTGGGACGAGGACGAGAGCGCCAGCCGCAACCGGATCCCGACGATCTTCCGCGGTCCGATGGTGCGCCCGGGCGTGTACGACTCGGTGTGGACGCTGCACAACCTGCACCGGACGATCGCGGACATGTTCGGGGCGGCCTCGAGCGGCGCGGCCGCTGGCGTGCAGCCGATCACCGGGATGTGGACGGGCGAGCGGATGCGGAAGAGCGTGAAGTTCCGGCAGGGGATGAACGGGACCGTTCGGGACACGTACATCGAGCAGGCGAGCCCGGGCACGGGGCACGCGGCGGACGTGCGACTGATCGCGGATGGATCGCCGCTCTCGCAGGGGCTGATCCGTTTCGAAGGGGTGTTCGGCGCGGGGGCTGGGCTTGCACCGTTTCGTGCGCCCGTGGTCTCGTCGCAGGTCATGCTGCTGACGGGAAATCAGACGTCGGACAACAGCGCGAGCACCATGGCCCTGCATCGGATGCTCACGCCGTGGAGCGACGGCTCGACGTGGACGGGGCTCGGAGGCGGGATCGTTCCGGACGGCGTGGAGTGCGCGGGCGTCGCGGAGTTTTCCTGCAAGCCGCTGACACTCGACGCGTGGAAGGTGTTTGATGTGACCCCGTCGATGCGGGCGTGGGCAAACGCACCGGACCCGAACGTGGCGAACTTGGGGTGGGCCATTCTGCCGGGGGGGACGGACGGATGGCGGTTCAACTCGTCGGAGGCCGCGGCGGCAGAGGATCGGCCGCTGCTGGAGGTGACGGTGGAGTGCGGCTCGGACTTCAATGCGAGTGGGACGCTGGAGGTGTCGGACATCTTCGCATTTCTGAACGCCTGGTTTGCCGGAAGCTCGGCCGCGGATGCGGATGGCAGCGGCGGGCTGCAGGTGGCGGACATCTTCGCGTTCCTGAACGCGTGGTTTGCCGGGTGCTGAGCCCGGGCTCAGGCCGAGGGCACGTATCGCGTCGGATCGGCGATGCCGGCGGCGCGGAAGCCCTCGCGGCGAAGATGGCAGGAGTCGCAGTGGCCGCACGCCAGAACCCCATCGGGTGTCACGACCGGGTCGTAGCAGGAATGCGTGAGGGCGTAGTCCACGCCGAGCGCCACGCCGCGGCGGATGATCTCGGCCTTCGTCAGATGCACCAGCGGGGCGTGGACGCGGAGGTCGGCCCCGGTGTCGGCGGCCCGGGTACCGAGATTCGCGGAGCGCTCGAAGGCGCTGATGAACTCCGGGCGGCAATCGGGATATCCGGAGTAGTCCACGGCGTTGACACCGATGAAGATGTCGCGGGCGTTCAGCGTCTCCGCGTACGCCGTGGCGATGGAGAGGAAGACGAGATTGCGGGCGGGGACGTAGGTGATGGGGATCGCTCCCCCTGCCCCCCCACTTCCGCCAGTTCCACCCGGTGCACGGTGGGCGATCTCGTCGTCGCTGCGGTCCTTGGGCACATCAATGTCGGCGGTGAGGGCGGAGCCGCCGAACGCGCGGAGGTCGAGGTTCACGACGGTGTGCGAGGCCGCGCCGAGCGCGGCGGCGACGCGTGACGCCGCGACGAGCTCGTGGCGGTGGCGCTGGCCGTAGTCGAAGGCGAGGGTGTGGCAGGCGAAGCGAGGCTCGGTCGGCGCGGCCCGTGTGGCCATGGCGAGCGTGGTGGCGCTATCGAGCCCCCCAGAGAGAAGGACGACGGCGGGCGGAAGTGTGAAAGAACTTGCATTCATGCCGATGTACTGGGTGGGATGACAACCGGGGGGAGCCCGTGAAGCGGCGGCGTGTGGCCTAAGCGTGGGTTCATTGGGAGTTGCGAACCCGCGTGCAAAGATATGACATCACGGACGTGCGGCTCGCGGTGGAACGGGGCGGGGCAGGGGTGTGCCGGACTCGGAGTGGATCATGCATCAGCGTTTGCGGGGAATCTGGTGGGCCGCGGCGGCCGCGGCGTGCGTGCTTGGTGTTCAGGCGACGGTGCTGGCCGCTGGGCCGAACGAGGCCGGGGAGGCTGCCGCGCTGGTTCCGAGCGAATATCGCGAGGCCACCCTGCGTCAGATCGGCGCGGCGGGTGCGAATCGTGACCAGATCCTTGAGGCGATCACCCGGTGTCCAGCGGTGCAGCGCGAAGGCATGGCGTTCCTGGTAGCCAACATGCCCGAGGGCGACCTGCGGACGCTCAAGGCCGAGTTCCTGCTCAAGAACGTGGCGCTGGCGTACGAGGCCCGCGAGAAGAAGCCGTGGGCGAAGGCCGTGCCGACGGAGATCTTCCTCGACGCGGTGCTTCCCTACGCGAACGTGAACGAGCGCCGGGACGACTGGCGGGGAGACTTCACGGGACGGTTCACGGCGCTGGTGAAGGACTGTGCGTCGGCGACCGAGGCCGCGCAGCTGCTCAACCGCGAGGTGTTCAAGACGCTGGGCGTGCAGTATCACGCGACCAAGCGGCGCAAGCCGGACCAGAGCCCGTACGAGTCGACCGAGATCGGGTACGCCTCGTGCACGGGGCTGGCGATCATCCTCGCCGATGCGTGCCGGGCCGTGGGCGTGCCGGCGCGAGTCGTGGGCACGCCGCGCTGGGCGGATGACAGCGGTAACCACACGTGGATGGAGTTCTGGGACGGGCAGTGGTGGTACATCGGCGCGGCCGAGCCGGGCGCGCTCAACGACACGTGGTTCTCGTCGCTGGCGGCCAAGGCGGACGACACGCGCCCGGAGAAGCGGATCTACGCGGCGAGCTTCCGGAAGACGGACACACCGTTCGTGATGATCTGGAGCTCGCGGCGCGACGTGCCCGCGGTGGATGTGAGCAAGTACTACGTGCACCGTCAGAAGCTCGAGGTCGCGACGCTGGACGCCGAGGGTCGATCGATTCCGGCGACGATCCGCGTGATCGAGTCGGGGCGCCTCGTCGGTCAGGCTGACGGAGCCATCGCTCGCTTCGAGGTGGCCGCGAACGAGGATTACCTCGTGCGTGCGGAGTCGGGCGGGCAGTCGGCGGAGGTGAAGATCCACCTGTCGGCCGACGCGGACAGACGCGAAGAGTTGCGGCTCAGTGCCGCGACGGGGGCTTTGGGATCGGCGGGAGCGGAGCCCGCTCCGACGCCTCCGGCTGGCGCACCCGTGCCCCCCACTGCGAGTTCCGACGCTGCTGCACCGGCCGACCTGAAGACGTGGCTGGCGCTGCCTCGCGGCGAGCGGCCGCCGCTGGCGACCGAGGCGTTCGCGGGTTCGGCGATCACGAAGGACCAGGCGGCGAGCGCGGCGGGGCTGCTTTGGAACGACCACGTCGAGCGGATCCGTGCCGAGCGGGCGTCGGAGTGGAATGCCAAGGAGATCGAGGCGGCGGGAAAGAAGATGAAGTTCCTGAGCAAGACGTTCGGAACGAAGCCCGCCGACGGGTGGAACCTGTACATCTCGATGCACGGAGGCGGGGGTGCGCCGACGAAAGTGAACGACGATCAGTGGAAGAACCAGATCACGCTCTACCAGCCAAAGGACAGCCTGTACATCGCGCCTCGGGCCCCGACGGATACGTGGAACCTGTGGCACGAGGCGCACATCGATGCGCTCTTTGATCGCATGATCGAGGACGCGGTGGTGCTCGAGGGCGTGAACCCGAACCGCGTGTACATCATGGGCTATTCGGCGGGCGGGGACGGGGTGTACCAGCTCGCGCCGCGCATGGCGGATCGGCTGGCGGCCGCGTCGATGATGGCGGGGCACCCCAACGACGCCTCGCCGCTGGGGCTACGGAACATCGGGTTCACGATCCACGTCGGCGCGAAGGACAGCGGCTTTGACCGCAACAAGGTCGCCGCGAAGTGGAAGGACCTGCTCGACGGGCTGCAGAAAGACGACCCGAAGGGCTACACGCACGAGGTGCAGATCCACGAGGGGCGGCCGCACTGGATGAACCATGAGGACATGGTTGCGGTCGACTGGATGGCGAAGTTCACGCGGAACCCGCTGCCCGAGAAGGTGGTGTGGAAGCAGGCGTCGCGGACGCACGACCGGTTCTACTGGCTGGCGATGCCCGCGGGCGAGGCGAAGGCCGGGCAACTGGTGATCGTGTCACGGAACAAGCAGCACATCGAGATCGAGCGGGCCGAGGGCGTGAAATCGTTGACGATCATGCTCAGTGACGCGATGGTGGATCTCGACCAGCCGGTGACGGTGGGCATGGCTGGGAAGACGCTCTTCGAGGGCAAGGTGAACCGCACGATCGCGAACCTTGGTGCAACGCTGGACGAGCGGGGCGATCGGGATCTGGTGTTCCCGGCCCGCGTGAGCGTGGAGTTCGGGGAGAAGCGTTAGCGCTGGGGCGCAGGCGGCGGGGGTGCGTCGCTGACGCAGCGGAAGCCGAGGTGCATCAGGCTGGTGTCGGGACTGGTCTTCATGCGCGCCGAGACGCGATAGCCGGTGCAGTAGCGCTCGTTGCACAGGAATGAACCGCCGCGGATGACGCGCTTGGGTGAAGCGGGCTCGTCGGGATCAAAGCCTCGATCGGGGCCGCGGGGATTGGTGACGGTGCCGAGGGCGGCGTCGGTGGCGTAGGTGTCGGGGCGGTACCAGTCCTGGCACCACTCCCAGACGTTTCCGGCCATGTCGTAGAGGGCGAATCCGTTGGGCGGAAAGGAGCCGACGGGCGCGGTGGTGACGAACCCATCGCCGCCGGGACCGCTGTCGCCGAAGCGATCGCTGGCATCGTTGTGGATGGGGAAGTCACCCTGCCAGAGGTTGGCGCGGAAGCCGGTGGGCGGGGACTGGGTGAAGCGTGTGTCCCACGAAAATGGCGAGTCGGGGATGCCGCCCCGCGCGGCGTACTCCCACTCGGCCTCGGTGGGAAGGCGCTTGCCAGCCCAGCGGGCGTAGGCGGCGGCGTCTTCGAAGGAGACGTGGACGACTGGATGGAACTCGCGGCCGACGATGGTGGAGCCGGGGCCTTCGGGATGGTTCCAACAGGCGCCCGGAGTCCAGACCCACCAGAGGGATGGATCCTGGAGCGAAACCTCCGAGCCGTCTTTGGGAGCAGGTGGCGAGCGGAAGACGAGGGAGCCGGGACGAAGGAGTTCATCGGGCGGGCGAGGAGTGCCCGCGGGAAGTTGCTTGCGGAGTTCGTTCCAGTCGATCGGACGCTCGGCGGTGGTGATATAGGTGGTTGCGCGGATAAACGCGGCGAACTGGGCGTTGGTGACTTCGGTGCGATCGATCCAGAAGCCGGAGAGGTTGACGCGGTGCGAGGGCTTCTCGTCGGGACGGGCGTCGAGATCGCCGGGGGTCGCACCCATGGCGAACCAGCCCCCGGACGGAGGCGGAAGCCAGACCATGTCGGCGGTGACACTCGCGAGCGTCGCGCCCGGTGTGGAGGCTGTTGTGCCGCCACTGGGCGACGAGGAGTTGTGGGCGCAGCCTTGGGGGATGAGAACAGCGAGCGCGAGAATGGAGGTGGGCGTGCGCATTACTTCTGGGCGGCCTCGGCGCGGCCGGGCTCGCGTTGGCCTGTGCCGCGCTGCTTGCCATTGCCGAGCGTTTTGACGGCCTCGTCGGCCATGGCGCGGAGTTGCTGGACGACGTCGGGGTGGAGGTCGGCGACGTTTCGACGCTCGGCGATGTCCTCCTTGAGGTTGTAGAGTTCGTAGCTGGTGCGGCCCTTGCGTTCGGGGGCGGGATGGCCGCGGTGGGCCTCGGGGATGCCCTCGTTGTTGCGGTACTCGTGCGGGAGGTGGAGCTTCCAGTCGCCGCGGCGGACGGCGTGGAGGGCGTAGCCGTAGTAGTAGAGGAACTCGGAGCGCGGGTTGGCGTCGGAATCGCCGCGGAGGACGGGGGCAATGTTGACGCCGTCGATGTCCTTGGTGGGGCCGGCGATGCCGGCGAGAGACGCAAAGGTGGGGACGATGTCGATGGTGGAGGCGATGCGGTTCTGGACGGTGCCGGCGGGAATGGTGCCCTTCCAGCGGAAGATGCAGGGCTCGCGGACGCCGCCCTCCCATTCGCCCCCCTTGCCCTCGCGGAGGGGATAGGCTGAGCCGGCGTGGTCGCCGAAGTTCAGCCACGGGCCGTTGTCGCTGGTGAACACGACGAGGGTGTTCTCGGCGAGGCCGTCGGCATCGATCGCGCCGACGATCTCGCCGACGGAGGCGTCGATCTCCATGATGACGTCGGCGTAGAGGCCCTTGCCGCTCTTGCCGACGAAGGCGCGGCTTGCGGCGATGGGGACGTGGGGCATCGGGTGGGCGACATAGAGGAAAAAGGGACCGGACTTGTGCTCGTGGATGAACTTCACGGCGCGGTCGGTGACCTGGCGCGTGAGGGTGGCCTGGTCGTCGAGGGTTTCGATGAGCCCGATCTTCTTGTCGTTCTCCATGACGGGGAGCGGCGGCCAGGTCTTGCTGGTGGAGGGATTGCCGTCATAGTCGCGCGGCCACATGTCGTTGCTGTACGGCAGGCCCCACCATGAGTCGAAGCCCTGCGCCGTGGGAAGGAACTGGGGCAGGCTGCCGAGATGCCACTTGCCGACAGCTCCGGTGGCATAGCCGCCGGCCTTGCACATCTTGGCGAGGTTCATCTCGTCCGGATGCAGGCCGATCCTCTCGCTCGGGTTGAGGACGTGGTCGAAGCCGATGCGGTTGGCGTAGCAGCCGGTGAGGAGCGAGGCGCGGGAGGGGGAGCACTGGCCCTGTGTGACGTAGAAGGAGGTGAATCTCATGCCCTCGGAGGCAAGGCGATCGAGGTTGGGCGTGACCCGATCGGCTCCGCCGTTGCAGGCCATGTCGCCGTAGCCCATGTCGTCCATGAGGATGATGACGAGGTTGGGCTTGGGCGCGGACGGCGGAGTTTCAGCGATCCCGGTCTGCGAAAGGGCCAGGAGCGAGAGGCCGACGGCGAGCGAGGAGATCATGCGGGGCTACTTTCCGGGAGTGGGCGACGCCTGCGGCTCGTCGACAGGCTTCTCAACAGGATCGCCGTACCGGGCACGCAGGGCATCGAGACGGGTGCGCAGATCCTTGGCCACGTAGGCGTAGTCCGGCTCGGCGTAGACGTTGTGGAGTTCGTGCGGGTCTTTGCGAAGGTCGTAGAGCTCCCAGTCCTTCACCGTGGAGTAGAAGCGGATGAGCTTGTAGCGGTCGGTGCGGACGCCGTAGTGCGCGGCGACGTTGTGCGGGTTGCCTTCCTCGTAGTAGTGGTAATAGATGGAATCACGCCAGTCGGCGGGGGTTGCGCCCTCGAGCAGCGTGCGGAACGAGGCTCCCTGCATCGAGTCCGAAGCGGCAACACCCGCGTAGTCGAGCAGCGTCGGGGCAAAGTCGACGTTCTGCACGAACTCCTCGCGAACCGCGCCGGGCTTGATGTGGCCCGGGTAGCGGACGATGAGGGGCATCCGGAGCGCTTCCTCGTACATCCAGCGCTTGTCGTACCAGCCGTGGTCGCCGAGGAAGAACCCCTGGTCGGAGGTGTAGATGACGATGGTGTTGTCGGCGAGGCCGTGGGCGTCGAGATAATCGAGCAGGCGGCCGACGTTGTCGTCCACGGAGGCGATGCAGCGGAGATAGTCCTTGATGTATCGCTCGTACTTCCAGTGCTTGAGCTGCGCGGGGGAGAGGTCCTTGGGCGGCTCCTGCTTCAGATCTTCCTTCGTGAGATCGCGCTCGATCGACATGGTCTGCAGCCGCGCGGCCCCGGAGCGGGTGGCGTAGTCGTCGTTGAACGTGGCGGGCTCGGGGATATCCACATCGTCGTACATGTGCGCGTGCCTGGCGTCGGGCTGCCACGGGCGGTGCGGGGCCTTGTGCATGCACATGAGCATGAACGGCTTGGTGGCGTCGCGATGCTCGAGCCAGTCGATGCACTTGTCGGTGATGATGTCGGTGACGTAGCCCGTGTTCTTGGTCTTCGTTCCCTGCGTGATGAAGGGCGGATCGAAGTACACGCCCTGCTCGGGCAGGATGTCCCAGTGGTCGAACTCGCTGGCGGGGCGGTGCAGGTGCCACTTGCCCACGATCGCCGTCTGGTACCCGGCGCGGGAGAGCAGCGTGGGAAAGGTGGTCTTCGCGGGGTCGAGCTTCGTGGAAAGATCGATGACGCCGTTGCGGCAACTGAACGTGCCCGTCATGATGGCCGCGCGACTGGGGCTGCAGAGCGAGTTCTCGCAGAAACAGTTGGTGAAGCGGAGACCCGCGGCGGCGATGCGGTCGATGTTGGGCGTTTTGTTGATCGCCGAGCCGTACGCGCTGATGGCGTGCGCGGCGTGGTCGTCGGCCATGATGTAGAGGATGTTGGGCGGCCGCGGCGCGGCGGGTGCAGGGTTCGCGGGAGTTTGGGCGGGCGTCTGGGCCAGCAGACACCCAGAGGCGAACGCCACGGCGAGGGTTGCGAGCATCCCAAAAAATACGCAGAAGGCGGGCGCGCCACCGCGGGCCGAAGCGTGAATTCTGTTGCACGGGCTGGTCCGCTGGCGTACGTTCGAACTGCCAAGGGCTGCTTCGAGCACGTGAACCCGTGACACTGAGGGCAATGGCCCCGGCAGGAATCGAACCTGCACGCCCGTTGCCGGGCCGCGGATTTTAAGTCCGCTGCGTCTGCCGTTCCGCCACGGGGCCTAACTCTTTATCTTTCAAGAACTTCGGACCGCTCGCCACATCGTGTCTCTCCAGAGCATATCCGCTGCGCCACCTCTTAGTTTGCCGAGCCAGTTTCCAAGAGGCGATACCCGACGCCTGGTTCTGTGATGAGGAATCTCGGTTGCGCCGGATTTCCTTCGAGCTTCTGGCGGAGCTGCCCGGCGTACACGCGGAGGTACTGAACGTCGTGCGCGTGCGAAGGACCCCAGACCTCTTTCAGGAGTTGGTGGTGTGTGAGAACCCTGCCCGAATAGCGCGCGAGAATCGCCAGAAGCTTGAACTCGGTAGGGGTAAGACGGACATCGACCACGTTACCGTTGGGGCCCGCCTGCACCGTGCGCGATTCCACATTGATGCGAAGCGTGCGACCGTCGGCGCTCACCTCGTAGATCGGTGGCGCATCGCCCACCGGCGTGGCGGCGTGACGCATGGCGACGCGGATGCGTGCGGCGAGCTCGCCGACACCAAAGGGCTTGGTGAGATAGTCGTCTGCGCCAGCGTCCAGCGCTGCAACCTTGTCCTCTTCCTGGCCACGCGCGGAAAGGATGATGATGGGAACGCGGGCGTCCTGGCGTATGGCCTTGGCCACGTGCAATCCATCGCCGTCGGGCAAGCCAAGATCGAGGAGGATCAGATCGGGCCGCTGCGTGCGAGCCTGCAACAGGCCGTCGCTCGCCGAGTCAGATTCCTTGACGCGGTATCCCTGGCTTTCCAGCGCGGCCCGCAGGAATCGCCGGATGGGCTGCTCGTCCTCGATGACGAGCACCAGCGGGCTATGCAGGGGAGTAGTCATGCCGCGGCCTCCATTGGCTCGCGCGGCACCTCGGGTTGGGGTTGCTCGACGGGGAGCGAGAACAGGAACGCGACGCCTTTGGGCATGTTGCGCTCCGACCAGACTCGCCCGCCGTGGGCCTTGACGATCCCCTCGCAGATGGTCAGCCCGAGGCCGATTCCGCTGCGGGCGCCGGTCGGCCGAGCGGCGCGGCCGCGGTAGAACCTCTGGAACACGCGGGATCGCTCGTCGTCGCTCAGGCCGGGGCCCTGGTCCGCAACCTTGACGATGACGTTCGAGTCGGTTGTCCAAGCGCTGATGTCGATTGGGGTGCCCGGGGGTGTGTATCGGAGAGCGTTGTCCACGAGGTTGTAGATCACCTGGGGTAAGAGTGCGTTGTCCACCCGCACGAGGGGAAGATCGGTCGGCAGGCGGGCGGCGAACGGCCGGGTTCGAATCGCCTCCGAGAGCCGGGCGAGGCCGGCTCCAACGATCTCCTCGATGCTCGTCCACTCGCGACGAAGCTCGATGTGCCCGGACTCCAGGCGCGTGGCGAACATCAGGTTGGCGATGAGGTCGTTGAGGCGCTGCGATTCCTCGACAATGCTGTCCGTGAGCTGCGATCGCGTGGTAGCGTCCAGATCCCCGGATTGCAGGGCCGTTGCGGCCCCGGCGATCGTTGCCAGCGGCGTGCGCAGGTCGTGCGACACGGAACTGAGCAGGGCGCTGCGGAGTCGCTCCGATTCGGCCTCGACGCGGGCCCGCTGCTGGCCCTCGATAAGTCCGACACGCTCGAAGGCGAGTCCGATCTGATTGACGACCGTGTCCAGCAGAAGCTGCTGAGAGGGGCTTGTGAGCTCCCCCGCTTCACGAGGCCGCATGGCCAGGACTCCGACCTTTCCCTGAGAGCCGGCGAGCGGCTGGTAGCGGCCGGGCGATCCGGGCAGCGCCTGGGTGCCCACGCCGGCCGGGCGGCCATGATCGAAGGCCCACCGTGCCACACCTCGCTCCCGCTCGTCGAGCCAGTCGGGCGAGCCGGCGGCCGCGAGAACGTCCATCCCGGAAGGCCGCTCGACCGGCCCGGGGACGAGCACCGCGGCGTCGCAGCCGAGGGCGTCGTGCACGTGCCGGGCGGCGACAGCGGCGATGTCGCGGGCGTCCGCGGCCGAGGCGAGCTCGCGAGAGAGTCCGTAGAGCAGTGAGGTGCGACGCTCGCGGTCGCGGGCGGCGTCGGCCAATGAGCGCAGCCGCGTGGTCAGGTTCGCGATGAGCAGGCCAACGGCCAGCATGACCGCGAATGTGAGCAGGTACTGCACGTCAGACACTGCGAAGGTGTGACGTGGAGGGACGAAGAAATAGTCGAACGCGCCGACACCTGCGACAGCGGCCAGGACCGACGGACCCCGTCCGAGCCAAACGGCGGCGACCACAACCCCGGCCAGATACAGCATCGCGATGTTGGCCAGTTCCAACTGACCGAATACCAGTCTCCCCAGGAGCGTGCAGGCTACCACCACCCCCAGCGACGCGGCGTATCGAACCAGAATCGCGCCCGAGCGTTCGCCGCCGCGGAGCTGTGTGCGCACTCTCGCTGTTTCAAGTGCGTCCGCGTCGCCGCGGATCACGTACACATCGATGTCGCCGCTCAGCCGGATAAGGTTGTTGACGAACGAACCCCGCCACGCCTCGCGCCAGCGGGAGTATCCCGTTTTGCCGACGACGATCTTGTTGACGTTGCGGTCGCGGGCGAAGGCGACCAGCTCGGCGGCGGCATTGGAGCCGGTGATGGTCGCGGTTTGGGCTCCCAAACCCTCCGCGAGTCGGAGCGTCTGCGTGACGCGGTCGCGATCGGCGGGAGGGAGGTTCGCCGTCCGGGGCGTTTCCACGAAGACCGCCAGCAGGTCGGCGTGGAGTCCGGCGGCCATCCGCTTGGCCGCACGAACAATCTTCCCCGACGCAGGGCTCGGGCTGACCGCGACGAGGATGCGCTCCGAGGCGGGCCAGACCGCCCGAACTCCCTGGCCCTGCTTGTACTCGCGCATGCGGCGATCGACCCACTCGGCGGTGCGGCGTAGGGCGAGCTCGCGCAGAGCGGTGAGGTTGCCCGGGCGGAAGAAGGATTCGCGGGCGCGGTCGATGCTCTCGGGGACGTACACGCGGCCGGAGCGCAGGCGTTCGAGGAGCACCTCGGGTGGGAGGTCCACCAGCTCGATCTCGTCGGCATCGTCCACGACCGCGTCGGGTACAGTCTCGCGGACACGCACACCCGTGATCTGGGCGACGACGTCGTTGAGGGACTCGATGTGCTGGACATTGAGCGTGGTGTAGACGCCGATGCCCGCCTTGAGAAGCTCCCGCACGTCCTGCCAGCGCTTCTCGAAGCGTGAGCCGGGAGCGTTGGTGTGGGCCAGCTCGTCGAGGACGATGATCTCGGGCTTGCGGGCAAGGGCGGCATCGAGATCGAACTCGGTGAGCATCACGGGGCTACTCGTGCCGTCCGGGCCGCGATACTCGATGCTGCGGCGCGCCAGTATGTCCAGGCCCAGGAGCATCTGCTCGGTCTCGGTGCGCCCGTGCGTCTCAACCAGGCCGACGACGATGTCGATGCCGTCGCGTGCGAGGCGGTGCACGGCCTCAAGCATGGTGTACGTCTTGCCCACCCCCGGGGAGGCGCCAAAGAAGATCTTGAGACGGCCGTGCCGGGCCCGGGCCTCTTCACGCTGGGCATGGGCCAGGAGCTCGGCGGGATCGGGGCGACGTTCTTGCATGCCGGGGAATGGTAAGTGGCGCGTGCGAGTCTCACCGGATGGCGGTGTCGAGGTCCAGGTTCAGCTCCAGCACGTTGACGACGGGTTCGCCCAGGATGCCGAGCTGGCGGGGCTGCGTGTGGCGCTGCACCGCCGCGCGGATAGTCTCTTCGGAGGCACCGCGGGCCTTGGCCACCCGCGGGACCTGGTATTGT
This sequence comes from Phycisphaerales bacterium, assembly GCA_044221735.1. Taxonomy (GTDB): domain Bacteria; phylum Planctomycetota; class Phycisphaerae; order Phycisphaerales; family UBA1924; genus UBA4658. The sequence goes on along the minus strand of JBGAOP010000009.1, from coordinate 38,882 downwards.
GCAGCCGCGAGAGAGATGTGCGGGTCCAGGCCGCTTCCCGAGGCGGTGACCAGATCAACGGGGATGCGCTGGTCGGCGGGGCGTTGGTAGCCGGCAGCTGCATCCGCGGCCTTTAGCGCGTCGATGCGGGACTTCACGGCATCGATGAGGGCCGGATTGGTCGGTCCAAGATTCGAGCCGGAGGAGCCGGTCGCCTTGTCCGCGTTGAACGCCGTGTAAGGGACGGGGGATGTGGCGGAGAGCCGACCCCAGAAGTGACGCGGCTCGGTGAACTCTTGGCCGAGCAGTGACGAACCGATGGGTGTGCCACCGACTTCGATGATGGAGCCATTGGCCTGGGAGCGAAAGGCCGCTTGGGCGATGCCCGTGATGGCGAGGGGGTAGAGCACGCCGGTGACCAGCGTGAGCAGGGCGAAGACGACAATGGTGGGTCTGAGCTGGGCGATCATGGAGGCACCTCAGGCGAAGAGGGACAGGACGAGGTCCACGAGCTTGATGCCGACGAACGGGACGATCAGACCGCCCAAGCCGTAGATGAGCAGGTTGTTGCGCAGCAGGACTGACGCCTCGACGGCCCGATACTTCACGCCGCGGAGAGCGAGTGGAATGAGGGCGACGATGATGAGGGCGTTGAAGATGACCGCCGAGAGAATGGCGGTGGCGGGGTTGAGCCGCATGATGTTGAGCGCGTCGAGCTGCGGGTAGGTGGCGGCGAACGCAACGGGGATGATGGCGAAGTACTTGGCGACGTCGTTGGCGATGGAGAAGGTCGTCAGCGAGCCGCGGGTCATGAGGAGCTGCTTGCCGATCTGCACGACCTCGATGAGCTTGGTGGGGTTGGAGTCGAGGTCCACCATGTTCCCGGCCTCCTTCGCGGCCTGGGTGCCGGTGTTCATGGCGACAGCCACATCGGCCTGGGCGAGGGCAGGGGCGTCATTGGTGCCGTCGCCGGTCATGGCGACCAGACGGCCACCCTCCTGGTGCTTGCGGATGAGTGCCAGCTTGTTCTCGGGCGTGGCCTGGGCAAGGAAATCGTCCACGCCGGCCTCGGCGGCGATGGCGGCCGCCGTCACCGGATTGTCGCCGGTGATCATGATGGTCTTGATGCCCATGCGGCGCATCTCGGCGAAGCGTTCAGCGATGCCACCCTTGACGATGTCCTTGAGCTCCACGACGCCATAGGTGCGGCCCTTGCCGTCGGCCACGACAAGCGGGGTGGAGCCGCGCTTGGCGACCTCGTTCACCACCCGCTTCGCTTCCTCGCTGGCGCGTCCGCCCATTCGCGAGACGTACGCCTCGACCGCGTCGGCGGCGCCCTTGCGCAGTTCGCCGTTCAGGGATCCGGTGAGGGTCACGCCGCTCATGCGCGTCTGGGCCGAGAAGGGCGTGAAGACGGCGCCGAGCTCGTGGATGTTGCGCTCGCGGATGCCGTGCTTCTTCGCCAGAACGACGATGCTGCGGCCCTCGGGCGTCTCGTCCGCAAGAGACGCGAGCTGGGCCGCATCGGCGAGCTCCTCGACACTTGCGCCGTCCACGGGGATGAACTGTGTCGCCTGCCGGTTGCCGAGGGTGATCGTGCCGGTCTTGTCGAGCAGGAGCACGTCCACGTCGCCCGCGGCCTCGACGGCGCGCCCGCTGGTCGCGATGACATTGGCCTGCACGAGGCGATCCATGCCGGCGATACGGATGGCCGAGAGGAGGGCGCCGATCGTCGTCGGGATCAGGCAGACGAGCAACGCGACCAGGACCGTCACGGTGATCGGTGAGCCAGTGCCAGCGGCCTTCACGGCGTAGAGCGAGAACGGCAGCAGCGTCACGCACGCGAGCAGGAAGATGATTGTGAGCTTGGCCAGGAGAATGTCCAGGGCGATCTCGTTGGGCGTCTTCTGACGCTTGGCGCCCTCGACCATGGCGATCATGCGGTCCAGGAAAGTCTCTCCGGGGTTGGCCGCGACGCGGACGATGATCCAGTCGGAGAGGACGGTCGTGCCGCCGGTAACGGCGGAGCGGTCCCCGCCGGCCTCGCGGATGACAGGGGCGGATTCGCCCGTGATCGCGGACTCGTTCACCGAGGCAACGCCGACCACGACCTCGCCGTCGCCGGGGATGATGTCGCCAGCCTCGACCAGCACGATGTCGCCCTTGCGCAGGGACGCGCCGGACACCTGAGCGGGTGTCGCTTTGCGATCGGGCGTCATCAGCTTCTTGGCCGTCACATCGCGCCGCGCCTTGCGGAGACTGGCGGCCTGGGCCTTGCCGCGGCCTTCGGCCATGGCCTCGGCGAAGTTGGCGAAAAGCACAGTGAACCAGAGCCACAAGGCGATCCAGCCGATGAACCCGGCTGGCGCCTCTCCGTGACCAACAAGGGCCTGCACCCAGAGGCCAGACGCCAGGACGCTCACGATGAACACCACGAACATAACCGGGTTCCGCACCTGGTCTCGTGGGTTGAGCTTGGCAAGGGCGGAGACGGCGGCTCCCTTGAGGATGGCCGGATCGAAGAGCGAGCGACTTGCGTGTGCGTGCGACACGGCGGTTACCCCTTGGCGTGCTGGACCATCTGCAGATGTTCGACGATGGGGCCGAGGGCAAGCGCCGGCACGAAGGTGAGCGCGCCCACGACCACGACGACGCACACGAGCATGCCAACGAAGACCGGGGTGTGCGTCGGGAGCGTGCCGGCAGAAACAGGCACGGCTCTCTTCGCCGCGAGCGAACCGGCCATCGCCAGCACCGGGACGATGATCCAGAAGCGGGACAAGAACATGCAGATGCCAAGCGTGACGTTGTTGAACGGGTTGTTGGCGCCGTACCCGGCGAAGGCCGAGCCGTTGTTGTTCCCGGCGGACGAGAATGCGTAGAGGATCTCGCCGAAACCGTGGGCGCCAGGGTTGGGCACGTTCGCCGCGTTGGAGGGCCATAGGACGCCGATCGCCGTGCCAACGAGGACCAACGCACAGGGCACGAGGACGGCGATTGAGGCCATCTTCATCTCGAAGGGGTCGATCTTCTTACCCAGGTACTCCGGTGTGCGGCCGACCATGAGGCCGGCGACGAACACGGCCACAATCACGAACATGAGCATGCCGTACAAGCCCGAGCCCACGCCTCCGAAGACCACCTCGCCGAGCTGCATGAGCCACATGGGCACCAGACCGCCCAGGGGCGTGAAGGAGTCGTGCATGGAGTTGACCGAGCCGTTGGAGGCGCAGGTCGTGGCCGTCGCCCACAACGCGCTGTTGGCGATGCCGAAGCGGGCCTCCTTGCCCTCCATGTTGCCGCCGGGCTGGAGCGCGGTGGCCACCTGATCAACCCCGAGGGGGGCCAGCTTGGGATTCCCCGCCTGCTCGGCCCATACGCACACCCCCAGCAGCACGACGAATAGCGCCATCAGGGCGGCCAGTATGGCCCAGCCTTGGCGCCGGTCTCCGACCATCTCCCCGTAGGTCCAGCACAGGGCCGCACCGATGAGCAGGATCGAGAGCATCTCCAGGAAGTTGGAGAGCGGCGTGGGGTTCTCCAGCGGGTGGGCCGAGTTCACGTTGTAGAACCCGCCCCCGTTGGTGCCGATCTGCTTGATGGCGATCTGAGAGGCCGCGGGACCAAGCGGGATCACCTGCTCCTTCACATCGGTGTGCTTGACAAGCGGCTTGCCATCGGGACCATTCTGCACCTGAGGCTTTCCGTCGGGACCGAGCACGTCGTTGCCGGCCGCGTCCTTGACGGTGACCGGCTCGTCGTAGCCCAGCGGCTGCGTGAGCGCCACCGTCTGGTAAGGCTTGAAGGTCTGCACGACGCCCTGGCTGACCAGCGCGATGGACAGCACGATGGACAGTGGGAGCAGGATGTAGAGCGTGCTCCGTGTGAGGTCCACCCAGAAGTTGCCGATGGTCGCCGAGTTGCGCCGCGCCATGCCGCGAATGAGCGCGATGAGGACGGCCATGCCCGTTGCGGCCGAGACGAAGTTCTGCACGCCCAGGCCGAGCATCTGCGTGAAATACGACATCGTCGTCTCGCCGCCGTAGCCCTGCCAGTTGGTATTGGTGACAAACGACACGGCGGTGTTGAACGACGAATCGGGGGATACGGCGCTGAGGGCCTGTGGGTTGAGCGGCAGGGATGCTTGCAATCGCTGGAGCACGTACACGAACACCATCCCCGCCAGGCTGAACAGCAGCACGGCGAGCGTGTAGGTCTTCCAGCCCATCTCCCTGTCCGGCTTGACGCCGGCGAGGCGATAGATGAACCGCTCGATCGGGCCGAGCACGCGGTCCAGGCCGCACGGCTTGCCCTGGTACACGCGGGCCATGAACCACCCGAGCGGCTTGGCAAGGGCGATCAGCACAATCGCGTAGAGCGCGAGTTGCAGGACGGCGTTGACGGTCATTGAAACCACTCCGGCCTGAGCAGGGCGCACGCGAGGTAGACGAAAAGGGCAAGGGCGACGATGGCGCCCAGGATGTAGATGACGGTCATGGCTTGCTCGCTTTCTCGCGTGGCCTGAGCTTGTCGCACAGGGCCGCGAGCCCGACGCTCGCGCCCACGCACGCGAAGAAGAACAGGACATACAGGAAGTCGTTCATGGGGAAGCTCCCGGACGCATCAAGCATTGCGTCCGGGGCCATCAAGTCGCTCAGCGCCGCGTAAAGAAGCTGGGCACGCGCATAAAGAACCCATAAAAACACCGCGGCAGGCCGGTGCACTCCCCGGCCCCTGCCCCCGCTTCGAGAGCGGCGAGTTCCGCGCCCAGCTGACATGGCACCCCGGGCGGACCGCCCGGGCCCGGCACACCAAACCGCCGATCGGAAGTCTTTATGTCCTGCTTGTGCCGGGCGGCGGCGTTTTGATGGGATCTTGAGCGACGCGGCGGCTCAAGCGCACGAAACTCTCTTGATTCGCTGCGTTCCCCCCTTTGCACACGCGGCCGATGGGACCGTGTGCACCAGGAGCCCGCTCATGACCGAGACCACCGGCACAATCATCGCATCGCTTCTCGTCGCCGCCGGACTTGCCGCGTCGCCCAGCGCCGACGTGCTCATCATGGCCGCGGCGGTCGCAGACTACCGGCCAAAGCCGAACCCGGCCATGTCAGCCGGCAAGTTCCGCCGCACCGAGGGACCGGTCGCACTTGAGCTGGAGTCCACCCCCGACCTGCTCGCGGAAGCATCGCGCACCCGGCGCGCGGGCCAGTTGTTTGTCGGCTTTGCCCTTGAGCCGCGGGCGGATCTCCTGGCCTCGGCCGAACGCAAGCTTGCCCGCAAGCGCATCGACCTTGTTGTTGCCAATCCACTGGAAACCATGGACAGCGACACCGTCGAAGCGATGGTCCTGGGCTCGGACGGAACGCGCATCAACACGCCAGGTCTGATGCCGAAGACGTCGTTCGCGCCCTGGCTGCTTGATCATGTCTTCGGGCGATTCCGCGCGCCTCACGACCGGTTGGCGGCCGAGCGGCGCGTCCAGCACACCGCGGCCTGACTCGGACCCGGATCGCAACCATTCGCCTGGTCATCGCGTCCGAGCCCCGAGCGTCGAGCATGCGCTCTACTTCAGAGGCTTGGCGGCCTTGAACAGCTTCATGGCTTCTTCACATTGATCGCCGAGATCGCCGAAGTCGAACCGGCCCTTGAGCCTCTTGATCCCGTCGGCCGCCGCCTGCATGTTCTCGATCGCCTTCTGCTTGTCGCCGGTGTGGTAGTAGGCCCAGCCGAGCCGCCAGTGCGCGAACTGCTGCCAGCGGCTGTCGGGCTTGGCAGTCTCAAGCGACGTGATCGCCGCCTGGAGGGCGAGTTTCGGATCGAATCGGGGGGCGTCCTCGCTGGTTCCCACGATGCACGCCGACGCGAAGCCGAGGACGTCGCCGTTCTTGGGATATTTCTCGAGCAGCTCGCGGACATAGCCGTTCACTTCCTCGGGCTTGTTGCGTTGCATGAGGATCATGAACTTCCACTGGTACGCGCCGCTGGTTTCCGATGCGGGATCGGCCTTGAACGCCGCATTGAGCGCTTCGAGCGCGGCCGCCTGGTCGCCACGATCCATGGCCGCGCGATATCCGGGATACTTGTCGTCGGTGGACTTGCTGCTGGCGCGGGCGGCGGCGATGTCGGCCGCGGCCCGCTTCCTGGCCTCGGCGTCTTCCTGCTTCTGTCGCTCCGACTCCTTCGCGGCGTCGAACGTACCCGAGAGCACCTCGCCGACGATTCGGTCGACCACCTTTGGGTCACCAATGCCAACCCATGCGACGATGCCCTTCTGGTCGATGATGTACGCGGTCGGAATGCCCCCCGTGCCGGCGGGCTTGAACCAGGCCGCGTGCATCTTTTTGTCGGGCGTGTCGACGGCGACGCGGTAGTCCATGCGGTCGCCCTGCTTGGTCACGAACTTCTCGACGAGGTCGATGTACGCCGAGTCCTCGGGGCCGGTCTGCTTCTCCGAAATGCTCACGCCGACAACCTCGACCTTGCCCTTCATCTCGTGCGCGAGTTTGCTCAGGTGGGGAATCGCCGCCTTGCACGGGCCGCACCACGTGGCCCAGAAGTCGACAACGTAGACGGTGCCCGGCTCAAACTTCGTGAGCGCTTCACCCTTGACCCACTTGGCCACCGTGATCGGCGGCGGTGGCTTGCCAATTGGTGAATCTTGGGGCGCCTTGGCCGGTACATTCCCGTCCGCCTGGGCGGGGCTTTCGGGTGCGGCCGCGCCGGTGGTCGTCGCGTCCTTCCCTGCCGGAGATTGCGCGGCGGTCGGGGTGGCAACCTGTCCAGAGGCCGGCTGGGCCAGACACGCTGCCGCGAGTGTCGCGATCCAGACAGATTGGAGGAGCATCGGGAGTGCCTTTCTGCAGTGTTTTGACGGGAAAAACAGACTCGGGAGACCTCGGGGAATTCACTCGCCCGGGGACACGCTCACGAGTATACTGGCGAAGCCAAGATCGGTCTCAGACTCATTTTCACGATTGTATTCGGAGCCCAATACATGCGCCATGACACGACTCATCGCTTTCTTGTTCGCTCGGCCGCGGTGGTCGGCCTGTTGCCGGGAGTGATCTTGGCCCAAGGCACCACGCCAAAGGCAGACCCGCCGGCACCGGCCCCGAAGTCAACCCCGATGATCGGAATGAGCGGGATGCGCCCCGCGGCGGCCGCGCCGAAAGCACCGGCCACGATCGAGGGAGACGGCAAGGCCGAGGCGACCCTGACGATGGATCTGCTGAAGTATGACTTCGAGGGGACGAAGACCAACAACCGCATGTACATGCCCAGCGGCGTGAAGCTGACCGCGGACAAGCCCGACGCCGTGACCAAGCAGCCGCACTTTTCGGGCACGCCCAAGTACGGCCAGATCACCATCGGCAACGGCACGCCCAGCAAGTTCACGGTCGCTCTGGACTGGGTGGAGGGCAACGACGCCAAGGTCTACATGGACCTCAACGGCGACGGCGACCTGACCAACGACGGGCCGACCGCCTGGACGAAGAAGGAAGGCCACGAGGGTGCGGCGCCTTCGTACCAGGGCACGTTCACCTTCAAGCCCGGGTGGAAGAACGCCGACGGGACGAACAAGGTGGGCGAGTATGCCCTGAACTTCTACTGGCAGGAGGGTCGCGAGTCGCTGAACTACTACAACGCCTCGGCCCGCGTGGGCAAGATCTCGATCGGCGGGAAGGACTACGACGTCACGCTCATTGAAAACGATGCCGATGGGCTGTTCAACAAGCTCTATGACCCGAGCAAGCCGGTGGTGGTGGGCGAGCAGATGACCAAGCCGGTTTGGCTGCTGCTCGACGGCGACCAGGTGGACATTCGCGGGACGTTTCCGTTCGGCGACATGAACTACCTCGCGACGGTGAGCGACGACGGATCGACGCTGAAGATGGCTCCGACGGCGAAGGTCGTGCGCCTGCCGCGCGTGACGGAGAGGGTCGAGCTGCTCCCGGCCGGCACGGTGGCGCCGGACTTCGAGGTGCTGGCCTGGAAGCCGGGCAGCGACAAGCTCGACACGAACTCACGCGTGAAGCTCTCGGACTATCGCGGCAAGAAGATCGTGGTCGTCGACTTCTGGGCGACCTGGTGCGGGCCGTGCATGAAGGGCATTCCGCACGTGAGCAAGATCGCCGAGGCGGTCAAGGGGCAGGACGTGGAAGTCATCGCGGTGAACACAAGCGACGACGAGGCCTCGTTCGTCAAGTTCGCCACGGGCAAGGGCAAAGACTACAAGTTCCTGCTCGCTCGCGATCCCGCGGGGCGTGACGCGAACGGAAACACCATCGCCCGCCGTCTCTACAAGGTGACGGGCATCCCCGCCACGTTCATCATCGCTAAGGACGGAAAGATCGCCGGAGTCGTCTCGGGCTACACCGAGGGCGACAACAAGGTCGAGCAGTATCTGAAGGGCCTGGGCGTCAAGATCGACTGATCGAGGCCCGCCGAGATTCACCGAAACCACCTTTGAGGGCGTCGGGCTTTGGGCCTGACGCCCTTGTTCTTTCTCGGCTCCTTGGGCCCACCGGCGACCGCGTCAAACCGAAACCGGCCCAAGGCGCGTCGGCGAGCCATCGCGACCGATTCCGTTGCCGCTCTCCGAAGGGGGAAAGGACGGGCGTCCCCGACAGCCATGGTCGGTGGAGCCGCCCGGTAGAACCCGTTCGCTCTGGTCAGTGCGGGTTGTTGATCCACCCGAAGGCGAACTCCGGCCGTGGACCGGAGACCGGATTGCGCCCGTTGGGCAGCAGCGTCCACTGGGTCTTTCGCCGCTCGAGCGACATCCAGCCGCCGGGCGCCGGCGAGACGAAGACGTCGTCCGCCTCGAGGTCCTGGGCCTCGCGGGTGAACTCGTCGGACCCGTGCGGGGGGCTGAAGATCTCGGCGTGCCCCTGCATGAACCCCACCACTCCACCACCGTTGTGACGCATGGTCACCTGATCGCCCGCCAGTGCGCCGCGTGCCCCGCCCCAGAGTCCGAAGCCGGAGTTGTACGGATCAGGATCGGTGGTCGCGTCCACGATCGTGTTGTTGAAGGGCGTGCTCTCTTCGATAAACAGGGGTGCCCCGCTCATCGTCTTGAGTCGCGTGGCCTCAACGTTGGGGCCGGGACGGGTGCCGATGGGGAACTCCGAGGGGGTCTTGAGATAGGCGAAGTGCACGTCGGCGTAGGTGTGGATGCCCTCCACGCGGTACACCATGGTGTAGTCCCAGAGGAGCTGCGACGTGCTGCCGAGGTAGTTCTGGCCGTCGGTGTTGAGCTGTTCGGCCTGGCCGTTGGTCGAGCGGCGCTTGTTGGTCGGGCACTCGGCGATCTTGTCAACCTCCTGGCAGTACTGGTAGAGCATGCCCTTCTCGGGGATGTAGAGCGAGTTCGGATCGTTGTTGAGGAAGTTGGGGTACTTGCCCCATCCCCAACACGCCCAGACGGTGTCGTTGTTGTCGGTGGCGTAGTGGTTGGCCGCGACGACCATCTGGCGGATGTTCGACGTGCAGACCACCTGGCGGGCCGACTCGCGCGCCCGACCGAGCGCGGGCAGGAGCAGCCCGACGAGCAGCGCGATGATGGCGATCACCACGAGCAGTTCGATGAGCGTGAACGCCCGAACGTTGGAGCTGGTGTCGTCGGAATGGTTGACGTGCATGGCGACTCCTCGCGATCGAACCATCGAACCGTTCACACTCCGCCAATCGCGCCGCCGGGCGCGGCGGGAAGATCGAACCAGTAGCTGAACGCAACCATCGGCACCGGATACTGCATGCGGCATCGATATCCGCGAAACCGCGTCGGGTCCCACCCCGCCCCCTCGAACACCGTGCGCATGAGCTCGGGATACTTGGGAACATCCCGGGTTGCGATGCGATTCAGGCCCGTGCCGAGCGATTCGACCGGAAGCGAAAGGTCGACCCGGTCGAGTTGGAACCGGGGGCTGTCGGGACGCTCGATGCCGCGGGCAAGGCCATGGAGCGTGGTCGTCACCGTGGGGCCCGCCCCGCCGAACACGTCGTCACGGGCGTAGACATCCACGAGCATGACCTTGGCGGGCATGCGCGGCACCTGGGTGTCGTTGTTGTGCGAAATCGTGTCGGTGCGATACCGCAGATTCGAGTTGCGCACCATCTGGGCGCTCACGTAGGACACCGGGGTGTTGACGTCGGGCCGGCTCTCGGGAAGCGTGTACAGAAACACCCCATCCGCCGCGAAGAGGTCGAGATGGGGATGATGGGGGGAGCAGAACTCCGGAAGCAGATACGCGGCCGCGTCGCGCGGAGCGACATCGCCACGCAGGTTCTCCACCCGCGGCATGTCCGGGCGCGTGGGATCGATCGGATTGTCCTGCCGGCCGAAGACGGTGATCGGGGCGCTGGCCCGGAGGCGGCGGATGTTGTACTTGCCCATCACAAAGAGCTTGTCGAGCGTGCGCCCGTTTGCCGAGGGCTGGATCACGATCGAGAGCAACATCGCATCGACCTGATACCCCAGCAGGCAGGACATGGACTTGTGCATCGCCTGCTTGGCCGCACGTTCGGTGCGCTGCCGCATGGCAGGGTCCCACTCCGACAGCGCGGCATCAAGCGCCGAACGGCCACCGGGGAACTCGTCGATGAGTTGCTCGAAAACCTTCACGCGCTCGCCGGCTCGGGCCCTGAGCTGGGCGTCCACACCGACCCGCTCGGCGGCATCAAGAAAAATGCGAAGGCCGTTGGGCGCCGGAATCTCCTGGAGCACCTGCACGGTATCGTCGGCACGAATCGCTCGAAGCACTCGGGCGGCAAGCGTGCGATCGATGTCCAGTGTCCTCGAAAGCGCGGCGGGGCGACCGCCGTGTCCTATGACTCGCCGAACGATGGGTTCGAGGCTCTCTCGCAGGCCAACGGCGATAGTGCGGCTCCGCGCTTCGAGCGCCGGCTGAAGACCGGACACCGGTCGACGATCGAGGGAAAACCCCCTCTCGCTTGACGAGAGACTATCTACTTCGACACTCGCAGCCGAGCCGTGGTCCATTCTCTTCTCGTTCATCGCCGAACAGCGTAACGCGGGCACGGGCTCAAAGTCCCAAGGTTTGCCCGTATGCAACAGGTTTACCACACCTCGGGGAAAAGTCAAGATGGGGCTTGCATTGATCCCAGACTCATGTCAGACTGTACCAGCATCAATCGGGGAGCTTTGCCTCTGCCGACGATCCCCGCCAATTCTTGGGGTTCGCTGGACGCGCCTCGGATTTGGTTTCATCTTCGTTCGAGTGCAAGGAGAGTTGAGAGTGTTTCACAGCCCACGGGTCAATATTGCGCTGTTCGCCGCGATCGCTTGCAGCGCGGTTGGACTGCGCTCCGCCGTGGCGGTCTTGCCGCCCTTCACCGCCACGCAGATTTACTCTCAGAACACGGTGGTCTCGGGAAGCGCCATCACGTTTTCATTCAACTCCGGCAACTACTCCGGACCCGGGTTTCTGGGACTGGCCATAAACAACGCCGGGCGCAGTTTCGTGCACGCCGCGCTCTTCGCCGACCCACCGCCGCCCATCCCCACTCCTTCGATCTTCCACAACAGCAATCACGCCGTGCTCTTCACCGGCGCTTCCGGAATGGACACCACGCCGTATCTCTTCGGCGGGGCCGGGTATGACGGCTTCTCGGTCGGGCCGGGCAGCGTTTCGGCGCCCTCAACGGACTACATCTTCGATGAGGCGTTCTGGACGTCAACCAACAACAACGGCTTGAGCGCGATCTCGTTGCGGCTCGGGCCCACTTCGACGAATCTGGTCCTCCCGATCACGGGCGTGTACGTCGGGAACGCGGCCGGCACCATCGCGACCATGCCCGTGAAAGAAGGAGACCCGGTCACGGCCGCGGGCGTCGCACCCGGGACGGTGTTCGCGGAGTTCGGCCCGGATCGAATCGCCCGATACCAGAACAACGCCCCGCTCACCGGCATGGTGCAGATCACCGATGGCAACGTGCTGCTCGTGGCGGGGAACATCATCGAGGGCGGGATCACCAAACAGGCCATTTTCAAGGTCGCGCTGAGCCCGACGGGCACGCTGGTGTCGCAGACGCTCGTGGCCAAGGTGGGCGGGCCGGTGGGGAACGGCCCGGATATATGGGCCACGCTCGCGACGGTGCCGAACACCTGCGCGATCAACTCCACAGGGCAGGTCATCTTCTCGGGCTCCACCGTTGGCGGCGTGGACGGGATCTTCGTCACGGGCGCGGGCGGAGGCGGCGGATTCGTGGCCACCCGGGGCGGCGCGGCCCCGCTGGGCAGCACCTGGGGACAGTTGTCCGGCGCTCCCGTCGACATCAACTCGTCGGGCCATTTCGCCTTCCGCGGCGTGCCGCAGGGCAATGGCACGTGGACAGAGGTCGGTGAGGCGGGCGAGACGTTCGCCACAGGGCTGAGCTACACGGCCAACGGAACCTTCGGCGGGGGGCCGCTCAATCAGATCTCCGGAACGCTCTCGAACGACTTCGATGTGGATGTGTACTACATCTCCATCGGGGATGCCACGCTGACCACGCAGGTGCCCTTCTCGGCCACGACCGTGCCCGATCCCGCCCACGGATTCGCGGGGGCTGCGTTCGACACTGTTCTGTGGCTCTTCTCCGATGCGCCCAACTGCAATAACGTGACTCGGGTGGGTCTGGGACGGTGCGACGACACGGCGCCGGGGGTGCCCCAATCCACCCTCACCACGGCGAGCCTGCGATCCTCGCACACGCCGGGGACGAAGTACTTCCTTGCGGTCTCGACGCCCAAGGCCCGCGCGACGGGCTCTTCCGGCGACGTGTGGCGGGCCGCACCGGACAAGTTGGCGGTGGCTGGCGGCATCGTGTATTGGATGGATCCCGGGCACGGCCAGATTGCCCGGGCGAACGCCTCCACGGGGGCGTTGCTGACGCCGCTGACCGTGGGCGTCGCGCCCACGGCCGGGGTTGGTTCCCCCACGAGCCCGCCGTATCTCGACAGCGCGTTCGCGGTGTACGACGCGGGGGCCAACTCGCGGATCCTGTTCCACCAGCTCGGCACTCCGGACAGGTTCCGCACGTGCCTGCTCGACGGTTCGGGCCTGGCCGACATCACGCTGAGCAGTCTGAGCTCGTCGGGCACCACCGCCATGGCCATGGACAGCGTGCACGGCAAGATGTACTGGGCCGTGCTGGCCAATCCATGGAAGATCAACTCGTGCGATCCGGACGGGAACAACGCGCAGACGGTGTACACCGGCTCGGGATTCCACACCATCGGCGATCTCACCATTGACCCGACGGGCACGGGCAAGATCTACTGGTGGGACTCGACGGTCAACCAGATCGGTCGGGCCAATCTCGACGGAACGGGCGCGGAAGTCGTGCTCAATGCGCCAAACGCACGGTCCCTCGCGGTCGACGGCGCGGCCCATCGGCTGTACTACACCTCGGCGGCGGGCAACAGGATCGGCGTGGTGGACTCCACAACCCTCACATCGCTGTCCGATCTGGCATCGACCTCAGCCCCGGTGGGCCTTGCGCTCGATACCGCGGGCGGGCGAGCGTATTGGTCCAACCCGTACGAGCGCATCGTTCGCCGGTCACTCCTTTCCACCCCGGCCGTTGAGAACTGGCTCTCCCTTGGCGGCGATGTGGGCGAACGACTCTCCGACGGCCCCGCCAACGTGGATTGCGCCGGCGTTTCCGGATTCGCCCGGAGTGGGTCGGCAGGCTCGACGGCCCTCCCATACCAGATCAAGCTCACCGGCGCCACGTTCGGCAACCAGGCGGCCATGATCACCCGCGACAACACCGCCAAGGTGGTGGTCGGCGGCGACGTGCTCGCCGGCACGAGCGGCTCGCCGCTCACCGTCGTCAGCGCGCCCGAAGGCCCCATCCGCATCAGCGACCGCGGGTTGGTCGCATGGCGGGGCCGCTGGGTGTCCGGCGGCACCCGGACCGGGCTGTTTCTCAACACAGACAAGGTGTTCGATGACAACGCCGCGCTCGGCTCGCCCGAGACCGGTGTCGGCAATATGGACATGTCTCCAAGCGGACAGCACCTGCTGACGTCGACGTTTGACGGTTCGTTCACGGCACCGGGCAACTTCTGCGTTCGCGTCGACTTTGCCTCGATCCCCGGATGCGCGGCCGATTTCAACGAGAACGGGGGCCTGGACATCCAGGACATCTTTGATTACCTCAACGCCTGGTTCGCGGGCAATCCCGCGACCGACTTCAATGCCAGCGGCGGCATTGAGGTGCAGGACATTTTCGATTTCCTCAACGCCTGGTTCGCAGGCTGCTAGCGCTTCTTCGTGGGAGTCAGCCCATGTCCAGACACTCGGCGGCCCAATGGGCTGCGACCTGAATCAGATATTCGTGTTCCCGCCCCGCGACGGCGATCTGTCTCGAGTAGACCGGCGCAGCGGGGCCATGGGTGGATGGGTGCGGTTGGCCGCGCGGCCAACTGGTGTTTTATGTGTTAAAAAGGAGAGAGAGATGAAGATTGTCAAGATGATCTCGGTTGCCATGCTGCTGGCAGGGGCGGCCCCGGCCTTCGCGAGCGATCAGCCCGGCACGGCGGTCGACCAGTGGAAGGAAGAAACGTCCGGCGCGACCGGCAACAACGGTTCGCCCGACGCGGGACAGATTCTGGCCCACGCAAACCTGACCCGCGGCGACGGCGGGCTGACCACCCTCACCGGCAAGCTGGTGAACACTCGCGACGTGGACCTGTACTGCATCTCGATCACCAATCCGGCGAACTTCAGCGCCACCGCGTCGGCCGACTTCGTAGGCTACAACGGCCTGTACCTGTTCGACAGCACCGGCCGCGCCGTTGCCGGATATCTCGGCGACGGTTCGCTCGGGCACACTATCGCAACGCTTGCGCCCGGCTCGGCCGCCAGCGCAGCGCCCGGCGTGTTCTTCCTGGCCGTGACCCGCAGCGACTACGGCTTTGGCGCTGTTGATCAGTGGCCCCTCACGTCGACCAACGCCGCCATGTTCCTTGCCGGCTTCGGAGCCGTGGGTCCCAACCCCGCGGTCACCGATCCGCTGGACCACTGGAACGCCAATCCGGCGCCTGGATTCGGCCTGTTCGACTCGCCGTACACGATCACCCTCACTGGCGCGGGCTATCACACGACCCCGACCCCCGGCGCATCGGCCGTGCTGGGCCTCGGCGGCCTGCTGGCTGCGCGTCGCCGCCGTCGGTGAAGTGCCATCGACCGCCGGCCGCGCGAGAGCGAGGCCGACGGCACCAACGATTCCAGCGGACCGGCTTGTTCGAGCCGGTCCGCTCTTTCAACGCGGGTCCACACGCCTTTTCGACCCACCGCCTCGTGAGTCCCATGGAAACTCTGCTCTCTCCCAACACTGTCTGCACACTGACCGCGGGCCTGCTCGGTCTGAACTCCATCGCTATGGGACAGTCGCCGGTGTTCAGCGATCGGACGATCGAGGCGGGCTTGACCGCGGTGCACACCACGGACCCGGGCGGCGGACTTCGCGCCATGTCCGGGGGGCTGGCGGTGGGTGACTTCAACAACGACGGCTGGCAGGACATCTTCGTACTCGGAGGTCCCTACGCGCCCGACAAGCTGTACATCAACAACCGCGACGGCACGTTCGCCGACCGGGCCGCGGAGTGGGGCGTCGCCCGCGCGCACTGGGGCTTCGCGATCGCCGTCGGGGATTTCGACGGCGACGGCTGGCTGGACGTCTTTGTCACCAGCGCGGGCACCGATTCGCTGCACTGTCGCCACCTGCTCTATCACAACAACGCCAACGGCACGTTCACGGATGTCGCCGCGGCCGCGGGCGTGCAAAGCACCTCCTCCGTGGGCTTCGACGGACTCGGTGCGACATGGGGGGACTACGACCTTGACGGTCGACTGGATCTGGCGGTGTCCGGGTACCAATACGGATCGGGGGGGAACAAGCTCTTTCACAACAACGGCAACGGCACGTTCACGAACACGACGGCGGCCCTGGGATATGACCTGCAGTACACACCCGCGTTCTCTCCCCGCTTCATCGACATGAACGGGGATCGGTATCCGGAGCTGCTCTGGGTGGCGGACTTCGGGTTCAGCAAGTATTTCATCAACAACGCGAACGGGACGTTCACGGAAGCGACGGCCGCGGCAGGGGTTGGCCTCGACGCCAACGGGATGGGCACGACGATCGGCGACTTCAACAACGACGGCCGGCCCGACTGGTTCGTGTCGTCGATCTACACCACGCTGGGCCCGTATCAGGTCGTGCCGGGCACCGGCAACATGCTGTACATGAACCAGGGCGGCAACCACTTCACGGAAGTGGCCGGCAGCGCGGGCGTTCGACAGTCCGGATGGGGATGGGGCGCCATCGCGGCGGACCTTCGCAACATCGGACGGCTGGACATCGCGGTGACGAACGGATGGGATGGCACGGGCTACGGCACCCAGTTCTTCGCGGATCAGACCTGCGTGTTCCAGAACAACGGAGTGAGCGGGACCTCGCCGGTGTTCTCGAACATCGCTCCGGGCTGCGGAATCACGCACACGGAGCAGGGACGGGGGATGGTGGAGTTTGACTACAACAACGACGGCAAGCCCGACATCCTGATCGCCACCAACGGGGGTCCGCTCGCGCTGTACCGCAATGACACACCCGCCTCTGGCAACTATGTTCGGGTGCTGTTGAACTCTCTCCCGTCGCACGCCACCGCCCCCAACGGGTACGGGGCGCACGTGGTGGCGACGGTGGGCGGCGTCGGCGGAGTCGGGGGCGCCAGCCAGCATCGCTGGATCACCGGCGGGTCGAACTACCTGAGCCAGAGCGAACTCTCGGCCCATTTCGGACTGGGAGCGGCCGATCGCGTGCGGCTCCGCGTGGAATGGCCCGATGGATCGGTCTCCACCCGCGAGCTGGCGAGCGTGAACCGCACAGTTACGATCGGCTGGTGCACCGCCGACTGGAATGCAAACGGACTCCTCACCGTCCAGGATATCTTCGACTTTCTAAACGACTGGTTCGCCGGCGGCGGGGACTTCGACGCTTCCGGCGATACGAGCGTGCAGGACATTTTCACGTTCCTGAACGCGTGGTTCGCCGGGTGTTGAGCGTGCGATGAGCGGGCGAGCGGGGATCACGCACGAACAGTTCGCGTAGGGACAGGTGGGGGAACAGGGAATCGGAGTGATTTCGACCGGCCTTTCAGGAGACGACCAGTGCAGACGCTCGCCGCTCGTTCGATTCTCGCCCTGCTCGCGACGTCGGGCATCGCCGCGTCCGTGTCGCTGGCGACACCGCCGAGCTTCACCATCACCTCGATCGCCCGGAGCGGGAACACGATCACGAATCCCGCCGACCCGTTCGCGGGCACGCTCGGTCCGATCAACCAGATCAATCAGTTCCCCGGAGGCCAGGGCTTCTTCGGGATGTGCGTGAACTCCGGCGGGTCGTGGCTCATCGACGCGGACACGCAGCACTCTCCCGCCTCCACCGTGCACGAGGCCCTGCTCCGGACCCAGCCGATCGGCGGCTTCTACACGCCCTATGTCGTGCAGGGGTTTGCCGGGTATATGTCGGCCCCGACCTCCACGACGGTGGCCAACACGTTCATGGCGATGTCGTTGAACAACGCGGCCGACGCGGCCCTCGTCCTTGCGTGGTCGCCGGACGATACCTGCACCGGCTGCCAGAGCACCGGGGTGTTCTTCAACTCCACCAAGGCGGTGTTCCTGCAGGGTGACATCGTGGCGGTCGCGGGCCTCGCGCCCGCCGCAACGTGGGACCCGTTCGACTCGAGCACGTGCGTGCGGCTGGTGGACAGCAACCGGCTCCTGGTCGTTTCGCGCGTGGCCGCGCCGGGCGAGGCCGGGGGCCATCCGAGGATTGTCCTGGTCGCGCAGCTCGACGCGATGGGAAACGTGACGGGCAAGACACTCATCGCCAAAGAGGGCGGGACGGTCGGCGGGGGGCCGGCGACGTGGACCACCATCGGAGCGGGTGCGAACGCCGCGGCCATGAACTCGGCCGGAACGGTGGTGTTCTCCGGCACGACTTCCACGGGAACCGATGGGGTGTACTCAACCTCGGCGAGTGGCTTCATCGCCGTTGCCGGCGGGCCAACGCCCGTGCCGGGGACCAACTGGGGCCCCCTGACGGGATCGTCGGTGGGCATCAACAGCGCGGGCACGGTGGCCTTCGGAGGCCTCACCGCGGCGTCGAGCACATTCGCCGAAGCCGGAGACGCCGGCGATGTGGTGGACGGCGAGAACCACACGTTTGGCAACGGCCCCCTGACGCTCGTCACCGGCACACTGTCCAATGACCAGGACGTCGACATGTTCCGGATTGTCGTGACCGACCCGGCGAACTTCAGCGCCACCACGGTGCCCAATCCGGGCGCGGGTTTCGCGGGCGCGGCGTTCGACACGGTGCTCACGCTGTGCAACGAGCCGGGCAACGGCCAGCGCGGCCTCACGCAGTGCGATGACGCGGCGCCCGGCGTCATGCAGTCCACCATCACCGGCACGCCGCGCCCGCTCACCGCCGGGCGGTCGTACTACCTGGCGATCTCGACGCCAAAGTCGCGCTGCCAGGGGACGGTCACCTACTCATCCGCGGGGCACAACACGACGCAGTATCTCTATGTCAAACGCGACATGTGGCAGGGTCCGCTCGCGGGGCTGGCGGTCGATTCGTCGAGCGGCCTGCTGTACTGGCCGGACACCGCGTCGGGAGGGGTCATCAAGCGTGCGACGACCGCCGGCGTGGCGCAGTCCGATCTGAGCGCGCCGTCGATGGGGTCGCTTGTGTGCGTCGATAGCGTCGGCGGAAAGATCTACTGGGCCGATCGAGCCGCGACCTCGAAGATCCGGCGCTCGAACCTCGACGGCACTGGCGTCGAAGACCTGAACTCGAACAACACCTTCGGGCAGATCGGCGCGTACGACGTGACCGGCCTGGCGGTCGATCCGGTGAACGGCTTCGTGTATTGGACGCGGGGCATCGAGGGCGAACTCAACCGCATGACGCTGAGCGGCGCGAATCCGACGCGCATCATCCAGAACTTCGGGCCGAACAACTACTACGTTCCGGCCACCGAAGTCCCGCTCACCTTCTGCCCCGAGGCGCTGGCGGTCGATACAAGCGCGGGCACGCTCAACAAGCTGTACTTCTACAACGCGAAGACGGAGCGCGTGGAGCGGTGCAATCTCGACGGCTCGGGACGAAACGCCTTCCTGGTGAGCGGGGTGAGTGTCGGCGCCGGCTCGAGCAGTCTGGCGATCGATTCCGCGGGCGGATACATCTATTGGGCGGTGCCCGGCACGGGCGGGATCCAGAGGGCCCGCCTCGACGGCTCGGGGAGCGTGCAGGATGTGGCGATGACCAGCGCCCCGGCGGCGATCTCCCTGGACACGGCCGCGGGGATGATCTATTGGACGTCTCCCGTCGACCGCACGCTCCGGCGAGCCTCGCTCACGGGCGGCCTTCCCGCCGCGGCATCGGACGTGCTCACCGTGGGACCGTTCATCGGAGAGCGCGTGCCCGATGGCGTCGCGAGCACCGCCGGGTTCGACTCCTGGGCCCGGTCCGGCGTGGCCGGTGGCGCCACCCTGCCCTACCAGATCAAGCTCACCGGCGCGACATTCCAATATCCCAAGAGCCTGCTGGTCGCCGGCGCCCAGAAAATCGCGGCCGTCGGCGACGCGGTCGGCGGAGTGGCGGGCAGCACGCTCAGCGTGATCGGCTCCGGGAGCAGCCCGGTTCGAATCACCGACCGTGGCGATGTGTTCTGGACGGGGCAGTATCTTGCTCCCTCCATGTACATCAACCGCGTGTTCGATGGGCTGCTGTTCAACCAGGACCTGCTGATCGCGACCGAACAAACGGTGTCGGTGAGCAACGCCGGGGGCCTGTCGATCGTGTACCTGCTCAGCGGCACGCGTGCGTTCGACGCCAGTTCCGACGGGAGCTACGCCCTGATCTCGGCGAACACGCTGACGTCCCCGTTCGTGCAGCCCGACCATGCCCTGCTCTTCCAGTTCTCCTATCCGGCTACTTCGGGAGCGTGCTGCAATGGCAGCTCCTGCAGCGTCGGGTCCCAGGCATCATGCACCGGCGTGTATCAGGGCAACTCGACAGCGTGCGGCCCCGTCGGCAACCCGACAACCTGCTGCCCCGCCAACTTCAATGGGGTGAACGGGCTCTCGGTTCAGGACATCTTCGACTTCCTCAACGCGTGGTTCGCCGGAGCGCCGGCCGCGGACTTCAACCACGTCGGCGGGCTGAGCGTCCAGGACATCTTCGACTTCTTGAACGCCTGGTTTGCCGGATGTTGAGGCTCGGCCCCCACTTCCAGGCCCGAGGCGGCTTGGCAGAATGAACCTCGCCGTGACCTCGATCAACAGCGAGGGCGAAACGCGCACGCTGGAAAGCGGTGGGACGGACGCCGGTCCATCGCGCCGGATTCCGTCGCGGCCCGTCCGGACTCTGTCGTTCCGCCCCTGACCTTCAACACAAGGTTCCCGGAGCGTGCCCGGAGACCGTTTCGCCACGGCAGCCGCGAGCTGGGCGTGCAGCGCGAACGCCGGCCGCGTCAGAAGATGATGTCAAAGTTCACGCCGATGATGAGCGACGGAGAGGCGTGCGAGCGGGAAAATCGCTGGTCCTTCTGCAGGTCCACCGTGAACTCGCGGGAGAGGTTGGCACCGATCCAGGCCTCGAAGCGGGTCGCGGCGTGGGGCACGAACTCCAGTCGCGCCGTGAGCGGGATCTGGGTGTCGCGGAAGACGGCCCGGGCTCCGGGGGACGAGTCGTTGAAGCGATAGGCCCGCTGCTCGTACGCCACATCCACCTTGACGCACCACGCGGGGGCGAAGTCGTACTCGAAGCGGAGGTTGTTGCCCTGGCTGGTGAGGCGGGTGCGCTCGTCGAGCTTCCACTCCATCCAGAACGCGGGGAGCACCTGCGCATCGTCCTCGAGCTGCGAGCGAGCGCCGAGGCCGAAGCGGATGGTGAGCGTCTTGTCCGGACGCCAGATCGCGCCCGCGAAGCCGCCGTAGGTCGCGGTGTCGTCGGCGTCGTACTGGCCAGCGTCGATGAGCAGGCCGCCGCCGAAGACGCCCCAATGCTCGTTCACCTTCACCTCGATGTTGGGGGTGAAGACGATCTGCTGCACGTTGCGGACGCGCGTCACGCCGCCGGGAAAGATCGCCGGGGCGTCGCGGAAGGCGTAGGTCGAGGTCTCCCAGTCCACCGGCAGGCTGATCTGCAGGTCGTGCTCCGGGCCGAAGATCAGGTTGCCCGCCAGCGCGCTGCGCTGCACGCGGACGCTGCCGGGGCTGCCGCCCACATCCGCGCGGGTCGTCAGCTCGTAGCGCCCATCGAACGGAAACACGATGTCGGGACGTTCGGGGATGGAATCGCGGTTGTGGACGAACGGCTTAGGCTGGCCGGACTCGGCGGGCGGCGTGGTCGTGAGCGTTGGGCTCACCTTGATCAGTTGCGGGTTGTCGGGCTCGGAGAGAAGATCCGCGAAGCGGTCCCCCTCCACCGCACCCCACCCCTCCCCGGCCAGCGCGGCCTGTGAAGCGACGAGAGAAACAACAAGTACGGCCGGAGCGACGGTGTGAATCTGGGAGAGCATCGGCCGCAATATAGCAGAACCACCGCCGCGGGGGGCGACCGTGGGCGTCGCGTATCATTTCCGCGGGCCGATCCTTGTCGGATGGGGATAACCGGGAGCCGTCAGATGCAAATCGCCATGGCCATCATGCTCGGACTGGGGCTCAGCGCGGCGTGCGGGCTGCGGGTGTTTGTGCCGCTGCTGGTCCTGTCGGCCGCGGCACGCATGGGGGCGGCGAGCCTCGCCCCGTCGCTGGCGTGGATGGGGAGCAACGAGGCGCTGATCTGCTTCGGCGTGGCGACGGTTCTGGAGATCGTGGCGTACAAGGTGCCGTGGCTGGACCACGCGCTCGACACGGTGGCGACGCCGACGGCGGTGTGCGCGGGCGCGATCGTCTCGGCGAGCCAGATCGGGGCGATCTCGGGCGTGAACCCGCTGGTGCAGTGGACGTGCGCGATCATCGCCGGCGGCGGGCTCGCCGGGATCGTGCAGACGGGAACGGTGACCACGCGGGCCGTGAGCACCGTGGGGACGGGCGGGCTGGCGAACCCATTCATCAGCGCGATCCAGAGCGTGCTGTCGGTGTTCGTGAGCGTGATGGCCGTGGTGCTGCCGATCCTCGGCGGGCTCTTCGCGCTGATGGTCGTCGGCGGGGGAATCTGGGTGGTGGTAAAGCTGCGGCGGCGATCGAAGGCGAAGGCAGCGCGCCTGGCCGCGGCCCGCATCGCAACGCGTCAGCCGGGCGTACGGGCGGCGTAGGGCCGACTACTTCTTCTCAACGCGATACAGACGCAGACGCTGGTCCATCTCCCGCTTCTGGCTGGGCAGGATGCACGTTTCAACGGCAAGGGATTGCGCTTTCACCGCCTCGGCCGCGTCGCCGGTTTCGAAAAGGGCCCGAGCGAGGGTATCGAGCACGCTCGCATCCGCGTGGCCCGTGAGTTCATCGGCGCGCCGGGCGAGCTTGAGGGCGAGCCCACGGTCGCGCGGCTCGATCCCGGCCTCGTCGAGGATCATCCACGACATGGCCTTCAGGGCGTCGGCGTTGTTCTTCACCACCCCGTCGAGCGCACCCGCGGCGTAGGCGTAGGCCTTCGCGGCATCCTTCTTCTGCAGCAGCAGAAACGCAAACTTGTTCACGGCCCAGTCGCCGGTGATGGGCGGATCGACGGCCGCGAGCTGGTCCATGGTTTCGAGGGCCTTGTCCGTGGTGTTTGCGGCAAAGCGATTCTCGAGCTCGGCGATGAGCGGGCGGGCCCGGGCGTCGGCGGCGGCGCGCCGAACCTGGGCGGCGCGGGCCTTGGCCGCATCGTGCTTTCCGGCGAGCACCTGCGAGACCACCCGATCCAGACCGTCGAGCGGATGGCCGATCCACGCGACGCGGCCGTCGGCGTCGATGACAAACGCGACGGGAAGGCTGTCCTGCCCCGAAGCCTGGAGATACGCCTGGGCCGCGCGGCCGTCGGCGTCGTAGGCGACGGTGTAGGCCATCTGCGGGCCCATGCGGCGCACATAGGCCTCCACATCCGCGCGCCCGCCGGGCTCACCAACAGAGACGCCGAGCACCGTCAGCTTCTTGTCCTTGAACACGGCCTGCAGTTCGGACATGACGGGCGTGGTCTTGCGGCAGGGCGGGGCCGTGGTCGACCAGAACTCGACGGCGTACACGCGCCCCTTGGCGAAGGCGTCGATCGGAGAGCCCTTGATCCAATCGGTGACGACGAGCGCGGGGGCCGCGTCGCCGATGACGAGCGTGGGCTGGGTGGGACCTGTGACCTTGGCGGGCTCAGCCGCGGCGGGCGGCGCAGCGGGAGCCGGAGAAACCGCGGGGGACTGGGCGAGACTGGCCGCGCCGAGGGCGAGACTAGACACGAAGGACAACACCACGCGCATCGTGAACTCCGAAATCCCCGCGACCAGCCCCGGCCCCATTTGATTGCCGTTCACCATACGCGACGCCCGCTGGGGAAACCCGCCAAACGTGGGGGAACGGGCGTACCGAAAGCGGGAGGGCATGAAGAACGCGCGAGGGTGGGTGAGCGTAAACTTGGAAGCCATGAGGGGTGATCGTCTCCATCGCGGTGTCTGGATCGGCCTGGCGCTGAGTGTGGTCATGCACTCGGGCATCGGCTATCTCGCCACGTCGGTGACGATGGGCGCCAGCGACGGCCAGAAGGCCCGGGCGGGTGCCCGCGACGGGGGGCTGCTGACACTGGACATGAACGAGCTCGGTCGGCTGCCTCTGCCCGAGGCCGATGACCCCAGCCTGAAGAAACTCGAAGAGATGCATCGAGAAGTCGGACCAGATCAGCCCGAACTGGCTGGGCGTGGCGAATCCGACGGAGCATCTGGCCAAACTCTCCGAGGTGACGCAGCCGCAACTCGATCCCAATCCCGGTGCGCCGGGTGCGGCGGGCGCGGGCATTGTGCGCCCGCCCATGGCGGAACCCAGCCTTGCACCGGAGAACCCGGCGCAGCCGCAACCCACAACCCCTCCCGCGAGTGAGCGACCCAAGCAAGACCCGGTGAAAGCGCGCGAGGGCGATCCAAACGGTCGCGGCGACACGGCTGTCACCGCCCCGCCCCGTGCCGGCGAGCCGCTCGGCACGGGCGACAAAACGACGAAGCCCCCTCAAGGCGTGAGCGAGCCGAACGCGCACGACATCGCGCTCCCCGGAACTCCGGAGAAGCTCAAGGGTGTCGAGACAAAGGATCGACCCTCGGAATCCGCGGAAAAGCCGGAGACCATCAAGGCGATCGAGCCGCCGAAGGCCGTGAAGCCCGTGGAGGCCGCGCCGGAGCCTGCACACGCGGCGGCCACCCCCGAGGCGGCGACGCCGCGCGAGGCGACGCCGCCGAAGGCCGCCACGGCGGCCAAGGGATCGGATGCGCCCGGCGAGGCCATGGGCGGTGGCGGCAACACCCCCGGAGACAAGAGCGAGAAGGAGGCGGATGCCTCGTCCACCACGCCCTCGCTGGAGATCCGCCCGGGCCATCCCGCCGCGGCACAGGGGCTCGACATCGTCACCAAGCGCCCCAACTTCACGCGGCTCACGCGCGTGGTGGCGTATCCGGAACGCAACCCGCTCTTCAAGGTCACGTTCAACTCGCGCGGCGTGGTGACCAAGGTGAAGCTGGTCGAGTCGAGCGGCGTCAAGGACGTTGACGAGCCCGTGATCAACGCGATCTACCAGTGGACGGCCAAGGGCAAGGCCCTTGCGGAGCTCGCGTCGGGAGACCCGGCGTCCGGGCTTACCATCTCGGTCAGAATCCTGCTTCGCTGAGGGCCGGGGCGAACTGCTCGCCCGGCGGGGAAAGGGCCGATACGCACATGATGGCAGCCGCGCGAATCACAGGCCGAACGAACACATGGCGGGGCGTGCTGGTGTGCGTGCTGGCCATGAGCGCGGCCGGGGTTGCGCAGGCCCAGGTGGGCAATCGCCTTCAACTTGAGCCCGTGGACCCGGATCACGGCGACGTCGGGCCGCTGCGCGTGAGCACCCGCTCCATGCCGGTGGACATGCGCTCGCCGTCCGGCTTTGACCGGGTGTTCCGCGTGCCGGGATCGACCGGCGGCGTGGGCGCAATGGACGTGCCGGAGGACCGTTTCGCCCGGGTCTCGGGCGGGATCGCGGCCGTGTTTCCGCGGTCGGACTATGTGGATGGCAAGAAGGGGAAGTACGCGCTGGTGCCCGCGGGCACGGTGTACTACATCGGTGGGATCAACGAACTGCAACGTGAAGTCGACGCCAAGGCCGCGATGCGGCCGGCCGTGCGACCGGGGACGTTCTCGTCGTCGGCATCAACGGCCGCGCCGGGGGAAGCGTCCACAAGGGTCGGGCGAGCGAACCCGGGACAGGTCGATGTCGGATACCTCGATCTCCGCGTGCCCGATGCGAACAGCCCGGAGGCCCAGCGCGAGCGGGAGCAGGAGCGGGCCCGCCTCCGGCCCGACGCGGCCGCCCCACCGGCCAACGTGCTCGCGGACGACCAGTATCGGCGAGCAAGAATGCGACAGTTGCTCCTCGCCGCCGGGGGATCGGACTGAGCCGTTGCGTTGCGTGGGGAGGCGATGATCGTCGCGATACAGTGACACACCTCAAGGGGCGGGCGCGTGGGGAGCAACGTCATGGCGAACTTCGGACGACGACTGGGCGCGGGATCGCGAATCGGACTTGCGGCGATGATGGTCGGCTTCGCGGCGTGCGCGCCCGGGTGCCTGATCAGCCAGCACTCGGATGAGCGGTACTCCGGAACCTATGTGAGCGAGCCGACGTTCGCGCAGATCCAGCCGGGAACGACGACGAAAGCGTGGATCCTCGGCACGCTGGGCGAGCCGACCTCCAAGACCCAGCTCGAGAACGGCGAGGAGCTGTGGAAGTGGCAGTACGCGAAGGTGAAGCAGTCCAGCGGGGCGGTGCTGTTCATCTTCGGCGGCTCGAGCAGCTCGACCGAGGGCGGGGCGGCGTACGTGCAGATCAAGGATGGGGTTGTGACGAAGGCGTGGCGGACAAGTTAACTACGGCCCTCGCTCGACTGCTCCGCAAGGTCGTGTTGCGCGATTGAACGATGATGCGCATCTGCGAATGTCAGGGAGGACTGCCGTCCTCCCCGACACCCCACCTGCCAGAGCCAGAAAGCCATCAATCTCACCCAACCTATGATCACGCGATGCCACGGTCGAAGCCAGAGACGCCGTTCACGGCGCGAGACTATCGCGCGGTGGTCGTCCTCTTTTGGGTGATTGTCGCGGCCGCTCTCGCCGCGTTTCCTCTCAGAGTTCGCGAGGACGGGCTTTGGCCAACTGTTCTTTTGGTCCTGTTCGAACTAGCGCTTCTGTGCGGCGTGGCGGCGTATTTCCGTCCGCACCTCCGGGCGAAGCTTGCCGCCAACAGCCGTCAGACCCCTTCCAACGGCCGACGAACCCCTTGAACGGTGGGAGGCTTTACCTTCGGGCGCGAGGGGGCGTGCCACGATCTTCGCGCGGGGGGGTTCCTCCGCGAAGGTCGTGCCGAACACCCACCCACATCCGTCGCGCGGTTTCCGCTCCCCCGCCCCATCCATGCAATGGACCCAATAGCCAGGGATGGAGAATCACCGTGCCGCCGACATGGGCTGGTATCCGGCACTCCCTCCGCGGAGGAACCGCGACGGGAGTGGCACGCCGCATCGCGCCCACGGTCGAGCCGCCTGCCGTGAGGAAGACGTGACGGAGTAGAAACACAAAGACCCCGGGCCGCGTGGCTCGGGGTCTTTTCACTTCGTCACTCCGTCACTACTTCACTTCTCACTGCCCGCTTGTCTGGCTCGGATCGGTCCCCGCGATCGAGCCGCGCATCGCCGTGTCGGCCTGCATGTTCTTCATGCGGTAGTAGTCCATGATCCCCATGTTGCCCTTGCGGAAGGCGTCGGCCATGGCCTTGGGCACCTCGGCCTCGGCAAGCACGACGGCCGCGCGGTTCTTCTGGGCCTCGGCCTTGAACTCCTGCTCGCTGGCGACGGCGAGGGCGCGGCGTTTTTCCGCCTCGGCCTGGGCCATCTTGGTGTTGGCCTCGGCCTGCGCGTACATGAGCTTGGCGCCGATGTTGTCGCCGACGTCGATGTCGGCGATGTCGATCGAGAGAATCTCGAAGGCGGTGCCCGCGTCGAGGCCCTGCTTCATGACCGTCTTGGTGATCTCATCGGGATTCTCGAGCACGCTCTTGTGGTCGTGGGCCGAGCCGATAGTGGAGACGATGCCCTGACCGACGCGGGCGATGACGGTCTCTTCCGTCGCGCCGCCGACGAGCTGGCGGAGATTCGTGCGGACGGTGACGCGGGCCTTCACCTTGAGCTGGATGCCGTTGGCGGCGACCGCGTCGATGGTGGAGCGCGGGCCGCGCTGGTCCGGGCAGTCGATGACCTTCGGGTTCACCGACGTCTGCACGGCGTCGAGGATGTCGCGCCCGGCGAGGTCGATGGCGGTGGCGGTGCCCCAGTCGAGGCTGATGTTCGCGCCGCGGGCGGCGATGAGGGCGCGGATGACGTTGGTGACGCGGCCGCCGGCGAGGTAGTGGGTCTCGAGCTGGTTGGTGGTGACGGGGAGGCCGGCCTTGGTGGCGCTGATGCGGTTGATGACGATGGTGCGCAGGTCCACCTTCCGGAGCTTCATGCCGATGAGGTCGGTGAAGCCGACGGGGGCGTTGGACGTCCACGCCTGGATCCAGAGGTTGCCGAAGTTCAGGAAGATGAAGAGCAGGATGATGACGAAGATCGCGCCGACGATGCCCAGCCCCCAGTAGATGATGGTGGTGGGAGAAAGGGCCGTCTGGGCGAGCGTGGACAGGTTGATGAGCGAGGTGTTCACGAGGAGTCTCCGGCGAGCGGCGATCGGTCGCCGCGGCGGGGGGAGTATACAGAGCCGATGGAGGCGTCAGGCGGTCGGGCGGACCTTGATCTGCGATCCCTCCACGCCCGTCACCTTCACCTTGGCCCCCGCGGGGATGAAGGCGATCTCGGCGAGGACGTCGATGCGGCGGCCCTCGATGCGGGCGATGCCGACGGGGCGCAGGTCGGTGAGGGCGTCTCCCTCGGCCCCGAGCAGGGCGTCGAGACGATTGAGCGATTCCTCGGGGATCACGGGCTCGTGCTTGCCGCTCTCGCCGAAGAGCAGGCGTTTGCCCATCGGCGTGGCGGGCATGACCTTGGCGCCGAAGACGACGATGATCGGCACGAGCACCAGCGCGACAAGGATGCCGGTGAAGCCGGCGATCATGCTGTCCTGGAAGAGGCAGACGATGCCCGCCACGCCGACGATGCCGGCGGTGATCGAGATGATCCCGGCGGAGGGGATGAAGATCTCCAGCACCACCAGCAGCAGCGCGGCGGCGAGCAGGATGATGCCCCAGGCGAGCATGGACTCCACGGGTGCGGGCTCCTTTGTGCGACTCGGCGCACGCCGAATCATACGGCGTCGGACTACGCCTTGATCGCCTCGACCGTCACGCGGAACGGCGAGGCCGTCAGCACGCGCACACTCCCGCCCGCCTCGACGAACGCACCGTCGGCCACGGCGTCGACGATCCGGTCGCCGATCTGCACGCGGCCCGCGGGCCTCAGCGGCGTGATCGCGGTGCCCGTCGCCCCGGGCTTGATCGGCATGTCCTGCGAGAAGGGCTGGGCGTACGGGCCCGGCGCGGCCTCGCCGGAGTCGTCCGGGGTTGACGTGAGGACCAGCCGGTTGAACATCGGCAGGCCCGGGAGATACCGGAGCAGCACGCCGATGGCGACGCCCGCGATGGTGAGCGTGATGAACACACTGGCCACGGCCCACCCGATCTCGCCGCCGCTGCGCCCGACGCCGGGGAACATGCTGCCCGCCGCGGGGCCGATGAGGAACGTGCCGACAAGCCCGCTGAAGAGCAGCAATACGCCCACCACACCGAAGATGGCCACGCCGGGCGTGATGAACACCTCCACGCAGATGAGCCCGATGCCCGCCATGATCGCGAGCAGTGCCCACCACCCCGCGATGCCCGCGAGGATCGGCGGCAGCACGATGCCCAGCAGGCAGACGGCCGCGATGGCCCCGGGGAGCGAGAGGCCCGGGTGCGACATCTCGACGAACAGCGCGACGAGGAACACCACCATCAGGATGGCGCGGACGATGAAGTTCGAGAGGAACCGCGCGGCGTGGTCGGCCCAGTTCTCGTCCAGCCGCACGAGGTTCTTGGCCCCGAAAAACGCCTTGAGCTCATCGTCGGTGCGAACGGTGCGGACGGCGATGCGGTAGCGGAGCAGTTCCGACTCGCGGAGCGTGATCACGCCCGAGCCGTCGCAGACGTACTCGACCACCGTGTACTTGCCCTTGTGCTCGGGCGCGGCCAGGTTCGGCCGCTCGCTCTTGACGCTCTTGAGGTCGAGGTCCTGGTTGATCTCGGCCGCGATGCGGGGCGACACTTCGCCGGCGGGGGTGAAGTCCTTCTCCCCCCCACCACCTGCGGATGCGCCTGCCGCGCCGGGGGCATCCTCGCGGCGCGACTCTCGCTTGGGGGGAGAAAGCGAGGGTGCCGAAGCCGGACCTCCGGACGCGCGGCCCCTGGGATCCATCGGCCCGAACCCGGAGCGGACCGTCGGAGAGAGGCGGTCCTCATCGGTCGCGGCGCGGCCGACGGCGATCTTGAACTGCTCGGGCGTGACGAAGAGCCGCTGCCCAGTGTCCGAGTTCTCGGCAAGCCAGAGCTCCACGCCGCGGCGGACAAAGCCCTGCACGAGCATCTCGTCCTGGCGATTCCTTCGTGCCGAGTCGATGAGGTCGGCGATAACGGGGCCGGCGAACTTCTCGCGTTCGTCGCGCCCCATGCCCTCGAGCATGCCCAGCGGTCCGACGCGGATCGGGAGGGCGTCGCCCATGACGGCCCCGTCGGCGATGACGATCTCGCGGCAGGCGAAGCTCACGATCGTGCCGCCGGAGTAGGCCATCGGGTTCACCCACGCGACGGTGTTGGCGATCGGCGAGTTCTTGATAGCCGTCGAGATGAGCACGCAGGAGATGATCTCGCCGCCGGGAGAATCCACCTCGAAGACAATCGCATCGGCGCCGGAGTCGCGGGCGACCTCGATGCGGCGCTTGACCGAGTGCAGCGTCCACTCATCGATCTGGCCGCGAATCGTGATGACGGCGACGTTGGTGGCCGCGCGGCCGCCGGGAACGGCCTGGGGAGCGGTCGGAGGGGCGGAGGCGGGAGGCTCGGCGAAGGAGCCCTCGCTCATGCCGAGCATCAGCAAGGCCACCGCAGCGATCATGGAGATGATGCGGCCGACTCGTGACCCACGGTGCGTATTGATCCACCCCGTCTTCATCGCACAAGTATAGATGGATGATCGATCGCGGATGCTCCGATACTCTCTCCAACCATGCCCGAGCCACTCACGCCCTTCTACATCAAGGCCCTGCAACTGGCCGCGGCCGGCGCGGCGGGGACGCTGGCCCGCTGGGGCGTGTATGAAGGGTGCGCCCGGCTGGTGGCACGCGAGGGTTGGAACCTGCCCCCCCTCCCCATCGCCACGCTCACCGTGAACATCGTCGGGTCGTTCCTGTTCGGACTGGTCTGGGCCGCGTGCGACCGGGGGCAGATGTCCGTGCACGCGAGGTGGCTGCTGCTGGGCGGGTTCATGGGCGCGTTCACGACGTTCTCGTCGTTCGCGTTTGACACCGGCGACCTCATCGCACGCCAGAACTACCTCGGCGCGGCGGCGAACGTGGGAGCCAACAACGTGCTGGGGATCGGGGCGTTCTTCGCGGGGCTGTGGGCCGCGACGCTCATTCCGCGCGCGGCGTGAGCTCACGGGCATCCCGCGAACCACGCGTTGAGCATCGCGAAGATATCGGCCACCGCCAGCGTGCCGCTTCCGTCGAAATCCGCCGGGCAGGCGCGGCACACCCCCGCCCCGCAGGTCGACCCGAACGCATCGAATCGCAAGCCCAATCCCCCGCACATCGCGGCGGGGGTCACCACGCACGACCCCGTCCACCGGTTGCAGCACGCACCCGAGTCCACCGTCGTCACCAGCCGCAGCGAGTAGGTGTAGTTCAACGTCTGCCCGGACGCGATCGGGCTGGGTGCGGCGCTCGCCATCGTCACCGTCCACATCCCCGCCGTCATCGCCCCGCCGACCGACGCGGGCAGTGCATCGGTGATCACGCCGTTGGCCCCGAACGTCCGCAGATACGACTCCCCGGTCGTGGCGTTGCTCAACTGGATCGCTCCCATCGGCGGGGTCGAATAGTTCCCCGCGACCGCAAAGCCGCCCACCGTCAGCGCGACCCGGGCCCCCGCCGTCCCCGGAGGGATCGTGAACGAAAACGCATCCGCATCGCCGCGCCACGCGGGAGCGATCATCCCCCCGCCGATGCCCGTCACGGAGATCGAGCCGCCCACGTGCACGGCCGCGCCGTCGCTCGCCCCGCCCACCGGCGAGGCGAGCGTCCCCAGCGGCAGTCCGAGCGCCGACACATCCCCCCCACTCGCCCCCTCCACATACTCCGCCAGCGGCACCACCGTGATGGAGAACACGTACGTGAAGTTCAGCGAGTCGCCGAGTTGCCGCTGCGGCCCGGAGAGGTTGTCCCCCGCGTGGGTCCAGAGCGTGTACGTCCCCGGCCCGATCACACCGTCGGCCGCGGTGATGATGTTGGTGAACGTCGTGTTGCCCGAGGTCGTCTGATACTGGGCCTCGCCGGTGGAGTTGCCCGCATCCGCCGTCGCGGCAAATGCCCCACCACTCCCCGACACCGCGTTCCAGTTCATCACATCAACCCGCACCCGCGTCACCACCATCCCCGGAGGCACGGTGAACGCGAAGGAATCGAACGAGTCACCGCCCAGCGGGAGCAGCGCGTTGCCCGTTCGCACGGCGTTCAAGCTCCCCTGAACGGTGTTGAGCCCCGCGCCGACGGTGCCCACGTTGATCGCCCCGCTCACCGAGTTGGGCAGGTCGGCCGACTCCACGTAGGAGATGTTCGCCCGGGCGAGGTGGGCGGGCGCGGCGGCGAGCAGAAGGGCGGCAACGGAGAGCAGGCGGCGCAGCATGGATCACCTCAGCGATTCCCCCCCCACCCCCAACCCCCCTTCGTCCCTCCTTCATCCGAGAGATGCCTGCTGTGGCCATCATCGATTTGAGGGCGCACGCAGAGGTTCGCCGGGGTCACGCAGGGGTTCGCGGAGGGGGAGGGGGGGGAAGAAAGCGCTGAGAAAGGCCTTTGCCGCGAAGGGGACGAGGCGGAGCACGAAGGGGGCGAAGAAGAGGGAGGAGGATTAGACTGGCGCGATGAAGTTCCACCCCCCCTACCCCCGAATCCGCAAGACGATCAAGTGGGGCAAGTACGGGGGGGCGGCGGTGACGGTGCTGCTGGTGGTGGTGTGGATGGGCAGCAATGGCAGAATGCTTTGGTGGTCGAGCAGTGACGGACACGCCCTGGTAGTCGACCGCGGCCTCCTCCAAATTGAATACCCGCCTCTCCCAAACGGACGGCACCTGAAGGCTGGCTGGCATGCACAAAGAGTTTTCGACGGGCTCTTTTGGTGGCCTCTTCCGAGACGAGATTTCGGCTTTTCCAACTTCGTCATCCCGTTCTGGTATTTGGTCGCGGCCTCGCTAACAGGCACTGCGTCTGCTTGGAGCCTCGATGTCTTCGCCAATCGCCGGGCGCGCTTCAAGCCCCACCGCTGCCCGAAGTGCAACTACGACCGTACCGGCCTCGCCCCCGGCGTCGTGTGCCCCGAGTGCGGGAGCAAGCCCACATGAAGCCCCATCCCCGAATCCGCAAGACGATTAAGTGGGGCGGCGCGGCGGCGACGGTGCTGCTGCTGGCGGTGTGGATTGCGAGCGGGTGGTGGCGCATCTTCCTGTCGGGTCCGGGCGGGGCGACCCTGCGTTTCTGGCCCGGAGCGTTTGGTGTGGGGCGCGTGGCAAACGTCGCCCCATCTCCCGGAATCCAATATGGACGCGTCGACGACATGCCCTATCAGTGGTGGTTTGCGCGATACCACGATCTCGCCGGGAGTTGGACCATCAGCATTCCGTTCTGGTTCCCCTTCCTCCTCTGCCTCGGGATGACGGTGATCGCGTGGCGAAGGGATGCCCTCATCCACCGCCGCGAGCGGCTCGGCCTGTGCCCGAAGTGCAACTACGACCGCACCGGCCTCGCCCCCGGCGTCGTCTGCCCCGAGTGCGGCTCTGCGGCTGCTCATCCATAGAGGGGATGCCGGCGTTGTCCCTGTTGGGGGGGCGACCCCTCGGGGGCGGGGGGTGGGGCAAAGGCTGCTGGCCTCCATCGGAAGGCTGTTCCTGTATCGCGGGCGCCTCTTTGCCGCTTTGGGCAAGGGAGTGCTCGGACGCACCTGCACGCCCGCACTCCCTTGCGGAGAAACCGCGAGGTAGCTGCACGGAACATCGTGCCACCCGCCGAACCACGGCAGTCGTAGTGGTCGCTACGGCCCCTTCCTTCGGCCGCGCCAAGCACCCGAGAGAACCACACACACGCCGACCAGTCCGAGTAGCACCGGTGCCAGAATGAAGATCGCGACGGGCGCAAACAGGAGCCTCTTGACGATCTGAAAGAAACGTTCGTGACCGAACTCTGGATCGAACGCCGAGAGGAGGCCAAACCCGAGCATGCAAAAGAACACGACGACTACCCACCACGGTGCTTTGTTCTGCCTCGCGTCAGACATTAGGTGGTCCTCGCTCGGAGCATACCCGGTCCTTGCTGGCTTGGCGGGGGTGCCGGGGGCGGAGCCCCGGCATTGCAGACCTTCGCGCACGCCGTCAGCGTGACCGCGGCGGGGGCACCGATTGTCCTTGATCCCGTGCCACGTGCCGCGACGTAAGGAAAAACCTATCGCTCGCCGGGTGAAGCAGCAGCTGGTGGAGGCGCGGCTGCCGGCGTCGCGAACGCGCTTGGCGCGGCGACCGTCAGCGCCACCGCGAGGAGCAGGGCCAAACTCGCGAGAATCCAGAGCGAGATCGTCAGGCCGTCGCGCTCCTCATCGCCAGCGAGCATGGTGCCCATCGGATGATCGTGACGGTAGAGCGCACCGAGCATTCCGCCCTCCTGCCAGCCCACAATGCACCGCCAGAGGCAGAAGGCTCCTCCGAGGGCGACGAGGGCGATGACGACCATGCGCGTGCGAAAGGGATCGCCGAGAGCAAGGAGAGAAGCTGAAATGAGCCCGGCCGCGCCGAGCAGGAGGACGAGCGGGGCGACCCACCATGGGCGCGGGCGATGCTTGGGCGGAGGTGGGGTGTGCCGAAGGAGCGTGGCGTTGTCGATCGGCATCAGTCCCCCGGCCACTCCGGCGGCTCGCGCCGCTCGGCTCTGATTACTCGGCGATCTGCTCGACAGCCCACGTCATCTCCCCGCTCTCGCCGCAATCAATGTGCAGCGTGAAGAACCCGGGACGGTTGGTGGCCGACAGCGGCTTCGAGCCGTCGTAGTGCTTCTCGCACCGCCGCACCGTCGGCCAGATGATCTTCCTATCCGACTCCGGGAGCGGCAGCCCGTCAATCTCGTGCTCGTGGAACCACTCGAGCGTGCCCTCGTTGAGGCTCGTCCGCGTCACCTCCACCGGGCCGAGCACGCGGTAGTAGAACAGCAGCCAGTGGCCCTTGCCCTCGTAGGCCCGCTCGGAGATCAGGCCCATGAGGTGCAGGCGGTCGATGGGGACGTGGATGCCCGCCTCCTCCATGATCTCGCGCTGGGCGCACTGGGCCGGGCTCTCGCCCGTGTGCATGTCGAGCTTGCCCCCGATGGGCGAGCACAGGCCCCGGTTGGGCTCGCGCACGCGCCGGAGCAGCAGCACGCGGCCGTCCTTGTCGCGCAGGTCGCACAGGCAGGCGAGTTTGTAGGGGAGGTTGGGATGCGGAAGGGGTGAGGACATCGGGAGAGGGTATTGCTCTTCCGCTCCCCTCCTGAGTCCGCCGATCAGTTTGCACCCCGCCTCACTCGCCGGACGATCGCCCGGATTCCCAAACACACCGCGCACACCAAGCAGAATAGAAGAAACCCCCAGTAGGCCCCGAAGAAGACCCACATTTTCGCGGCCTTGGCCAGGGTGAGCAACGCCATCGCTCGATCATACGAGAAGAAGAAGCCGGGCAAGAGTTGTGCCTATCCCTGTTGGGACGTGCTCGGGAACCGGCGGAGATGGGAGGCTGGTCATGGGGCAATCGACAGCCCCGCCATGCTTCACGCCCGGCGCGGGAACAATCCGATGAAGTCGGCGATGCGCACGACCGTCGATCCGTCCTCGCCGCTCTCTCTTTCGGGCGCGGCCTTCTCGTCCATCCTCATGCCCCCCGCCCCCACACTTCCCGCCCATCCAAAGCTGGCCCCGAACGTGTTCCGGGACGCCGACCGGGCCCGGCCGCTGAACGTCCGCGGCCGGCACGTGTACATGGTCGGCATCGGCGGGTGCGGCGTCTCGGGTTTGGCCCGGATGCTCACCACGCGCGGCGGGATCGTCTCCGGTTCCGACAAGGCCCCGTCGCCGTTCACCGAAACGCTGGAAAAGGAAGGCGTCAAGGTCGGCTTTGACCAGTCCAAGCAATGGCTCCCGGAGGAGACGGAACTGGTCGTGGCCTCGGCCGCGATCCGGCCGGACCACCCGCAGATCCTCGAGGCCGAGCGCCGGGGCATCCCGCACCTGTCCTACGCCGAGGCCCTCGGCTGGGCGATGGTCGGGATGACGGGCGTCTGCGTGGCCGGGACGCACGGCAAGAGCACGACCACGGCGATGCTGGGGTTCATCCTGGGCGAATCGGGACTCGACCCCAATGTCATCGTCGGGGCCAACTGCGCCCAGCTTGGCGGGGGGTTTCGGCTCGGGGCCCAAGCCATCCCCGCCGGGCGAAACGCGGGCGAGCCGGGGCTGCTGGTCGTCGAGGCGTGCGAGTTCAACCGGTCCTTCCACAACTACTCGCCCAAGATCGCCGTGATCACGAGCGTCGAGGCCGACCACCTCGACATGTACGGATCGCTCGATGAGGTCATCAAGTCGTTCCACGTGTTCGCCAAGCTGCTGCCGCCGGCCTCGGCGGGGGGCAAGCTCCTGATCGCCGAGCAGAACGCCCACCGGCGCGAGGTCACGGCCGGGCTGGAGTGCGCCGTCGAGACCATCGGCTGGTCGCCCAGCGCCGACTGGTCGGTGAGCTACGACCCCAAGACGCGCAAGACCGGGCTCGTGAAGAAGGGCGAGGGCCTCATGGCCGCGTGGGTCACGCCCCTGCCGGGCGACCACAACGCCATGAACGCCGCGACCGCCTGCGTGCTGGCCCTGTGGGCCGGGGCGGACCCGGACGTCGTCGGCCCCGCGATCAACACGTTCAAGGGCCTCGACCGCCGCATGCAACTCCTCGGCACCCGCGAGATGCCGGGCGATGTCGACGGCGCCCGCGGGCCGGTGAAGGTATACGACGACTACGGCCACCACCCGACGGAGGTGGAGACGACGCTCCGGGCCATGCGCGAGTTCGAGAAGCCGCACGAGCGGCACGGCCGCCTGATCTGCGTCTTCCAGCCCCACCAGCACAGCCGGACGCGCCACCTGCTCAAGGAGTTCGCCAGCGCGTTCTCCGCGGCGGACATCGTGATCGTGCCGGAGATCTATTTCGTCCGCGACTCTCAGGAGGAGCGGTCCAAGGTGACCTCGACGGACCTCGTCGACCTGCTGCGGGCCAAGGGCGTGCAGGCGATGCACCTGCACCCGTTCGAGGCGATCGTGGAGCAGCTCGAGATCGTGTGCCGCCCCGGCGATGTGCTGCTGGTGATGGGCGCGGGCCCGGTGGACACGATCGGACGCGGGTTCCTGAAGGCTGCCAAGACGATGGGGGTGAAGAAGTGACGGCTCTTGCGGATGTCGTGATCGCCCGGAACGCCCCGATCCCCACGTGGTTCGGCATCGGCGGCGGCGCGGACCAGATGGCCAAGCCCCACACCGTGGAGCAGCTCAAGCAGTGCCTCGCGATGGACCCGAACCTGCTGGTGCTGGGCGACGGCGCGAACCTGCTGGTGGATGACGGTGGCGTGGCCGAACTGGTCGTCTCGCTTTCCGCCGCCGCGTTCACAAGCGTCAAGTGGGACAAGGACGCGGGCACGGTGATCGCGGGCGCGGGGGCGAACCTGCCGAAGATGGTCAACGAATCGGTGCGTCTCGGCCTTGGCGGCCTCGAAGGCCTCGGCGGCATTCCCGCAAGCCTCGGCGGCGCGATCCGCATGAACGCGGGCGGGGCCTTCGGCCAGATCGCCGACGTGGTCCATCGCGTCCACGGCCTTCGCCGCAACGGGAGCGAGTTCTCGCTCTCCCGCAAGGAGATCGGCTTCTCCTACCGCCACAGCGGCCTGGACGACGCCATCATCACGCACGTCGAGCTCGCCCTCTTCCCGACCGATCCCGCCACCCTTCGCACGCGCCACAAGGACGTCATGGCCTACAAGGCCAAGAGCCAGCCGATGGCCGACCGGAGCGCGGGGTGCGTGTTCAAGAACCCGACGCTGACCGAAGACCTCAAGGACATCGGGGCCAAAGGCGCCCGCGTTTCGGCCGGGATGCTCATCGACAAGGCCGGGTGCAAGGGGATGAACGTCGGCGGGGCGACCGTGAGCGAGCGGCACGGCAACTTCATCGTCGCCGACATGAAGACGGCGACGGCTCGGAACGTGATCGACCTGATGGATCGGGTGACGCGCCGGGTGCGGGAGACCTTCGGCGTGGACCTCGTGCCGGAAGTGGTCGTGTGGCGGCGATCGGCCTGATCGCGAGAATGCGCAAGGATGTGGGCGATGAGTGGCAAGCAGTCGGTGCTCGTTCTCGGCGGCGGTCCGGACTCCGAGCGTGAGGTCTCGATCAAGTCGGCGCACTTCATCTCGGAGGCGCTCAAGGCCTCCGGGACCTTCGGCAACGTCCGCAACGAGACCATCACCAAGGTCACCCCATCGCAGCTCAAGGCCCTGCCCGGGGATGTGATCTTCCCAGCGCTCCACGGCGGGTGGGGCGAGGGTGGGCCATTGCAGGACCTGCTCGAGGCCGACGGCCGCCCGTTCGTCGGGTGCAAGGCCCGGGCAGCCCGCCACGCGATGGACAAGGTCGCCACCAAGTTCAGCGCGGCCCGCCTCGGGATTCCCTCCCCCGAGTGCCGCGTGCTCGATGTCCGCGACGAGGGACGCCCCCTCCCCCTACCTGTGATCATCAAGCCCGTGCACGAGGGGTCCACGGTCGGGCTGTTTGTCTGCCACACCGCCGAGGAGTGGGCGTGGTCGCGGAAGATGATCGATGAGCAGCGAACGGGCCCCGGGGGAGGGGAACGCGTCTACATGATCGAATCCTGCGTCTCCCGACCCGGCGGGAAAAAAGCCCGTGAGCTCACCGTCGGGATCATCGACGGCCAGCCGCTGCCCGTGATCGAGATCACCCCCGCCGAGGGGCTCTACGACTACGAGGCCAAGTACACCCGCAACGACACCCGGTACGTCGTCGAGCCGAACCTTCCCGGCGACGTGACGCGGACGATCCAGGCCCAGACCGCCGCGCTGGCCAAGGCGATGGGCGTGCGGCACCTGGCCCGTGCCGACTTCATGCTCGATGGGGATGAGCCCGGGGCCACGGCGTGGTTTCTGGAGATCAACACCCTTCCCGGGTTCACCGACCACTCGCTGGTACCCATGGCCGCGCGGCGTGCAGGCATGGAAATGCCCGTCCTGTGCACCCGTCTGGTCGAGATGGCTCTCCGCGACCACAAATAGGTAGCGCGGCGATTCGCGGGGGGCGGGG
>JBGAOP010000050.1:0-17616 GCA_044221735.1 Phycisphaerales bacterium | reverse complement strand
CGCCTCGCCCTCAAGGTCGTCACCATGCCCCGTGACACCAACCACTACGGCACCATCTTCGGCGGCGTCATCCTCTCCTACATCGACCAGGCGGGCTTCGTCGAGGCCCGCCGCAACGGGATGGGGGGCGAGCACAAGTGGGTCACCGTTGCCCTCGACCGCGTCGAGTTCAAGCACCCCGTCCACGTCGGCGACATCATCGCCTGCTACACCACCACCACCCGCGCCGGCACCACCAGCGTCACCGTCAAGGTCGAGGTCGAATCCGAGCGCTACGAGGGCGGCGCCATCGTCCCCGTCACCGAGGCCCACATCACCCTCGTCAGCGTCGGCGACGACGGAAGGCCAGTCCCCTTCCGCCAGTCGCCGTGACAGGCTCGGCCACCCCATTCCCCGGTGCCGATTTCCTTCGTACTTCGTACCTCGCATTTCGTACTTCTGATACACTTCCATCATGGCCGACGCCGCGTACCTCAACATCCTCCCGCACACCGCCTGCGTCCTCGGCCACATCACCGCCGAAAAGGTCGGCGCTCGCGAGTCGCAGATCATCGAGCAGGAGGTCCGCGCGGCCGCGCCGGGCCGCAAATGGAAGATCGTCCTCGACCTCAAGGACGTCACCGTCCTCGCCTCCATGGGCCTCGGCGCCCTCGTCAGCCTGCACAAGACCTGCTCGCAGGAGGGCGGCCGCCTCGTCGTCTGCGGCCTGCGCGACGACATCCTCCAGGTCATGAAGATCACGCATCTCGACCGCATCCTCAAGGTCGCCAAAGACCGTGAGGCCGGCCTCAAGATGATCGGGTGAACCGAC
The DNA here is from genome assembly GCA_044221735.1 of Phycisphaerales bacterium. Lineage (GTDB taxonomy): Bacteria > Planctomycetota > Phycisphaerae > Phycisphaerales > UBA1924 > UBA4658. Next base: position 16,805 of record JBGAOP010000050.1, on the reverse strand, counting down.
GCCCCATGTGGGATCCTCGATGTCGAACGCCAAAGGCATGACCAGCGCCCCCACACCCCGCCTCACAGTCATGCTCTCCGGCTCCGGCCGCACGCTCGACAATCTTCTCCTCGCCATTCGCCAGCGTCGCCTCGCCGCCTCCATTGATCTCGTCATCGCCTCGCGCGAAACCCTCGGCGCCCAGAAGGCCCGCGCGGCCGGCATCGAGACCCTCATCATGCCCGGCGTCCTCTCCGCCGCGGCCCTCGAAAACACTCTCACGAGTCGTCAGATCGACTGGGTCGTCCTCGCCGGGTACCTCAAATACCTCAACATCCCGCCGAAGTACACCGGCCGCGTCGTGAACATCCACCCCTCGCTCCTCCCCGCCTTCGGCGGCCCCGGCATGTATGGCGACAAGGTCCACGCGGCCGTCCTCGCCGCAGGCACACGCACCTCCGGCTGCACCGTCCATCTCGTCGACGAGGTCTTCGACCACGGCCGCATCCTCCTTCAGCGTTCCTGCCCGGTTCTCCCCGGCGACGACATCCACACACTCGCCGCACGGGTCTTCGCCGAAGAATGCCTCGCCTACCCCGAGGCCCTGCAACAACTCTTTTCTCGTGGCGTACAACCAAAGCAGGCTCACCACTGAGCCCACCGCAAGCACAGAGAAAGACAAGTGAAATGGATTCACACCCAACTCCCCCTCGCGGTCCTCTGTGCTCTCTGTGCCCTCAGTGGTGAATCGCTCGCCGACCCCCCAAAGCCCCCCGGCGTCGACAACCCCAAGTTCCCCACCCGCGAGATCACCGAAGAAGAAGCCGCTAAAGAACGCACCCGCCTCGAGAAGGAAGCCTTCGCCGCCTTCGCCCGCAGCGACTTCGCCGCCGCCGAGGCCGCGCTCCGCGAGCTCATCCCGCTCGACGCCGACAACTTCGTCCCCTGGTACAACCTCGCCTGCGCCCTGTCCATGCAGAGCAAGCCCGACGACGCCCTCGTCATGCTCAAGCAGGCCATCGCCCGCGGATTCGCCGACCTTCGCGAGATGCAGACCGACCCCCACCTCGCCAACATCCGCACCACCGACGAGTACAAAGCCATCGTCGCAAGCTGGTCCACCGTCCTCGAAAAGCGCACCCAGCGCACCATCGACGAGGCCGCCAGAAAGTTCCGCGTAGGCGAGAAGGGCTCGCCCTACATCCTCGAAAAAGACGAGCAGCTCCACCTCGTCTACATCTCGGCCTTCGATCAGCAACTCTTCAAAGACGCTCGCACCGACGCGGCCAAGCTCGAGCGCTGGTGGCGGGCCATCGCAGGCGAGTCGAGAACAGGGGAGCAGGAGAGCAGGAGAACAGGAGGGAAGAGCCCCGATGGTTCGTCGCCGAAAGAGCCCTCTCCTGCTCTCCTGCTCTCCTCTTCTCCTGCTCTCTCGCCCTGGGTCCTCGTCATCCTCCCCACCCGCGCCGACTACATCAAGTGGGCCCTCGAGCGCTACGGCGACCGCTTCGATCGTGTCGGCGGCGAGTACAACCACTCCTCAAAGCTTCTCGTCTCCATGGACCTCGGCTCCTCCTGGCGCCACGAGTTCTGGCACATCCTCCACTGGCGCGACATGGACGCCCGCGCCCAGCGCCACCCCATGTGGGTCATGGAAGGCCTCTGCTCACTCGTCGAAGACTGCGACACTGCCCCGGACGGCTCCATGTTCCCGCGCCCAAGCTGGCGCACCAACATGATCAAACGCCTCGGCAAGAGCGGCCGCCTGATCCCGTGGGACACCATCTTCGCCTCCGGCCAGAAGGGCTTCATGAACGAACGCCCCCTCGCCTACTACGGCCAGGCCCGCGCCATGTTCCTCTTCCTCGCCGAACAGGACAAGCTCCCCGCCTGGTACCAGTCCTACACCGCCACGTACAAAGAAGACCCCACCGGCAAAGCCGCCTTCGAGAAAGTCCTCAACAAACCCATCAAGGACATCGAGCGCGACTTCCGCAAGTGGGTCGCCCAACTCCCCGAAGTCGCCGACGAGGTCGGCCGCGGCCCAGCCAACCTCCCCGTCGACGTCGGCCAGGGCGGCGGCGAAGGACCCGTCGTGAAGATCGACGCGATGGCGGACTTCCTCCAACCAGGGGCCAAGCCACCCACAGCCGGCGCGGCCGGCGGCCTGAAAGACAAAGACACCATCACCGCCATCGACAACAAGCCCACCCGCGACCTCAACGACCTCGCCCGCGTCCTCGGAACCTACGAGCCCGGAGCCCTCGTCACCGTCTCCTACATCCGCGGCAAAGCCCACGGCGAAACCAGGCTCAAACTCGTGCCGCCGCGGTAGACTCTCGCTTTCGACCGCTGCCGACAGGCCGCCATCCCCGCGATCGCGACCGGTCAACGATTGGGCGATGTCCACCAACCTGCACTCTGTCGCCCCGGCCGCCTCCGTCGAAGCAAAGCCCGCCCCACACAGCGGCGTGACGGCGCGCAACTTCACCATCAAGCACGTCCCCTTCGAATCCCCCACGTACGACGTCATGGGCGGCGCATCGCGCCACGAGATCAAGATCCACGAGCACGGCTTCGTCGCCCTTGTCGACGCCATGCCGCGCCTCGTCCCGCAGGGCCAGACCGCCGACTCCGCCGTCGTGCAGGCCGCCCGCGTGTCGTACGGGCAGGGCACCAAGAAGGTCAACGAAGACCGCGGCCTGATCCGCTACCTCCTCCGCCACCGCCACACGACCCCGTTCGAGATGCTCGAGTTCAAGTTCCACGTGGCCATGCCCATCTTCGTGGCCCGCCAGTGGATCCGCCACCGCACCGCCAACGTGAACGAGTACTCCGCCCGGTACTCGATCGTCCCCGACCGCTTCTACAAGCCGACCATCGACCAGGTCCGCAAGCAAAGCGCCAGCAACCGACAAGGCGGCGAGGAACGCTTCACCGCCGACGCCGCGGCCGCCCCCAACGAGGCCAAGACCGCCGAGGAGTTCCTGCACTACCTCGACGAGGCCGAGGCCATGTACGCCAAGTACCAGTCCCTCACCGAGGCCGGTGTTTCGCGCGAGATGGCCCGCATCGCCCTCCCCGTCAGCGTCTACACCGAGTGGTACTGGAAGTGCGACCTCCACAACATCCTGCGTTTCCTCTCCCTCCGCATGGACCCGCACGCGCAGGAAGAGATCCGCATCTACGCCGACGCCATGTACGCCCTCCTCCAGCCCATCGTCCCCCTCACGATGGAAGCCTTCGAGGACTACGAGATGGGCAGCGTCCGCCTCACCCGCCTCGAACTCGAAGCGCTCCGCACGCGCTCTGAGACCATCTCCACCGACAACAAGCGCGAGCAGGCCGAGTGGGCCGCGAAAAAGGCCAGGATCGGCCTGTAGCTTGAATCACACGCCCGGGATGAGCCCGTCCTCGGACGAATCCCGCGGATTCACGCGAGTACTCCACGTTGGACTCGTATGAATCGCTCCCCCGATCAAGTCGGGGAAGTTTCCTCATTTGACCCTGATTTCACACAACGGTCATCCGTCCCGGGCATCTATGGCGGATGATGTATGCAGACGCGGCATGGACGCGAGAGTCTGAGACGGCGGGAGGGCGGAAACGGACATCGCCGCGTGCGACCTGACGGCCCCCCCTCTCCCTCCTGGAAGGAGGCTCGCATGGTGACCTTCGAGAACGATGGATCGTTGACGTTTCGTGTGTACCTGCCGCACGCGGAGTGCGTCGCGCTGGTGGCGGATTTCACCGGCTGGCAAACCGGCGCTGTGCCGCTGCACCGCGAGAGCAACCCAGCCACCGACGAGGGCCGCGGCTGGTGGAGCATCACCGCCCACCCCACCGACGGCGACCACGCCTTCAGCTACCTCGTCGACGGCCAATGGTGGCTCCCCGACTACGCGGCCCACGGCGTCCGCCGCAACGATGAGGGAAGCTGGACCAGCCTCCTCTTCGTCCCCCCGCCACCCAGAATCCTCAAGCGGATCACGCGCCGCTGCCGGTTCGACACGTCCGACGTCACCTCGGCTCCGGACGTGGTCGTAAAACCCATCACCACCCGCACCCGCTCCCACTCCGCGGCCTGACACCCGCCTTCACATCTGAAATCTGAAATCTCAAATCTGAAATCGCTCAGTACTTCAACACCGAGTGCACCGGCGCATACCCCTTCACCACATCGCGCCCGCCCAGCCCGAACAGCTCGATCAGCACGGTGATGCCGACGATGTCGGCCCGCATCCCCTGCACCAGCTTGCAGCACGCCTGCATCGTGCCGCCGGTGGCCAGCAGATCATCCACCAGCAGCACCCGCTGCCCGGGCGTGATCGCATCCGAGTGAATCTCCATCGTGTCCTTCCCGTACTCCAGCTCGTACGAGATCGACGCCTTCTTCCACGGCAGCTTCCCCGGCTTCCGCACCGGCACAAACCCCGCCGACAGCGCCTGCGCCATCGCCATCCCGAAGATGAACCCGCGCGACTCCGCCCCCACCACAAGGTTGATCCCCTTGTCCCGGAACGGATTGACCATCAACTCCACCGCGAGCGCAAGCCCCGCCGGATCCCGCATCAGCGGCGTGAAGTCCTTGAACACAATCCCCGGCTTGGGAAAGTCCGGCACATCACGAATCAGAGCCTTCAGGCGGTCAACAGCGTTGGGTGCATCCATGGCCGGAGTGTAACAGGGAGCCCGACCGTAAGGGAGGGCTTCGGCGGTAGATGTGCTCATGCACGATTCAGGACACGAAGCCTACGAAGGTGGAACGAAGACCACGGAGAAAGGCCGCACGCGGAGGTCCGCAGAGGTCACGCAGTGGTTCGCGGAGAAGACGGAGAAGAGTTAGAATGAGACGATGCGCCCCCACCCCCGCCTCCGCAAGACCATCAAGTGGACCGGCGCGGCGGTGACGCTGCTGCTGCTGGTGGTGTGGGCTTGGAGTTTGGTGTGGTGGTACTGGACTGACGCCCGCGGAGTCATGATCGTGGTCCGACATGGCTTGATCGCCGTATCGGTGCATCAGCCGTCCGAGGCGGACGAAGAGCTAGAGATGCTCGTCATCGGCTCCTTAGATAGCCGTTCGCTATGGATGCCGGACGGAGGACGAGGCCCAACCGACTGGTTCTTTCTCGTCCCTCTTTGGTGTCCGTTGCTCGTCTCCTTCGTTTCCACTACTCTCGCTTGGCGTCTCGACACCCTCGCCCGCCGCCGCGCTCGCCTGAACAACTGCCCGAAGTGCAACTACGACCGCGCGGGGATCGGGAAGGATGCGGTCTGCCCGGAGTGCGGGGCCCGTGGGACCGCCGCTCCTGGCCCATGAAATGGGCCGACGATGGTTGCCAGATGCGCCAGCATCTGGTACGGGCCATCGACACACCTCTCCTCCGCCATGTTCCTGAAGCCCGTGGAACGGGCGATCGAAGCGTGGGAGAGGAGGGGAGGGAGCGGCCGCGCATCGCTCGCCCATTTCATGGGCGAGAAGAACATGAACTCAGCCCGCGCACCAGACGCTGCCGCGTCTGGCAACCATCGCCCGCCCGCTCCACGGGCGAAGCACGGTCCCGAGCCGCAAAGCCCTTCGCGCCGCCCTCCCCACCTCCCGCCCCACCCACCAGCTCCCTGCCCGCACCACCCAACCCCCTGCCCGAACGATCCGCACGCGTCCGAGCCACTCGGGCACGGGCCCGCCGCATCGCGGCCCGTGGTCCGAGAACATGGGCCGGTGCCCGCGAGATTCCGGCACGGGTCGGAGCGATCGGGCTCAAGGCCGCCCCTCCTGCGGCCGATGGTTCATTCCATGGCACGCACGATTCCCAAGTCGATCAACGACCGCCTGAACTTCTTCCGCACGCACATCGAGCGATGGGAGGTGGATCCGAGCGAGATCGGACTCACTCCCACCGAGGTCGCCGCGCTGCGGGCGGCCTTCGACGCCATGGTCGCGGCGAACACCGCCGCGCAGGTCGCCCGACAAGCCGCCGAGATGGCGACGCAGGACCAGACCTTCAAGATGGCCGCGCTCGTGGAGATGGGCTCCGTGCTCATCTCCAAGGTGCGGGCCTTCGCGGAGGCCGGCGACGAGCGCAACGCCGTGCTCAACGCGGCGTCCCTCCAGCCCCCTCCCCCCGCGACCTTCACGCAGATCGCCCCCCCATCCCCCGACGACTTCCGCTGCGCCCCGAAGCACGACGGCACGATCAAACTCTCGTGGACGAGCGACCTCAAGCGCACCAGCTTCTACCGCCTCGAGCGCGAGGTCACCCAGAGCGGCCGCACCACGCGCACCTTCCTCGACGGCGTCCGCAGCAACACATACATCGACGACACACTCCCCGTCGGCTTCACGCACGTCCGCTACCTGCTCACGCCCATCCACCAACGCCGCAACGCCCCACCCAACATCGGCGCGGCCCGGGGCGCGGAGTACACGCCCGGAAGGGTCTGGCCCCGCGCGGCCACCCCCACCACAACCGCCCTCGCGGCATAACCCACGCACTCCGCTCAAATGCGGTAGCATCTCCGCGTGAACGCGCCACGACGAACAGCGTGGGGATGGATGCGTCTTGCGGTGGTACTGCTGCTGCTCGGCGCGATGGCGACAACTGTCACGGCATGGCTGGTGGCGGTAGCCCCACATCGGATCGCATCCCCCCGTAGCACGGTTGCAAACTCGCAGGAGGCATGGCCCGTTCGTGTGCCGGCTTCGTGGGGATTTGGTCCCGCGAGAGTGGCGAGGGAGAGCGGGCTTGGTTGGTCAGCCACCTACGCCTACGGCTTTCCGCCGTCTGGCGTTTCCTTTTCGCTCAGCGACCATACAGAGGTGTCACTGGAACAATACGGGCTCCCGTTTTGCGCCTTGCGCTCTTGGCATTACGCTGCAACGTCACGAGGACTCGCGCCCAAGCAAGGCGCGAGCCGGACCATCACGATCGCAACGCCCAAGACTCTGCTCGGAACCGTTTCTTTTCCCAGCGAGCCCCTCTGGCCCGGCTTCGCCCTCAACACCCTCTTCTACGCGGCCATCGCGTGGGGCCTCTACCAACTCCCTCTCGCCATCCGTCGCCGCCGCCGCCGCGCCAAGAGCCTGTGCATCCGCTGCGGCTACAGCCTCGCCGGGCTTGCGGGTGATGCGCCCTGCCCCGAGTGCGGCCACAAGCAATAGTTGAAACACGGAGAGCCACCGAGAACCACGGAGAAGACACGGAGTGATGAGCGTCTTCCCCGTTCCCTCGCTCCACTCCTCTCTCCGTCCATCCTCCGCGGCTCCCCGTGCACTCCGTGTTTCAAACGCCCTCGCGTGAGACTACGATCCCGCAATGGCCAAAGACCCGCTCAAAGACTCCCCCTCAAGCAAGCTCGAGACCGTCGAGCCCATCGGCGCCCGCGTCCTGATCCGCAAGGATGAGGACAAGAAGCAGACCAAGACCGGCATCCATCTCCCGGACAAGATCGAGATCCCCACAATCACCGGCCGCGTCGTCGCCATCAGCGCCAAGGTCGAGCACGACATCGACTACCCCATCAAGAAGTACGACCGCGTCCTCTTCAACCCCAAGCACGCCGTGCCGGTGGAGTTCGAGGGCGACAACCGCCTCTTCGTCATCCCCGTCGAGGACGTCGTCGCGGTCTTCCGCAAGGCCGGCGAGGAGCGGCCGGACGACAAGCCGTTCTGACGGTCGCCGCGCGGCACCCTACGCCCGCGCGTGCAAGATCGCCCCGCACTTCCTGAACCACTCCGCCTGCTCCTGCTCATAGATCGCCCCGCGCAGGTCCACCAGGTAGAAATCCACCCCCTCCACCTTCGCCCCGCGCAGGTCCGCACCGCGAAGATCCGCCTTGGAGATTTCCTCCGGTGGTTTGTAGTGCTGCGCCGAGTAGTCATCGGTGTAGAAACCCGTCTTGCTCCCCTCTCCCGCGATCGGGCTCCCCACCAGCCCGCACCGCGACGACCCCATGTGGAACGTGCTCCCGGTAAAGTCGGCCCGGCGCAGGTCCGCCCCTTCCCACCACACCTCCGCCAACCCGCACCCGCTGAAGGTCGCCTCCTCAAAGCACGCGCAGCGCAGCACCGAGCCCGTGAAATCGCAGTCCGTGAATCGGCACCGCCGGGCAACCACACCCGTCGCCACAACCCCGCCAAGCAGCGCCTCCCTCACCCTCGCGTCTTCCAGGCACAGGTCGTCGATCGCCACCGTGCGAAGGTCCGCCCCGCTCAATGCCCCCTCGCGCAGCACCGTGCCGGACAACGAAGCCCGCCCAAACTCGCACGACGACACCACGGCCCCGGTGAGGTCCGCCCGATCCAGCCTTGCCCCCTTCAGGCAACACTGCACCACCCTCGCATTCGACAACTTCGCATCGCTCGCATCGACGTGGGTCAAGTTGACCCCCGTAAGCACCGCCGCCCGTAAGCCCGCCGCGCGCAGGCACGCCCTGCTCATGTCAGCCCGGACCAACTCAACCGCGTCCCACTCCGCCTCCCAAAGGTTGGCCCCCACAAGCCGCACCCCCGTACCGCTCGCGCCGCGAAACGTCGATCCGGACAGGTTTGCCCCGCTGAGATATGCGCCATCCAGCCTTGCCCGCCGCGCCCTCGCGCCGATCCACTCCACACCCGGCAGCACCGCCCACGACAACGACAACTCCTCCACGCCCGACGGCGTCCACTTCCCCCCCGAAAGGTGCATCAATGACGCGGCCATCGCCACATCCGACTTCGTAACTGCCTTCTGCAACACCTCTCCAACCACAGCCCGAGCCCGCACATCCAGCACCATCCGCTTGGCCGCCGCATCCAACAGGTTCGGCTGCATCCAAATGAGCAACATTCCCGTCTTCCCCTCCCGCAGAAGTGCCACGAGATGCTCCGCCGCCAAAACCAATCGCACCGACTGATGCCGGATCAAACGCTTCGCGCTTTCCGGCACTTTCGCCGCATCGTGCCCCAGCATCATCAGCAAGGCCCCCTCTCCGGCCCGCCGCATCTCGCTAACTCCGTCCCCGCAACGCCGACCAATCGCGGCCACAACAGCCGCACCCATCGAATCCACCGTGTCATCCGCGCACATCACCTCCCACACCGCCGCCAGCACCTCCGGCGAACTCTCGCCCCCTTCATCCAAACACTTCATCGCTCGCTCAACAAACCCCTTCCGCTTTTCCGGCGCCTCGCCCAGCGCCCACTCCACTACCTCATCCCGTCCCCACGCCGCGAGCCGAAGCACCCGCACGCACTCCCCCGCCAGCCGCGCGCTCGACGCAAACACCACAGGCCGGAACAGCGACTCGTTCTGAACCGTCGCGGCGTTCGGCGGATCATCAAAGAAGCTCACCGTATCTGATCCAAGCGCCGCGGCCACGCACCCCAGCGCGGTCGTCGCCCCAGTCCCCGCCCTCCCCAGCAACACAATCATCCTCGCCCCATCCGACAGCGCCTCTCGCACCGCGTCATCCACGCGCACGGCGCCGCCATCCACGAGCACGCGCGGGCACACCCGTGGCGGAGTCCATCCGGCAGGATTGGCGTACAGCGCCATCATGTTTCTCCACAATACCGCATACCGCCGAACAACCCAAACAGGTTCGACCTGCGCCCCCCTCCCCCGCCGCGCGGCCGCCGCCCGAACCGGTTAGGCTTCCGTGTGCCCACCCCTCGCGCCGCCCACATCGCCAACCTCCGCCTCCCGCTGGCCGAGCTCCCCGACCCGCTGCCGATCCCGACGATCGAGCGCCCGTTCTCAGTCTCCATCCGCCCCCCCGGCTCCAAGTCCATCACCAACCGCGCCCTCCTCCTCGCCGCCCTCGCCGACGGCACCAGCGAGCTCCGCGCCCCGCTCATCGACGCCGACGACGCCCAGGTCATGCTCGCGGCGATCCAGAATCTCGGGGCCGGCGTTGACATCGTCCATCGCACATCGGACATCGCACATCAGAACGCCGTCGTGCGCATCACGGGCGTCGCGGGCCGCTGGAACATCCCCAACAACACCACCCTCACCCTCAACCTCCACAACGCCGGCACCGCCACCCGCTTCCTCACCGCCGCGGCCATCCTCGCCCCGCCGGGCACCTCCATCATCATCGACGGCGACCAGCGCATGCGCGAGCGCCCCATCGCCGACCTCGCCGCCGCGCTCACCCAGCTCGGCGTCACCATCGAATATCTCGGTACCGAAGGTTGCCCTCCGCTCCGCATCACGCCCCCCGCCGACCTCACCAAACTCGCCCGCACCGTCACCTTCGACGACCCCAAATCCAGCCAGTTCATCTCCGCGATCATGCTGATCGCCCCGTTCCTCGCCCGCCAAACCACGATCAACGTCCACGGCCCGCTCGTCAGCGAGCCCTACATCGCCATGTCCCGCGACCTCCTCACGCGCCTGATGCTGCAACAAGGAGGCCCCAAGATCCCCGCCAGCATCAAGCACGAAACCATCTCCTTCAAGGTCCCCACCTTCCCGCTCAAGGCCTTCACCCTCGACATCGAGCCCGACGCCTCCGGCGCAACCTACTTCGAAGCCGCGGCCGCCCTCATTCCCGGCTCGCGCATTACCATCAAAGGCCTCGACCTCAGCCCAACGCCCGGCCGCGCCTCGCTCCAGGGCGACACCCAGTTCGTCTCCGTCCTCACCTCCGCCGGCGCGGCCGTCGAACGCCTCAACAACGCCCTCGCGGTCTCCGCGCCAAAGCACAACCTCCTTCCCCTCATCATCGTCCTCGACGACATGCCCGACACCGCCATGACCGCCGCCGTCATGGCCTGCTTCGCCGCCCCCACTTCCACCAACCCCACCGCCACCAGCGAGATCCGCGGCCTTAAAACTCTCCGCGTCAAAGAAACCGACCGCCTCGCCGCCCTCAAGCACGAGCTCACCAAGCTCGGCGCCAAAGTCGACATCACGCGCAAAGGCTCCGACGAAGGCCTCTCTATCACCCCACCCTCAGCCTCTGCACTCCGCACTCAGCACTCTGTACTGTTCTTCGACACCTACAACGACCACCGCATGGCCATGTCCCTCGCCCTCATCGGCCTGCGCGTGCCGGGCGTGCACATCAACAACCCGGCATGCGTGGCCAAGACCTACCCGACGTTCTGGAGCGACTTCGCCAGGCTATACGCGTAACGCCGCGCTACCGGGGGCCCTCGCACCCGGCCGACCACGCGCTCAGAAACGCGTAGATATCCAGCGTGTCCAAGCGGCCCGACGCGTCAAAGTCCGCCGCCGGGCTTCCCGATAGCCACTTGCTCAGAAACTCGGACAGGTCCGCCATCGTCACGCTTCCCGAGCCATCGAAGTCCGCAGCGCACCCCGCGCCGCGCGGCGTGATTTCCACCGCGACGTCATCAAACCCGTACTTCCGGTTCTCCGGCGAGTTCGCGCCGAATCCCACCGCGATCCACACCGATTCTCCCGTCCCGATCGTCACCGATTTCCGCAGCGTGTGCTGGTTCCACCCCGCGGCCGTCGCCGTGCTGCCCACGACGGCCAGATCGCTCCGCTTCTCGGGATCAACGCTGCCAATCGCGGCCAGCACGTCCGAGGCGCTGCCGACCGACTCGCCGGGCGACCACACCCAGAACGTCACGGCCACTTCGTACATCCCCGCCGCGGCCTCGAACTTCCTTTCCAGCCACACCGTGCCGGTCGGGTTCCCGCCCGCCACATCCAACATCGTGCACCAGCGACCAGTGTGCGCGGGATCGTTGACCCGCGCCGCACCGGCGTTCAGCGCGGGCGTGCCGACGGCGGCGCTGTCCTTCGCCCACCCCCCCAGCCCCGCCTCGAACGACTCCGGACCGACCACCGCGCCCGCCGAAACCCCGCACGCGGCCGAAAGTGTCCAGACCATAAGCGCACAGTTCGCAATCCGGTTCATGCTCATGCTCCTTTGCCCCACGTCTGCCCGCGCCCCGCCCGCCCTATCGCACGGTTCCGCGGGTGTCTACGGGCGACGCGAGTGCACGGTTGCGGATGCGCCGCGCTTGCCATTACTTGAGCAACCCGGAGCAATCGCCACGCGCTGAACGCCGAAGAAGAGCATCGCGCGGCGTTGCCGCCGCATTGTCGCTAGCCCTCGCGTACTCACTCCCGGATTCCTGCTATTCTGCCCCCCATGCCCGAGGCCCCCACTTCAGCCTCCGCCCGCACCCGCCGCATGACCCTCATCGGTCTGCTCGTGAACGTCTCGCTCTGCATGGTCAAACTCGTCGCCGGGATCGTCGGCCACTCCGGCGCCCTCATCGCCGACGCCATCGAGTCCCTCGCGGATATCGCCGGCTCGCTGGTCATCTGGTCCGGCCTCACCATCGGCGCCATGCCCGCCGACGAGGACCACCCTTACGGCCACGGCAAGGCCGAGGGCCTCGCAGGCCTCGCCGTGGCCATCCTCGTCTTCGCCGCGGGCGTGAGCATCTCGTTCAAGGCCGTCCACGACATCCGCGTCCCGCACGAGAGCCCCGAGCCCTTCACGCTCATCGTGCTGCTGGCCGTCGTCGTCGTCAAGTACTCGCTCTTCCTCGCCGCCAAGCGCGTCGCCAGCGCCGAAGGCTCCGGCGCCGTCGAGGTCGACGCCGGACACCACGTCTCCGACGCAATCACCTCCCTCGCCGCGGCCATAGGCATCTCCATCGCCATCTTCGGCCAGCGATGGTTCGGCGGCCCCGGCCTGCTCGGCTTCGGCTGGGAAACCGCCGACGACTGGGCCGCCCTCTTCGCCGGCGCGATCATCCTCTTCAACGCCGTCACCCTCGCCCGCATCCCGCTTCGGGAACTCATGGACGCCTCCACGCCCGAGGACGAGCAGCGCGTCGTCGCCCCCGCCCGCACCATCGCCCGCGGCGTCGAGGGCGTTCGCGACATTGAAAAGCTCCAGGCCCGCAAGTCCGGCGGACACTACTGGCTCGAGATGCACGTGCAGGTTGATCCCACCATGCTCGTGAAAGACGCCCACATCGTCGGCGGCAAGGTCCGCGCCACCATCCGCGCCCAGATGCCCCAAGTCCGCGACGTCCACGTCCACATCGAGCCCCACGAACCATCGGCGTAGCCCGCATCTCGTGCCATGCTCGCAAACAGGCACGCTCCCTCACCCAGCGTCAGCTCCGTAATCTCAAATCTGAAATCTGAAATCTCAAATCTGGGTGATTAGCCCTTTGGAGCATCAAGCCGGTTTTCGCCACTCTGGCGGGCGCGGCGGCAATCGTCGCATAGCCGAAACGAATCCCCATCCGCCACAGTCACGGCAACGATCATCTCCCACGATGTCTTGATCTCTGTTGCCACCGCACATGCGGCAATCTGGGTACAGGTCAAAGCCGTCCGGGCATACCGGGTCGTACCCGATCTCATTGGCGATCTTCCAGAGAATCAGGTCGCTGGCTACGAAGTCGATGAACTCCGGAATCATGGTTTCGCTATTCAGCAACAGTGCGCCAGCATCGTCGTAAACGTGCAGGCACACCTTGGGCACCCCCGCGAAGTTCCGGCTCACATGCTCAACGATTACGCCCCACTGGTAAGAGTGACCATCCGGCGGGGGCTCGCCGAAGTATGGCTGCTTGAGTTTGACGATGTTCCCGACGTTCAACTCGGGTGTTGGAAACGGTTGCTCGTTCGGTCCCCTGCCGGATCGGATGACATAGTCCTCGCCCATGCCGGGAGTTTAGCGTTTCGAGTCCGGTTCCGTTCCAGTAACCGCGAACTGCAACAGCGCGATTTGTCGCTGGAGAATCACGAAGTCGTTCTCGGTCATGTTGGCGGGGTATTTCAGAACCGCGTGCCCACTGGGAAGCTTCCAACGGCTCTCCTCGGCTCCCGGCAGATCGTCCGCCTTGTTGATCATGGGTGGCTTGAACGGCATTGCACCAGCCGGGGCGACGGGGCTTTCAAGGGTTGCCTGGTTCATAGGAATCCAACCTTCCTGCCCGTCATCGCCCTGCACGCACAGGAACTTTTCCCCATCACGTTCGTCAACTTTGGTGACCTGCCGAGGCTTGGGAAACTGGGCCGATCCCTGAGAGGTCCATTGGACCCAATCACCCACGGCGGGAGATCGCGGGCCATCTGCCTCTTTGGGTTTCTCAGAGATTGTACCACCGCCGGACAACTTCGCCAGCGAGAAAGTGTTTCGAAGACGAGCGAGAAACCCGTCAACGGCCGTGTCATTGAACCCCAAATCGAGAATGAGGTAGTGCTTGAGTGCCTCGTCCGTGGGCAACCCATCCTCGCTGAACTTGTCCCAAATCTGCTTGTGAATCTTCGGGGACAGCGCAGCCTCGCGCAGTTCGCTTTCCCGGTCTGGGGTCTTCAGCAGAATCTTCAGCCCGCGCGTCGAAAGCTTTGCCGAACGGTTTGGGCCGGTTCCCTGATAGTCAATCAGACCATACGAGCGCAGGGCCGCAATCGCCATTGTGGCACTGCTGCTCTTGGCGTTCTTGTAGCCCCAATGGCTCAAGATCACGGGCACCGCCACGGCGGCGCGCTTCTCTTTGTCGTAGAGGGTCTGCGCGAGTTCCAACGCCTTCTCCAGCCCGATTGACGGGAACTTCGGGCCGCGAGTCTCGCTTTGCTCTAGCAGGTCGGTTTCGTCGCTCATTGGTCGTTCTCCTGAGTGGTCTGACCAACTCTACATCGCCACGAGAACAAAAGCAAGTTTTTCGAGTGATTGGTCAGAGTAACCATTGACGTTGCTCAGAACATCCTGTAGACTGTGGGCGTGGACAGATGCCCGTAGGGCAAGGAGGCCCACCATGAGGAGGGTCCATAGGGCCACGGAAGCAGGCTTCACCCGCCGCTGGCCCTGAAACGAAAAGCCCCCGTTGACGCGGGGGCGTGGTGAGGACGGCGACCGGGACGCGCCCGGCAGACCTTGTATCTAGCCCACCATCGGAAGGTGTTGGGCCGGACTAAAGCCCGGACGGTGCTAGTAACACCGACCGGGCAGACAACTAGGCGGGTAAACGCCGTAGTCGCCCTGTACTCGATCATACGCGCGATCCCGCCGCAACGACGGAAGAGGCTGCGTGTGGTCGCCATCAATCAGAACAAAGTCCCGAACACGCTCATGGCCGCCGTGCAGTACTTCACCCCAGAGCGGGCGCGGGAGTACGTGCGGGCCATCAAGTGGCCCAACGGACCCGTATGCGAAACGTGCGGATCGGTGAACGTGGGCGAGATCAAGTCCCGCGCCCGCTTCCAGTGCCGCGATTGCCGAAAACAGTTCAGCCTCACGACGGGGACCATCTTTGAGTCCACCCACCTCCCGCTAGAGAAGTGGTGCGTGGCCGTCTGGATGATCCTCAACTGCCGCAACGGTGTTTCGTCCTGCGAGATCGCCCGCACCATCGGGTGCAAGCAGCAGAGCGCGTGGCATGTGCTTCACCGGGTGCGGGCTATTGTCGCTCAGTGCCACGACGACAAGCTCTCGGGAACCATCGAAGCAGACGCTACTGTGGTCGGCGGCCTCCTCAAGAACATGCACGCCAACAAGCGTGCGGAAAATCGCGGAGTTGGCAAGGGTAAGAACAAGACGATCGTTCACGCCGTGAGGGAGCGCACGACCGGCAACGTCCGGGCCAACGTCATTGGCGACGAAACCACCGAGTCTCTTCGCGGCATGATCGAAATGCACGTTGAGCCTGGCTCCCGTCTCTCCACCGATGCGTGGCCTGCCTACCGCCGTCTCCAGGACAACTACGACCACCAGTACGTGAGCCACATGGACGGCGAATACGTCCGTGGCGACGTTCACACCAACGGGTGCGAGAACTTCTTCAACTGCCTCAGGAGAAGCACACACCCCACCCCGGCCAGCATCAAGTTCCGCCGCAGGGCCCGGTGACGCGGGCAGAGCGGAATATCCAGCCGCGCCGTCTTCCGCACCACCAGCGCCACGATGACATAGATCAGCAGACCCAGGAGCACCAGCAGGTACAGCGCAGGGTGATGCCAGCTCACGTTGAACCGCTTCTTGAATCCCTCCGCGGGTGCGTTGCACTTCAGGCACCGATCCGGAAACACCGCGCCCAGCTCCACGACCAACTGCTTCCCCTTCCGGTGCAGTTCCGGCACGCGCCGGGTCGGCTGAACCGGGGGGGTAAGCGGCGACGCGGCGTCAATCTGAGCCATAAGACCTCCGAAAGGTCGACCCACAATACCCGAACGCACTGTGTAGATGCAAGCGCCGCCTCGCTCGCTCCGCTTCACCCCTGCCGGCCCACCACGCACACCACCCCGGCCTCACGCACCTCGCGCCCATGTCGGAGCGGCCCATCCTCCGTGCTCGGCCCCACATCCTGGTACACATCCGTCGAGGCGAACCCCGCCTCCATCATCGCCTCGCGCAGCTCGCGGATCGACCACAACCGCCAGCGGTAGAGGAATGCATCCGGATATCGCGCCACGACCTCCCCTTCCACCTCAACCTGAAAGTGAATCGCGTTGACCACCATCCCCGTGAGCACATCCGCCTCGCGATGCTCCCACGTGTACCGCACCACCTCGTGGCCGCGCCCCGGATGCACGCGCGTCACGCTCCCCTCGCGAAACGCCCCCGGCCCGTCGTACACATCGCACACCATCACGCCACCGCCGAACCCGGCGTTCCCGCGAGCCAGCCGCTCACGACTCGCCCGCAGGTATTCAACAAGCACGGGGCGCTGGTGGATGTACCCGATCGAGAAGTTGCCAACGAATACCACATCGCACCCGTCATCCCGTGCCACCGATCGCAGCTCTGGGCGATCGGTGTCTTGGGTCGCGTCCCCACAGATCAACCGAATCTCCCCACCCATTCCCGCCCGGTCATTCTCTACCCGCGCCCGCTCA
>JBGAOP010000049.1:0-17233 GCA_044221735.1 Phycisphaerales bacterium | reverse complement strand
AAAAGCAGGCCGCACGAGTTTTCTTCAAGACTTTGTTTGCCAGCCCGCCGCCGCGAGCAACTCGTGACCTAGAGTTGCCGGAAACCGGGCTGAGGCGGCTTGCGCGGGGCCCCCCCCCCCCCCCCCCCCCCGGGGGGGGCGCCCCCCCCCCCCCCCCCCGGGCGGGGGCCCCCACGACGCCGTCGCCCACCCCACGCCCGGCAGCGTCTGGCTCGAGACCGTCGCCGTCTTCTTCGGCATGTTCCTCGCCGTCAAGGGCGTCTCGTTCGTCCTCGACAAAGCCGGCGCCTCCAAGGACACGCTCATCATCGGATCGCTCTTCGCCCAGTGGCTCGTCCTCCTTTCCATCTTCTGGCCCGTCGTCCGCGGCATGCCCTTCGCCCGCTGGAAGCAGGAGATCGGCTGGTCCGCCCCGCGCGGCCTGCTCCGCGAAATCGGCGCGGGTTTCGCCGGCTACCTCGCCGGCCTCCCCATCTACTTCGGCATGGCCGTCGTCGTCGTGCTCATCACCTTCCTCATCAGTGCGCTCACCGGCTCCGAGCCGCGCCCCGCGGGCAACCGCCTCACCGACGTCCTCGAGGGCGGTGGAACCTTCGAGCTCATCCTCGTCTTCCTCCTCGCCACCGTCTGGGCCCCGATCGTCGAGGAGTCCATCTTCCGCGGCTGCCTCTTCCGCCACCTCCGCCGACGCACCGGCCTCATCCTCGCCGCACTCGGCTCCGCCGCCGTCTTCGCCGTGCTGCACGGCTACGTCATCCAGGGCCTCTTCATGGTCGGCACCCTCGGCTTCTGGTTCGCCCTCATGCGCGAATGGCGCGGCAACATCATCGCCACCGCCACCGCCCACGCCCTCCACAACGGCGTAGTCATGACCATCATGCTCATCGCCCTGTCCTTCGCGAGGGCCTAGTACGGTTGCACAACCCGAAGCCCTCGCACCGCGCCGAAGTGCTTGACGTTTCGCGTAAACAACGGCGCTCCCAGGCGCAAACATGTGGCAGCGATCATCGCGTCATTCCACTCGATGCCATGCGCAAGGTGATGGCGCCCGACAATCTTCAAGGCCGTCCGCAGGTCGTGGTCGGTCGGGACGAGCAGACTCTCCCGCTCGATGAGAGCTTCCATCGCTCTGAGTTCCCGACGGTCTCGCACTCCCGCGAGCAACTCCGCCGCGACCACAACATGGATGAACAGTTGACCGCCACCCCGCTCGCGCTGCATGACCTCCAGCGCCGATGGCAGCCCCCGCTGCCAATCGATGAAGATGGAAGTATCGAGCACCCCGCTCATCGCTTGGTCCGGCTGCTGGTTCGCCGACGAAGCTTCCGCGCAATCTCACTTGACGACCGGCCCTTCCAATCCGCGCGATCCTTCGACATACCGAAGAACTTCAGCAGAGGGTCCGACGATGCCTTGGCCCCGGGCTCCTTCGCCCGCCGCTTCTTGGTCTTCGTCACCCCCGAGCGTCGCGCGGGCAACACCTCCACCCGGGAGCCGTTGCGCAGATCGACGTCCCCGTCGAGCAAAACGATCCCGTCCCGATACACACCCGTGTAGGTCATGCCCAATCATAGGTGCTCCCGCCCATCGCATTATTCGATACACTCCCCCCCATGACCTCCCCCATCGCCGACGCCGCCAAGATCGAGCAGCTCTTCGACCAGCTCGCCGACCACGTCCGCCGAACCTGCCCCGACACCTCCAAGATCGCCTTCATCGGCATCCGCCGCCGCGGCGACGTCGTCGCCGCCAAGATCGCCCAGCGCCTCAACGTCGCCGATGTCGGCTCCATCGACATCACGCTCTACCGCGACGATCTCTCCGAAACCGGCGCGGCCGCCCGCGTCGGCAAAACCGCCATCCCCTTCTCCGTCGAGGGCCGCGAGATCATCCTCTGCGATGACGTGCTGATGACCGGCCGCTCCGTCCTCGCCGCGCTCCGCGAGATCCTCGACTTCGGCCGCCCCAGCCGCGTGCGCCTGGCCGTGCTCGTCGAGCGCCCCGAGCGCGAGATCCCCATCCAGCCCGACTTCATCGCCCTCAAGCTCCGCCCCGGCCCGAAAGAAAAGATCGACGTCCGCCTCACCCCGCAGGACGACCGCAATGAGATCACGATCAACACGCGCGCCTGACTCCGCCGTCAGGCCCAGAGGGCCGTCAGTGCGTTGCCGTGGGCGTAAGCCCACGGAACGCGAGCACCAAGATCACCTCTTCGCTTTTTCCCCGGAGCCCCGGAAGGGCGAAAGTGCGCTTCGATTCCCCCGCGCCTGCGCCGCGCTCCCCTCCCCCGCGCTCCGCCTCACCATCCCCACCATCACCACGTGCGCCACCCCCAGCGCACACACCGCCACAAACGCGCCCAGCAGCAGCACCAAGATCACGCTGTCCCACTGCCCCATCACCGCCGCCACGCACAGCACCACCATCACCGTCGCGCTCCACGCCACCGCCCGCTGCCACCAGCACACTTCCTCCACGAACCCGCTCCGCAGCCGCGGCCCCATCGCCCGCACCCAGCGCGTCGCCGTCAGCACGTGCACAAGCATCGCCAGCGGCGCCGCCATCCCGCACACGCTCGCCAGCGGCACATACACCCCCGGCGGCACCGCTCCCAGCAGTCCGCCCAAGCCCAACCCCGCCAGCACCACCCAGCACACACCCTCCACGCCGATCACCACGCGCAGCACCTGCCGCGACCGCGGGTCGTCCCTCTTCCCCTCCAGCGCGGGATCCGGCATCGTCAGCAACCACCACCCGCCCAGCGCCGCCGCCGAGCACAGCCCCGGCATCACATAGAACGTCGCGTAGAACATCACCATCAGCACCCGCGGCGGCGCAAACCCCCAGAACGTCTGCTGGATCACGATCGGCACCACCGTCGCCACCAGCGCGCACACCATCAATCCCACCGAGAGCTGCACCGCCAGCGCGCCGACCCACAGCCCCCTCACCCATCCCGGCGCGGCGTACTCCAGCCGATCTCCATACACCGACAGCTTCACCGACGTACCACACTCCGGACACACCCCATCGGTCTTCAGCCCCGCCAGCACATACCCGCACCGCGAGCACGGAATCTCAAGCTCGATCTCCAGCGGCCGCTCCCGCGCCCGCTCCACCTCATCCCGCGCCGGTATCGCTCGGCCCACCGTGTACATACCAAGGTCTACCGCCCGCCGCGCTCCGGGTTCATCTCGCCCCCGCTCCGAATCACCCCCAGCGCCAGCCCGATCTCCCGCCGACCAAGGTCCACCACGCTCGCATACTTCCCCGCCGTGAGCGCAAAGCAGGCATAGGCCCCGATGAACGGGATCGCCGCCACCGGCGACCGCATGGGCCAAGCCATCAGAGCGGCCAACCCCCCGATCACCACCGTCGCGATCGTCAGCCACCGCACATCCCGCGCCGCCTTGCGCATCGGCTCGCACCGCACCCGGCGCGCCATGTGCTCCATGTACCACGAAGCCCCGAACAGCTGCGCGATCACCCCCGCCGCGCCCGCCCACACCGCCACGGTCATCAGCGTCCGCACCATCGACGGTGCCCACACCATCCCGCCCGCCATCGTCGCGCCCGCGATCGATACCGCCGCACCCGCCGCCCACGCGATCGCCGTCGTGAACACGCCCCACCGCACCACCTTTCGCCCCGTCACCCCTCCATCCACCCCGATCCGTCCCGGGTCCGGCGTCGAGAGCATCACCCACCCCGCCAGCGTCAGAAACCCAAACCCCAACCCGCCCACACCCGCCACCCACGACACGGCCGTCTCCGGCCGCAGCCCCGGCATCAGGTCCGTCGCGGAAACCACCACGAGCAACCCAAGCCCGCCGAAGATCGCACCCAGCGCCAGAACAATCCCCGCCTCCGCCAGCACCGCCCCGATCAGCAGCACGCGCACATACCCCGCATCCGCGAACATCAACAAATCCCCCATCAGCGATCGCCGCACCTCCCCGCCGCACTCCGGACACTTCCCGCTCACCGGCAACCCGCGAAGCTGATACCCGCACCGCACACACGGCAGATCAACCTCCACCGCGCGCCCCGCCGCATCACCGGGCTCCCGCTCGCTCATCACCCCCTCCATCACCGCACCTCATCGATCAGCAGGCTCACCCGCCTCATCACCAGCGCGTGATACACCATCAGCGCCATCACCAGCGCGGGCACCACCAGGAACCCCGGCGGAAAGAACCCCACCAGCAGCGCCACGCCCATCAGCGCGCACGCCCCCGCAGCCAGCCCCGCGATGATCGTCTGCGTCGAGGCCATCTCCCCCACGCGGTCATCCTCCAGCCGCGCCCCGAGCCCCTTCACAAACGGCACACTCGCAAACACCAGCGTCAGCGTCGATCCCACCAGCCCCAGCCCCACGATCACCGTCAGCGGGATGTACACCGCCGGCGGCAGATCGAGCAGCGCACCCGCGATCGGCGGCACGCACACAAACATCCAGCACACGCCCGTCGCCACCACGCTCACGCGAATCACCCGCCGCACCCGCACATCCTTGCGCACGCCGCCCGCGCCGGGATCCCGCGCCGTGAGCAACCACCACCCCGCCAGCCCGGTAGCCCCGCACCCCAGCGGCCCCAGCACGCCCACCACACCCCCGACCGCGAGCAGCCACGCCGGGTTCTGCCCGCTCGCCACCAGAATCCCCAGCACGATCAAGAGCGCCAGCGTCCCACCAAGCGCCACCGTCCCGCCGATCGCCGACACCTGCGCCAGCCGCGCACCCCAGTACAGCCGCCTCAAAAACTCCGGCGCGGCGTACGCCAGCAGCTCCGCCCGCAGCGAGTTCGCAATCGGCCCACCACACTCCGGACACCGCTGGTTCGCCCTCAGCCCGCACAAGTCATACCCGCACCGCGCACACAACACCCCCGCCTCCACCACCTTGGCCTTCGCAGCCCGCTCCTCCAAGGCTCGGAGATCAACCTGGTACATCCGCCCATTCTGCCATCAACCCACGCCCCCACGCAAGTCCCCGCGCGACCCAACCCCGCCTCACTGCTCCCCCGCTCCCTTGCTCCCCGGCTCCCCGGCTCCCATCTGAAATGTGCAATTTGCAATTTGCTATTTCACCCCCACCCACCGCGTCTTCAACTCGTGCTCCACCCCCAGCAAATCCATCACCTTCCCCACCACGAAGTCCACCAGGTCCTCCACCCGCTCCGGCTTGAGATAGAACCCCGGATTCGTCGGACAGATGATCGCCCCCGCCAGCGACAGGTTCTGGTAGTTGATGATGTCGATGTGATTCAGCGGCGTCTCGCGATGGCACAGGATCAGCCGCCGCCGCTCCTTGAGCGTCACCATCGCCGCCCGCGTGAGCAGGTTGTTCCCGCTCGAAGTCCCGATCGCCCCCAAGCTCGTCGACGAGCACGGCAGCACCACCATCCCATCGTGCAGAAAACTCCCCGACGCGATGCTCGCCCCAACATCCTTGTTCGGATGGATCACCAGCCGCGTCGCCGCCCGCGCATCCGCAATCCCCGGGCAAAGCGCGGCGAACTCCACATGCGTAATCCCCGCCTCATCAAACAACAGCCGCCGCCCATAGTCCGTCACCACCAGGTGCACCTCATGCCCATGCACCAAGAGCTGCTCCAGCAGCCGCAGCGAATACGCCGCCCCCGAAGCGCCGGTAACACCCAGCACAAACCGCTTCCCCGACGCCTCGCCCTTCACAACCTGTCCATTGCCGCTGGCCATGACGAATCGTACGGCCTTCGCCCGGAGGGCGCATCGATCGTTGCCAGAGGCGCAGCGAGGCTCTGCGAGCAAGCCTCTGGTGTGCGCCCCCACACACCCTCCTCGCCCGGAGGGCGAAAGACCGACAACCCCACCCCCACGACCCTCGCAACCCCCTAGCATCTGCCCACACATCCAAGGAGGGATGCCATGACCACAATCCGTTTCACCCGTCCACTGCTCGCCCTCACCGCCGGCCTCGCTGTCGCCACGCTCGGCGCCTGCCACGTCGGCTACAACGTCTACCCGCCCATGGAGGGCGAGCGCGGCTTCACCAACGTCAACTCCGATCCCTTCCCCACCGTCATGACCGAGTCCATGCGCTGGGTCGTCCTCCGCTTCCCGCCCAACACCCACGCCCAGTGGAAGCAGCCCGCCGAGGGCAACGTCGGCGTCACGCCCTTCGCCGTCAACCTCCCGCAGGGCCTGAGCCCCGCCGTCGCCACCAAGATCGTCGAGCGCATCGGCTCCGGCGCGCTCCCCATCGCGCAGGGCAACGAGAACCTCCCCACCTACCACATCTCCCGCGTCTGGATCAGCGGCGACGAGGCCAAGGTCGACATCGTCCGCCCAATCTTCGGCCTCACCGCCAACGACAAGCCCCTCAGCCAGGGCCTCACCGTCCGCCTGCGCGGCGGCATGCAGCAGTGGCACGTCACCTCCCACCGCGAATGGGCCTTCAACGCCATCCAGCCCCCCGCCCTCAACTACCCCACCGCTCCCACCGTCACCCAAGCCCCGGACCCCGACCCCAACGCCACCTCCGCCGCGGGCCCCGCGCAGTAACACCCACGCACCCTCCAAATCGTTGATCTCTCACACGAACCCGTCGCCCCGCGGCGGGTTCTTCGTTTTCGCCTCGGGTACCCCGACACTCCGTGGCGGGGCCTTTGGATTTCAAGTCCAGACACAGCCCACCCATGAATCGCGACCAAATCCCTCGAAACCACGCCCTATAATCTTTGCACGCCCACGAGCGGCTCGCCGCTCGATCGATCCGGGCCGATGAAGGTTGGTCCGGTCCAGCCCACGCCTCGCGGGGGCCGCATCGTCTTGTTTTCCACATCTCGACCCCGGGAGTTCATTGTGTTCCGAACCCTTGCAAGCAGCGCGGCCATCGCCCTCCTCGCCGGCGCCGCCGGCGCGCAGACCACCTCCGTCGACGTCCGCATCGTCGAGCGCACCGGCCAGTCGCAGGTCCTCTTCTCCTCCGGCGGCGCATCCCCCGACGCCGCGCTCGACCTCGCCGTGCAGATCCGCGTCAACGGCGGCAGCGGCCTGAGCGGCTTCGGCTTCAACGCCGTCATCCTCGCCGAGCCCGACACCAGCGGAACCCTCGCCCTCGGCCTCATCTCCAACGCCGACCACACCTACGCCGGACTCCCGCCCGCGCTCAGCGCCGCCGTCGGCCGCGGCGGCCTCGCCTCCACCTACTCCTACCTCGCCACCATCAACAGCTCCTTCAACGGCAAGATCAACGTCTCCTCCGGCCAGTTCACCCACAACCCCGCCAACACCGAGATCGGCCTCGTCGCCGGAACCGCCATCGGCTCCGCCCTCTTCGGCACCCCCGGCCTCGACCCCAGCAGCCTCAGCGCGCCAAGCACCTGGCCCGGCTACGGCTCCGCCACGCCCCCCGCCGTCGGCACCACCGCCACCATCGGCGCCACCGTCGGCTCCACCTACCTCGCCCAGGGCCAGTTCGTCGACGTCTACCGCTTCCGCTACACCGTCTCAAACTTCACCGCCCGCACCCTCAACTTCACGCTCCAGAACCTCACCCTCCAAACCGCCCCACGCTTCATCTACGGCAACACCACCGGCTGGGGCCTCGACCAGGCCACCTGGTCCGGCACCGTCAACCAGACCGACCTCTCGATCCCCCTCGTGCTCGCCCCGCAGGGCCAGTGCTGCAACAACACCACCGGCACCTGCACACTCGCGGCCCAGTTCGACTGCACCAGCCCCTCCTCATGGACCTCGGGCGCCTCCTGCCTGCCCAACCCCTGCATCCAGCCCGGAAGCTGCTGCGACACCTCCGGCCTCTGCTCCTCCGTCGTCCAGACGAGCTGCGGCCAGGGCTCCGCCTGGACACAAGGCGCGGCCTGCCAGCCCAACCCCTGCCCGCAGCCCGGCGCATGCTGCACCACCGCCGGCGCATGCTCGCTCGTACTCCAGACCGCCTGCACCGGCGGCGCCACGTGGTCCGCGGGAACCTGCCAACCCAACCCCTGCGCCCAGCCCGGCACATGCTGCGACAGCGCCGGCGCATGCTCGCTCGTCCTGCAAACCGCCTGCGCCTCCGGTTCCACCTGGACCGTCGGCGGAGCCTGCCAGCCCAACCCATGCCCCCAGCCCGGCGCGTGCTGCGACACCGCCGGCGCATGCTCGCTCATACTCCAAACCGCCTGCACCGGCTCCTCCGCATGGTCCGCGGGAACCTGCCAGCCCAACCCCTGCCCGCAGCCGGGCGCGTGCTGCGACACCACCGGCGCCTGCTCGTTCATTCTCCAATCCGCCTGCGCCTCCGGTTCCGTCTGGTCGGTCGCCGCCGCGTGCCTGCCCAATCCCTGCCCCCAGCCCGGCACCTGCTGTGCCGCGGCCGGAACCTGCACGATGACCCTTCAGACCGCGTGCGCCTCCGATTCCACCTGGACCCTCGGCGGAGCCTGCCAGCCCAACCCCTGCCCACAGAACGGCGCGTGCTGCCGCGGCTCGACCTGCCAGTTCGTCGCCATCGACGCCTGCACCGGCCAGTTCGATCGCTACGCGGGCACCGGCGTCGCCTGCAACGCCAGCGGCAACATCACCACGCCCTGCTGCAAGGCCGACTTCAACGGCGGCGGCCTCGCCGTGCAGGACATCTTCGACTTCCTCAACGCCTGGTTCGCCACCAGCCCCATGGCCGACTTCAACGGCGACGGCCTCGCGGTGCAGGACATCTTCGACTTCCTCAACGCCTGGCTCGCCGGCTGCTGACCCCGCCCCGTCATCCCGCGATCGCCACCCACACCACGCGCGCTCCCGCCATGATCAGCGCCACGCCCAGGCCGCGCATGATCCATCCCGGCGGCGTCCGCTTGGCAAACCGCGCTCCAAACTGCGCGCCGACCATCGCCCCCGCGCCGATCGCCACCGTCCGCCACAGCCCCTGCGCCAGCCCCCCCGTCGCCACGTGCGTCACCGTTCCCGAGAGCGCGGTCCCCGCCAGCACAAAGTGCGAGGTCGCCGCGGCCGTGTGCACCGGGAACCCCAGCACATACACCATCGCCGGCACATGAATGATCCCGCCCCCGATCCCCAGGATCGACGACACAAACCCCACCACCAGACTGATCGCCGCGCCCCGCACAACAAACGCCTTGCCCCACCGCCGCGCGTGCGGCAGCGCGTGCCCCATTGCCCCACCCCGCCCCGGCCGCAGAGCCCCCGTCACCACGATCAGCACCCCCACCGCCCCCAGCACCACGCCCAACCCGATATCAAACTGCCGCCGCGGAATCAGCGGCGTCACCATCGCCCCCGCGATCGCCCCCGGCACCCCCGCGGCCAGAAACACCCACCCCGCCCGATAGTCGATCATCCGCTGCCGCGCATACCCGATCGACCCCGACAGCGCATTGAGAAACACCACCCCCAGCGAGATCGACGCCAGCGCCTCCGGCGCCTCCCCCGGATACATCAGCGCCAGAATCGGCATGAGCAAAAACCCGCCCCCCGCGCCGATCAGCGTGCCGATCACGCCAAGGGCTACGCCCAACGCTCCAAGCCCGATCCAGTGCATCACCGGCATGCCCGCACTCTAGCCCGGCAATGAAAAACGCCCCAGCACGGGCCGGGGCGTCAATGGATTCAACTATCCCAATGCTCACCGGTGCGAGCACCCGTTGAGGTACATGTTCGAGTACATGTAGAAGTCGATCGAGTTCACCGCCCCGTCCTTGTTCAGGTCCGCGTTGGGCGTCGCCGCAAAGAACGCGTTCGTGTACATCGCCATGTCCGTCGCGTCCACCTTCCCGTCGGAGTTGAAGTCCGCCGGGCACAGCGGCAGCGCCACCCGCTGGCTGATGTACTCGCCGATCGTCGTGCCCAGCGCAAACGACGCGTCCGCGTCGAAACGATAGTGCACGCCCAGGTAGATCCGGCTCAGCCCGTTCTCCCGCGCCGCCTGCGAGAACGACGTGAAGCTCCGGTACAGCGTCCGATTCGTCGGCGAGTTGCTCAGGTACGGCTGGTCCGTCCCGATCGTGAACGAGATGTTGTCGGTCCCGAAGAAGTTCTTCAGGATCGTCGCGTGCACCGCCCCGAACGCCGCGTGCCCCGACGGATACGCCGGGAACGGCGGCGTGTAGCCCAGCAGCGGCGACCAGTTCGGGTCCACCGTCGTGTTCGGGTTGTTGTCCAGATCAGCGTTGCGGATCGCCGTCGCCGGACGCCACACGTCAAACCCAGTGTCATACTTGCGGTCCCACACCGCGATCCCCGCGTCGGCCATGCCCAGGCTCACCAGCGCAAACAACCGCGACTTGTCCGCAAACCCAATGTGGTGATCCCGGCAGATCGTCTGCGTGATCTCGATCAAGTGGCCCGGCGGGCGATACGTGCCCACGCCGTCGTTCGCCCAGAACCACGCGATCTCCGTCTGCTCGGTCGTCCGCGTCGAGCTGTTCACCTCGCCCAGCGACTGCACCTCGTTGAGCTGGTCCGCGTAGTACTGGCTCCTGAGCAGGTTCGCCTTCCCCTGGATCCCGCCCGGCGTCGGCGGACGGAACTGATTGCCGCTCGTGAGCACCCACGGCCTCACGCGCCCCCAGTTGCAGCCCAGCGCGATCGTGTTCGTCTGCGGCTCCGTCAACTGATAGTCCCCCACCTGCGTCCCGAACGTGTACGGCGTGTTGTCCGCCGAGCCGTCGTTCGCCCGCGCCGCGATCACCGCCGCCGCAACCGCCTTGCCCACCTGCATCCCGCCCGCCTTGCTCGGCCCGCTCGCAAACGTCTGCAGCTGCCCGTTGAGCAGCGCATCGTAAATCGGCTTGCGCGACGGCACCAGCGTCGACAGAACATCATGCGCCGCCTTCGCCGCGGCCACGTTCCTCGACGCCCCCTCCGGCGCATCCACCATGATGACGATGGGCTGGTTCGTCCGCCGGATCGAGTTGATCGCGTCAAACTCCGCCACGTGCACCATCGCGCACGCACGGGCCATCGCCCCCGGACCGCCCGGCCCCGTCATCACCCGCAGCGTCGAGAGCAGCTCCGTGTTCCAGTCGTCGATCACATCCGCCCGGGCCACGCTCACACCCGCCAGCGACGCCGCGCACCCGACAACCAGCAGCGCATTCCTGATCCACCGCATGGGAAGCTCCTCGACAAAGACCCACCAGCGGACCCCGTCCGCCTCAGACGCACCCGCCGCGCACCTCCAAAGCCAAGCCCTCGGAAGCGGCGATCCTGGCCACATCTTTCGGAACGCCCATTATGCTTGCTCCGATCGCCGGATGCAAGTTCTTTGCGCTCAAACACCTGCGCAGACACACCCACCGCCGGTCGGCGTCCCTCGCGTGATTCCCCAAACAACCATTCCAGACGCCCCGATCAACTTTCTCGCGTTCCGTGGCCACGTCTCACGGGCAGCCCGCAAACCACGCGTTCAGGTACGCGAAAATATCCTGCACCTGCAACCCGTTCACGCCGTCGAAATCCGCCCGCGAGTCCACAGCCAGCCACGCGTTCAGGAAGTCGAATACATCCTGCACATCGATCCCGCCCGAGTGATTGAAGTCGGCGCGGCACGCCGTCGCCCGCACAAAGAACACGTCGTCCTGCGTCGACGCGATATCCGTGTTCGCGCGAATGATCGATCCCAGCGTCGTCGCCTCGATCTGCGCCAGATACGGCGCAACCGTCGGATCGTTCTGATACCAGAACCGGTCCCCCGCCCGCGCCCGCGTGAACTGGTCCACCAGCACGGCCGTCAGCAGCGGCCCCGCGCTCCCGCCCGACACATGGTCCTCCGCCAGCATCCCCACCCACGGGTCCACCGACGACACGCTCCCATACACAAAGTTCAGCATCGCCGCGAGCTCCGGGTCCGACGTCACCTGCGCAAACGTCGTCACCGCCGGCAGCCCATACGCCACACGCATCGCGTTGTAGTCGCACAGCCCATGGTCCCGGCCGCGCTGGATGTTCAGCGACGCCAGGTCGAACCCGACGAATCCCGGAGGCCCGAACGGCCCGGCCAGAAACTCCCGCACATCGTCAACGATGTGCACGTCGATCTCCTGCGCCGGCTGCGCGATCAACCCGCGAAGGATCGGCGAGATCCCGCCCTCATTCACCACGATCATCGGGCTGAAGAAGTGATTCCGCAGCGTCAGCGGCCCCTGCGCGATCGAGTTTCCCGACGCGTCCAGCCTCAGGATCGACCCGTTGAGCATCGTGTGCCCGATCCGGAACGCCGCCGAGGAAAACTCCGTCGCCACCCCCGCGTTCACGCCCGCGTCATACCCCCCGTACGCACCCACCCGGCCCGGCCCCAGCAGCGCCGGCAGCCAGTCGCTGTACGTGATCTTCTCGATCTCCGCCCCCACAATCTTCCGCGCCACTTGATACACCTGCTCATCCGTCCACGTCGGATTCGCCGCGCCCACCTGCCCCGCGATCCGGTTGTGCTCACGCACAAACAGCGTGTGCATGCACGTCAGCCCCGGCTGCTCGTTCGCCCGCCCGTCCCCCGCCGCGAACACCGCCGTCGGATCCGTCCCCGGCATCGCCCCCATGTCCATCCCGATCGTGTTTATCGGCAGCAGATCCCCCGCCGCCGACGTCTGCACCAGCAGCCGCCCCCCGACTCGCTCCCGCAACAGCCCCGCCGCGATCGGCCCCGACCCATACACCATCGACCCGTCGACGTACGACGTGATCGCGTTCAACTGCTCGCGCGGCCCGCTGCTCCCCGTGCTCGGATCAAACAACGACCTCGAAAACCCCATCGTCGCGCCGTGGAACGTCGGATCCGACGGCAACGTCTGCACCGCCGCTGTCTCGCTCCCGAGCTTCGTGATGTCCATGTCGTGATCGATGAACTGACCCCACTGCCACGCCATGTCCGACAGCCCACGCTCGTTCAACCGCGACGCCGTCTGCGCCACGATCGTGTTCGACACCGTCCGCGGGTTCGCCGCAACCGCCCGCGCCATCGCCGACTTCCCGTCCATGTACGCGGCCGGGCTCCGCCTCACCAGCCGCGTGTTCGCCGCGCCCCACGTCGGATTCGCGACGTTGTTCCCCGTCCCGTCGAACGTCCGGTCCTCGCCCCGCACCAACGTCGGCGCGCCCAGCAACCCCACACTCCCGACAACCAAGCACAAACGGGCTGCTGTGAACATAGCGAGTCTCCGCTCAGGACCGACACGGGAGGTGACGACACAACGACCGATTCCACGGCCGCCGCCAAACGCTTCGGATGGCTCGGCCCATTGTCCACAAACGCCATTCGAGATGCAAGTCCTTTTTGGCAAAGCTCTTATGGAACGATTCCATTCTCGTGCGCAGGCACGTCCAGATCACGCCCAGTGACTTCGCACAGCCTCACCTTTGCCCACCTTGCCCCGCCTCCCCCTTTATCCCCAGCCCGCATTCAGCGGCGGCGGCGTCAGCGGCCCCGCCGCCGCCGTCGGAGCGCCCGGCCCACCCTCCTCTTTGGGGCTCTCCAGCCCCGCCCTCACCCGCTGCCGCGCCCGGATCAACGCCTCCAGCCGCTCACCCCCACGCTCCCCCCCACCCTCACCACTCCGCGGCCGCTCGCACACCCCGCCCGGACACGCCCCCGAATCCACCGCCGACGCCCGCGCGGCCGCGCTCTTCGCCTCCGCCAGCACACCCATGTCCGGCGAACACCCCAGCATCTCCGAGATCCCGCGCCGATTCCGCGAGATCACCCCGATCGCCCGCGCCGCGAGCGGCCGCCACCCCGGCGTCGCCAGCCGCATCGCCAGCGGCCGATACCGCCGCAGCGCATACAGCACCATGATCCACGCCGACGTCCCGCGATACACCTCGCCCGTATCCGCCACCACCACCAGCTGCGACCCATCCCCCATCGCCGCGCCGAACCGCTCCGCCACGCCCGGCGCACGCGCCGGCGCAAACCGCAGCGTCAGATAGCTCGGCTCCCACATCAACTTCCGCACCGCCCGACAGCAAAGCCCACACTCCCCGTCATACAGCACATACAGCGTCTTCACAGGAACCTCCATCCCTCACCCACTTCGCCACTTCGTCACTTCGTCACTCCGTCACTTCCCCCTCACGCCATCACCGGATCCACCTTCGCATCCGGCCCCACCGGCGGCGGCGCATTGAGCAGCATCGCCCGCCGCCGAGCGGTGTGGAACACCAGGATGTTCATGAAGTGCATCGCCCCCAGCACCAGCAGCACGATCCCCACCTTGCTCGACACAAACTCGATCGCCAGCCGCCAGTCCGTCGGCTTCTCGCCATACCGCAGGAACATCGCCACAAACCCCAGATTCACCAGGTAGAACCCCACCACCAGCAGCCGGTTCACCGAGTCCGCCAGCGGCTCGTTGCCCAGGAACGAATCCACGAGAAACACCCGCCCGTTCCTGAACAGCGTCCGCGCCACCCACGCGGTGATCGCGATCGAGAGCACGGTGTACACGGCATACGTCACTTCGGTAAACGGCGTCGTCGTCATGCGAGGCTCCTTGTGTTTGTTCATTCTGTACATTCTGTCTCACCAGAATCACACATCCGCGATCATCCCCGCCCCACCGCGCACACCGGTCGTCCTCATCGAACTCAAGCCCACACCCCACGCCGGACCATCACACCTCACCAAAGGCCGCCGTACATCGTACTTCGTACCTCGTACATCCCCCGCCGGCTCACTTGCTCAGCAGCATCTCCCGCAGCCTCCCCCCGGCCCTCACCATCTTCCCGATCGACTCCCGCGGCAGCCTCCGCAGCGCCCCGCACAGCGCATCCCCCTGCACCATCAGGTCCCGCAGCGCCTCCAGCCGCGCCATCACCTGCTTCTCCTCCTTCGGGTTCCCCTTCGCCTCCGCGATGCACTCCGCGAGCAACTTGATCGTCGGCGCAATCTCCCGCTGCCGCCGCTTCTCGATCACCTTGTCCATCGTCTCCCACGGATCCGCAAACGCCTCGAAGTGGTCCTTCCGCTCCCCCACCGCCTGCACCGTCCGCACGATCTCCCAGTCCAGCAACTCCCGCACGCTCGTCGAGACATTCGACCGCGCCATCGACAGCGTCTCGGCGATCTCCTCCGCCGTCAGCGGCCGTCCCGCCACATACAGCAGCGCATGGATCTGCGCCACCGACCGATTCACCCCCCACTTGTCCCCCATCTCCCCCCAGTGGAGCACGAACTTCTTCATGGCGGGCGTGAGGTGAACCATCGGCAAACGCTCCATTCCGTTATTTCTGTATCGACAGAATACACCGAACTGTTGAACCTGTCAAGTAGTTTTTTCCTACCGAGCCCCCGCGACCACGCGGGAGGCCGCTAAGCCCGCACGCCCACAGCACCAGGGAGCGGCACCGGCAGCTGGCCCGCCAGCGGTCTTCCCATGGCCGGTCCCGACACCATCCCATCTCTTCTCATACCCTCCCCCGATGCCCGCCCCCCTCTGCGAGCACTGCACCTACGACCTCTCCGGCACCGCCGCCGTGAACTTCATCGCCCTCTGCCCCGAGTGCGGCAAACCCTCCGATATTCGCAAGACCCCCGAGCCCACCTTCCCCTGGTGGCACACCCCCCTCGCCCTCCTCGTCGGCTGCGGCACCTACATCCTCATCTTTTCCGCGTGCCTGCTCACCCACGTCTTCTCCAAGAACACACCCGAGCCCATCACGATCGCCAGCGCCCTCGGCGCCCCCGCCATCAGCGCGGCCGCCTCCATCCTCTTCCTCCGCCGAAACTACGCCGCCCTCTGGCAACACCGCTACGGCACCACCCACTGGCCCCGCCGCGGCCTCATCTCCCTCGCCGTCGATTGGCTTCTCTGGTCATTCGTCCTCGGCTTCCTCCCGTACATGGTCTTCGGCCTCATCTCTTGGCTCTGGCCCTGACCTAACTCTGCGCACCTAGTCAGCAGGACGTGCAGCATTCGCTGTCTTCGTAGTGTGAACGCTCAACTATGCGGACTATGGCTCTATGCTCCGGAATGGCACAACGCCATCGCACTCGCCTCATGCAGACTTCGGAGCGGCAGTTGGTCGCGACGCTGCGTCGTTTCGAGGCAACAGCGGATCCGGGTGATCTCGAAAGGGGGGAAGGCCTCGCGTTAGCGCTGGGCTTGAAATACGGCAGCGACACGATTCGCGTATCGCGCCTTTTGTTGAAACGCCGATTCCGAGTCCAAGCGTTTGCCGTCGCACGAGGGTTCGTCGAGTTGTCGATCTCCCTATTTTGGGCCGCCCGCGCCGACAATGGTTGGAACCGGTTTCTGGGACACTTCGCAAGGAATGACATTGAGCGGGCTGAGCGCTGCGTCAAAGCGTTTGGTCGCCCACGCGCAGAGTATCTCATTTTGTCAGACATGGACGCCTTGACGCTCGCCGCCGTTCGCCCCTGCATGCCCGACATGGCGGGCCTTCTTCAGCAGATCCATGCCGCGGATGAGGCCGATGGATTGCCGAGCGCGGCCGGGTCGGCAGCACAGAGTTATGCGGGGCTCTTTTGCTTTCTCCATCCGGCAGCACATGGCAGTCCGACTGCCATCGATGACGCCAATCGCTCAGAATACGAATGGCATCTAGATGTCTTTCTTTCCCAAGCAGCCATCTTCTCTATCCGCGCAGCGTTGATTTATCGAGAGTCGAATGAGGATGCCCTGTGGGCGCCGATTGTCGAGCAGATGGAACGCCGCTGCTTGGCTGAAGGATTCCCTGGCCTCTGACGATTCTCCCAACAGCCTTTCGGTGTTGGGAGACCCGACACGACCCCGACTGCATCTAGACCTTCGGGCCTCGGCCCCGAGGATCAATTTGTTGATATGACCGACATGATCGAGTTTGGCAACGCTGCGCAATAAACCATTGCCCAGTAGTCGCTTATGCGATTTGTGCAAGGCAGCACAAATACCACTTGACAACCCGTACAAACACTGTACACTCGGACTTGTGCCCGCGCCCTCGCGCGGCCTCGGGGGGTCTCACATGCCAATACCCAGCGGAAGCACCTCCGCCGGTCTCCAACCCGGAACCCACGGCTCCAGCGCCTACTTCGCCTCCATCCGCGCCGAGCAAGACCGCGCCACCGCCGCGGCCGTCCTCGACCCCATCACCCCGCGCACCCGCCACCGCCTCTTCTTCAACCCCGACCCCGACACCGAAGACCAGATCTTCCGCGCCTTCGACGATCCCAACGCCTCCCTCGTCACCATCGCCGTCGAGCACAACACCACCGTCGAAGGCCTCTCCGCAT
>JBGAOP010000048.1:0-17697 GCA_044221735.1 Phycisphaerales bacterium | reverse complement strand
GGGGGTGTGGGGGATGGGGGGACCGCAAGAGACTCGTCAACGGCCGCGCTGAGCGTCCACCAGGCCTTGGCCTCGCGGGAGACGGACTTCACGCTGACGATGAGTCCGTCGAAGGTGCGGACGATGATGGTGGGGCCGGGCTTGGTCTCCGCGTCGGCGGGAACGGCGGCCGCGACATCCTGAAAGGCGAGGCCGGTGAGCGTAGAGGCGATGGTCTCGCCCACGCCGGGGTCCCTGAGCTCGCGCCCGGCAGGAATGTCGCGGACGGAGAACGGGTCGGCCTGCTTGTCGCGCGAGACGGTGACGGTGGAGTTGTCGGGATGGGTGATGACGACGCTCTTGATGCGGTCGCGCTGGATGTCGGCGAAGCGTGACTCGAGCCAGCCGATCGGATCACGGGGGAGATCGACCTGTCCGGAGGCGAGCCACGTGGCGGCGTCGCCCGACTTGCGGACGTACATCTGGGGTGTGGATGCGCCGCCGATCCCCGCGCCGCTGTACTTGGGGTTGCCGAGGATGGCCGCGGCGAGGGGCTGGCCGGCGGCGTCCTTGAGCGTCACGAGGGCGGACTGGGGAACGGGCTTGTCGGCGGAGGCGGCGGGGGGGGCGATGGGGTCGTCGACGCCGAGCTTGGCGTACTGGTCGGGGCGCGAGGTCTTCTGCTCTTCGAGGCGGAGCTGCGAGAGGCCGACGATGACCGCGCGAACGGTGTCGAGCTTGGCCGGATAGTTTGCCTTCTCGGCCACCCGCCAGGCGTCTCCGTCCTTCTTGATCGTGAACTCCATCGGGGCGCGCTTGACGGTGATCTGGACGATGGAGTCGGCCTTGGCGGTCAGGTCCGGAAAGAGAAGCGTGTTGGCAAGTGTGGAAGAAGAGGAATCCGCCGAGCGAGCGGCGCCGGGTCGTGTTGCGAAGTAGGCCGCGGCGAGACCTGCGACGGCGAGGAGCGTGAGGGTGGTGAGGACCTTGGGGTTCATGGGAATGTCGGATGCTTGATGTCAGATGTCGGATGTGGAAGGGACAGACAAGGGGCGTGTCAGCCCTTGCTCGCGGTCTGGCGGTCGGCGGCGCGGCGAGAGGTTCGATAGGCGGCAAGGCCCAACGCGAAGATGGCGATGACGGCGGGCATGAGGCCGATGTTCAGGGCCATGAGGCGGGCCTGCAGGGATCGCGTGTCCTTATCGAGGTTGAACTTCACATCGCGGAGGTCTCTGCGGGTTTGGACCATCTGGGCGCGGAACTCCTCGATCTTCTTCTGCTGCTCGGGGGTGAGAACGACGCGGGTGTCCTTGGCGTCGGGGCGCTTCTGCTGCAGCTCGTTGATCTGGCGTTCGGTGTCGGCGAGCTTCTTTTGGAGCTCAAGCTCCTTGGCGTGGTACTTCTGCTGGGCATCCTGCTTGAGCTCGTCGATCTTCGTGAACGGGCGCGAGAACTTGCCGCGGGCGCGGAGGCTGAGCAGGTCGGAGGAACCGGAGAGATGGTCGATGGCGCCGACGACGAACGTGCCGTTATCGGTGAACTCGTCATAGCCGAGGAGAAGGTTGCCGAGGCGCGACTCGTTGATCCAGAAGCGATCGGTGAGCATGTCGCAATCGGCGACGACGACGACGTTGATGGGCTCGGCGGACTCGGCGATGTACGCTGCGGGGGCCTTGGGCTTGTCCTTGTCGGTCTCGGTGCTCGGGGCCTCTGCTGGGGGGCCCGTGAACGCGGACTTGGCCTTGCCCGTTGCGCGGACGGCCAGCCAGAGTTCCTTGTCGCCGGGGACATACTCGGCAAGCAGCTTCTTGGGCTCGGGGAAGACCGAGACTTTGGCCGCGTCGAGGACCATGGCCTTGTTCGACGTGGTGATGAGCGGCTGGACGTCGGTGGTGGCGCCGTCCTTCTTCTTCAGGACGCCCGCGGTGCCGAGGAAGAGGCGTTCGAGTTGGCCGGTCACGGGGTCGGTGGCGCTCCGATGGGTCTTGTCGAGGTTCAGGAAGGCCACGTACGGCACGACCTCGGGGCGATTGCCCTGGCCGACGTTGACGGACACGGCGGAGGAGCGGTCGGTGGCGATCTTGGCCGATTCCATCTCCACGCCCCACGCGGCGAGCAGCTTCGGCAGCTCGCTGTTCTTGGGAACCTGCATCGCCTGGAACTGGTTCATGCCCGGGGGCACGTCGACCTCGCAGTTGGGATCGACGAAGAGGACAACTCGGCCGCCGCGCATCACGAACTGGTCGATGGCGTATTGCGTCGTCTCGGACATGCTCTTGGGGTGGACGATGACGAGGACTTTTACTTCGGCGGGGATCTCCTTCGCGTTTGTGGCGATGGCCTTCACGTCGAAGGAGTCCTTGAGGCGCTTGTGGATCTGCCACTCCGGCGTGCCGCGGCCGCCCATCATGGGGTTGCCCTCGGAGCCCTCGATCGGGAGCCAGGTCATGAGGCCGATGGTCTTGCGGGGCTGATCGGAGAGGTTGTAGATGAGCTTGGCGATGTCGTACTCAAGGAACTCTTCCTTGCCCGGGTCGAAGAAGGGGATGTTCTCGGTGCGATCAACGGAGTTGGTGCCGACGAGGCCGAAGTAGAGACGGTCATCGCCGCGCCCGGTGGGGAGCCCGCCGATGCCGGCGGCGACGGCCTTGTCCTCGTTCTCAGAGAACGGCTCTGGATCGACGACGGAGAGGACGACCTTGCCTCCGGAGGAGCGGGCGTATTCCTCGAGCATCTCGCGGACCCGCTGGGCGTAGGCCTTGATCTGCGGGAGGTCGTTGGCGGACTTCTGGGTGAGGTAGAGCGTGAGGTGGATCGGCTCCTGGATGCCCTTGGCGATGTTGCGTGAGCCGGGCGAGAGGGTGTAGAGCTTGCCGTCGGTGAGGTCGGCGCGGGCGTTGGTCATGGCGCGCCCGGCGACGATGTTCACAGCGAAGAACAGCACGAGTGCTGCCGCGAGGGCGCCGATCGAGATGAGTCCTTTGTTTCCCATGTGGTTCACCCCGCCTTCTTGGCGTCGACGACGACGACCGTTGCGAACAGGAACGTGGCGATGAGCGAGACGAAGTAGACGATGTCGCGGAGGTCGATGACGCCGCGGCTGATGGAGTCGAAGCGGGTGAGGAACGAGAACCCGGCTACCGCGTCCAAAATGGGTTGCGGGGCCCAGCCGGAGAGGAAGCCCATCACGGGCGGAAAGCCGGACAGGAGGAATCCGAAGCAGACCACCACCGTGATGACGAAGGCGATGACCTGGTTGCGGGTGACGGCGGAGATGGCCGAGCCGATGGCGAGAAACCCGCCGGCCATCAGGAACGAGCCGAGGTACGCCGCGACGATCACCCCGTTGTCGGGCTTGCCGAGGTAGTTCACCGTGACCCAGATCGGGAACGTGAGGATGAGGGCGATGCCGGTGAAGGCCCACGCGGCGAGGAACTTCCCGATGACGGCCGCGCCGAGCGAGATGGGGAGTGTGAGCAGGAGCTCGATGGTGCCGGTCTTGCGCTCCTCGGACCAGAGCCGCATGGAGACGGCGGGGACGAGGAAGAGATAGAGCCAGGGGTGGAAGGTGAAGAACGGGCGGAGGTTGGCCTGCCCGGCCTCGAAGAATCCGCCGAGCTGGAAGGTGAAGACGCCGGTGACGAACAGGAAGATGACGATGAAGACATAGGCGACTGGGGTGAGGAAGTAGCCGCCGAGCTCGCGCTTCATGATGGAGAACGCGCCGGCGAGCATGGAGGGGGCGGGGGGGGCTTTGTCGAAGGTGGGTTTGGCGGGGAGAGCGCTCATGCGGCACCTCGCGTGGTCAGTGTGCGGAAGACCTCGTCGAGGCGGCCGGGCTCGACGCGGAGTTCGTCGACCTCCCAGCCCTTGGCGCGGGCGAGCTGGCTCACCTCGCCGACGATGTTCGCGCCGGACTTGGGCATGACGACGAAGGAGGCGGTGCCGTTGTGCATGGTGGCGTCCTCGACGCCCATCACGCTGGGGATGCGCTGCAGGTCGCCGCGGGCCTGGCCGATGAGGCTCGAGCCGGTGGCGCGGATGGTGATGGAGACGGCGTGGTGGTAGCGGGACTTGGAGCGCAGCATCTCGGGGGTGCCGTCGGCGACGATCTTACCGCGGGAGATAACGATGGCGCGGGTGCAGACGGCGTCGACCTCTTCAAGGATGTGCGTGGAGAGC
Organism: Phycisphaerales bacterium; assembly: GCA_044221735.1. Classification (GTDB taxonomy): domain Bacteria; phylum Planctomycetota; class Phycisphaerae; order Phycisphaerales; family UBA1924; genus UBA4658. The sequence continues at coordinate 13,536 of JBGAOP010000048.1, read as the reverse complement.
ACGATGGCTTTTCGCGCCGCCATTTCGTGGATGAGCGTGCGGACCTCGTGCTTCTGGTTGGGGTCCAGGCCATCGGTGGGCTCATCCATGATGAGGACGTCGGGGTCGTGCAGCAAGGCTTGGGCGAGGCCGACGCGTCGCTTGTAGCCCTTGGAGAGCGTGTCGATGCTCTGACGCATGACGCCCTCGAGGTGAACGCGGGCGACGACTTCGTCGATGCGGGTACGCCGGGCCTGGCCGGAGAGGCCGCGCACGGAGGCGATGAAGTTCAGGAAGGACTCCGGCGTCATGTCCGGGTAGGCGGGCGCGCCCTCCGGGAGGTAGCCGATGCGCTGCTTGACGGCGAGCGGGTCGGTGGAGACATCGTGTCCGCAGACGATCGCCGAGCCCGACGTGGGCGTCAGGTAACCGGTGATCATCTTCATGGTGGTGGACTTGCCGGCGCCGTTGGGGCCGAGGAAGCCGAGCACCTCGCCGCGCTGCACGGCGAAGGAGACGCCGTCCACGGCGGTGAAGGTGCCGAACTGTTTGACGAGGGATTTGATCTCGATCATGCCGCCTGTTCCGTCGTGCCGCCCCCTCCCTCGGTCCGAGCCCGCGTGCCCCGCAAGGATGCAGAACCCGCCGCCATCCGTCAAGTCCTTGTGTGAAATGGACTTTGGGGATGGCGGGGAAGGGCAGGCATCGCGGCGCGGGCGCGCACTGACAACCCGGTCGGTAGGGTTGTACGCGCCGGCGGGGCCGGTGATCGGGCTCCCCGAGCCTTCAAGGCCCGAAATCGGCGCTCTGTCGGATAGCCGGGTACTGCGGAGGCATGGACCATGCGAACGCTTATCGTGACGGGGACCGACAACGAGACCCATCTGTCCCGGCGGCTGGAGGGGCGGGCGCCGGACCACATCGCCGCGCGGCAGCAGGCCAACGCGCTGGGCCTGATGGTGAGCGACGTGGTGGACTCGGCGGGGGAGCCCGATCCAGCGATCACGCGGCCGGCGGACGTTCGTCACGTCGAGGACCACTATCTGCGGTTGATCCGATCGCCCGAGCACCGGGCGCTCAAGCGGGCGGTGTTCTTGGGGTCGCTCCAGGCGCTGGCGGTGTTCGCGGCGGGGGTGGTAGTGTTCCTGGTCGTGTGGGGTTTCCTGTCGCGGTTGTTCTTTTGGGGCGAGGGCCGGTGCGTAGGATTGGGCGTCCGCCACCTTAGCTCAGCTGGTAGAGCAGCGTTTTTGTAAAGCGCAGGTCGTCGGTTCGATTCCGACAGGTGGCTTTGGAAGTGGGAAGTGGGAGGGGCGAAGGGGGACCTTCAAGGCAAGCGAGGGAAGGAGTTCGGCCGTATGCTGGCCGCTTCATGGCGGCAGGTGCGGTGACATCTTCTGGCGGGCCGAGTGTGCGAGTGCCGGGGGCACGGGTTTCGCTTGCGCTGCTGCTGCTGATCAACCTGATCAACTACATCGATCGGTATGTGTTGGCCGCGGTGGAACCGCTGATCTCGAAGGACCTGTTGGCGGCGGATGATCCGAACGCGCAGGGAAAGATGGGGCTGCTGGCGACGGCGTTCATGGTGTCGTACATGCTCACCGCGCCGGTGTTCGGGTGGCTGGGCGATCGGGCGCGGCGGTGGTGGCTGATCGGGATCGGGGTCGTTCTGTGGTCTATCGCGAGCGGCGCGAGCGGGCTGTCGCACAAAGCGGGGTTGTACCTGCACTCGTCGGGGGCCGGGTTTCTGACTGGGTTCGGTGTGCTGCTGATCACACGCTGCTTTGTGGGGGTGGGCGAGGGGGCGTATGGGCCCATCGCACCGTCGCTCATCAGCGACATGTTTCCTGTGGCGAAGCGGGGGACCGCGCTCTCGTGGTTCTACGCGGCGATCCCGGTGGGGAGCGCGCTTGGCTATGTGCTGGGCGGGGCGATCGGGACTCGTTTTGGCTGGCAGTGGTCGTTCTATGCCGTGGTGCCTCCCGGGCTGCTGCTGGGTGCGTGGTGCTTCTTCCGGCCCGAGCCTCTGCGCGGGGCGAGCGACGCGGACGCGGCTGGGCGGATGTCGAAGCGAGAGGCGTATCGGTCGCTGCTGAGCAACAAGTCGTATGTGCTGGACGTGCTGGGGATGACGGCGATGACGTTCGCCATAGGCGGTGTGTCGTTCTGGATGCCTAGGTACGTGGCGGAGCGGCTGACGAGCGAGGGCGTCGTCACGGCCGCGACGCGCGATGAGGCGATGAAGCTCGCGCTCGACCAGGCGAACTCACGGTTCGGCATGATCGTGGTCGTTGCGGGGTTTCTGGCGACGATCGCTGGAGGGTGGTTGGGAGACCGGTTGCGGAAGCGGTTCTCTGGGTCGTACTTCCTGGTGAGCGGCGCGGCGATGGTCGTTGGGTTTCCGCTCTTCCTGGGCGTGCTGTACACGCCATTTCCGATGTGCTGGTGGTTGATCGCGGTGGCGGTATTCGCGCTGTTCTTCAACACCGGGCCGTCGAACACGATCATCGCGAACGTGACACCGCCGCCGGTGCGGGCGACGGCGTACGCGGTGTGCATCCTGATGATCCATGCGCTCGGCGATGCGATCAGCCCGGCGGTGATCGGGTTTGTGTCGGACCGGGCCCACAGCATGAACGCGGGGTTCGGGGTGGTGAGCGTGATGATCCTGATCGCGGGGGTGCTGTGGCTGTGGGGTGCGCGGTATCTGGGGCGGGATACTGCAGCGGCGGGCGGAGCGGGGGCCTAGCCGCTCAGGAGCGCAGATGCGCTTGCAGAAAGTCCGTCTGGATGTTCTTGGCGTCGTTGCTCACGCGGCCAAAGCCGGAGTGTTCTTCCGGTGCGCCGGTGGTCGGCCACGTGACGTGTTGGATCAGTGTGGGATCGGCGCCGCGGGACGTGTAGTGGTCGCGGAGGTGCTTCAAGAAGTTCTGCTGGATAGGCCACGGCACGATTCGATCGGCCTCGGAGTGGAGGGAGAGCAGGGGGAGTGGCTTGAAACCTGCGATGTGGCGGAGCGGATCGAGCGGGGAGACCTGGGGCTCGGTGAAGATCTGGCCCCAGGGCTTCGGGCCTTCGGGGCGGTAGAGCGACCAGAGGTCGCCGGTCGTGCACTCGACGGCCGCGCAGTGGAAGTCGTGGGGATCGCAGAGCCGGCGCAGGGTGGCCATTCCGCCCAGTGACATTCCCCCGAGGCCGAGGTGGTCGAGATCGAACACTCCCTGCCAGATCGGATCGGCGAGGGCCTCAACGACGAGGTCGATATCGCGGATGAGTTCGGCGAGGATGTCGAGCGTTTGTGCGGTCCCTTCGAGGTGTTTCACGGCCCGCTCGCCGTGCCCGGGAAGATCGAACGCGACGGCCGCGATTCCGGCCTTCAGCCAGCGGATGTAGCGGCCGGAGTCGAGTTCCTTGTTGGCGGTCCGGCCGTGCATCCAGATAACGGTGGGGGCGGGCGAGATCCAATCCGGATGGCAAAGAAGCGCGGGGATGTTGCCCGGTTGCAGACGGACGGTTCGGGACCGTTCGGCGAGGGAGGCGGGGAGCTTGGCAAATCGTGGATGCATGCGAGGCACTATCGTTCGCACAATGTCAGCGGTTGTCCGAGTGATCGATCTGGGGCGGATGTCGTATGCCGAGGCGTATGCGCGGCAGGTGGCGGAGCATGAAGAGGTGCTGGCCGCGCGAGAGGGGGGGCATCCGGAGCCGGGACGGGTGCTGCTGGTAGAGCACCTGCCAGCGGTGATCACGGTCTCGCGGCGACCGGGGGCGAGGGCGCATCTTGTGGCGACGCCCGAAATGCTGGCCCGCGAAGGGGTTGTCGTGGAAGAGACCGACCGAGGTGGAGACATCACCTATCACGGACCGGGCCAGATCGTGGTGTACCCGATACTCGACCTGAACTTCTACCACCTCGGGCTGCACGCGTACATGCGGCTGCTGGAGCAGAGCGTGATCGACGCGCTGGAGGCGTTCGGCATCGTGGGAGAGCGGGATCCCAAGGCGACGGGCGTGTGGGTCGGGGGCGAAGGGGGCTCGAAGATCGCCGCGATGGGTGTGCGTGTGCGGCGGTGGGTGTCGATGCACGGGCTGGCGCTCAACGTCAACACCAATCTCCGGCACTTTCAGTTGATCGTGCCGTGTGGGCTGGTGGGGCGGGGGGTGACGAGCATGGAGCGGGAACTGGGGACGGCGTGTCCGAAAATCGAGCGAGTGCGAGAGGCTTTGGTGGAGTCGTTGATTGCGAGGCTGGCCGAGGCCCGAGCGGGCGCGGCCGCACTGGCGGATGGAGAACGACTGTGATGGAGCGTGCGATGAAGAGCGACGTGCTGAAGCGTTCGGCGGCGGCGGTGGTTCTGTTTCTGGCGGGGGCCGGGGCCGCGCTGGCGTATGGGCCCGAGGGGCATCGCATGGTCGGGGCCATCGCGGATGAGTGCCTCACGAAGGAGCCGGCGGCCGCGAAGATCAGGGAGTTGCTCGACGGACTGACGCTGGAGCAGGCGGCGGGATTGCCCGACAGCATCAAGGCGTGGGATCGGGATACGCCGAACGATCCGAATACGTGGCATCTGAAGGACCATCCGACGATTGAGAGGCAGTTGAAGGCGTTCTGGCAGGCGAACCCGCCGACCGGGACGGACACGGAGCGTCCCAATCACAATGTGTATCACTACACGGATGTTCCCGTGGCTACCGCGGGCGTGAAGTACGCGGACGCGAAACATGGCACGAGCAAGTACGACATCGTGCACATGCTGCCGTATTGCTTGAAGGTGCTCAATGGCGAGGTGCCCGAGAAGAACGACCGCAAGATCACCAAGGCGGTTGCACTGATCCTGCTGGCGCACTACGTTGGCGACATCCACCAGCCGATGCACGTCGGGGCGCAGTACTTCACGGCCAGCGGCGTGGCCGACCCGGACAAGGTCACCGCGTGGGGGGCGCAGGGGGGCAACCTGATCACGCTGCTCTTGGACCGGGACGATCGCGGTGAACGCAGCGAACGGACGGCGAAGCTGCACTCGTACTGGGACAACGATGTGGTGCGGACGGCAAAGAAGCTGATCCGGCGAGATGTGCAAGCGGCCCAGAAGGATCGCGGATCGGTGTCCGACGGCGATCTGATCGACTACCTCGCAAGGACGGAACCCAAGGCGTGGAAAGAGGGAACGGCCGCGTCGCCGAAGGAGTGCGCCGAGGCGTGGGCGAACGAGATCCTGCCCATCGCGCGACAGGCGCACGATCGGTTGGAGTTCACCGAGATCCACCTCGGTCGGACCGGTGGCGGGGGCAGCGGACAGACCCGGATTGTGGCCGAGGAGCGGTCTCCGCAGCCCGACGGTGTGTCGTACGCCGACTGGGCGGGAAAGATCACCCGCGATGAGGTGCACAAGGCGGGATGGCGGCTGGCGGAGCTCTGTCGCAAGAATCTGAAGTGATTTCGCCGCGGCGCGTCAGTGTTTGCGAGTGAGCTCGAACGTCGCCGTGTGATCCGCCGGGACGCCGCCCTTGAACGACTTCCACTCCTGGCGGATGTGGTCGTTGTCGACGAAGGTGATGGTGAGCTGGCCCATGTAGAGCTGGTTGGCCGCGGCGAGGTTGCTCACCCCATCGAAGGCGAAGGCGATCTGGTTGTCGCCGGAGGCGGTAGTGGATCGCATGTGGGGCTGGTTGCCCATGGCGCAGTAGTGGGTCATGACGAGGGTGGGACCGTCCATCGTGTACATGTTGGTCATCTCGTGCGGGGTGCCCGGGAGCATGATCTCGCGGACGGCGGAGCCGCTGGATGTGACGGAGATGACCGACGAGGTGTGGGTGCTGCCCTTCTCGTCGGTGGACTCCCACGTGCCCGCGAGGGACTTGATGCGGTCGAGGAGCTTGGCCTGTTGATCGGGCGTGGCGACGGTGACGGGCTTGGGCGGCGTGTGGACGGAGCCGTTGGCGAGGCCGGTGCGAGAGGCGGAACACCCGGCGAGTGTTGAAGCGGCAGCGGTGGCGAGGATGAGAGCGGCGGTCGAGCGCATGAGGAACTCCTTCGTTGGGGCGCAGTGTAACGGATGCTGCATTGGTGCAGCAACGGGTCGGTGGGTGGGGATTGTCGAGATCTTGCCTGTTAGTCAGGCGACCTGAGTCGGGGATTGCGCGACCTTTTCGGCGGCTCGATCGCGGCGCCACAGGTGGATGAGCAGCATGACGATCCCGATGAGCAGGAAGAGGTCGGCGAGGTTGGAGACGTAGGGCCAGACGTCCTCGTTGCCGAGAAAGGTCATCTTGCCCGGCCACTTCAGGCCGGGGAGCGGGTGGATGAAGTCACGGACGCACGCGAACGTGAGCCGGTCGTAGAGGTTGCCGAGGCCGCCGCCGACGAGCAGACCGATGGCGGAGTGGGCGAAGCTGTCGCGCGGGCCGGTCCACTTGGCGAACATGGCCAGGCCGAAGCCGAGGGCGAGGATGGTGAATCCGATGAAGAAGCCGCGCTGTCCCGGCCCCATGCCAAAGACCGCGCCGGGGTTGAGGACGAGCTGGAAGTTGAGCGCCCCCGGGATGATGGTCACGGGCCGATGGCGGGGAACGATGCCGAAATCAGGATCGCTGATGGCGCGGGGATCGTGCTGGGTGCTGACGCGAATGACATCTTCACGTTTGACGACGACGGGGGCATCGGCGACGCGGGAAAACGCGAGCTCCTTGGACCCAAGGTCGATGACGATCGAGAGGATGCAGGACAGGATCAGCCACACCCAGGCACGGGGAAAGCGCCAGGTGGAGAGGGCCGGTGCGGAGATTGGGTCGGGAGCAGTTGACACGCGGGAACGATCAGAGTTCGAACATCGAACTGGTGTGCCTGATTTCGTGGCGTTGAGTGAGACTTTGAACTCTGTGCCGTGAACCGATCAATCCTCGTCGCCGCCGCTGGGCCGGCTGGCCGAGAGCGGGCGCGCGGTGATGACGAACGGCGTGCGCTCCATCTCGCGAGCGGCTTCGATGGAGTACTTGGCCCAGGGAACCTCGGCGAGGCGCTCGGGGGTGATGCGCTTGCCGGTGCGGAGGCAGATGCCGTAGGTGCCCTCGTCGATCCGCTTGATGGCCTCGTCGATCTCCTTGATCAGGCGGCGATCGACCTGGGCCAGGTCGAGCGAGAGCGACTGCTCGCACGTATCCGAGCCTTGCTCGGCCATGTGCTGCGGAAGGTTGGAGAGCGAGCCGGAGTTCTGGCGAAGCGCCTCGTCCTCCATGTGGGCGACGTCGCCGATGAGCTCGTTGCGCTTGCGCAGCAGGATCTCGCGGTAACGGTCGAGTTCCTTCTTGGGAAGCTTGGCCTTGGGATCGGCCTTGAACTCGGTCGGCGTGCTCACGCCGGGGATGCCGGTGGAGGGAGGAGCCTTCGGCCCCGACTGGATGAGCGGCTTCCACTTGTTGCCCGGCTTGATGAGCGGCTCGGAGACGGGCATCTCGAGCTTCTTGGGCTTGGGCTTGCGGATCGGCTTGTTCGAGACGATGGTGATGCCCTTGGGGGCGGGCTTCTGTCCCGCCGCGGCCGCGGCGGGAGCGGGGGCCGTGGCCTTTGCCGGCGCGGGCGAGCCCTTCGCGGGTGCGGGCTTGGCCGCGACCTTGGCAACGACCTTCGCGTCCTTTACAGGCTTCTTCGGGGCGGTCTTGGCGGGGGCGTGCTTGGCCGGCGCGGGCTTGGGCTTAGGGGCCTTGGCCTTGGCGGCGGGTTTCGCGGCAGGCTTGGACTTACCACTCGAGGGCTTGCCGGACTTGGCCATGTGCACCTGCTCCTTGCGCCGCCGCGCGATCCGTCATGAGGGTGGGAAAGGGTCTAGGGGCCCACCCCTCCGAACAATCCCCTCCCAAAAAGGCGGGGAGTATACGGGAAGGCAGCACGGCCGTCAATGCGGGAAAAGTCGGGCGGAGAACTGCTCAGGGTGCCGAGGTCTCGGTGAACGCGCCGAGCTTTCGGAACCGGGCGTATCGCGACTTTGGCAGGGACTCCAGCGACTGGGACTTGAGGGCGGCGATCTGCTCGGTGAGCCAACGCTCAATGTGCTCAGCGGCGGCCTTGGGGGCGCGGTGGGCTCCGCCGATGGGCTCGGGAATGACCGAGTCGATGATGCCGAGTTCCAGGTTGTCGGCCGCGGTCAGCTTGAGGGCGATGGCCGCGGCGTTGTTGGTCTGCTCGTTGGCCGTCTTCCAGAGGATGGCGGCGCAGCCCTCCGGGCTGATGACGCTGTACCAGGAGTTCTGGAGCATCGCGACTTTGTCGGCGACAGCGATCCCAAGCGCGCCGCCGGAGCCACCCTCGCCGATGACGATCGAGAGGATGGGCGTCTTGATGCGGGACATCTCACGCAGGTTGACGGCGATGGCCTCGGCCTGGCCGCGGGCCTCAGCGCCGAGGCCGGGATAGGCGCCAGGCGTGTCCACGAACGTCACGATGGGCAGGCGGAACTTCTCGGCGAGCTTCATCTTGGCGAGAGCCTTGCGATAGCCCTCCGGGTGGGCGCAACCGAAGTGGCAGGCGATCTTCTCCTGCGTGGTGCGTCCCTTCTGGTGGCCGACGATGAGGCATTTGGTCGGGCCGAGGCGTGCAAAGCCGACGACCATCGCGGGATCATCGCCGAAGCGGCGGTCGCCGTGGAGCTCGGTGAAGTCCTTGAAGATGAGGTTGATGTAGTCGCGGGTCTGCGGGCGGTTGGGGTGGCGGGCGACTCGGACGGTGTCCCACGGGCTGAGCTTGGAGTAGGCCTCGCGGAGCTTCTGCTCGCGGAGCGCGGCCAGCGTTTCGAGCTCGCGCTGGATGCTGGCGGGGTCGGAGGGGAGGTCGAGCGAGTCGGCGTCGGCCGCGTCGGCCTCGAGGGAAGGGTTCATGCCGAGGTCGGCGGCGGGGCCGGTCGCCGCCGCGGGCGCGGCCGCCTTCTTCAGGCGATCCTGAAGGGCCGTGATTTTCTTCTCGATTTCGACGACGGGTTTCTCGAAGTCCAGTTGATAGAAGGCTGGCATGGAGGAAGCGTAGGGATCGAGGGATCAACGGACCGGGGGATTGCAGTGTGGCTTGATCCCTCGATCCCTCGGTCCCATGATCCCTTCATGCACAAGCACGCGCTGCTCGCGATCATCGGCGGTGGGAACATGGGCAAGGCGATCGCGCTCGGCGCGCTGGACGCCAAGCTGCTCGCGCCCGGGGAAATCGTGATCTGTGAGCCCGACGCGGCCAAGCGGGCGACGATGGGCGGGTGGGGCGTGCAGGTGGTGGCGAAGGCGGCGGAAGCACTGGAGCGGCTGTTGCCTGTACCGGGAAGGCTGGATCAGGTCGAGTCGTCGTCCGCGCTCGCTTCGTGCGGCGGGCAGGTGCTGCTGGCGGTGAAGCCGCAGTCGCTTGAGTCGGTGGTGGCCGAGGTACGTGCGCCGCTGGTCGCGATGCCGAGAGTGGTGATCTCGATTCTGGCTGGCACTCCGACGGCAAAGATCTCGGGGGCTCTGGGGTCGGGGTGTCCGGTCGTTCGCGTGATGCCCAACACGCCGGCACGGCTACGGAAGAGCATGACGGCGATGTGTCTGGGGTCCGGCGCGAAGACCGCGCATTCCGGACTTGCGTACGACCTGTTCGCGAGCATCGGCGAGGTGGTGAAGATCGATGAGTCGCTGATGGACGCGTTCACCGCGCTCTCGGGGAGCGGCCCGGCGTATGTGTTCTACCTGGCCGAGGCGATGGTGCGGGCTGCGCAGGAGGTCGGGTTCGATCGGATCACGGCGGATCGGGTGGTTCGGCAGACCATCGGCGGCGCGGCCGCGCTGCTCGCCGAGAGCCACGAGCCGCCCGAGGCGCTGCGCGCGGCGGTGACGAGCAAGGGTGGAACGACGGAGGCGGCGGTGGGGGAGCTCGATCGGGCGCAGGTGAAGGACGCGTTCGTGGCGGCGATCGTCGCGGGGCGGGACCGGGGACGGGCTCTTGCGGGGTGAGGCTTGAACGGGGCACAGACCATGACGGTGGACATCGCCAGCGAACGGCCGGACAGCGAGGCGGCGACGCAGCTCATCGCCGAGCTCGAGGCCCATCTGAACCCGCACTATCCGCCCGAGAGCCGGCACGGGTACAGCGTGGAGAAACTGCTTCGCGAGGGCGTCGCGTTCTTTGTCGTGCGGTGCGATGGCGCTCCGGCGGCGTGCGGCGGGATCCAGTATTTCGATGAGGGCTATGGCGAGGTGAAGCGGATGTTCGTGCGTCCCGCGTTTCGCGGCCGCGGGCTTGCGAAGCGGATGCTTGAGCATCTCGCCGCTCATGCGGCCGGGCGGGGTGTGGGCGTGTTGCGATTGGAGACGGGCGTTCTCCAGCACGAGGCGATCGGCTTGTACGAGGGATTCGGATTTACGCGGATCGGACCGTTCGGGCCGTATCGCGATGATCCGTTGAGCCGGTTTTACGAGAAGCGGATTGGGTAGGACTAGTCCGGCGTGCGGGGCGGAGGATCAGGTTGTCGACGGGCGTCCGCACTCGGGGCACATCGCGTCCGCCGCAAGCCCGCGCAGGTCGTACTCGCACCACGGGCAAGCTCTATTGCGGATGGCCTGCATGCGAAGGGCGTGGGTTCGCCACGCGAGCGCGGCCACCGCCAGCGCGGGGATCAGCACGATCCACAGCGGCAGATCCAGGTACCACCGCTGCCCGCGGCTGAGCAGCATCGCGGTGGTGCCGACTCCGGGCCGCCAGCGCAGGAACGTGAACCGTGATGCGAACGTGTACCCGGGAAGGTCGTCGAGCCACGTCCACGAGATCGTGCCGAAGCTCCCAACGCTGTGCACGTGCTCGGGGAATGCGTTTCCGTCGGCGGCGGTCCAACCCACGGATGTATCGGTGCGCTCGATCGCGATCGCGCCGTGGCTGAGCGTGCAGGAATGCCCCTCGATGGTGACGCCGCACCAGAGAACAAGCGATGCCGCCCACGATAACAGAACCGCGGACGCGAAAAGGGTCACGCCCCAGCGCCAGGTGCCTCCGACCAGTATCTTGCGCGGTCGCCGATGCATCATCTTCTCGCTTGGACGCCCTCGCCGTACGAATGTTCCCCCCTGGGTGCGGCTTCCAGCTCCTCTGCGTGCGCACGATACTCCGTGCCTATACTCCGTCGTGATTTCTGTCCGGCCCGGCCTGCGTTGGTCGAGTCCCCAGTGTCTCCCGACGCTTTCTCAGCCCGAGTTCAAGCACCGGCCTTTCGTTCCAGTTCAAGTTTCGGGCAAGGAGTAAAGCACATGAAGCTTTACGTCGGTAATCTGTCGTTCCAGACCACTGAGTCCCAGCTCCGCGATATGTTCGCGGCCCACGGCGAGGTCGCCTCCGCGGCACTCGTCATGGATCGTGAGACCGGCCGCCCGCGCGGCTTCGGCTTTGTGGAGTTCCGTGATGACACGGCGGCCAAGGCCGCGATCGGCGCCCTCAACGGCAAGAACGTTGACGGCCGTGATCTGACCGTCAACGAGGCCAAGCCCCGCGAAGGCGGCGGCGGCAACCGCGGCGGCGGCGGCGGTGGCGGCGGCGGCGGTGGCCGTCGCGGTGGCTGGTAATCCCAACCGCATCTCACGCAATATGCAAACACAGCAGCCCCGGACCGCGTGGTCCGGGGCTGTTTTCGTCTTCGGGGAGTTTGGCGCTGGCCAACAAGAAGAGTGAGAAGTGATGGGTGAGACGGGGATCATGCTCTCCGCCGCCGCGCGAGGGCGAGGCCGCCGAGGCCGAGCAACGTTGCGGTTGTGGGCGCAGGGATCGAACCGAGGACCATGCGAGTTGTGCCCGTGGTGGAGCCGCTCATGCCGCCGAACGGCCCGCCGGGGTGCCCAACGAAGTCGATCCGGTACGTGATATCGAAGAACGAGTCCACCTGCCAGGTGCCGCCGCCGGCGGCCGTGAGCGTGGTGTGTCCGGGGCTCGGGAGGCCGAAGTTTGTGCCTGCGGTGACTCGGAGGAGATCGAAATCAGGATCACCGGCGCCCGAGATCTGTCCCTGCAGGTTGGTGAGATCGGTGTTGAACGATTGCGGCGAGGAGAACGGAGCGCCGCGCGGGGCCGTGTCGGTCTGGCCCGAGGTCGGGATGGCGACGGTGCGTGTGTAGCCCAGCAACGTGCCGGAGCCGACGAGGTGGAATGTCAGCGGCGCGGTGAAGGTCTGGTGGTTGCCGCCCAGCGCTCCACCAGGGACGTCGGTGCCATAGGTAAAGACGCCCCACTCCGCGGAGGGGATGGATTGCACCGTCGTGCCGGGGGGCAGGCCGTTGATGATCGAGAACGGCGGCAGGGCCGGGTCCCACACGTACGTGCCCGTGGGCGGTGGAACGGTGGCGGTGCCCGCGCCGTTATCGGGGACGATGACCACTGCCGATGCGGGGGCCGCCATGCCGCCAAGGAACGCCAGACCGACTCCCAGCACCGACAGCGCGCCGACATAGGAACGGTGAATGAACACTGGTTTTCTCCTCCGTCGCGTCGCCGTTCCGGTCGGGGGGAGAGCACCCGAATGCCGCCGGAGCCCGCGCGAATCTCTGGAGCGAGCGTACCACGGGGGAGGGGTGATGCAAGGGATAATCCCGACAGACGGGCGGGCCACACCGCACGGCAGCCGCGGTTTCAAGTTCAAACCGGACAGGGAGTTAGGAGACATTTGGGGAGCACGTGCCAGTGTGCAAGTGCGGGTTTGGACTGGTCTTGGGCCTGGCTGGACGGCTTGTCGGCGATGCCGGACTTCCACGGGATTGCCTTTCTCTGGTGAAAAACCCTTGCTTCTGTTCCAAGATGTGATAACCTCGACGCGTTCCACGGTGTTTGCCCTTACAGAGAGAGAGAGATGACCTTCATTCGTGGTTTCCCCGTTGTTCTGGTTGCTTCTCTGAGCGCCGTTTCGGCTGCCCACGCGACCAGCGTCACCATCGCCACATTCGATGACCCCTCGCTGAATGCGAACTCGCCGCTGTTCACGCGGAATGGCTCGGTTTTTTCCGGCGGTTGGAGCGGCCTTGGCCTGCTTCTTCGCACGCCGGGAACTCCGGCCCCGGACTATGCCGATGCGACGTTCACGCTCTCGCCGCTGACGGTGGTGAGCGACTTCGGTCCGTTCGCGTTCCTCTCCGGCGGCTTCGTGCAGTTCTACGACTCGAGCAACAACCCGGTGCTCCGCGTGGACTTTTCGTCGGCGGCCCTTTCGAACGTGTTCTCGCTGGGCGCTTCGGACTTCAACGCCAACAACGTGACCTTCAGCGGCGCGGCCGTTGCCGGCATGACGCTGAGCGCCGAGCAGTTCGCGTTCAGCTTCGCGAACCCGTCGATCACCGATACGACGCACTACACGGTGACCTCGGCGTACACCTCGTCCGCGGATGCGGTCATCCCCGCCCCGGGCACCGCGCTGATCGCCGGCGTGCTGGGTCTGGGTGCGGCCCGTCGTCGCCGCCGCGCCTGATCGATGATCGGATGTGAGTATCAAAGGCCCGGCTTCACAGGAGTCGGGCCTTTTTCCTGCGCACGTGGTGAAAGAAAAACCCCGGGCTGGTTGGCTCGGGGTCGTGGGGGGT
>JBGAOP010000008.1:0-130762 GCA_044221735.1 Phycisphaerales bacterium | reverse complement strand
CACCGCGATTGCCGCGCTGCCCCTGCCCGCCGCCCGGCTGATTTCCGCCCGGCTGACCACCGCCCGGCTGCTGCGCCCCGGCAAGATCAGCAATCACAAACAGCGAGCACGCCGAGATCGCCGCCAGAGCAATCGACTTGGTTCCAAACAGCCGGTTCATGGAAAATGTCCTTCAAGAAGCCGCGGCCATGCCGCGTGTGTCGGTCCGCCGGTCCCGGCGCGCGCCGGAGCCCCCTTCACCTGTGCCAGCCTAACCGCCCATGAGCCCGGATATTGCCCAAGGCTCTGTCGGTTTTCGCACGATGGTTGGTACCGCCCTACGCCCGCGACCCGGCCATGGCCCGCTCAGACTTTTGTATGTCCATTCCCCCCAACGGCTTACGATCCTCCATCATCCGCACGAACGCGTCGAACAGGTACCCCGCATCGTGCGGCCCGGGCGAAGCCTCCGGATGGTGCTGCACAGCAAAGATCGGCCGATCGGCCGTGGCAAACCCCGCGACCGTCTGGTCGTTCAGATTGATGTGAGTCACCCTCGCGTTCCCGCCCGCGATGCTCTTGAGCGACTCCGGGTCCACCGCGAACCCGTGGTTCTGGCTCGTGATCTCCACGCGCCCCGTGAGCAGGTTCAGCACCGGCTGATTCAACCCGCGATGTCCGAACCGCAGTTTGTACGTCTTCGCCCCCAGCGCGAGCGACAGCAACTGATGCCCGAGGCAGATGCCGAAGGTGGGAATCACCTCCCCGCCGCTCAGCACCTCGCGCAGCGTCGAGATCGTTGCCTCCACCGCCGCCGGATCACCCGGCCCGTTCGAGATGAAGAGCCCATCCGCCTCGCCCCGCGCGAACTTCTCTTTGATCGCCCTTGCCGAAATGTCGTGCGGCACCACCTCCACCACGCACCCGCGATCGGCCAGGTTCCGCAGGATGTTTCGCTTCGCCCCGCAATCCAAGGCGAGAACATGCCACGACCTTGCCGCTTTGGGCAAGGTTGTGCCGGATTGAATGTCGGTGTACGACCATTCCCCCAGCGTCTCGCTCCACTTCAGCGTACTGCTGCACCCGACCTTCGGCACCAGGTTCGCCCCCGCCATATCTGCGGCGTTCTTCGCCGCGCTCACCAGCGCGGCGTCCGACAACTCACTCGCCGCAACATCCGTGATCGCCCCGCGCATCACCCCGCGCACCCGCAGCCGGCGCGTCAGCGCCCGCGTGTCCACACCCTCGATCCCCAGCACCCCGTTCTTGGCCAGATACGTCGAAAGGTCCGTCGTCGCCCGGAAGTTCGACACCACCCGCGACAGTTCCCGCACCACAAACCCCGACGCCTGCACCTTCACCGACTCCACATCCTCTTCATTGATCCCCGTGTTCCCGATCAGCGGCGCAGTCATCACCAGGATCTGCCCCCAGTACGACGGATCGGTGAGCGCCTCCTGGTACCCCGTCATCGCCGTGTTGAACACCACCTCCGCCGTCTGCGTGATCCCACGCCCGACAGCCCCGAACGCCCGCCCATGAAACACCGAACCATCCTCCAGAGCGAGGCGGCCGGGACGATGTACTTCAGCGTTGTTGGTCATGTCAGGGTCAACTGTATTCCGCACTTTCCGCGAATACACCGATCGCCGCGCTAGATTTGTCGGATGTCCAACCTCTTCGGCATGGAGGAGCCCGCGCAAGCGACACCGCCCCCCGGCGGCGCATGGACATACCTCCGAATCGCCATCGAGCGCGGCCTCGACCAAACCCGCGAGGGAGCCCCGGGTGAAGGCCTCACCTACCGCTCCCCAACGCCCGTCGACGTCGGCCGCCGCGTGGAAATCCCCCTCGGCCGCGGCGACAAGCCCTCCGCCGGCATCGTCATCCGCGCCGGCGGCGAGGAACTCCTCGAGGGCTTCCCCGCCAAGCGCGTCAAGAGCATTCTCCGCGACACCGGCACCGGCCTCCCGCCGCGCCTCGTCGAACTCGCCCAGTGGATGGCCACCTACTACGTCTGCCCGCTGGGCATGGTCCTCGGCTCCATGCTCCCCGCGGCCGTCAAGAAGCGCACCGGCCTCCGCTCCGAAACCCGGCTATTACGAGCCCTTCGCCCAAGCGAAGGCCCCACCTCCGACCTTCCCAAGCTCTCCCCCGAAGCCCGCGAAGCCTGGGAAAAAATCTCCGTCCTCCCCGACAACACCTTCCCCATCACCCCCGACCAGCTCGCCGCCCGCATCGCCTCGCGCACTCTCGGCCCCATCAACCGCCTCATCAAGCTCGGCCTGCTCACCGAAATCGAAGTCGAAGAAGTCCGCCAAACAGGCGGCGTTGAGACTCAACTCTCCATCGAGCAGTCCGATCCCAGCGGCGTCCTCGCCCCAAATCGCCCCACGCTCACCGCACCACAAACCCGCGTCGTCGATGGCATCGGCTACACGCTCGGCCACTTCGGCGTCCACCTCCTTCACGGCGTCACCGGCTCGGGCAAGACCGAGGTCTACCTCCGCATCCTCGAGCAAGTCCTCCGGCAGGGCAAGTCCGGCATCGTCCTCGTCCCCGAAATCTCCCTCACGCCCCAGACCGCCGGCCGCTTCGTCGAGCGATTCCGCACCGCGGGCGTCGGCGTCCTCCACTCCGGCCTGAGCGCAAGCCAGCGTCACAAGGAGTGGGCCCGCGCGGCAAGCGGCTCCGCCCGCGTCATGGTCGGCGCCCGCTCGGCCATCTTCGCCCCGATGAGCAACCTCGGCCTCATCATCGTCGACGAAGAACACGCCAGCGACTACAAGCAGGACCAACTCCCCCGCTACCACGGCCGCGACGTCGCCATCAAGCGCGCCAGCATGGAGCAGTGCCCCATCGTCCTCGGCACGGCAACGCCAAGCCTTGAAACATGGGCCAACGCGAATCCTGTCTCCTCTTCCCTTCCCACTTCCCCCCTCCCACCTCCCACTTCGAAATACCGCCTCTGGCAACTCACCGACCGCCCCACCGGCGGCCAGCTTCCCCCCGTCGACATCGTCGACCTCGCCGAAGAACGCCGGCTCCGCCAGAAACTCACCGGCAAGCGCGAGACCTTTCCCCACCTCGTCGGCCCAACGCTCGAAGAGGCCCTCGTCCACACGCTCGAGCAGGGCGGCCAAGCCCTCCTCCTCCTCAACCGCCGCGGCTACGCCTCCTATATCGCCTGCTCCGACACCACCTGCGGCTGGTTTCTCACCTGCGACGACTGCGACGTCAAGATGGTCCAGCACCGCGTGATCGCGGGCAAGTCGCCCCTCAAGGGCGTCGTCCGCTGCCACCACTGCCTCGCCCAGAAGCTCCTCCCCGAGGCCTGTCCCCTCTGCGACAAGAAGCTCATCACCCTCGGCATGGGCACGCAGGGGCTCGAGCAGGAGTTGAACTCCAAGCTCGCTCACATGATGGCTCCCGGTGACACTGGGCACTCGCTCATCGTGCGCGTAGACGGCGACACGATGTCGAGCGCCCGCGACTACTTCGCCGTCCTCTCCCGCTTCGCCAAGGGCGAGATCCGCATCCTCGTCGGCACGCAGATGATCGCGAAGGGCCTCGACTTCCCCAACGTCCGCCTCGTCGGCGTCATCAACGCCGACTCCGCCCTCAGCCTCCCCGACTTCCGCGCCTCCGAGCGCACCTTTCAGCTTGTCTCCCAGGTCGCCGGCCGCGCCGGCCGCGGCCAGCTTCCCGGGCGCGTCATCGTCCAGACCTTCGACCCATCCGCCCCCGCGATCACCTTCGCCGCGGCCCACGACTACGAGGGTTTCGCCAGCCAGGAACTCGCCGAACGCCGCGAATCCGGCCTTCCCCCCGCCTCTCGTCTCGCCCGAATCGTCATCCGAGACCTCGACCTCCACAAGGCCGAAGCCGCCGCCGACCGTCTCAAGACCGCGCTCGAAGAGGCCAACGCCGCCCGCGACAACAAGGTCCGAATGGTCGGCCCCAGCCCCTGCCCCATCTCCCGAATCGCCGGCCACCACCGCTTCGAGCTCCTTCTCTTCTCCCAATCCCGCGCGGCCATCCAAACCATCCTCGCCGACGCCCGGGCCAAAGGCCTCTGCAAGAGCGACGCACATACCGCCATCGACATCGATCCGATCGCGCTGCTGTAGCCGATATCTGTCCCTCACCCCGATCCCGCCACCACCCGCTGTGTCCCCGACATCCCGAAATGCTTGTACACCTCAACGGCAAACTTCTTCCCCGCGCCGACGCCCGCATCGACCCCTTCGACCGCGGCTTCATCTTCGGCGAGGGTGTCTACGAAGGGCTTCGCTCGATCGGTTGGCAAAGCGGCACCCGAATCGTCGGCCTCCAACAACACATCCGCCGCATGCAGCGCGGCCTCGACGCTGCCCACATTCCCTTCGACCTCTCAAACCTCGGCCAGTTATCCGCCGAACTCTGCCGCGCCAACAACATGCCCGACGCCTTCGTCTACTGGCAGGTCACCGGCGGCACCCCCGGCGAGGGCGATCCCGTCCGCTCTCGTGCCCGCGGCAAGAACACCAAACCGACCATCTTCGGCTACTGCGCCCCCCAGCCCCCGCTCACCAGCCAATCCACGCCGCCCGTGAAGAAGGCCATCACCCTGCGCGACATCCGCTGGGAGATGGGCTGGCTCAAGTCCACATCCCTCATGGGCAACGTTATCTGCGCCCACCGCGCTGATGACAGAAAGTGCGACGAGGCCGTCTTCACCCGCGATGGCCTCATCACCGAGGGCCTCGCGACCAACGTCGTCCTCGCGTTCGGCGATGAACTCGTCACTCCCAGCCTGGAAAGCGCCCCCATGCTCGCGGGCATCACGCGAGAGATCCTCCTCAAGGTCGAACCACGCCTCCGCGAGCGCCCGATCAAGGTCGAAGAACTCGAACGCGCCACCGAGATCATGTTCCTCGGCACCATTACCACCGTTGCCAGCGCGATCGAACTCAACGGTAGAAAAGTCAGCGACGGCTCGCCCGGCCCACAAGCCCGCGCCCTCCTGAAGACCCTCATCGCGGCCATCCAAGCCGGCACAGACATCGAGTAATCCCTCAACCACATGCCCGCCCCAACTATCCAGCACACCATCCGCCGCTATCGCCGCGCCGACGCCCGCGCCGTCGTCGCGGCCATGCGCAGCAACATCCCGAAGTTCTTCGATCGCTCCGAAGTCCTCTGGTTCCGTCGCTACCTGCTCCAGAAAGGCAACGCGAACTTTGTCGTCTGCGTGGATGGCCGGCCCGTCGGCTACGGCGGATACGCGATCGACCGCTTCGCGAATCGCGCCCACCTCTGCTGGGGCTTCATCGACCGCAAGCTCCACGGGCAAGGGCTCGGCCGCGCCCTGTTGGCCCATCGCCTCACGCACCTCGCATCGCGTTCCCCGAATACCCGCTACGTCGCGCTCAACACCACGCCCGACATCGCGGGCTTCTTCAAACACTTCGGCTTTCGGGCCTACGGCACCTGGCCCAAGGGCTTTCGCTCCGGACTCGACATGGTCGAAATGATGCTCGACCTCCACGCCCGCTGAACAACTCGGGCCGCCGACCACGCTCGGACTACCATCCCGTCATGACAGACCTCGCAGGGAAGCGCGTCACCGTCATGGGCCTCGGCCGCTTCGGCGGCGGCATCGGCGTCACCCGATACCTCTGCTCCAAGGGCGCCGACGTCCTCGTCACCGACCTCGACCCGCCCGACAAGCTCAGAGACTCCATCGCCCAAATCCAGCCTTTGGTCGACAAGGGCTCTGTGACCCTCCGCCTCGGCGAGCACAACGTCGCCGACTTCACCACCGCCAACCTCATCGTCGCCAACGCCGCCGTCCCCAAGCCCTGGGACAATCGCTTCCTCCGCGCCGCCGAGGCCGCACACATCCCTATCACGACCGAAATCTCCCTCACAGTTGAGGAACTCCGCAGTCGCGGCGTCACCAACACCATCGCCATCACCGGCAGCGCAGGCAAAAGCACCACCACGGCGATGATCCACCATGCCTTGGTCTCAACATCTGAAATCTCAAATCTCAAGTCTCAAATCCTGATGGGCGGCAACATCGGCGGCTCCCTTCTCGACCACCCAGAGCGCCTCACTCCCTCAACCACCGTCATCCTCGAGCTCTCCTCCGCCATGCTCTACTGGCTCGAGCGCACGCTGACGCCCAAGTGGTCCCCCCACGTCGCCGTCATCACCAACATCTCCCCCAACCACATCGACTGGCACGGCGAGTTCGACCACTACGCCGCCTCCAAGCGTCACCTCATCGAGCACCAGACCGCGGCCGACTTCGCCATCCTCGGCGCGCCCGTCTGGGACCTCCGCTCGCACACCAAGGCCCACGCCATCCGGTTCGAGGCCGCCGATTTTCATGGCCCCCTTGCCCTCCCCGGAGAGCACAACCGCACCAACGCCGCCGGCGCGCTCGCCGCGTGCCGCGCCCTCTGTCAAGAGATTCCCGTTGGCACACTCCGCGACGCCATCGCCTCCTTCACCGGCCTCACGCACCGCCTCCAACTCGTCGCCCACACCAGCGACGCTCCCGGGGGGGCTATCCGTTTCTACAACGACAGCAAGTCCACCACCCCCGAGTCCTGCCTGAAGGCCGTCGAGGCCCTCGCCACCGTGCCGGGCACGTCACTCTCCAACATCCACCTCATCGCCGGCGGCTACGACAAGGGCTCGGACCTCTCCCCCATCGCGAATCTGGCACCCAAGCTCGGCGGCCTGTACACCATCGGCGTCACCGGCCCGGCCATCGCCGCCGCGTCGCACGGGCTCGCAATCGAGTGCGAGGTCCTATCCCGTGCCGTCGCCGCCGCGCTCGACCGTCTTCGCCCCGGCGACTGCCTCTTGCTCTCCCCCGGCTGCGCATCCTGGGGCCAATACGTCAACTTCGAGGCTCGCGGCGAGGAGTTCATCTCGCTCGTCCGGGCCCACCTCGCCGCCCACCCAGCCCACGCATGAGCTTCTCCGGCCCCATCCTCCTCGCCATCGCTCTCCACTGCGGCCACGCCCCGGCTCCTTCTTCGCCGGAACTCTTCCCCGGAATACACGCCGATCTGGCCGCGAAGTCCATCGACTTCGACGCCCGCATCACCCCGATGCTCGTCAAGGACGATCGCGCCCCGTTCTTCTTCCTCGAAGTCATCGCCTGCTCGCCCAACACACGCGAGCACGAGACCCTCATCGTCACCGACATCAAGCCCTCGCACCTCCATGCCGCGCTCCTGCTCATCGGCCTCACCCCCGGCGAGCCCGCCAAGTGGACGCTCAAGGACAAGACGCTCATTTCCACGCCCCCCACGGGCGATCGGATCACCGTCCGCATCACCTACACGGACAAAGACGGCCGCACCGTCGAGGCCGACCCCCTCGACTGGATCACCAGCAGCCGCAACCAAACCTCCTTCGCGAGCGCCGAATCCGCCATCGCCAAGTCCACAGACCTCGCCGCCCCCGGCTGGGTCTTCGCCGGCTCCAAGTTCATCAAGCGCCCCTCCCCCACCGACCCCAGCGCGCCGCCGCAGGATTTCTACGACGCCGACGGCTCCGGCACCATCATCGGCCTCACCACGTTTGGGTCGGAGGTCATCGCCTGGTCCCGCGTCATCAGCCCCGACGCGGCCACCACCGAGCCCGAGTGGATCGCCGACTTCACCAAGACCCCACCCGCCGACACCAAGGTCAAAGTCCGCATCCGCAAAGACTGAGCACACGAGCACCCAGAGCGCAGGGCCCGGTCCAATCCCCAACGCCCCCCGCTCCGTGGCCCTCTGCGGCCCTCCGTGTTAGACCGTCTCCCTCTGCGCCTCCGCGAGAGACACCCTTCACTTCCCGCTGATCTTCACCTCGAGCGCCTCGCCCTCCCGAGACTCAAGCTTCATCAGTACGTCGTGCCCCTGGTGCAGGTCGTTGGCCGCCAGCGCCGTGAAGAACCCTTCGAGGTTCTTGATGGCCGTCCCGCCCACCTCCACCACCTTGAGCTGCGGCCGCACGCCCGCGCTGTACGCATCCGACGGCACACGCACGCGCGTCACGTACACCTCGCCCTTGTCCGTGTCCGCCACATCAAGAATCCCGAACCTCGCCGCGGCCACCGCGGCCTTTCCCTTGTCCGAATCGCTGATGAGCCGATCCAGCACCACCGTCAGAGTCTCCGTCTTTCCATCCCGCCACACCTCGACCTTTGCCGACTCGCCCGGCGCCTTGTTCGCGATCGACGACCGCAGCACCGGAACGTTTCCGATCACCTCGCCATCGATCTTTGTGATGACGTCGTTCACCTGCATCCCCGCCCTCGACGCCGGGCTGTTGTCCTCCACCCGGGTCACCGCCACGCCGCGTCCATGGAACCCCAGCAGACTCAGCGCCCGCTGATTCATCTCATCATCGCCCGGCCGCCCGATCCCCATGTACCCGCGCGTCACCACGCCGCCGGACACGATTTGCTCCACCACGCGCTCGAGCGTCGACAGCGGGATCGCAAACGAGATCCCCGAGTTCTGCCCCTCGCCCTGCCGGCTCGGCGCCGTCGCGATCGCGACGTTCATCCCCACCAGCTTCCCCTCAACATTCACCAGCGGCCCACCCGAGTTCCCGGGATTCACCGCCGCGTCGGTCTGAATGAAGTTCGTGTATCCCCCGCTGCTGCTGAGAATCTGCTGCGGATCACGCCCCAGCCCCGACACAATTCCTTCCGACATCGAGAACTTGAACCCGAACGGCGAGCCGAAGGCGTACACCCGGTCGCCCTGGTGCAGCTCCAGCCCCGATGCCCGCGACACCGGGAACAACCCCTCGCTCGTGCTCACCTTCAGCACGGCGATGTCCGTGTCCGTGTCCTTCCCCACCACCTCCGCATCCGCCGCCCGCCCATCCGAAAACTGCACGGTGATCCGCGTCGCGTTCTTCACCACGTGCGCGTTGGTCACCACGTGCCCGAGCCGGTCGTACACCCACCCTGAGCCCGTCGCCGCGGCCCGCCGCCCGCGTCCGAACTGGTCCACCACCGCCTCCTCCACTCCGACGTGCACCACCGACGGCTCCACCGCATCCGCGATGCTCCGCACGGCGCGATCGATCTGCTTGAGGATGTTGTCCTTCTCCAGCGTCTGCGTCGCAAGCTGGATCTGCGCATCCGTCCCCGCATATCCCACCAGCCGCACCGCCGCCGGAGCGGCCACCAACGTCACAAGGGCCGTCACCAGCACCACCAGCGCGGGCCCGAACGCAATAAACTTCCGCATGTGTGTACCCCTCTAGTTCCGTACCACCGGCATCCTGCCCGTGGCTTCTCGTTCCTCGGGCATGCGCCCGCGTTACGTATTACCGGCAACATCCTTCGCCGACGCACTCCGTTCACCGGGACGCACAACAGCCTTGCTTCCGTCATCCTGCCCGGCCGGCTTCCCTGCATCGGCTCCCGGAGGGCTTCCCCCGAGCATCCGATATCCCTGACCCCCGATCGAACGACGCGACACCCGCGACACCCATTCCGCGGCCGCATCCTGAAAGCTACGGCCAAGGTTCGCAACCGGTTCGGCAAACCGCGGCGGCCGCTCGCTCATGCTCACCAGGTCCTGCAGCACCAGCACCTGGCCATGGCACGCCGGCCCCGCCCCAATCCCGATCACCGGCACCGTCGTCCGCTCCAACACCGCCGCCGTCACCTCCTGCGGCACCGCCTCGATGAGCAGCATCGCACACCCCGCCCGCTCGAGCGCAACCGCATCCTCCACCACCTGCTTCGCCGCGTCCGGCGTCCGCCCCGCCGCCGCATACCCGCCCGTGAGCGCGACATACTGCGGCCGCGATCCCACGTGCCCGCACACCGGAATCCCGGCGTGCACGATCTTCGCGATGCGATCCGCAAGCCGCGCATCCGCCTCGATCTTCACGATGTCCGCCAGCCCCTCGGTCAGGAACCGCCCCGCGTTGCGGATCGCCGTCGCATCATCCGACTGATACGACATAAACGGCATGTCCCCCATCACCACGCACTTCGGCGCACCACGCTTCACGCCCGCCGTCAGCGCCAGCAGCACATCCAGCGGCATGTCGATCGTGCGCGGCAGCCCCAGCACCACCTCCGCCGCCGTGTCCCCAACCAGCAGCACATGCACGCCCCCGCGCGCCAGCCACCGCGCCGTCGTCGCGTCATAGCACGTGAGCGACGCAAACGGCTCCCCCGCTTTCGCCATTCTGCGCAGCGTCTGCAGCGTCACCCGGGGTGTCGCTTCTTCCGGAATGCCCGTACCCGATGTCGATGGAGAGAGAGACATCGCTCAATCTTAGGGCAACCCCACCCGCCAAGGACCGCCGACCATTTCGATCCCGATTCCGACCCGCACCAACGGCCCGAGCGGAACCTCGATCTCCGACTGTGTGCTTTGAACTTTGTGCTTTGTGCTTTCGGCCCCCTACCCCACCACCCGCATCATCATCACCCCCACCGCCGCCCCAAACACCCCCGCCGCGATCACCAGCACCGCGACCTGGGCCCAGCTCAGCCTGACCCTCGCATCCGCAAGCTCGGGCTCCGCCCCCACCAGTCGCAGCCGCGCGTTCGCCTCCGAACCAAGCGGGTCCTCGCCGCGTCGCGCCCCATCCTGCACAATCGCGATCACCAGGCTCGTATCGAACGCCCGCAGCCCCAGCCTGCGCCCAACGAGCATGAGCCGCCGCCGCGCCTCCGGCGTCACCACCGCCGCCCGCCCGCCCTGCATCTCGCGCATCGCCTGCACCGCCAGGATCCACCGCGGGTCCAGCGCGGGCAGCGACGCCGCCGACACGTTCTCACGCTCAACCCCCGCCCGCTCCGCGCTCGACGGCACCCGCATCGCCCCGCCGTCGCGCGCCGCCGACACCGCGCTTCGGCCCGGCACGCGCCCGCCCAATCCCCGGTCGCTCATCCGCCCGGCGCGCACCGCCCCACCATCCCGCCCGGGCACATCGCCCTCGGGCCGCACAAGTCTCAGGGAAGGTTGACCGGGTCGCACATCCATCTGGCTCCATCCAAGGTACCCGCACTTCACCCCGAGCCAAAGCGGTATTCGCCCGCACCGACAACCTTTCCACGCGACGGTGTCCGAGAACCGGCCCCACCCACAAACTCCGCACGGGCTCCCCACATCCCCTCGAACCCGGTAGACTCGCTCCCCTTCCCCCATCTGCCCCTGTCGTCCACCCACCATGCCCGACCCGGCCGCTCCCCACACACCCGCTCCGCACCCAACCAGCTCCGGGATCACCCCTGCGCACCCCCGCTCATTCCCGCCCCTCCCCACCATTTACACACACCTGAGCCCCGTCGAGGTCGCCAACACCCTCGACGCCATCGCCCGCCGCGGCAAGCTCCCCGGTTTTCACAAGGGCCCCCAGCCCGGGCGGCGGATCGCCTCCCCGGACATCGCGTTCCACATCACCGACTTCGGCACGCCCTGCGAGTCGGTGATGGACGCCTACGCCCAGCCGCGCGGCTCGGGCTGCGAGCTCTCCTTCTCCCTGCGCCTCAAGCCCCTCGTCCCCTGGCTCTTCGCGATCGCCTCGATCCTCACGGTCTGGCCCGGCATCTGGCTCACCGACTCCATGCTCAGCGCCTACTTCCCCAGCTACGGCGGCTCATGGTTCAAGAGTTGGATCTGGGTCTGGTACGGCCTGCTCACCATCCCCTTCGTCCCCCTCGGCACTTGGCAGGTTGTCAGAAAGTCCCGCAACACCGCCCACGCCGAGGCCCTCGACCTCATCAACAAGATCCAAACCTTCGCGAGCGCCGATCCCCCCCGTCAAAGCTGAACCCGCCAGCCCGCCCCGCTCCTTCCACTACACTTCCAGAACCACCGAAAGGCTTCACGCATGAACAGACTGCTCCGCACGCTCCTCCCCGCTCTCGGCATCGCGCTGCTCGCCGCGTCCTCGGCCCGTGCCGCCGACGACGTCATCAAGATCGGCCACTACGGCTCGCTCACCGGCGCCGAAGCCACTTTCGGCCAGAGCACCTCCAACGGCATCAAGCTCGCCCTCAAGGAGTTCAACGCCGCCGGCGGTCTCAACGGCAAAAAGGTCGAGCTCAAGGAGTACGACACCCGCGGCGACGCCGGCGAGGCCAAGCTCGCCGTCGAGCGCCTCGTGAAGTCCGACAAGGTCTCCGCCGTGCTCGGCGAGGTCGCCAGCAAGCTCTCCCTCGCCGGCGGCCCCGTCTGCCAGGAGGCGGGCGTGCCGATGATCTCGCCCTCGTCGACCAACCCGCGCGTCACCGAGATCGGCGACTACGTCTTCCGCGTCTGCTTCATCGATCCCTTCCAGGGCTTCGCCGGCGCCAAGTTCGCCCGCGAGAACCTCAAGGCCAAGTCGGCCGCGCTCCTCGTCGATCAGGCCCAGGCCTACGCCGTCGGCCTCGCCGAGCAGTTCGAGCAGAACTTCAAGAAGCAGGGCGGCACGATCGCCACGCGCCAGACCTACACCGGCGGCGCCAACGACTTCACCGCCCAGCTCACCAGCATCCGCTCGGCCAAGGCCGACGTCATCTACATCCCCGGCTACTACACCGACGTGGGCAACATCGCTCTGCAGGCCCGCAAGCTCGGCCTGAACCAGCCCCTCCTCGGCGGCGACGGGTGGGACAGCGCCGAGCTCGCCAAGATCGCAAAGGACGCCATCGAGGGGTGCTACTACACCAACCACTACGCCCCGGACCAGCCCGACGCCCGCGTGCAGACCTTTATCAAGTCCTACAAATCCGAGTTCGGTGGCGCAACCCCCGACGGCCTCGCCGCGCTTGGCTACGACGCGGCCAAGGTGCTCTTCGAGGCCATGAAGCGCGCCAAGACCACCGAGGGCAAGGCTCTCCGCAACGCCATCGCCGAAACGAAGAACTTCGCGGGCGTCACCGGCGACATCACCATCAACGCCAAGCGCGACGCCACCAAGAGCGCCGTCGTCGTCGAGATGTCCGGCGACCCGCCCGCCCCGAAGTACGTCAGCACCGTCAAGCCCGAGTAAGCACCGTATCCGATCGGCACAACCCAAAACGCCGGGCACATCGCCCGGCGTTTTCTATTCCTACCCCTTGATGCTCGTTGCCTCGATGCCTCGATGCCTACTTCTTGCTAAACTCCGCCCCGCTGCCCACCCCCATGCCCGACTTCCTCCAGACACTCATCGCCACCGTCGCCGTCGGGTCGCTCTACGCCCTCGTCGCCCTCGGCTACACCCTCGTCTACGGCATCCTCAAGTTCATCAACTTCGCCCATTCCGACATCTTCGTCCTCGGCGCGTGGACCACCTTCGCCTCCTCCACGTTCATCCTCACCCGCCTCAACCTCGACGCCGAGTCCGCCCCGTGGTGGATCGGCGTCTGCGTCCTCCTGCTGGCCATCGCCGTCTGCTCCACCACCGGCTATCTCATCGAGCGGTTCGCCTATCGACCCCTCCGCAAGGCCCCGCGCCTCAACGTCCTCATCACCGCCATCGGCGTCTCCCTCCTGCTCCAGAACGTCGGCCAGCTTCCCGGCGCGGCCATCGCCCGCGGCCCGGAGCGCGTCGTCACCAAGTCGGCCGACACGCTCACTCCCGAAGAGCGTGCCACAAACCCCACCATCGCCGATGGCACCGCGACCTTGAAACTTCCGGGCGAGCCACTCGCCACGCTCCCCTTCGGCGCCTCGCCCAAGCGCGCTCCCACGCTCCTCCCCGACGCCGTGCTCAACGAATCCGTCGTCGCTTCAGGCAAGGCCTCCGGAGGATCCAAGCGCGGCTTCATCCGCCTCGACACTCCCCTCACCATCGAGAAAGACCGCCAGTACCGCATCGAGCTCACCCGCACCGAGCCCTCGGGCGAGAAGAAGGTCGAGGTCCTCAATCTCCGCGTGGGAAGCGGGGGCGAGCCCGCGCGCCTCGAGCCGGGAACCGAGATCGAGACCCAGCCACGCAGGAGCCCGCAGGAGGTCGATGGCGCGGCGTACCGCATCGTGCTCACACCCCTGGTCCCCATCCGCCTGCTCGACTGCCTCATCGTCGGCAGTTCGATCGTCCTCATGATCGGCCTGCAATGGTTGGTCTTCGCCACCAAGTTCGGCGCGGCCATGCGAGCCGTCTCCTTCAACATCGACAACGCCTCGCTCATGGGCGTCAACGTCAACTTCGTCGTCAGCGTCACGTTCATGCTCGGCACCTCCCTTGCCGCCGCGGCCGCGTTTCTCTACGCGATGAAGTATC
Source organism: Phycisphaerales bacterium (assembly GCA_044221735.1). Lineage (GTDB taxonomy): Bacteria > Planctomycetota > Phycisphaerae > Phycisphaerales > UBA1924 > UBA4658. The sequence goes on along the minus strand of JBGAOP010000008.1, from coordinate 116,560 downwards.
CCGGCCTGCAACAGACCGCCAGCGGCGTCTGGGTGCTGCTGGGCCTGAAGGCGTTCGTCGCGGCCGTCGTCGGCGGCATTGGCAACGTCCGCGGCGCGGTGCTCGGCGGCTTCCTCATCGCGGGCATCGAGTTCTTCGGCACCCTGTACGGCAGCAAACTGACCGAGTTCATGGGCTGGGGCCCCAGCCTCGGCACCGGCCTGCGCGACGTCTACGTCTTCGCCCTCCTCATCGTCGTCCTCCTCGTCCGCCCCGGCGGCATCCTCGGCTCAACCGTGCGCGAAAAAGTCTGATTCAAACTCCTCTTCTCCTGCTCTCCTGTTCGTTTTCACACACTTCATTTCCGTTGACCACGTGCAGTCGCTTTCCCAGCACATCGCCGCGATCCCTCCTTCACGGGCCCTCCGCCCCACGGTGATGATCGTGCCCTGGCTGGTCTGCTTCGCCGTCGCCCTCGCCGTGTACTTCGTCGCCCCGATGCTCGTCGACGACTACTGGGTCAACGTCCTCCGCCGCATCGGCGTGTTCATCGTCGCGGCCGTTTCGCTCAACATCGTCAACGGCTGCACCGGGCAGTTCTCGATGGGCCACGCGGGGTTCATGGCCCTCGGGGCCTACATCGGCGCGGGCGTCACGTACTACGGCTCGCTCATCGCCCACGGCTCCACCGGCGATCCCGCCTTCCACACCCAGGGCGTGATCCTCATGCTCGCCGGAATCGTCGCCGCCGGATGCGTCGCCGCCGGCGCGGGGCTGCTCGTCGGCCTTCCATCGCTCCGCCTGCGCGGCGACTACCTCGCCATCGTCACCCTCGGCTTCGGCGAGATCATCCGCGTGCTGCTCGAGCTCACCTCCACCCAGATCTACGACTCCAAGGAGATCACCGCCGGCGCGCTGATCAAGTTCCCGCTCAACGGCCCGGTCGGCTTCGAGCGCATTCCGGGCTACGCCTCGCTGTTCTGGATCTATCTGATCGCCGCGTTCACCTGCCTCATCGCCTTCCGCGTCAAGATGAGCAGCTCCGGTCGCGCGTTTCTCTCGATCCGCGAGGACGAGATCGCCGCACGTTCCATGGGGATCAACCTGACGCGATACAAGGTCCGCGCCTTCGTGCTCGCGGCCTTCTTCGGCGGCGTGGCCGGCGCGCTGTATGCCCACACCGGCGTGAATCCCTCCCCCACCGACGCCGGCTTCGCCCGCTCGTTCGATGTCATCATCATGGTCGTTCTCGGCGGACTCGGCTCGATCAGCGGCTCGGTCCTCGCGGCCATCATCCTCGTCGCCCTGCCCGAGGCCCTGCGCGACCTGCAGCAGTACCGCCTCATCGTCTACGCCTTGCTCCTGATCGGCATGATGCTCCTCCGCCCGCAAGGGCTCTTCGGCGTGAAGGAAGTCTGGGACCTGTTCCGCCGCACCAGCAAGAAGGATCCGCACGGCCCCGCACGATTCGCCTCCGCCGCGGGAAGCTCCGGAGGTGCGCGATGAGCGAGTTCCTCCTCGACGCCCGCGGCATCGGCATCTCCTTCGGCGGCCTCAAGGCCTGCCAGGAGCTCACGCTCCAGATCCCGCGCGGCGGGCTCTACGGCCTGATCGGCCCCAACGGCGCGGGCAAGACCACCGCCTTCAACCTCCTCACCGGCGTGTACACATGCCATACCGGCTCGGTGCACCTTGACGGCGTCCGCATCGACACGCTCAAGCCCCACGAGATCGCCAAGGCCGGGCTGTGCCGAACGTTCCAGAACATCCGCCTCATGGGCGAGCTGAGCGTGCTCGACAACGTCCGGCTGGCCTCGCACCTGCGCGGCCGGCACTCCATCTGGCGGACGGTGCTCCGCACGCCGCGGTTCGTGGCGCAGGAAATGGCCATGGAACGCATGGCCATGGAGCTGCTGGGCGTGATGGGCCTGGAAAACCTGCGCGATGAGCAGGCCAAGAACCTGCCGTATGGCGATCAGCGGCGGCTGGAGATCTGCCGCGCGTTGGCCACCGAGCCCAAGGTGCTGCTCCTCGACGAACCCGCCGCGGGGATGAACCCGAGCGAGAAGAAGTCGCTCGCCAAGGCGATCCGCGGCATCTGCGACAACTTCGGGATGACCATCCTGCTCATCGAGCACGACATGGGGCTGGTGATGGACATCTGCGAGCGGATCACGGTGCTGGACTACGGGCAGACGATCGCGTTCGGGACGCCGATGGAGATCCAGACGAATCCGAAGGTGATCGAGGCGTACCTCGGGGAGGCCGCGCATGTCTGACGCGCCGGCCATGCTCGAGGTGAAGAATCTCCACGTTGCGTACGGGGCGATCAAGGCCATCCAGGGGGTGAACCTGACGGTGCGCAAGGGGCAGATCGTCACGCTCATCGGGGCCAACGGGGCGGGGAAGACGACGACGCTGCGGGCGATCTCCGGGATGGTGCGGCCGTCGTCGGGGACGATCACGCTTGACGGGCGGCCGATCGGCGGGATGCCCTCGCACCAGATGGTGCGGATGGGCATGGCCCACGCGCCGGAGGGGCGGGGCATCTTCGCCAACCTCACCGTGGCGGAGAACCTTGAGCTTGGGGCGTACATCCGGCGCGACAAGGCCGGGGTGGCGGAGGACCGGGAGAAGGCGCTGACGCTGTTTCCCCGGGTGCGGGAGCGGCTCAAGCAGAACGCGGGGACGCTCTCGGGCGGGGAGCAGCAGATGCTGGCGATCGCGCGGGCGCTGATGGCCCGCCCGTCGCTGCTGCTGCTGGATGAGCCGTCGCTGGGGCTGGCGCCGCAGATCGTGCAGACGATCTTCAAGATCATCCGCGACATCAACTCGACGGGGACGACCATTCTGCTGGTGGAGCAGAACGCGCACATGGCGCTGCGGGTGGCCCATCACGCGTACGTGCTGGAGGTCGGCTCGATCACGATGGAGGGGCCGGCGGCGGAGCTTGCCGCGAGCGACGAGGTGCGCAAGGCGTACCTTGGCGGGCACTGACTACTTGAGGAAGCTGCGGACGTAGGTGTCCTTCTCGGCCTCGGTGAGGTGGTCCCATCCGCCGTTGTAGCCGGAGCTGTTGGCGCAGCAGAAGGCGACCTTGTAGCCCTTGTACTCCTTGGTGGGCGAGGCGAAGCCGGTGGGCTTTTCGGTGAACAGGTCGACGGCGTTGACGGGAACGCGGACGCCCTGCGGGGCGGGGGCGAGGCCGAGGGTGGCGGGGGTGGTGGCGAAGAGCGGGAGCTGGGCTCCGACGGCGATGCCTTCCCAGGCCGCGGCGGGGGGAGTGGCATCGGCGATGGGCGGCGGCGCGAGGAGGTTGAGGCGGTCGCGCGGGGGCTGCGGGGTGGTGGTGGTTGTGGTCGGCGCGGGGGGTGTTGCGGCGACTGGCGCGGCGGGCTTGGCGGGCGCGGGGGCGTCGAACTGGGTGAGGGCGAGGGCGACTGCGCCGCCGAGGAGGAGGGTGAGGAGGAGGACGTTGAGCGGCGTGAACATCGACAGGATGCCGGTGCGACGCTTGGGCTGGGCGGTGGGCTTGCTGGGCTTGCTAGTCATGGGGAAGATGATACGAATGGAGACGCCCGCCGGGGGCCGTCGCCGCTGATGCGCTGCGGGTAGTCGTCGGGGAAGGACCAGAGGGCGTGGCCGTGGGTGGGGATGAGGTTGCGGGCGGCGGGTGGCTGGGCGGTGCGGAGGACGGTGAGGATGTCGCTGCTGACCCAGGGGTTGGCGTACCAGTAGCGATGGGCCCAGAGGTCGCCGCGGCCGGCGTGATCGACGGCGCCGGTGACGTCGACGATGGTGACGCGGTCGGCGTGGTCGCGGAGGAGCGCGGCGTCGGCGTCGGTGAGGTCGGCGGGGAGGCGGCCGATGGTCTGCTTTCCGGAGCCGAAGACGCTGCTGAGGATGAGGCCGAGATCTGAGGACGAGGCGTAGACGGTGATGTGATCGCAGGCGTCGGCGTGGCCAGAGGCGATGAGGGCGCGGAACGCAGCGATGTCCTGATCGGGCGCGGCGTAGATGACCTGGCCGATTGACGTGGCGTGATGGGATGGACTGTCGTGGAGGGTGGTGAGGACGCCGCTGACAACGGGCGCGCCCGCGCTGCTGGTGAGCAGGTGGATGCGGCGGGCGTCGGTGTGGTCGTGGAGGAACGTCAGGAACTCGGCGAACTGGGGGATGGATTCGTTGGCGCAGCGATGGTCGGTGTCGTAGGAGAACGGGTGGGCGTGGCAGGGCCAGGCGTACGCGATGAACGCGCCCTGGCGGCCGAGATGGTGGGAGAACTCGGCGGTGCGCTGCAGGATCATGTCGAAGCCGATGTTGATGCCGGGGATGTAGATGAACACGTCCTTCTGGGTGGACGCGGCGAGGGCGCTGTTGATCGCGGAGGCGAAGTGGTCGGAGGAGCTGGCTGGGTTTGGTGCGTCGGGCGCGGGAAGGGTGGCGAGGGGGCCGAACTCTTCCACGCTGGTGACGGTCATGCGCGGCTGCTCGCCGGCGAGGGTTTCGTCGGAGAGGCGTTGCCAGTCCCAGTCTTCGGGGCCGATGCGGACGACGGCCGCGCCGAGGCGGGTGAGGTCGCAGCGTGTGGAGCAGTACGACGGGGCGGACTGGTCGGTGGAATCGGAGAGGCGGTTGGTGGCGTAGAAGACGGGGACGGAGGTGGTGCGGAGGTGGGCGGGGACGAGGTCGCGACAGGCCGCGGGATGCTCACGGTTGATGAGCGGCGCGGGCATCATGGAATGCTGGGGGCCGCAGGCGGCGAGGGGGAGGGTGAGGAGGAGGAGGGTAGTGAGGGGGAGGGGGGACACTTGGGCAGTGTAACGGATGGGGATTGGAGCATGGGAGCATGGGAGCTGGGGAGCAGGAGAGGAGGAGAGTGGGAGTTTTGGAATTGAGAGCGGCACCGGTTTTGGGCGGTGCTGTTTGGGGCGGGCTTGGGATGTGGAATGGGGAGCGAGATCAGAGACGCCGCCGCGGAGCGGCGGGCCACCCAGAGGTGGGCCACCCTACGGGGCTCTGGCAACCATCGTGCGCCCCACTGGGGCGAAGACTGGCGAGGATGAGAGCGATGGCTCCATTCGGTTGCCGCTTTGGGGCTTTGAAGGGGGGCTCAATGAGCGAGGATGCCGCGGGCGAACCAGAGGATGGCGAGGGCCGCGGCGGCGCAGAGGTCGTAGATGATGCAATAGGGGATGTACCACGTGGGCGCTTTGGCGAGGGCGCTGCGTGGGGGCGGCGGAGTTGGGGCGTGGGCGTGGCGATGGTGGAGAAGATCCCAGCCTGCGTGCGCGGCGGTGGCGGCGACGATGAACCAGGGGGAGACGAGGATTCCGGCGATGCCGGCCGCGGCGAAGAGGAGGGCGACGAACGACTCCAGGACGATGGTCTTTGGACGGCCGTCGGCGAGGGCGAAGCCGACGTAGATGGCGCCGACCATGGCGATGATGACGGCGGCCGTGAGGACGCTGGCGTCGCGGCCGAGGAGGAGGTGGACGGCGACGGTGAGGAAGGTGAAGGCGAGGGCCCAGAGGGCGGGAAGATGGGGCATGGTGCGGAGCGTACACGATGGGGGTGGCATCGGGTGATCGTCGAGACGTGGGCACGTGCCGCGCCGCGAGATGGTGCGCCCGCCGCGTCCCCCCCCACTCAACCGCCCCGCCCAGAGCCCGTCCGTGCGGGGTGAGGGGGTGGAGTGCGACATGTTCCGTGCCACAGACCGCAGCGTTGGTCGGTCGGTGCCTGTGTGTCCGTCTATCAAGACACACCGACCGCTCCGAGCCGCGGTCGGTGGCACGGGTCAATCACTTTGTGGTCGGTGCCACCCGCCGTCGGCGAGTCTGACGAATCACATCCAGCGGGCGATGACGACTTTGGGCTCGGCGAACGACTTCCGCGAGACCGAACCCCTTCGCCCCGCGCGGAGGAATTATGTTTGGGAGCCGCGCCGCGAGATGGTGCGATGGGGGGCCGCCGCGCGATCAACCGGCCTTCCCGGAGTCCGTCCGTGCGGTGTGAGGGGGTGGAGTGCTGCGCGACTCTCCATTCAACTTTGTCTTCTATTGTGTGGGCATGATTCCCCCCGAGGATATCGACAGGTCGGTTCTGGAGCGCGATCGCGCCGCCATGTTGTCTGGTGTGAAGTCGGCGGTAAACAGTCACGGGCTTGCATTCCAACACAGCGTCATTGCGGCGGCCTGCCAGGCAAGGGATCAGGGCCATTCACGGTGGGCGTTCCAAGTCACTGAGTTCCCCGCGCGACTGGATGGCTCCAACACCCACATTGACCTTGTTCTGCAACACGACCACGAGCCCTGGCTTCTCGTTGGCGAATGCAAGCGTGCGCACCCGACGTTTTCCAGATGGGTTTTCTTCCGGACCCCTCGCACCGCGGCGAGTCACCGCATCGAACGCCTCCACATCGATCAAGTCGAGACGCGCCAAAATGACCAGTGCTTTGTCACGCCCGTCCGCGGTGGCGTTGTCATTTCTCCGTCGTTTAGTAGCGCGGTCGCCCTAAAGCGGCACCAAGCCAGCATTGAGCCTTGGGAGTGCCCCGCCTCGAAGGAGGAACGGCAAGCCCCGGTCGAGGCGGTGGACCAGGCATTGCGAGGCACCAATGGGCTAATCAACTACTGGAACGATTCCCGCCGAGGGTTCGCGCCGGCGATCGTGCGAATAGCCTCTTTCGTCGTGACCACTGCGCAACTCTGGACGTGCGATGTTGATGTCTCGGCGGGCAGCTTGGCTGACGGAAACATCGAAATACCGCCAGAGTCCTTAGCGCCCTGTCCGTGGATCCATTTTCTCTCAGCCACTTCAACAGAGCTTCGGCACTCGGCTTCAGCGAGAGGCCCATCGGACCCATCCCTTTCCGGGGTTCTCGCGTCGCGATATCTGCGGAGCGTATTCATAGTGCAGAGCCTTCGTCTTGGGGAATTCTTGCGCTGGCTCGGCCCGGATACGTGGTTGGACTTGGGTCCTCCCGGCTCTTCAACCCTGTGAAAGCGGCCGCAACTACTTGAGTAGAACTGCGGCTGCCACACGATCGAACCCAAACGGAGTAGTTACCCGCTTGACCACCGCGCGGAACCGGTCGTCTGCACAAGCATGATGCATGAGACGATCCGCCGGAAGATCGCTAAGCGCGGGCAAGATTCTATCTAGCAAGGCTACCGACTCTCGCGGCCGACCTCTGTTGTCGCGCTTGGCTCCGCGGGACTGGTCGTACATCTTGTCGTCGGCCGCAAGAACGAAGGCATCGGCGGTCTTGCTGCGTACCTTCTCAACGTCCGCGTTTAAGAGCGCAACAGTGGCAAGCGCCTTCGCACCGATCCGTGGCAAGGTCTTGAACTCAAGGTGAATCTGGGGGTCGAATACTCGGAGATCTGGCTTGTCGTGCCTGCCGTCGAGCCCGGCCCGCTGGGTCAACGGGCAGTCACACCACTTCAGGGATTCAGCCTCCATCCAGAACTTCATTCCTTTTCCCGTGGACGGATATGCCTCTACCAGCGCATAGCCAGCGCGAAGGATCGCCGAGGCAGCAACGGTTGTGACTCGCCCTTCTTTTAGGGTTGCCAGCGGGCACGCCTTCATGTCGGCCGCAACCTCCGCAATTACTACGTCAATGACGTCGCTAACAGGCATGCGCCTCCTTCGCTCGACTTCTCACATCCACCTCGCCACGACCACCTTCGACTCCGTGTAGAACTTCGCCGCATCCTCGCCGTTGGCGTGCAGGTCGCCGAAGAAGGACTGTTTCCAGCCCGCGAAGGGGAAGACGGCCATGGGGGCGGGGACGCCGACGTTGATGCCGACCATGCCGACCTGCGAGTGGGTCTTGAAGCGGCGGGCGCTGTAGCCGCTGGAGGTGAAGATCACGCCCATGTTGCCGTACTTCGAGCGGTTCATCGTCGCCAGCGCGGCATCGAGCGTCGGCTCGCGGACGATGCTCAGCACCGGGCCGAAGATTTCGTTCTCGAGGATCTCCATGCCGGGGCGGACGTTGTCGAAGATGGTCGGCTCGACGAAGCAGCCCTTCGATGACATGGGCTTGCCGCCAAGCAGGCACGTCGCGCCGTCTTTGTGGCCCGAGGCGATGAACCCCTCGATCCGCTTCTTGCTCGCATCGTCGATCACCGGGCCCATGTTCACGCCCGCCTCGCCGCCCGGGCCGACCTTCACCTTGGCCGCGGCGTCCTTGATCTTGGGGATGAACCAGTTCGGCGTGTCGCCGACGAGGATGGCGACGCTGCCCGCGAGGCAGCGCTGGCCGGAGTTGCCGAACGCGCTGCCGACGACGCCCTCGATGGCCGCATCCTGGTTGGCGTCGGGCATGATGACCATGTAGTTCTTCGCGCCGCACATGCACTGGGCCCGCTTGCCCGCGGCCGTGGCCGTGGTGTAGATGTGCTTGCCGACGGTGGTGGAGCCGACGAAGGAGACGGCTTTGACGTCGTCGTGGGTGATGAGGTGGTTCACGACGGCGGGGCCGCCGGTAACGAGGTTGAGTACGCCCTTGGGCAGGCCCGCCTCGTGGGCGAGCTCGACCTCACGAACCGCGCTGAGCGGGACCTTCTCGCTGGGCTTGAGGATAAAGGTGTTGCCGCAGGCGACGGCCATGGGCCACATCCAGAGCGGGACCATCACGGGGAAGTTGAAGGGCGTGATGCCGACGCAGACGCCGAGGGGGACGCGATCGACGCTGGAGTCGATGCCGACGCCGGATTTGTCCTCGGTGCGGCAGAAGGACGACGAAACGGCGATTTGCGGGAGCGTGCGGCCCATCATGAGCGTCGGCGCGGCACAGGCGAACTCGACGCAGTCGATGCCGCGGCGGACATCGCCGTTGGCCTCGGCCTTGGTCTTGCCGTGCTCCTTGACGATGAGATTGGCGAGCTCCTCGAAATGCTCCTCGAGCTTGTTCTTGTAGCGGAAGAGGAACTGGCAGCGATCGCCGACGGGGGTGTTGGCCCAGGCGGGGAAGGCCGCGGCGGCCGCCTGCACGGCGGCCTCGGCAGCGCGGAGGTTGTCAAGCTCGGCGTGGGCGATGACCTCGCCGGTGGCGGGGTTGATGACCGCGTGGGGCTTGGAGGCTTGGGGGGCGGCGGGGGAGGGGGGGGTGCGCTGGCCGGCGATGAAGTTGGGGACGATGGCTGGGGAGTTGGACATGGTGAGAGCCTTGGGATGGGACTGATGGGACGGATAGGACAAATGGGACCTATCGCGTGCGGCGTACATCGTAGGTGTTGAGGGCGTGCGCCTATTTTTGATGCAGATGACCAGTTCGCCCGGCATCCTGTTCACCGCGTTTGAGCCCTCCGGGGATGATCATGCCTCGGCGGTGATCGAGGAGTTGCGCAAGCGGTGGACGGCCGCGGAGCTACCGATCTATGCGTGGGGCGGGCCGAAGATGCGGGCGGCGGGGGCGGAGGTGATTGAGGAGACGGGGGCGAACGCGGTGATGGGGGTTCCGGGGGCGGGGAAGATCTGGGAGCATGTGAACATCCACAAGCGCATCGCGCGGTGGATGAAGCTGGGGAAGGCGTCGCTGCACATCCCGGTGGACTCGCCCGCGGCGAACTTCCCGATCTGCAAGACGGCGAAGAAGAGCGGGATGAAGGTCGTGCACCTGGTTGCGCCGCAGGTGTGGGCGTGGGCCCCGTGGCGGATCCGGAAGCTGCGCAAGCGGAGCGATCAGGTGCTGTGCCTGCTGCCGTTTGAGGAAGAGTGGTTCATGGCGCGCGGGGTGCCGGCGAAGTTTGTCGGGCATCCGCTGTTTGATGAGCCGCTGGACCTAGAGGCGATCCAGAAGCGGGCGGAGGAGTTTGGGACGAAGGTGAACCTGCCTGTGGGGTATGTGGGCGCGGTGGGACCACGGGTGGCGCTGATGCCGGGGTCGCGGCCGCAGGAGATGGTGCGCGGGTTTCCGGTGCTGCTGGATGCGTTCAACCGCTTGCGGCGGGACTTTCCGGGGACGCTGGGGATGGTGGCGGCGACGAAGCCGGAGGCGGTGCGGAAACTACAGGAGTTGGCGGCCGCGCATGGGGGATGGCCGGCGGGGCTGGGGATCGTGACGGCGGACACGGATGCGGTGGTGCGGTGGTGCGACTATGCGATGGTGGTGAGCGGGACGGTGACGCTGCAGATCGCGCGGCAGGGGAAGCCGATGGTGGCGTTCTATTGCCCGGGGTGGCTGATGTACTGGCTGGTGGCGCGGTGGCTGGTGAGCACGGAGCTGTTCACGCTGCCGAACCTGATCGCGGGCCGGGCGGTGATTCCGGAGTTCATCCCGCACTTCGGCGATGGGGAAGAGCTGGCGGTGGAGGTGATCAAGTTCATGCGGCGGCCGGGGTATGCGGACGACCAGCGCGAGAACCTTGCGGCAGTGTGCCGGCGGTTTGCTGGCAAGCGATGCGCGGTGGCGGCGGCGGAAGCGATCGAGGGAGTCTTGGGATTGAGGAAGTCCGAGCCGGTTCACCACAGAGACACAGAGGCACGGAGAGAGGGCGGAGCGATTGGCATGGCTGCTGCGGCCACGCCACCGCTGCACTGACCGCGGACCTAGTCCTTGCGGAGTGCGATGAGACAGACCGTGCAGAGGGTGTTGCCGATGCGGTCGGGGATCGGGAAGTGGCGGAGGTGCGGGCTGGAGAGGGTGATGGGGAGGTCTTTGGTGCGGGCCTTGTTCATGAGGATGTTGATGTCGTGGCGGGCGGTGGGTTCGTCCGCGCTGAAGAGGATGACGGCGGCGGCGGCGTGGTGGATGCGCTCGTCGGCGGTGAGCTTGGCAAGGTCGGCGAGGGGATTGCGAGTGAGGTCGCTGGAGTAGGTGCGGTTGGGGCCGGGGAGGCCAGCTTTGTTGGTGTATTGGCCGAGGGTTTTGAGTTCGAGCCAGAAGGCCGATTCGGGGGATGTCAGATTTGAGATTTCAGATTTGAGATGTATCGAGCCGGGAGCCAGCGGAGAGTTCGAGAGGGACTCAAAGAGCGTGCCCTGAAGTTCGGCCTCTTCGGCGCGGCGTTGTTTTTCGTTGTGGAGTGAGTCGTCGAGGGTTTGGTTGGGGAGCGGGGTGAGGACGATGTCGCAGCGCTGGCGATCGCGAGGAATTGGGAGGATTTCAGATTTCAGATTTGAGATTTCAGATGTGGAGGCAGGAGCAGCGCGGACCTTGCGCTTCCACTCGTGGGGGTAGGGCTGCTCGCGGAGGATGCCGAAGCCTGTGGATGCGAAGCCTTTGGCGATGATGTCGTGGAGGTCGAGTTCGTCGAGGGCGTCGAGGCCGTAGACGGATTGCTCTTCTCGGAGGGCCGCGTCGTGGGTGCGGAGGGACTCTGCGAGGGCGTCGGCGATGTCGTCGGGAGACCACACGTGGGACAGTATTGGGGTTTCGGGAGGCGAAGGGCTGGCACTCCTCGGGGCATCCGTATATTTGGAAGATGACGGCTGATCGCCACATGTGGTTGGGCACGCTAGTCCGGGGCGTCGGGGCGGCGGTGCTGCTCGCGGCGGCCGCGGAGGCGGCGCAGGCTGATCTGGCCGACCCGGGGCCGTACGCGGCGGGGTGGGCGTCGGTAACTGTGACCCGGGCGAACGGCACGACGTTCACGGCGCGGCTGTTCTACCCGGCAATGACGGCGGGACAGAACTCGACATTTAATGCGACGGGTTCGCCCTATCCCGCGATCTCGTTCGGGCATGGCTTCGTGCAGACGGTGTCGCAGTATCAATCGACGTGCTCGCATCTGGCGACGCGCGGGTACTTTGTGATTGCGTCGGACTCGGAGGGCGGACTCTCGCCGAGCCATGCGAACTTCGCGTCGGACATGTCGCGCTGCCTGACGTACCTGGAGCAGCAGAACACATCCGCGTCATCTCCGTACTTTGGACGGGTGAACGTGAACGCGTTCGGGATGTCCGGGCACTCCATGGGGGGCGGGGCGAGCGTGCTGGCCGCCGCGGCGGATTCGCGGGTGCGGGCGCTGGCGAACATGGCCCCGGCGGAAACGAATCCGTCGGCGGTGGGCGCGGCGGCGGGACTGCGGATTCCGGCGTCGTTCATCTGCGGATCATCGGACACGATCGTCGCGACGGGGAGCAACGGTCAACTGATATACAACGCGACGAGCGCGCCGAAGCAGCTGCCGCTGATCGCGGGGGGCTATCACTGCGGATTCGTGGATGCGGATTTCATTTTCTGCGACAGCGGAACGATTGCGAGGGCGGTGCAACTGGCGGACACTCGGCGGCTGCTGACGGCGTTCTTTGATCTGTACCTCAAGGGGGATCAGGCGCGATGGCCGTCGGTGTGGGGATCCATCGCGCCCGACAGCGCCGGCGTGTCTCTGACGGCGAACGCGGGAATCACGCTTTCGCCCGCGGTGCAGTCGGCACAGGTTCCACTGGGGGTGCCGGGAACGGTGACCTTGACGCTTGTGAACACGGGGTCCGTGGCGGCTTCGTACACCATCTTGGCCGATGGGGCCGGCGGCTGGACGGGGGCAGCGACGGGTGGAGTCACGCAGGTGGTGACGCCCGGGGGATCAGTGCCGGTGGTGGTGCAGATTCGTGCCCCGGGAATGTCGGGGGCCGCGAGCGCCGGGTTGGTGGTGAGCGCTCGATCGAGCGTCGATGGGGGAACGCGGGCGTGGGCGACGGTGAACGCAACGCGGTGGCCGTGCACCGCGGATTTCAATGGAGTGGATGGCCTAACGATTCAGGACATCTTTGATTTTCTGAACTCCTGGCTTGGGGGAGACCCTTCGGCGGACTTTGACGGGGTGAATGGGTTGCAGGTGGCGGACATCTTTGCGTTCCTGAACGCGTGGTTTGTGGGGTGCTGAGCAGATTTCCCGGTCGGCATTGATCGGGAACCCGGAGCCGTCGCGCCTCGGTCGGCACCCGGACGCCTGATTTGTTGCGCCGGTACACTTGAGGACTATGCCACGAATCACCCGTGCCGCGTTGATCCAGTGCTCGAATCCTCTGGCCGATGAGCGGGACCTGCACAAGGTCAAGGCCGCGATGATCGAGAAGCATCTGCCATTGATCAAGCAGGCTGCGGAGCGGGGGGCGAATGTGTGCTGCCTGCAGGAGATTTTCTATGGGCCGTACTTCTGCGCCGAGCAGGACACCCGCTGGTACTCGACGGCCGAGCCGATGCCGGATGGACCAACGGTGCGGCTGATGCAGGACCTTGCGAAGAAGCATGGGATGGTGATGGTGGTGCCCATGTACGAGGTGGAGAACACGGGCGTGTACTACAACACGGCCGCGGTGATCGATGAGACGGGGAAGTATCTCGGGAAGTACCGCAAGAAGCACATCCCCCACTGCCTGCCGGGGTTCTGGGAGAAGTTCTACTTCAAGCCGGGGAACGGCGACGGGGATGGCGGCGGGTATCCGGTGTTCCAGACGCGGTTCGGGAAGATCGGGGTGTACATCTGCTATGACCGGCACTTCCCGGAAGGGGCGCGAGAGTTGGGGCTCAACGGCGCGGAGATCGTGTTCAACCCGTCGGCGACGGTGGCGGGGTTGAGCGAGTATCTGTGGAAGCTCGAGCAGCCGGCGCACGCGGTGGCCAACCAGTACTACGTGGGGGCGATCAACCGCGTGGGGACGGAGAAGCCGTGGTGCATCGGGGAGTTCTATGGGCAGAGCTACTTCTGCAACCCGCGCGGGAAGATCATGGTGGAGGCCTCGCGGGACAAGGATGAGGTGGTGGTGGCGGACCTTGACCTGGACATGATCCAGGAGGTTCGCAACGTGTGGCAGTTCTACCGGGATCGGCGGCCGGAGACGTATGCGCGGATTGCGCAGGCGTAGCAGCAAAGGCGCACGCGGAGGTTCGCTGAGGCCACGCGGGGGTTCGCAGAGGGGTAGCGCAAAGAGGGGTGAGAAGGCGGGTTCAGCGGCCGATGGCGCGGCGGAGTTCGATGTCCGCGAGGGCCGCTTTTTCCTGGAGGTCGATGAGTTTCAGGCGGGCGTCGATGGCGCTTTGGCGTGATTCGAGAAGGACGGTGAGGTCGGTCTGGCCCGCGGTGAAAGCGCGCTGGGCGAGGGTGAGGTTGGTTTCGGAGAGGGCGGCGACCTCGGACTCGTAGCGGGCGGCGAGGGAGCGGGCGGATTGGGCGGAGAGGAAGGCCGCGCGGGCCTCGGCGATGGCGGACTGCTCGAGTTCGTCGGCCTCGAGGGCGAGGCGGGCGGCCTCGGCGCGGGCCTTGGCGACGCGGGCGCTCCCGGTATCGAAGATCGGGATGGAGGCCTCGATGGCGGGGCCGAGTTCCTTGCGCTTGTCGTCGGTGCGCTCGAAGGCGGGGCCGGCGCTGAGGTCGAAGTGGGACTTGCGCTCGACGCTCACGCGAGCCAGCGCGGCGTCGGCGGCGGCGCGCGCGGCTGCGACGTCGAGGCGGTTTTCACGGGCGGCTGCGATGATGTCGGGGTCGGTTGTGGGGAGTGGCGAATCCAGAGCGTCCGTGCCCGGGGGTACGCCCGGGCCTCTGACTGTGAAATCGGCTGGGTGGGCGGCGAGGCCGAGGCGGGCGAGGAGCTCGCGTTTGCGGAGGTCGAGGTCGGTGGTGCGCTGCTGGAGCTCGGCGCTGAGGCGGGCGAGGGCGAGGCGCTGGCGGTTGACCTCGAGAGAGTTGTCCTCGCCGGCGGCGAGGCGGCGGCGGGCCGTGTCGACGGCGTGCTCGGCCGCGGCGACGCTTTCCCGCATGGGGACGAGAGCGGACTGGGCGAAGAGGACGCGGGCGTGGGCCGCGCGGGCGTGGGCGACGGTGCGGAGGGCCTGATCGCTGGCGGCGAGGACCTGCTCGCGGAGGGCGGCGTCGGCGCCGGACTGGCGATCGGCGCGGGAGAGGAGAGCACCGAGCTGCTGAGTGAGGCTGACGCCGACTTTGGTTGCACCGCCGGAGCCGTCGATGGGGAAGCCGAGATCGATGGCGAGGGCGGGATTGGGAAGGAGGCCGGCCTGAACGAGATCGGCCCGCGCGGCGGCGATGCGCTGCAGGGCCGCGCGGAGCTTCGGATCGTGGGTGAGGGCGAGGCGAGCGGCCTCGGTGGAGGTGAGCTCGGCGGGGAGGTCGGTGACCTGCGCCGGGGCGAGCCAATCGGGGAGGAGACCGGTGCGCTCGGTGACGGTGGCCGCGGTGTGCGCGATGTCGGGCTTGGGGTCGAGGGAGGCGGCGCAGCCGGAGAGGAGGAGGAGAAGGAGGAATGGGGTGGGGTTGCGCATGGGGAGAAGAAGAGGAGATTGGGATTTGGATTTCGATTTGGATGAGGACTGGGACTTTGGGGCGGCGCGCTTACTTGTGCTTTTCGTGGTCGTGCGCCGGGGCTGTTGGGGCTGGCGCGGTGGTGTCGCCGTTTGGCTCTTTGGCGTCGATGGTGGCGGCGTAGGTGAGGATCTTGCCCTTGTGCTGGAACTGGGCGAAGGCTCGGTAGAGGCCGGGGGTGGGGAAGACGGCGTGGAAGACGACGTCGGAGGGCTTGCCGTTGGAGAGGAGGGAGGCGCGGGCCTTTTCGAGGATGGCCGCTTCGTTGTGGCTTGCGTGGCCGGCGTGGTCATGGTCGTGGGCGGCGTCGCCGGGCTTGGCGTTGAGATCGAGCGGGTGGGCGTGGATGTAGGTCTTCCGATCGGCGGAGATGATGACGAGGTGGCCGAGCGCGCCCATGAGGGGTTCAAGGTCGGTGACGGGCTGGCCCTTGAGGTCGACGCCGTAGCGGAGGAAGGAATCCTGCCCGCCCCCCCCGAAGAACTTCTGCGCGTTGCAGCGGATGCGGAACTCGTAGTCGCCGTCCTTGCCCACGCCGTCCTCGTTCTCGACGAGGGTGATGGGGGCGTGCGCCGGGACATCACCGGGCGGGATGGTGATGTCAGTCTGCACGACCTGATTCGTGCGCGAGGTTGGGGTGAAATCGGCGTAGACGGTGAACTTGCCGCCGAAGGGAAACGTGAACGCGCTCAGGTGGAAGATGCCGTCGGGCGTGCGGGTCGGGTGCTCGTGGGCGTAGAAGGAGAGGTCGGCGGAGACGATGATGAGGTGGAGCGGGTGCTCGTGGACGACGTCGATGGGGCCGACGGGCGTGCCGGCGGGCTCGAAGAGGCGGACATCGAGCGCGGCGGGCTTGCCGGCGACGATGGGCGATGAGCCCTTGGGCGTGGAGACGTCGACGGAGTAGGGCGTCTGGCTGACGCGGGTGAGGTCCATCTTGCAGACGGGGCAGGTGCCGGGCTTGTCGTAGGTCTTGGCTCCCTCGCAGTGCATCTCGCAGACGTAGGGATCGGGGCCGAGAATGGTGAGAAGGTCGGCGGCCCGGGCGCGGAGAGTGGTGAAGAGCGCGGCGGATTCGGCAGCCTTGCTGGCCTCGGCGGCCTCGTGGAGCTCGAGGGCGGCGTCGGCAAGGGGCTTGGAGGCGAGGTTGATGGGCTTGATCTTGTCGCGCGGAATGGACTGGTCGGCGAGGGCGAGCTTGCCGAGACCCTTGGCGATGGTGCTGAGGTTGAAGGCGGCGTCGCCGGCCTGATCGAGCTTGTTGCCGGAGAGGCCGCGCTCAATGGTGAGGAGGTTGTCCTTGATCGCCGCGAGGGCGGCGGGGAAGGAGGTCGGGAGGGGCGGGGGCGCGTGGTCGTGCTGGGCGCGGGCGAGGGGCGCGAGCGTGCCGATCATTACGATCGCGAGACAGAGCCGCCGGAACGAGGAACAAACGATCGCGATGTGGGTCATGGATGAGTCTCGCTGGAATGAGAGGGACTGATATCGCCGGCGCGCCCCGAAGCTCCACCGGAAACGCCGCGGCTGGCGAGTGCGAGGAAGATGGCGGGGGTGACGAAGAAGTCGAGGAGCGTGCAGGTGATGAGGCCGCCGAACACGACGAGGGCGAGCGGATAGAGGATTTCCTTGCCGGGGGCGTCGTGGGCGAGGAGGATCGGGAGCATGGCGAGTCCGGTGGTGAGGGCGGTCATGAGGACGGGGGCGACGCGCTCCTGCGAGCCGCGGATGACGGTCTCGCGAGTGAGCGGGAGGCCCTCGCCGCCGTCGGCGACGGGCGTGGTGAGGTGGATGTAGTGGCTGATCATGAGCACGCCGTTGCGCGAGGCAATGCCGCAGAGGCTGATGAACCCGATGAGGCTGGCGATGGAGAAGGGTTCGCGGGCGATGAGGAGCGCGGCGACCGCGCCGATGAAGGCGAAGGGGATATTGAGCATCACCTGCAGGGCGAGGGCGAGGGTGCGGAAATACGTCCAGAGGACCGTGAGCATGAGCACAAGAGACAGCGCGCCGAAGATGATGATGGAGCGGACGGCGCGCCGGCGGCTCTCGAACTGGCCCTCGACCTGCGCGGAGTAGCCGACGGGCGGGTGGAGGTTGGCAAGGAGCGTTTGCTCGATGGCCTGGGCCGTGCGGCCGAGATCCTGACCTTCGACATTACAGGAAACGTAGATGCGGCGAAGGGTGTTCTCGCGGCCGATCTCGTTGGGGGCAAGGTATTGCTGGATTTCGGCGAGGTCGGAGATCAGGGCGACCGCGCCGGAAGGAGAGACGAGGCGGATCTCGCCGAGGGCCTTGAGGGCGGCGTCGGTCGAGGGAATTGAGGGCGCGGAGCCGGCACGCGGGTGCTCGGGGTTGGCCGACCAGGGGTCGTCGAACATCACGATCAGGTCGTACGACTTGCTTCCATCAAGAATCTGAGAGACGACCCGACCGCCGACGGCGGTCTGGAGCGTGTCGACGAGCTGCGCGACGGTGAAGCCGTAGACGGCGCATCGCTCGGCGTCGATGCGGATGCGGACCTGCGGGACCAGGTCGAGGCGCTGGACGGAGAGGTCGGTCACGCCGGGGAGGGCGGACATGAGGCCGCGGGCTTTTTCGGCGAGGCCGCGGAGCTGGGAGAGCTCGGGGCCGAAGACCTTGACGACGATCTGGGCCTCAACGCCGGACTCGAGGTGCTCGATGCGGTGGCCGATAGGCTGGCCGACGTTGACGGTGACGCCGGGGAGAGCGGAGAGTTTTTCGCGGATGTCGGCGAACACGGCCTTGCGTGGGCGAATCTTGGCCGGCGCGGTGCGGTCGCCGGCTTTCGGGTCGGACGATGAGGCGAAGAAGTCGACTTCGATTTCGGAGGAGTTGATGCCGATGACGTGCTCGTCGCCCTCGGCGCGGCCGGTTCGGCGGGCGACGTGGCGGACCTCGGGGATGACGAGAATCAGAGATTCGGCGGCCGCGCCGAGGCGGGAGGATTCGGCCAGTGAGATTCCGGGTGCGGCGTTGACGGCGACGACAGCGGTGCCTTCGTTGAAGGGCGGGAGAAACTCGGTGCCCATGCGCGAGACGGCGGCGATGGAGACGAGGACGAGGAGGACGCAGGCGGCGATGACGGCCTTGGGACGCGGCATCGAGACGGCGTAGGCCCACGCGGCGATGCGCTTGCAGAGGCGGAGGATGGGGCCTTCTCGCTCGATGTCGGAGTGCCGAGCGTCGGACTTGCGCGAAAGGAGCAAGCTGGCGAGCGCGGGGGTGATGGTGAGGGAGACGACCATCGAGGCGAAGATGGAGATGATGTAGGCGTGGGCGAGGGGCGTGAAGAGGCGGCCGGCGAGATCGGGGAGGAAGAGGAGGGGGAGGAAGACGAGGAGGACGATGGCGGTGGAGATGAGGATGGGGTTGCGGACCTCGCACGTCGCGTCGAAGATAACCCTCAGAAACGTGGATCTGTCGGCGTCTGACGACTTTCCAGACGATCGGGCTGCCTGCTTGAGGCGGCGGTGGATGTTCTCGACCCCCACCACTGCGTCGTCGACGAGCTCGCCGACGCCGATGGCGATTCCGCCGAGGGTCATGGTGTTGACGGACTGGCCGAGGAGCTTGAAGACGATGAAGGTGGAGAGGATGGACAGGGGAAGCGCGGCGAGGGTGATGAGGGTGGCGCGGACGTTGACGAGGAAGAGGATGAGGACGATGACGACGAGGATCGCGCCGTCGCGGAGGGCGTGGATGACGTTGGTGACGGAGGCCTCGATGAACTGGGACTGGCGGAAGATGTCGGCGTCGAGGACGAGGCCCTTGGGCAGGCCGGGGCCGATGCGGGCGAGGCGCTCGTCGATGGCTTTGGTGAGGGCGCGGGTGTCGATGCCGGGCTGCTTGGTGATGGCGAGGACGACGCCGGGGGTACCGAGGACGGAGGCGTCGCCGCGCTTGAACGCGCTGGGGCCCTCGACGACGCGGGCAACGTCGCGGACGCGGACGGCGATGTTGTGGCCGCTCTCGGCGGTGGTGCGTGTGGCGACGAGGGCGGAGGCGATCTCGTCGGCGGTGGTGAGGCGGCCGACGGTGCGGACGATGAGCTCGGTGGAGGGGCCGACGAGGAACCCGCCGCTGCCGCCGCTGCCGTTGCGGTTGGACTCGGCGACGGCCTTCTCGAGGTCTTCGAGGGTGAGGTTGTAGAGGCGGAGGCGGTCGGGATCGACCTTGACCTGGAACTGGCGGATGTCGCCGCCGTGCATGGTGATCTGGGCGACGCCGGGGACGGAGAGGATGGCGGGGCGGAGGATCCAGTTGGCCGCGTCGCGCTGCTCCATGGGGGAGAGCGAGCCGTCGGGGGAGGAGAGGCCGAGGAGCATGACCTCACCCATGATGGAAGAGACGGGGCCCATGTGCGGGGTGATCCCCGTGGGGAGGCGGTCCCGAATCTCAGACATGCGTTCCTGCACGATCTGGCGGGCACGGTAGATGTCGGTGCCCCAGGCGTACTCGACGTGGACGACGGAGAGGCCGATGCCGGAGGAGGAGCGGACGCGGGTGACGCCGGCCGCGCCGTTGACGGCGGTTTCGATGGGGGTCGTGACCTGGGTTTCAACTTCTTCGGGGGAAAGGCCGGGGGCTTCGGTGAGGAAGGTGACGGTGGGGCGGGAGATATCGGGGAGGACGTCGATGGGGAGATCGCGGGCGCAGATGTAGCCGTAGACGCACATCGCGGCGGCGGCGATGAGGAAGAGCGTGCGGTGCTGGAGGGAGAGACGAACGAGGTGTTTGAGCATGGGGTAGAGACAGGAGGAAGGAGGAGGAAGAGATTGGGATTACGATTTGGATTTGGATGAGGACCGGAAGAAGACGAGCACGAGTAGGAGTAGGACCGGAGGTGGGGTCAGTGCTCGTGGCTGTGGCCGTGGCCGTGCTCGTCAGCGGGGGCCGCGCCGGCGGGGCGGTATTGGGTGAGGAGATAGGCACCCTTGGTGACGACGATGTCGCCGGGGACGAGGCCGTCCTTGACCTCGAGGAAGCGATCATCGCGTGCTCCGGGGAGGATGTCGCGCTTGATGTAGGCGTCTTTGTCTTTGATGAAGACGAACTGGGTGGGACCGTCGGAGATGAGGGCGGAGATGGGCACCACAACGGACTGGGCGCCGGGGCTGGTGGTGACGGCGAGGGCGACGAACATGCCTTCCTGAAGGACGGGGACTGGCGAGATCGTCGGGTTCTGCGCGGTGATGAGCAGGTGTGCGGTGCGTTTGATCGGATCGACGGTGGGACTGATGCCTTTCACCTGACCGGTGGCGATCGGGGCCTCGCCGGGCGGGGAGCCGGGGCGGCGGATGCGAACCGGCTGGGCTGTGTTGCCGTTGCTGAACGCGGCGATCATCGACTCGGGAAGCTCGCCCTCGATGAGCACCTGCGAGTAGTCGACGATGGTGAGCAGGGGCCTGCCGGCCTCCACGCCTTGGCCGGGCACGGCGTCGCGATGGGTGACGATGCCGTCGATCTGGGCGTGCAGGACGAAGGTGCCGCCGGACTCGCCCTCGGCCTTCGACTCTTCGGACAGGTCGATGCCGGTGGGGTGGGCGTGAATGATGTCGATGGCCGCCTGCATGGCGAGGATGGACTTGGCGGTGGAGTCCTTGATCTTGCCGAGCGAGCCGAGGGTGCGCTCGGCCTGCGTGAGTGAGAGCTTGAGCGTTGAGACCTGCGTGCGGGCCTGGAGGGCGGAGGCGCGTTTGGCGGCGATGGTGTTGGCGCTGACCGCCCCCCCACTTCCCACATCACTCGCGCTCTGGAGGCGGGCGAGCTCTTCTTCGAGCAGCGTGGCCTGGCCCTCGGCGGAGGTGATCTGGTTGCGGAGTTGGGCGATGTTGGAGTTGGCGGCGGCGATCTCGGCAAGGGCGTGCTCGGCCTCGATCTCGGCCTTGTGCAGATCGATGACCATGCGGGCGAGTTCGGAGGACTGGATGACGCCGATGGGCTGGCCGCGGCGGACGTGGTCGCCGATGCGAACGTCGAGGCGGACGATGGTGCCCTGCACCGCGCTGGAAACGATGCTGGTGAGGTCGGGGATCGGCCGGACGCTGCCGGTGAGACGAACGACGGACTCGACGGTGCCGAAGTCGACCTCGGCGGTCTGGAGATCGATGTACTTGGCCGTGAGTTCGGAGAGGTGGCGCGGCGAGTTGATGTCGAAGGAGCCGGTCGCGGGGGCCGCGTGGGGGTCCTCAGCGAGGACGAGGGCGGCGATGCCGCCGCCGACGGTGACCGTGGCGAGGGCGGCGAGAAGGGACGCGCGGAAAGAGGGCGTGTTCATGCGTGGTGTCTCCGAAACAGGAGATGTCCGGTGGGACGGAGGGGCTTGCGATGTACGGATAGCGCGGCCGCGCGGCACGGATCGGTGCGGCGATGGAACGGACGCCTTGGCCTAGACGGTCAGCGCGCAGTGGAGGCGCAGGAGCGAACTGTCCGCGCGGGCGGGCGGGTGCTCGGCGGGGCCGATGGAGCGCGGCGCGGGGGCCGCGGCGTCGATCGGGCTGGGAAACTCGATCAGGATCGCCACGGCGAGGGGCCAGTCGAGTTGGGGTGCGTTGGGGGAGGGGATGCGCTCGTCGGAGGCGCAGGATGAGTCGTAGTGCGCGGGGGTACGGGGGGTGCCGGGGGAGTGATCGCCCTCGTCGCAGGCGTGGCAGCACTCGTGGGTGGGGGCGGCGGCGTGGCCGAGGTAGGCCCCGAGTGAATCGGACATGCAGCCACAGGTGCATCGCAGCGCGCAGAGCGCGAGTATGAGGGCGAGGGCGGCAATCCTGGAAGCGAGTGTGGGCATGGACGGAGCTACAGCATACACGAACCTGTGGTCATCGGTTGTACGGTCGATCGGCGGGATTGCTTCGGATTGTGGAACAATCTGAGCGAGATTGGCGTCAAAGAGGCTGGCGGCGGATATCGGGCCGCCCGAACCGACGGGTGGGGTGGCCGGTATGCCTGTCGCACAACATTGGAATGGGGGTCGCGGGTGGTTGACACCGGGGGGCGGGTTGCCCACCCTCACAGGCCGGGTTTGGGCCCGGGGGGCAGGCGGGAAGAGTTCTGGCCACGGCGGAACACGGAGACGCATGAGCATGCAGACATCCACGGATGGAACCTTGGGCCGACGGATCGCGGGTGCGGTGCTGGGGACGATCGCGGGGGTCGGGCTGGTGGGGGCGAATGGGTGCGCGGGGACCAAGACCAGCGCGGCCGACGGGAAGCCGGCGGGCGTTCACGCCGCGGCGGCCCAGAAAGAGGATCCGCGGATCGCGGAGCTGCGGTCGGGGGTTCGCGCGATGGTGGGCCAGGCGAGGGACCAGGTGTTCCCGTCGCTGGTGAACATTGATGTGGTATCTCTGGAGTATCAGGGGGGCAAGGAAGCGAAGCAGCGGTCGACCGGATCGGGAACGATCATCGGGGCCGACGGCTTCGTGCTGACCAACGCGCACGTGACGGACCAGGGGAACAAGTTCTGGTGCGTGATGGCGGACAAGCAGCGGATCCCGGCGACGCTGGTGGGCGAGGATCCGTGGACGGACCTGGCGGTGCTGAAGATCGACAAGAGCAAGCTCAAGGATCCGTCGAAGCCGCTGGTGGCCGCGTCGTTCGGGGACTCGGACCAGCTCGCGGTGGGCGACTATGTGCTGGCGATGGGCTCGCCGTTTGCGCTATCGCGGACGGTGACGCTGGGGATCGTGTCGAACACGGAGCGGGTGTTCACCTCGACGCGCGATGCGGGCGAGGTGGACGAGATGATGCTCAACTGGGAGCAGCGGACGGGGCTGTTCACGAACTGGATCCAGCACGATGCGCTCATCAACCCGGGCAACTCGGGCGGGCCGCTGGTGAACCTGCTCGGGCAGGTGGTGGGCGTGAACACGCGGGGCGGGAGCGGGATGGCCTTCGCGACGCCGAGCAACATGGCAAGACAGGTGGCCGACAGCCTGATGGCCCGCGGCGAGGTGCTGCGGTCGAGCATCGGGGCGTCGTTCCGCCACACGCAGAACACGGGGATCGAGTCGGGGGTGCTGGTGGACTCGGTTGAGACCGGAGGGCCGGCGGCCAATGCCGGGCTGCGGACTGGGGACGTGGTGACGGCGGTGGACGGGCAGCCGGTGACGGTGCGGTTTGCCGAGGAGGTTCCCCCGCTGCTCAAGAGGATCGCGGACAAGGCGATCGGCTCGAAGATCACGCTCTCGTATGTTCGAAGCGGATCGGCGGGCGAGGCGGTGGTGACAACGGAAAAGCTGCTCAAGGACCGGGGCGAGGAGGCCGCACTGCGGACGTGGGGTCTGACGGCGCAGCGGATCACCGAGCGGGCGGCGCAGCTGCGCAAGCTGCCGTCGACGCGCGGCGCGGTGGTGACGAGCCTTCGCGGGGGCGGCCCGGCGGAGCAGACAGAGCCGAAGCTGGGCTGGGGAGACGTCATCCGGGCGGTGGACGGGAACCCCGTCGAGACGCTCAAGGACCTGATCGATCAGTACAAGCGGATCGATGCGCTCAAGGACAAGCCGGAGTATGTGCTCATCGAGTACGAGCGCGAGGGGAAGAGCTTCATCACGCTGCTCAAGCCCAAGCCCGATGATCGCCCGGACCCGCCGCCGGAGACGCCCAAGGCGTGGATCGGCGTGGCGACGCAGCCGGTGGTGAAGTCGATGGCCGAGAAGCTGGGCAACGCCGACGAGCGCGGGTTCCGCGTGGTGCGGGTATACAGCGGGACCAACGCGGCCAAGGCGGGGCTGAAGGTCGGCGATGTAATCTACTCGATCGACGACACCAAGGTGCAGCCGAAGGGCCTTCAGGACGCGGGGCTGCTGAATCGCGAGGTTCGCACGCGCTCGATCGACCAGGCCGTGACGCTGGGCGTGTATCGCGGCGGCGCGGCGCGCCCGATCAAGCTGGAGCTCGAGCGGACGCGGCTGACGGCGGCGGAGGTGCCGCGCGTGCGGAACTCGGACTTTGAGATGGCCGTACGCGAGATCGTGTTCTTCGACCGAGAGGACCAGAAGTGGGACGACTCGGTGACGGGCGTGTTCGTGGACAGCGCCGAGCCGGCTGGATGGGCCGGGCTGGCGGGGATCCAGTCGGGCGACCTGATCCAGAAGATCGGCGACGACGAGGTGACCGACACGGCGTCGTACAGGAAGGCGATGGACAAGGTAAAGGCCACGCAGCCCGAGCGGGTGGTGTTCGTGGTGTACCGCGGCGTGCGGACGTACTTCCGGTTCGTAGAGCCGGATTGGAAGCCTACCGAGAAGAAGGTTGGGGCCGTGACGGAGTAAAGGCGCACGCAGAGGTGAGAGGAGGGATCGCTGAGGTTCGCGGAGGGGGGACGTTGGAGTTGGTGTTTGAGTGTGCTTGAGAGCTTTGGGCCGAGACCGAGCGGCCTTTGAAAGAGACCATTTTTCCGGAGTTTTCCGAATGAAGCGTTCGCTTGCCGTGCTGACTACTTCCGCTCTTGCCCTTGCCGCGTGCGTTTCGTTTGCGCCGGCTTCCGCCGCGATGCCGGCTCGTCCGGCGGCGGATGAGACGGGTGGAACGTACAAGAAACTCATCGACACCGTGGGCCCCGCGCTGGTGACGGTGAAGTTCGTGATGAAGTTCGACGGCGGGCCGATGGGCGGCGACGAGCAGGGCCGCGACGTGGAGACCACGGGCCTGATGATGGAAACGGGCGGGCTGGTGCTGGTCTCCAACGCCAAGATGGGCGGGATGGCCAGCCGGATGGGCATGACGGCCAACCCGACGAACATCAAGGTGCTGGCGGGCGATGACACGGAGGGACTGAAGGCGAAGATCCTGGCCCGCGACAGCGACCTGGACCTGTGCTGGGTGCAGGTGGACGATGAGAAGGGGAAGGGGAAGACGTTCTCGGCGGTGGACTTTGCGTCGTCGGCGACGGTCACGCTGGGAGACAAGCTGTATGTCGTGGAACGGATGGGGAAGTTCTTCGATCACGCGCTGAGCGTTGATGAGGGCCGCGTGGGCGGGAGCACGAAGAAGCCACGGGCCCTGATGATCCCGACCGGGTTCGGCGGGTCGCAGCGTGAGATGCTGGGCGCGCCGATGTTCGGGGCCGATGGAAAGGTCGTCGGGCTGAACATCCTGCAGATGCCCGACAAGGAGGACATGGAGGGCGGGGACTCGGGCGGCGAAGGGAACTTTGGAATCCTGCTGCTTCCGGCGGCGGAGGTGGTGAAGGCGACGGTGCGCGGGAAGGAGATGGCGGCGAAGAACCCCCCTACTCCTCCAAAGGCCGAGGATGAGAAGAAGGATGAGAAGGCGGAGAAGTCCGCCCCCCCCACGGCGCCTGAGAAGAAAGCGGAAGAGCCGAAGCAGCCGTGAGGCTGCGAGATGCCCGGTCTTGGGGATCTTGGGGGACCTGGGAGGGGGCAACCGAAGGAGCCTTGGCGATGGCAGCAGCAAACAAGCCGAGCGGACAACGCACCAACACCACGAGCGCGAGCGGTCGGAAGCAGCGATCGGAGTCGAGCAGCCCGCATCGGGGCAGCCGGGTGGAGCCTTCGCACGTCACCGAGAAGGTGCGGAATGTGCGGGACAAGAAAGCCGCGACGCGAGCGGCGAAGATGAAGGGCTGAGAGCCGGGCGCGGGGTTTGTGAACGGGTCGGAAGCAGAACGCCCGGGCTCAATGCCCGGGCGTTTTTTTCGTGATTGCTGTGATGCTTGGAGGCAGCCGACTTCCTCTCGCTTACGCGAGAGGCTCTTTGTGGTGGCGGTCCGGGGTCATGACGTTGGTCGCCAGGCCGAGAGCCTGCATGCCGCGGATGGTGAGATAGGTGACGTCGAACTCGTACCAGCGGTGGCCGTGGGCGGCGGAGCGCTGGTCGCCGTGGTGGTTGTTGTGCCAGCCCTCGCCGTTGGAGATGAGGGCGACGAACCAGTTGTTGCGGCTGTTCTCGCCGGTCTGGAAGGACTGGTAGCCCCAGAGGTGGCTGAGCGAGTTGACGCTCCAGGTGATGTGCCAGACGAGGACGGTGCGGACGACGACGCCCCACAGGACGATGCTGGCGGTAAACCGCAGCGCGGCGGCGGGGGTTGGCGTGATGAACCAGCCGATGGCGAAGGCCGCGGCGGCGATGGCGAGGGCGTGGGCGATATAGACCCAGAGCCAGCGGAGCCTTCGCTCAAGGCCGAGATAGAACGGCTGTGAGGCGAGATCGCGGGAGTAGCGCTGGAGGAGATGGAACGAGTCGGTCTCGTCGTTTTCGACGATGAGCCAGCCGATGTGGCCCCAGAGGAAGGTCACGAGGGGGCTGTGCGGATCGGGCTGTTCATCGGACTGCTGGTGGTGCTTGCGGTGGATGGCGACCCAGCGGGCCGGGCCCTCCTGCAGGCAGCAGACGCCGAGGATGGCGACGGTGCGCTCGACCCATTGCGGACAGCGGAAGGAGCGATGGGTGAGGAGGCGATGGAAGCCGAGGTTCACGCCGAGGGTGCCGAAGATGTAGAGACCGAGAAGACAGAGGACCAGACCCGTCCACGAGAAGAAGTATGGGAGGACGGCGAGGAGAGCGAGGGCGTGGATGAGGATGATGCTGATTCCGTAGGCCCAGCGGAGCCGGACTCTTCCCTTCGCCCCCCCCACTGCTTGTACGCGAACGGATTCCGGGAGCGGGAGGCGCGTGCGGCAACGATCGGCCGCGACCAACGGGGAATCGGGGGCAGATGGCGACACATCGGAAGGGGTTGGTGCGGGTTGAACGGTGGACCTTTCGGGGTGTCGATCGTTCGAACCCGAGATCAGGGTAGGGGCGTGGGGCGACTTGCGGCCATTTGCGAGATTGTGCTCCTGAGTGTGACAGGGCGAGGCGCGCTCCTTCGCATGGGTATCTGGCGGGGCCCACCACCACCCTCCATCCTCACGCCGGTCCCGGAATGTCGCCGGTGCCGGCGAGTGGGTGAAAACCAAGGAGATCATCGTGTTCAAGACCTTCATCCAGAATCGAGTTGCTGCCGCGTTTGTCGCCGCTTTGGCGGGGACGGCGGCGTGCGCGAACGCCCAGACTTCGACGTTTCACCTTGTCGGCGCATTGGCCGGGTCGAACACGTTCAGTTCCGGGTACGGCGTGTCGGAGGATGGCTCGGTGGTGGTCGGCCACAGCGGGAACAACTATTACTACGGGTCGAGCAGTCACGCGTTCAAGTGGACGTCGGACTCGGGCATCCAGGACCTTGATCCGCTCGCGCCCGCGGCCGGCGCGTACGGCGTGTCGTCGGACGGCACGATCATCGTGGGCGGGGAGACGAGCGGGAGCGTGAAGGCCGTGCGTTGGGGGGCGAGCACGAGCGCGGTGACGGACCAGCTCTACCACGGCGGCGAGTGCTATGGCCTGTCGCGCGATGGGAGCACCGCAATCGGGTGGTCGGCCTCGAGCGGGGGCGGCGGGACGCGGCCGCACCGCGCGATCCGGTATGGCGACAGCGGGCACATCCAGTTCATCGACACCGCGGCAGCCGGGTTCACCGATCCGACCACCAGCGAGGCGCTGGCGACGAACACGAACGGGTCGGTAGTGGCGGGATGGGGCGTCTTCGGCGGAATGCAGCGGGCGTTTGTGTGGACCGAGGCGGGCGGCATGACGCCGATCACGACCGGAGCCGGGATCGCCAACGGCGTGAGCGGCGACGGAAGCGTGGTGGTCGGCGACTTTGCCGTGGGCGGCACGCGCCACGCGTTCCGTTGGACGGCCGCGACGGGCCTGGAAGATCTCGGCACGCTGCCGGGCATGGTCCGGAGCACGGCGTACGCGATCTCGACGGACGGCAGCACCATCGTCGGGATGTCGGCGGCGTCGACGTTCGGCTCGGGCCAGCGGGCGTTCATCTGGCGGGCGGACATCGGGATGCGCGACCTGAACACGCTGCTGTCGTCGGTGGTTCCGGCGGGCTACACGCTCACCGAGGCCCGGGCGGTGAACAGCACGGGCACGGTGGTCGCGGGCGGATCGAGCACGCCCACGGGCGGCGTGGAGGCGTGGGTCTCGACGGTGACGATCTGCGCGGCGGACTTCAACCTGTCGGGCACGCTCGAGGTGCAAGATATCTTCGACTATCTGACGGCGTGGTTTGCCGGCGACCCCGCGACCGACTTCAACGGCGTGAACGGGCTTGAGGTGCAGGACATCTTTGATTACCTGACGGCGTGGTTTGCGGGCTGCTAAGCCACCGGCGGATCAAGCCGCGATGATCGACACCCGGGCCATGATCGCCCGGGTGTTTTCGTGTTTGCGGGCCGGGGCGATCCCGGGTGGGGCGCCGTTTCGAGGCCATGGAACGCGGACGCGGGGTTGAGTCGGGAGGATCCCGCGTCGATAGCCAACAACGGACGTTTGTGTCCGCACGAATGGAGCACGCCGCTATGGGTCATTCGCACGAGAGCACCGCCGCACCCGACCTCTGCCTGAGCGAGTCGAAACCGGACAAGCTGGGAAAGAAGGACTACGAGCAGACCAAGTCGCTGCTGCAGATCGAACTGCTGAAGATGCAGGGATGGGTGAAGGCCAAGGGCGAGCGGGTGGTGATCCTGTTCGAGGGCCGCGACGCGGCCGGCAAGGGCGGGACGATCAAGCGGTTCATGGAGCACCTGAACCCGCGCGGGGCGCACGTGGTGGCGCTGGCCAAGCCCTCGGAGGTCGAGCGCGGGCAGTGGTACTTCCAGCGGTACATGGAGCGGCTGCCGACGGCGGGAGAGATCGTGATGTTCGACCGGTCGTGGTACAACCGGGCGGGGGTGGAGCGGGTGATGGGGTTCTGCTCGCCGAAGGAGCACCTGGAGTTTCTGCGTCAGGCGCCGATGATCGAGAGGATGCTGGTGAACTCGGGGATCAGGCTGTTCAAGTTCTGGTTCTCGGTGTCGCGGGCGGAGCAGGCCAGACGGTTCAAGGAACGGAAGGGTGACCCACTGAAGCAGTGGAAGCTCAGCCCGATCGACACAGCGTCAATGGACAAGTGGGAGGAGTACACGCGGGCGAAAGAAGAGATGTTCTTTCACACGGACACGGCGGATGCGCCGTGGACGGTGATCAAAAGCGACGACAAGAAGGCCGCGCGGGTGAACGCGATGCGGTTTGTGCTTGGCAGCATTCCGTATGAGGGAAAAGACGCGGAGGTTGTGGGGACGCCGGACCCGCGGATCGTGGGGGCGGCGCGGGATGTATATGAGCGGGGTGAGCGGGTGCTGGAGCGGGTGGAGGAGTTGAAGAAGGCGGCGTGAAACTGCGAAAACACATGCCCGGGCTGCTTGGTCTTGCGGCCGCGCCGGCTACGGGCATCCCGCGAACCAGGCGTTGAGGAAGGCGAAGATGTCGGCGACCTGAAGGTTGTTGATGCCGTCGAAATCGGTGCTGGCGGAGCCCGCGAACCAGGCGTTGAGGAAGGCGAAGATGTCCGCCACGGCGAGCACGCCGTTTCCGTCGTAGTCCGCCGGGCAGGGCGGCGGGGCCTGGAACTCGTAGGTGCCCATGTCGACGATGGGAGACCCGCCGAGGCCTGTGTCGGCGCGTGCCGGGTCGTTGGAGCGCCGGGCGCCTCCGGCGATGTCGAACCCGAGGGAGACGGCGAGGAAGTTCGAGCCGGCGTCGTTGGCGGGTGATCCCGCCGACGGCGCCACGTTATCGTCGAGCGTGCCGAGCACGTTGTCGGGCCCGTCGAGGTCCGCGAACAGCGGGTCGGAGGCGATGTTCGGACCGGTGTAGCCGCCCTGCACGCACGAATAGGAGACGTTGGCGGTCTGGAGCGAATCGGGGTGGATCTGGGCGAGCGAGGTGATCTGCCCGTTGTTCTCGGCGTTGGCCCACGCGATCGAGTTGTGGAAACCGACGGCGTGGCCGCCGATGCCGCCGAGATAGACGCCGCCGCCGAAGCCGCGCGAGTTGTTCGCAACGATGGTGCAGTTGACGAACGTCGGGTCGGAACTGGACGCGAACACGGCGCCGCCGCGGGAGCCGGTCGTGCCGGTGGCCCGGTTGTAGACGAAGACGCAGTTGGTGAACAGCGGCTGGCCGCCGTCGCAGCGGTATCCACCGCCGGAGGAGGCCACGGTGTTGCCGATGAACCGGCAGCGCTCAAACGACGGTGAGTTGAACGAGCCGTTGACGCCGGCGCCGGAGTTCGGCCCGCCCTGATTGTCGGTGAACGTGCACCGGGAGAACGAGGGCGTGATGAAGATCGTCGAGGGGAGGTGGACGCCGCCGCCCAACGACGGGTTGGTGGTGGACGCGTTTCCGCCGGAGAACGTCAGCCCGTCGATGGCCCGGCTGGAGGAGCAGTTGAAGACCGAGTAGACGTTGTCGCCGCGGTTGGCGAAGTTCGGGCCGTCGTCGTTGTTCACGTCGCCGCTGAGGACGGTGGCGTGCGCGGCCGGGTCGGCCTGGTGGCGCTCCGTCTCCGTGCCGGTGAAGCCGCCGAAGATCGAGGCGATGGGCCGCAGCTTGAAGGTCGCGGTGCGGGGATCGGCGGCGTTGGTTCGAGCCGTGGGGACGTAGCGGCCCTGGGCGACCCAGATCTCGACGGGAACGGTGAGGGCGTCGGTGGCGGCCATGGCCGACTCGAGGGAGGTGTAGGCGTTGGCCCAGGAGAGGCCGTTGTTGAGCCCGCCTGCGACGGACGCGTTGACGTACAGGCGCTGGATCTCGCAGGCGTCGCCGACGCCGTTAACGTTGAGATCGGCCTGGGTGGCGTTGGCGATGGCGGGGCAGTTGTCGCAGGCGTCGCCGATGCCGTCGCCGTCGGTGTCGGTCTGGGCCGGGTTGGCGGTGAACGGGCAGTTGTCGACGGAATCGGGGATGCCGTCGCCGTCGGAGTCCGGGGGCGCGGGCAGGGCGTCGCCGACGGTGAAGGAGATCGAGTTCGCGCCGGCAACGTTGCTTCCGTCGCGAACGGTGAGCGTGGCGGTGTAGGAGCCGGGGGCGAAGCCGCTTGTGTACACGATGTCGGCGCCGGATCCGATGCTCGCGCTATTGACGGTCCACGTGTGCGAGTGGATCGCCGGATCGAGGACGCCGTTTTCTGGGTCGAATCCCGAGCCGCGGAACCGGATCGACTCGCCGGGCAGGAAGCGGGCGCCCGCGGCGGGCAGGTTGACCGACGCGATCGGCGCTCGATTGGTCACGATGAACGGGTCGGAGAGGCGGATCGCGGAGTTGAATCCGTCGGACGCGATGATGCGGATGCGCGACGAGCCGGGAGAGACCGTGGAGGCGCTGCCGGGGAGCAGGTAGTCGCCGTCGAAGGGGAGCGAGGTGTTGGGCGTGTTCGCGGCCAGGACCTCCCAGTTCGCACCGTTGTCGCGGGAGTACTGCACGATGTACGTCACCAGATCGCCGTCGACGTCGCTGCCCGTCCAGACGATTGGGCCCGGGAAGGTGTTGATCGTCTGGCCGAGGCTGGGCGAGGTGATCGGCCCGATGGTCGGCGCGCTCGGGCTGCGCGTCTTTGAGCCGATGGCGGCGCTGGTCGCTCGCGCTTTGACGACGATCAGCCCCGTGCCCGGATCGTCGGGGAGTAGCACGGTGAAGATGGGGAGATCGTCGCCGTGCTCCGCTTCCTGCTGGGTCGCGTCGAAGTCCTGTGTGCCGAGCACGGCGCCGGTCGAGGAGCGGAGTTCGAGGCGATACGCGGGGTTGGCGGTGGTGCGTTCGGCCTGCTCGGTCAGGAGCTTGGACATGTGGTCGGCAGGCATGGTGCCGTTGGGAATGCGCAGGACCTGGAGGACCTCCGCGGAGCCGTCCTCGTGGATGAGGCCGGTGACAAAGATCGCATCGCCGATGGTGGGGCCGGGGCCGAAGGGGATGGCGGAGACACCGTACTGCGAGATCAGGCCGCGCCAGGTGTAGTCGGAGGTCCACTTGGGACTGCAATAGGACATGTAGTCCTTGGTGGTCTCCGGCCTGATGACGGTGCGGGTGAGGGAGTCGTACCCGTAGTAGTTGAGCGGTCCGGCGGGTCCGATGGTGTTCGGGTCGTATTGGTACGAGGAGTTGATGCCGTCGGGAGATCCGCAGTTCACGTGCTTCCAGCGAGAGCCAGTGACGCCGTTGTAGTTGTGCGCGACCTCCTGGGCGAGGGTCGGGCCTCCCTGGGGCTTGTTGAAGCCGGTGGTGCCGTCGTCCTCGAACTTCACCCAGTTCACGTTCCAGGCGTAGTTGGCGTAGCCGTTGCCGCTTCCGGTGTTGGCGCTGGGATGGACCATCGCCACGCGGTGGGTTTCACCGTGCAGGCCCAGGTCGCAGGCGGTGTAGCTGGTGGAAAGGGTGGCCTCGACGATGAGCTGGGCCATCATCTTGTTCTTGTCGTCGCCGACTTCCCAGGCGCCCCAGTACCAGGGGGGAGCGTCCCAGTGGCAGCAGGAGAGTTCCTCGAAGAGGCCGGACTGCGGATAGAGCATGACGTAGGCGGGGGTGAGCGTGCGGAAGCGATTGATGATGTTGTTGAAGCTGGCGCCGGTGGGCTCGTAGACGGGGGCCTCGGTGCGGGTGCGCCGGAGTTTGAGACAGACATAGGCCGGCTCATCGACCATGAGGCTTCGGGCGATGGTGTTGTTGGCGGTGGAGGACTCGCTGACGGCGCCGTCGAAGTTGATCTCGGCCGTGAGGGTGATGTTGTTGGTAACCCACGACTCCGGGAGCTCCCAGTTGAAGGTGGAGTTCAGGTTCATGCGGCGTGCGTCGGTGATCGATGCGTCACCGGGAACGGTCATCGCCGCCACGTTCGAACGCAGCGGGGAGCCGGGCATGGGGGCCCCGTTGGAGGTGCGAGCGCCGTAGAGGCGGGCCGAGACGTTGGGGTAGCTGGCGATCGAGCTCTGCGCGTACGCGCGGACGAGCGTCGGCCGCTTGAACATGAGCGGCACGGAGTTGGACATGTTCTGGATGCCCTGCGTCGCCTCGAGGCCCAGCCAGGTGAAGTCCGGCTGGATCGCCGCGGAGTCCTTGCGCATGCGCCGGATGTCTCCGTTGCTGCCCTCGAGCCAGTACAACTGGTCCGCATCCTGCTGGAGGGCTTTGGGGGAGACGAGCGTGCCCGGGCCGACCTGCACGGCCGCGCCGCCCCCGATGGGCATGCGCATGATGCGTCCGACGCCCGTGGAGGTGGACTCGATCCAATAGCAGTTGGTCGCATCGAGGACGAGCGAGCCGATGTTGTACCCACCGGCGACGGCCGTGCGCAGGATCAGGATGATCCCGCCCGGGGTGAGCGATGTCTTCTTCACCACGCCGCTCGGCTCCGTCCAGTACACGCTGGAACCGTCGCAGGCGTGGACGGAGGGCGAATCCAGGGTGCCGCCAACGACGACCGAGGTTGTAAGCGCGGTCAGGTCGGCGCGCTTGATCACTCCGGCGCCGGCTCCGCCCTCGGAGTAATAGACGTACCCGTTAGCCGCGGGCGCAGCCCCGAGGCGGAAGGTCGTCGTGCGGGAGACCTGTGTCGGATTGGTGCCGTCGCGATGGACGCGCCCGACGGCGTAGGGGCTGCACCAGTACACCCAGTCGCCGAGGGCGTCGACGCGCTGCACCAGGTCGATGGTCGCCTGGGCGGGCGCCGTCACGAGCGTCGTCGAGGGGCTCATCCCGCCCGACCAGTACTTGTGGACCTCCCAGACGTTGGCGATAGTGAAGACATACCCACCGTCGGCCTTGATGTACCGGGAATCGAGGGGGCAGGATCCGGAGAGGGTGACCAGGTCGGTCACGACCCCGCCGGCCGTGGACATCGAGCGGGCGCGCTGGGTCGTGCAGAACTCGCCCGAGGACGTGATGAAGTACACGCGGCCACTATCTACGGAAATGCCCGTCGCTCCAGATCCGGAGAGGAGGGTGGTCTGGGCGCGGGCGGAGTGCCCGGAGAGCCCGGCGACGATGGCCGCCGCGGCCGCGATGGAACGAAGAGTGTTGGACGCGCGCATGCTGAACTCCCGGGGTGAGCCCGAATCGACCATCGCGGCGCTGCACCCAGCGCGTGTGTGTGCCCGGCGTGGCTGCGAACCTCCAACGCGAGCCAGGCACAGCGTACCACGTTGGCGGTTTTTGCCCAATACCCCAATCAGGTGTGGGGGCGGAGGGGCCCACTCGGCCGAGAGACAGAGGGCACGGCATTTGGAGCCCGGCACTTTCAGCAGCCGGCGAACCAGGCGTTGAGGAAGTCGAAGATGTCCTGCACGGACAGCCCGCCGCCGTTGAAGTCGGCACGCGGGTCGGCCGCGAACCAGGCATTCAGGAAGTCGAAGATGTCCTGCACCGAGAGGGAGCCGGAGCAGTTGAAGTCTCCGGCGCAGATGAGATGGACCGACGGCGTGCTGGTCACGAGCCCGCACGCGTTGTTCACCACGCAGGTGATCTCCGCGTGGCCGTCGATGGGCGAGACGTTGGTGACGGTAAGCGTCGGCGTGGCGACGCCGGAGTAGGTCGTGCCGCCGATGCCGGGCCCATCGGCCATGGGCACGTTGTCGCGGCGCCACTGGTAGCTTGTGCCATTGATCGTGTCGGCGGTGAGGGCGACGGTGGCGCCGGGGCAGCGATTGCCCCCGCCGACGATGCTCACCACGACCGAGACCGCGGTGGCGTTGAAATAGGTGGTGCCCGCGCCCGCTCCGACCGCGCCGTTTGCGACGATGCTGGACAGGGGCATGGTCATGTTGCAGGAGTACACGGCGACGCGCCCGCCGCCACCACCCCCGTTGGAGCAAGGGGTGTAGCCGCGGCCGTTGGCGTGGATGGTTCCGGCACCCGTGACGGTTGCCGCGGTGATCCAGATGCTTCCTCCGGAGCCTGCACCGGAGTAGGTCCCGTCATAGAGCGCGCCGTCGGCGCCGATCTCGCCGTTGACTGTCAGCGAGCCGCCGACCTTGAGACGGATCGCTCCGCCGCCGCGCTTGCCGGGGACCGTTGTTGAGGCGCCGCCTCCGCTGCCGAGGTCTGTTGGCTGGGTGGCCGAGCCGTATGCCCCGCCTCCGGCGGCGGTGGTTCCAGCGCCGCCCGCGCCTCCGTATCCGGCGCCGCCGGCGCACTCGTTGGTCAACACACCGGCCGCTCCCGCGCCGGGGCCCTGGCCGCCCGCGTAGCCGCGGCCGCCCGCGTCGATCAGGCCCGTGGATTCAATCGTGAGGTTGTCGGCCACCTGCATCACCAGCCCGCTCACGCTGCCGGACGCGTGCGAGAGCGCAGCGCCGTTGCGGATGATCACGTTCACGCCCGCCGGCGTCACGATCGGCGAACTCTGCACCGATTGGTTGGCGGTTCCGCCGTTGTCGAAAATCAACTGGGCGGGCTGGCCGATCTGGGCCCGGTAGACGGTGCCGCAACCGGGACCGGTCGTTGCCGCTCCGCGGGCCTGCAGCGCGTTTGCGCCGGTGAAGGTCGACAGGTCGCCGTAGACCGCCACGCGTCCGCCGCCACCGCCGCCGTTGGAGCACGGGGTGTATCCGCGGCCGTTGGCGTGGATGGTTCCCGAGCCGATCACCGTTGCCGCGGTGATCCAGATGCTTCCGCCGGAGCCTGCGCCGGAGTAGGTCCCGTCGTAGTTCGCACCATCGGCGCTGATCTCTCCGTTCACCGTAAGCGTGCCACCGACGGTGAGGCGGATGGCGCCGCCGCCGCGCTTGCCCGTGATGGTGTTCGATGCGCCGCCGCCGCTGCCGAGGTCTGTGGGTTGGCTGAACGAGCCATAGGTTCCGCCGCCGGCTACGTTGGTTCCCGCCCCTCCTGAACCACCGTAGCCACCACCGCCGGCACACTCGTTGGTCAACACTCCGTCCGCTCCCGCGCCGGGGCCCTGGCCACCGGCATAGCCGCGGCCGCCCGCGTCGATCAGGCCTGTGGAATCGATCGTCAGGTTGTCGGCGACTTGCATGAGCAGGCCGCTGGTGTTTCCGGGCGCGTGTGTGAGCGCGGCCCCATTGCGGATGATCACGTTCACGCCAGCCGGCGTTACCAGTGGCGTGCTCAGAACCGATGGGTTGGCGGTTCCGCCGTTGTCGAAGATCAACTGGGCGGACTGGCCCGTCTGGGCGCGGTAGACGGTGCCACAGCCGGGACCGGTCGTGGCCGCTCCGCGGGCCTGCAGGGCGTTTGCGCCGGTGAAGGTCGACAGATCTCCGTACACCGCGACGCGGCCGCCGCCGCCGCCGCCGTTGGAGCAGGGGGTGTAGCCGCGGCCGTTGGCGTGGATCGTTCCTGCGCCCGTGACCGTTGCGGCGTTGATCCAGATGCTCCCTCCCGAGCCTGCTCCCGAATAGGTCCCGTCGTAGGACGCGCCATCGGCGCTGATTTCTCCGCTGACTGTCAGCGTCCCCCCCACTGTCAGACGGATCGCTCCGCCGCCGCGCTTGCCGGGGACCGTCGTCGATGCGCCGCCGCCGCTGCCGAGATCGGTGGGTTGGTTGAACGAGCCGTAGGTTCCACCACCCGACACGCTTGTGCCCGTTCCGCCCGAGCCGCCGTATCCGCCGCCGCCTGCGCACTCGTTGGCGGTTGAGCCTGCGCTGCCCGCGCCAGGGCCCTGGCCACCCGCGTAGCCGCGGCTGCTCGCGTCGATGAGCCCGGTGGCATCGATCGTGAGATTGTCGGCGATTTGCATGAGCAAGCCGCTGGTGCTACCCGACGCGTGCGAAAGCGCAGCGCCGTTGCGGATGATCACGTTCACGCCCGCCGGCGTCACGATCGGCGAACTCTGCACCGATTGGTTGGCGGTTCCGCCGTTGTCGAAAATCAACTGGGCGGGCTGGCCGATCTGGGCCCGGTAGACGGTGCCGCAACCGGGACCGGTCGTTGCCGCTCCGCGGGCCTGCAGCGCGTTTGCGCCGGTGAAGGTCGACAGGTCGCCGTAGACCGCCACGCGTCCGCCGCCACCGCCGCCGTTGGAGCAGGGGGTGTAGCCGCGGCCGTTGGCGTGGATGGTTCCCGAGCCGGTCACCGTTGCCGCGGTGATCCAGATGCTTCCGCCGGAGCCTGCGCCCGAGTAGGTCCCGTCGTAGTTCGCGCCGTCGGCGCTGATCTCTCCGTTCACCGTCAGGGCGCCTCCGATGGTGAGGCGGATAGCGCCGCCGCCGCGCTTGCCCGTGATGGTGTTTGATGCGCCGCCGCCGCTGCCGAGGTCTGTGGGTTGGCTGAACGAGCCGTAGGTTCCACCTCCGGCGGCATTCGTGCCGGTTCCACCGGAACCGCCGTATCCGCCGCCGCCGGCGCACTCGTTGGTCAGCGGCCCCGCCGCTCCCGCGCCGGGGCCCTGGCCGCCATCCCATCCGCGGGCGCCGACGTCGATAACGCCGGACGCGCTCACGGTGACGAATGTCGAGGTGTGAAGATGGAATCCGCCGACCGTCTGCACGGCGGGGCCCGGGTCGGCGTCGTAGGTGAATCCGGGCGTGTGGGTGACGACGCCCCCCGAGCCGACCGTGAGCGAGGTGATCGTCACCTCACCGTTGATCGTGAGGGTTGCATTCTGGACCGTCACTTCGGCGAGCGCGACGGGGACCGTCGTTCCGGGGAACAGCGTGTCGGAGGAGGTGAGCGTGGTGTTCGACGTGACCAGCACCGGATCGGCGACGGCGCTCGCGGCGACCATCATCACCGGAGCCACGGCGAGCGCGACCGCGCGAGTCCAGACGCGGCGGGAAGTAGACCGTGAAAAGGAGGGGGCGCTGGACAGCATGCTGACGTTTCCTTGCGAAGGACGACCAATCGACCTTGGCGTTTGTTCGCCAAACGTTTGACCATCACCGAGTGGGAGTTCGGGCAGAGATCCCCGGCAGAATACCACGGCGTGCGGGGTTTCACAAAGTAAAACGCGGGGGCCGACGGCGGGCTGCCGGCTTCGTCTTCATTCGCCCGTGCCGGCGTGTATCCCAATATGACATGAACACTCGGGGGACGTCGGAGTTGCCGGCCCTTCGTTGCATTCACCGCACATTCACAGGCGGCTCATTCGAGGAACGCCCTTGCGGCTGATCTGATTTCTGGATACCCGCCTCCGAGTTCAGTCTCGCATGAAACGAAGCGATGGGTGAGGAGCCTCTTAGGCCCCGACGCCCGCGCGGATGAGGGCGAGGTCGTGGGCATGGTCGTAGGCCGCGCCGAGGACGGACCAGTCGAAGTCCCAACTGCTGCGTTCGACGTCGTTGCGGAGCTGGATGCGCTGGCGGCGGTCCATGCGGCAGAAGGCCGCGAGTTGCTGGGCGAGGTCGTGGGCGGCTTCGCCGAAGGTGCGGCCGCGGCGTTTGAGGACGGAGAGGCCGCCGGAGGGGGAGGGCGCGCTATCCGCGGCGGGCGGGGCGAAGAAGCCGGTGGCGAGGCCCGGGTGGGCGTCTTCGACGAAGCGGCCGAAGCCGGAGAGGTCGCTGGTGACGGCGGGGACGCCCATGGCGAGGCACTCGAGCGGGGTGTAGCCCCAGGGCTCGTAGGAGGACGGGAAGACGCCCATGTGGCAGCCGCGCACGAACTGGTCGTACTCGATGCCCCAGAGGGGATTGGTGGGGCTAATGAACTCGGGGTGGTAGACGATCTTGACGGGGTCCTCGGGGCGGTTGAAGAGCCAGACGTTGCGGATCTGGTTGAGCACATCGTCCTTGCCGTCGTCGTCAAGGATGTGCGTGAGGATCATCGGGAGTTCGGATGATCGGAAGGCGTGCTGGGTGCGGCGGAGGCGGAGGCGCCAGTACTCGCTCACGAGTTCGTCGAGCTTGGAGGGGGCATCCTTTGCGCCGAAGCCGGAGGCGGCGGCGAGACCGCGGAACCAGGGCTCGCGGACGTCCTCGATGATCTTCTCGCACACATCGTGGAGTTGGTCGAGCACGCCGCGGGACTGCAGGGCGCGGGGGTGGAGCGACCGCGGGTTGCGGTTGGTGACGATGAAGAAGACGACGGTGCGATCAGACTTGGTGGCCTTGAGCTCGGCGTTGAGGCGGGCCATCGCCTCGATGCAGAGGTCGAAGCCCTTGTTGCGGGGCTCGAAGCGACCGGAAGTGAACATGTAGATGGTCTTGTCGAGGTCGAAGGAGTAGGACGGGAAGAAGTGGCCGATCGTGAAGCGGTGGATGCGCTCCTTGAACTCGGCGTGATAGGTCTGGAAGTCGTGGCCGACGTTGTAGTTCTCGATCGAGAGGCCGTTGGGCGTGACGAGGTCGGGCGTGCGGCCGAGCAGGTGCGTGCACTCCTCGCCGGTGATGCCGGAGACGGTGGTGAAGACGTGGGCCCCGTGGGCGCAGGCCTTCTCGGCGAAGTGCTGGGTGCGGATGTTGGTGCGGCGGGCTTCGTTGTCGGCGTCGACGAACGGGAGGTGCTCGTAGAAGTGCTCATCGCCCCAGGCGAGCGTGCGCCCGAGCTGCGTGGCGTGGGTGGTGAAGACGCAGGCGACGGGGGCCTGCTCCTTGCGCAGAAGGGGGATCGCGAGGCCGCCCATCCACTCGTGGAAGTGGGCGAGGACGCGGCGATTCGTGCGAGAGTCCGGGGCATCGTCGTCGTCGGGGGCGGAAAAGGATCCGCTGACGCGGTCGCGTTCGGCGTTGGTGGTAGAGGAGACGGCCCAGTTGACGGCCATGGACCACAGGACGCGTTTGGAGGCCTCGCCGAAGGAGGCGACGCCGTCGGTGAGCCAGTCGTTGGTGGAGAAGTCGATACCGTGGTCGTTCCAGTAGCGGAACTTCAGCGCATCGAGGTCGTGGGCGGGGAGGCCGTGCTCGACGAGGAGCACCTTCGGGCGGCCGGGGATGAGCCAGTTGCCGTGGTGGACGATGAGGCCGCCGGAGCGGAGTTGCTCGATCGAGCGTGCGATCCACGAGTTGGGCTTGGGGGCACGCTCCTCGAACTCGAGCGCGGCCTTGGCCGGGTTCCAGGGGCCGAGCATGTAGTACCGGTTCTTCCACCGGTTGACCATGCGCGGGGCCTTCGACTTGATGACCTGGTAGATGCCGCCGAGTTGGTTGCAGACTTCCCAGGCGACCTCGACGAGGAGCGTGCCGGTGGGCGCGTGCTCCGGGTCGGACTGGCCGCGCATGGTGTGCGGGCGCGAGGACTGCGAGTTGAGGTCGCCGGACCAGCTGGCCATAGACCCACACTGTACAACGCGGCGGGGGAAAGAGGGTGGAAAGGGCGGGATTCGGGGACCCGGGGGAAGGTCCGCACGGCGTTATCGATCGCCGATAGGGGTCGGGGGGGGCGGCGTAACGGGATCGCCCTCAGGCGCCCCTCGTCCGGCCGTGCCCATCACTGGGGGGAGAAGCGGAACGGAGGCGGTGGGATCGTCGATCGAGAAGTCGGCGCGGCCGGTCGCTTTACGGGCCCAGTCGAGGAGCAGATCGGTGCGCGGCGGCGAGGGGCAGAGCGGGCCGAGCTTGTGGAGGTAGTACGAGAGATTGCCGGCGATGTGGCGGTCGTAGTACGCGAGGTCCCAGACTTGGGCCCGCCCGGCCGGTCCGCACGAGGCGACGGCGCGTCGTCCGGGGATGAACGAGACCGATGAGACCTCCGCATCGGTCTCGATGGTGAGCAGGTTGCGGCCGGTGGCGACGTCCCAGAGTCGGAGCGTTTTGTCCGCGCTGCCGGAGGCGATCATGGTGCCGGTGGGGTCGAAGGCGATGTCGACGATGCTGCTGGCGTGGCCGCGCAGGGTGCGGAGCGTCGTGAACGTGCGGGCGTCGATGATGTCGATCTCGGACTTGGCGCGAGAGGCGGCGATGAGGGAGCCGTCGAGGCTATAGC
This sequence comes from Phycisphaerales bacterium, assembly GCA_044221735.1. GTDB lineage: Bacteria > Planctomycetota > Phycisphaerae > Phycisphaerales > UBA1924 > UBA4658. Next base: position 75,584 of record JBGAOP010000008.1, on the reverse strand, counting down.
GAACGCGCCAGTTGGGATAGAGATCGGCGACGGATCCGATGAGCTCGCCGGTGACGACGGAGAAGAAGCCGACGCCGGGGGTCTTGGCGGAGGTGGCGACGGTGCGGCCGTCGGGGCTGATGCTCACGCCGTGGAAGAAGCTCTGGGTGGTGTGGATGGAGCGGATGAGGCGGTGGTCGTCGGGGTTCCACACCTGCACATCGCCGCTGGTGGCCGCAGAGACGAGCGTGGAGCCGGAGGCGTCGAAGGCGAGGCCGATGATGTCGGCGTGGTGCGCGGGCCACGAGGATTCGAGCGCGGGGCCGGATTCTGACACCGTGAACGAGGCGAGGTCTCCATTGAGGAATCCGGCGTAGAGCTGGGTGTGGCCGGGACGCCAGCAGACCGAGCGGGCGTGCGTGGCCGGGCCCTGGCAGGTGCCGATGAGGGTGCTCGTCTTGGCGTCCCACATGTAGATGCGGCCGCCGGCGTCGCAGGCGAAGAGCCAGCGGCCGTCGGGGCTGGGGATGATGGCGAGCATCCAGTCTTTCACCGGCTTGCCGGACGCGGGAGTCGGCGTAGACGCGGGAGCGGGCATCGGCACGGGGAGCGGCTGGCCGCACTTGAACGGCATGGTTTCCCACAGGCGGAGGGCGGTGCCGACACCGGTGGAGTAGAACGTGCCGCGCTCCGGGCCGGCGATGAGCGGGCCCGTGGAGCCCTCATCGCCGGGAAGATCGGCGAGCAGTTTTCGCGAGGGAACATCCCAGACGCGAACGCCGGCCTTTCCGACCGAGAGCATCACGCCCTCGGGCAGGAGCGAGATGGCGTGCGTCGAGGGATCGCCCGTGGGCCAGCTTCCGACGGACTCCCACTCGTCGGCCTTGAAGGCGTGGATGGTGGCGTCGGAGGTGAGGGCGAAGAACGTGCCGCCGTCGGGGCTGAAGCAGGGGCGGTAGACGGCCTGCGACTTGATGGGGATGTGGCCCATGATGACCTGTCGGGCCGCGTTCACCACCGAATAGACGCCCTGGCGGCTGCCGATGATCAGATCGCGTCCGTTGGGCGACGCGGCGAAGGCGTTGATGGTGTTGAACTCGCGCGAGAAGTGGCGGAGGACGCGCCAGTCGGCGGTGCTCCACTCGCGGATGCCGCCGGTGCGGTTGGCGGTGTAGAAAATGCGGCCGTCGGCGGGGATGGCGACCTCGTTGACGGAGGGCTCGCCCGCCTCGCGCGAGCGGAAGAGCGTTGCGCCCGTGCGGGGATCGACGGCCGCGACCTTTCCGCCGAAGCCCACGGCGATGGCGGCGCGACCGTCGGGGAACATCTCGATGTCCTGCCAGGCGTCGCCGTCGGGGGCCGTGCGCCAGAGGCAGATGGAAAGGTCGGACGTCCAGCCCTGCATGTCGCCCTCGCGACCGGTGCGGACGACGATCTTTCCGTCGGGGGTGAGCGCGGCCGGGCCGGGCTGGATCCCCGCATCCCCGGTGGAGCGCAGGATCGGCTGTCGCGAGTAATACTCCCACAGGGCCCAGTAGGTTTCCTTCAGGTCCGGGCGCTGGAGGAACTCGGTCCAGAGCGTGCGCTCGCCGAGGGCGGGCGTTCCGGCGGCGGTCAGAAGGCGGCCGCGGTCGGCGTTGGCGACGGCGAGCTGGTCGGCGAGCGTGGCGGCGAGCGTGGAGTTGCGGCGGGCCTGCACGGCGGCGGTGATGGCGAAGGCGACGACGCCGAGGAGCGCGGCGATGCCGACGGCGACGGCCTTCTTGTTGCGCTTGATCTGCTTGCGGAAGACGTACATCGCCGAGTCGCGCTTGGCGGCGATGGCCTCGCCGCTGAGATAGCGGCGGAGATCGTCCGCGAGCTCGGCCGCGGACTGGTAGCGGCGCTCGCGCTCTTTCTCCAGGGCCTTGGCGACGATGGTCTCGAGGTCGCCGCGATACGTGCGATCGAGCGTGCCGAGGCGCGAGGGCTCGGAGTCGCGGATGATCTGCGCGGCGTCGGGGATCGACTTGTTGGCCAGATCGAGCGGGAGCTTACCGGCGAGAAGCTGATAGAGCGTGACGCCGAGGGCGTAGACGTCGGAGCGGACGTCGGGCTCGCCCGCCCCCCCACCACCCCCACCTCCCCCACCACCGTCGCCGGTTCCTGAGGCGATCTGCTCCGGCGGCATGTAGGCCAGCGTGCCGATGAGCTGGCCCACGCCGGTGTGCATGGTCTCGGGGCGATGGCCGAGGCCAGCGTCATCGGTGACGCGGGCGACGCCGAAATCGAGAACCTTGGGCTGGGCCCCACCACCAACGCCGGTCCCGGCGGCCTCGGTGACGAGGATGTTGGCGGGTTTGAGATCGCGGTGGATCACGCCGCGCTGGTGGGCGTGGTGGACGGCGTCGCAGACCTTGGCGAAGAGTTCGAGGCGGTCGCGGGTCGAGAGCTTCTTCTGCTCGGCCCACGCGGTGAGCGGGAGGCCGTCGACGAACTCCATAACGAAGAACGCATCGTCGGGATGCTGCGGGTCGCTTGCACCGGCCTCGTAGATCTGGGCGATGCCGGGGTGCTGGAGGCGGCCGAGGATGTGGGCCTCGTTCTGGAAGCGGCGGAGCATCCGCCGCGAGAACATGCCGGGCCGCATGGCCTTGAGCGCGACGCGGCGCTTGGGGAAAGATTGCTCGGCCTCGTAGACGATGCCCATGCCGCCCTCGCCGACGACGCGGAGGATGCGGTACTGGCCGGTGAGGAGGGGCATCTGCGTGCCGGCGGGCGCGCCGAATCCGGCCCCTCCCACCGCGCCCGCGTTCGACGGCGTGTGGGGCGTGTTGTGGTTGCCGCCGACGACCGACGGGAGCATGCCGTTGGTGCGCGGGCGGAGACCGGCCTCCTCAAATAGGGCGTCGAGGCCGGCGGCGGTGATGACGGGGTCGTCGGGTTTGTCGGCGTGGCCGAGGAGGCTCTCGACCTCGGCGCGGAGGGCGGTGTCGCCGTTGCACTCGGCGTCGAGGATGGCGGAACGATCGGCGACGGGCGCGGCGACGGCGCGCTCGAAGATCTCGGAGAGGCGTTGGAAGCGAGAGTCGTCGCTCATGTGCACGCACGCAGCTTCGCCGTCCCCCATACGCAGAGTCTATGGGAAATGCGACAAGCGGGGGTGGTTTGGCTAGTCCTCGTCTTCCACCAAATCCAAATCCTGATCACCCGGACCTTGCGTTTAGCCCATGAGAAATCGATGTGGTGCTGTGCCTATGACGTGGTTGCCGCTGCCCAACTGGCCACGCTGATTACAATCCGGACCCCTTTGCGTACGACCTCTCTATGAAGCCAACCAGCACAGCCTTCCCACCAAGAATGCTCCCCGGCTGCGTGGCTGTCCTCGGGGCGGCGGGTGGTCTCGGCCGAGGCATTCTCGGCGTGTGTCGCGCGAAGGGAATCGACTTCACGGCCATTGTCCGCTCACGGCCCGAGCGCATCGCGGATGTACCGGCCCGCTCGCGTGTTGTCGTGGTCGAGTCTCTTGCCGATCGGGCCGCGCTCACGGACGCGTTTTCCGGAACGGATGCGGTGCTGACCGCCCTCGGCGTGACAACGACGACCCGCGATCGCTCCACTCTGCTCTCTTCGAACATGGCCACGGTCAAGGAATCCATGCTTGCCGCGGGAGTCGACCGCATCATCATGATCAACACGCTGCTCTGCTCATTGCCGGGAAGGCCGGCGAGTCGCCTCATGCGCTTCTTCTCCCAGATGCCCGGCAACGTGGGGCGTGGAGCGACCGAACAGCAGGCGGTGGCAGATGCCCTCGGGGCGGGCGTCTTCGATTCGCTGCGGTGGACGCTCGTCCGAGCCGCAGTAAACTCCCGAGGCCGCGCCGAGCATCCGATCGCTTCGGCTGATTGGCCGGGTGCAACAAACTCGTGGTGGCCGGTCTCATATGCGGACATGGGTCGGTGGATGCTGGAGGAATCGGTTGCCAACAGATTTGTCCGCTCGGCACCGCTTGTTTCAAGGGGACGCGGATGACTCGACCGACGGCTGGGCGTGGACGATCCTGACGTGCTGCAAGTCAGCGGTACTGGTTCGCGCATGACTTCGCGATTTCTGTCGAGCTTCCACGCGGATTGTGCTCGCCCTGTCATGGGGACAGCTGGCTCAGCCTGAGCAGGCGAGGATGCAGGGAGGCTCGACACCGCATGCCATAATGCTCCACATTCGTGGCGTGAAGGTCGGACCGCCAGCCCCACGTTGCTAGAACCACACGCCGAATACCGTCCGAATGAAGTCGTTCGCCGGATCCGACTCAGGCGAACGCAGCGGATGGGTGGCCGCGGCCGCGCGATCCTCTGCCAGTTTTCGCCGGGCGGTTTCGAGCTGCTCTCGTTCCAGCAGGCGTGCCCTGTCCAAGCCGCCGGCGCGGATGAACTCGATCACCTGCCGGAGTTCGTCGCCATCGAGCCAGACACCGTGGGCGCGGCAGATGTTGATCATGACGCCGGAGCGGCGGGCGAAGTTCTGCCGGGACATGCGATCAGCGCACACGGGGCAGCGCGGGTACAACTCCTCTTCACGCAAGGGCGCCACCGGGATGTGAGCCCAGCCGCTGGCCGCGGTCTGAGCTTCGGCGTCGGAGCAGATGCGGTCGAAGTCCCCGGCCTGCATCCAGAGACCCCGGCAGCGCGGGCACTCCTCGGCATAGGCCTGATTGAAGGCGAGGTGCGTGAGCGACACGTGGCAGCGTGGGCAGTCATGACCGCTCTCGGCTCCGATCACGATCGGCTGAGCGGGGCCGCCGCAGTGGGAGCAGAACTTGCTGCCGAGCCACATCATGCCGTGGCAACGGGCACAGACGGCGGTCTGGAGGCGAGACTTGCAGAACGGGCAGTTTGGGGCGTCGGTGGAAACGGCCGCGCCGCAGTTGGGGCAGTTGAGTGCGCCGGCGTGCATGGAGGAGAGTATACGGAAACGGGCGGCATGAGTTTCGCGCGATCGGTCGGCGGGCGGCCTCGACCTTCCGTGCCGCTCCCTTCGGCTCGGCGAAGGTAGTGCGGTAGTGCAAGGGCGTCTGGCATCACCTTGCCCAAAGCGGCAGGGTGGCGGCACGGGTCTGGCGCATTCGGGGATGTGGGTGCCAAGGGGAGAATCCTCTCTTCTCCCGGCATCCACAGACCTATTCGACTTTTGGCGCACTGCTGGCGAGTTCTTTGTTCAGCCAAGCCCGTGCGAAGGTCCAGTCGTTCTTCACTGTCGCGGGCGACACCCCAAGCGCCGCCGCGGTCTCCTCAATCGAGAGCCCCGCGAAATACCGCATCATGACGACATCCGCCTTGCGCTTGTCGTGGCGTTCGAGCTTGTCGAGCACTTCATCAAGGGCGATGAGGTCTTCGGAGCGGGACTCATCGGCGATCGCGGCCTCGTCGAGGGCGACGCGGGCGGCTCCTCCGCCGCGCTTCAGGCGGCGGCGGGCCCGGGCTCGCTCGATGAGGATTCGGCGCATGGCGCGGGCGGCGGCGCCGAAGAAGTGGGCGCGGCCGTCCCATTTCACTTCTTTTCCGGCCGCGCCGAGAAGACGCATGTAGGCCTCGTGAACGAGGGCGGTGGGCTGGAGGGTCTGGCCCGCGCCGCCGCCGGGCTCGCCGTTCATGCGGGCGCGGGCGAGGCGGCGGAGCTCGTCGTAGACGAGGGGGAGAAGTTCGGCCGCGGCGTGGGAATCGCCGTCGCAGGCCTGCTGAAGGAGCTGGGTGACGAGGTGCTGCTCGCGACCGGAGCGCGTGTTGGGGGCGAGGTTGTCGGGGGTGTCGGGCATGGGCGGTTGGCAGGGATGGTAGGAAAACCGCGCGCGAGAGCGCCGGTGGGCACTACCATCGCCGCCATCAGGGGCCCGGGCTCGCGCCCACGCCTCCGTGCCAAGCCCCAAGGAGACCTCGCATGTCCGCCGTTGCCACGCCGTCGTCCGTCGCCTTGACCCACGGGCCCGTGTTTCGCGATCTGCCGTTCATGGGCGTGATCCGCGTGAACAACGAGGCGGCGAAGGTTGGGTACAAGATGGGCGATCCGTCGTGGACAAACCTTGGGCAGGGGCAGCCGGAGGTGGGCGAGATCGAGGGCGCGCCGGCGCGGTTCAGCGAGCTGAAGATCGACATCGCCGATCACGCGTACGGGCCGGTGGAGGGGATTCCGGAGCTGCGCGATGCCGTGGCGGCGCACTACAACCGGCTGTATCGCGTGGGCAAGGCGTCGCAATACACGCGCGAGAACGTGGCGGTCGCGCCGGGCGGGCGTGCGGCGCTGACGCGGCTGGGGGCCGCGCTCGCGCCGTGTCGGCTTGGGTACTTCACGCCGGACTACACGGCGTATGAGGACCTGCTGACGGCGTTCGGGTCGATCAAGCCGGTGCACTTTGAGTTGAAGGCCTCGGCGGGGTTCCGGATGGAGGTCGGGGAGCTTGAGTCTCGCGTGGCCCGAGAGGACGTGAGCGCGCTGCTGATCTCGAACCCGTGCAATCCGACTGGTGTGGCGATCTCGGGGGCGGAGCTGGCGGCGTGGGTCGAGATGGCACGCTCGCGGGGCACGACGCTGCTGATGGATGAGTTCTATTCGCACTTTGCGTACGCGGCGGACGGGTCGCCGATGACTGGGATCGCGGGCGTGAGCGCTGCGGCGTTTGTCGAGGATGTGAACACCGATCCGGTGGTCATCATCGATGGGCTGACGAAGAACTTCCGGTATCCGGGGTGGCGGTCGGGCTGGGTTGTCGGGCCGCGCGAGGTGATCCAGAAGGTGACGGCGGCGGGGAGTTTCCTCGACGGCGGGCCATCGCGGCCGATGCAGCGGGCGGCGATCGAGGTGCTGAAGCCGGCGCGGGCGGATCAGGAGCTCGCGGCGGTGCGGCGGGAGTTTGCCCGAAAGCGAAAGATGACGCTCGATGCGCTCACAGCGCTGGGCGTGCGGTTTCCGGCGGCGACAGCGGAGGTGAACGGGACGTTCTACGTGTTCGGGGATGTGTCGAAGCTGCCGCGGCCTATGAACACGGGCGAGGGATTCATGCGCGAGGCGTTCAAGCATCGCGTGCTGACGGTGCCGGGTGAGTTCTTTGATGTGAACCCGGGGCATGTGAGGACGGGGCCGTCGCCGCTGGAGTCGTTTGTGCGGTTCAGCTTTGGGCCGCCGAGGGACAACCTGGCGGCAGGGCTGGCGCGGCTGGCGGAGATGGTGAAGGGGGCTCGATAGGGCACCTCTCGCGTACGCGAGAGGCTCTTTGGCGGTATGCTCTGGCATGCTGACCCTCGACTACGCGAACTGCCTTGCCGATCGTGTTGGACCCCACGGCATCGACGCCGACCACCTCGACCCGAAGGGGGATGAGGCGGCGGGGATGGCCGCGCTGACGCGGAAGCTGGCCTCCACGCGCGGGAAGGGGTGGGAGCGGTGGCGCGATCTGCACGTGAACCCGATGCGCGGCGAGCATGTGTCGGCGATCAAGGGGTACGTGGAGAAGAACCGGGGGCGGTTTGAGAACATGTTGGTGCTGGGGATTGGGGGCTCGGCGCTGGGGAACATCGCGCTGCAGTCGGCGCTAAATCCGTTCACGTACAACCTGGAAGCGAGCGGGAAGCGGCGCGGCCCTCGCATGTTCGTCGTGGACAACGTTGATCCCGCGTACTTCGGCGGGGTGCTGAGCTACATCCTTTCCGTTGATCCGACGCTGGAGAAGACGCTGTTCAACGTCGTCAGCAAGTCGGGGGAGACGGCGGAGACGGCGGCGCAGTTCATGGTGATCCGCGATCTGCTGAAGAAGCATGGGCGGAAGGGAAGCGAGCATGTCGTCGCCGTGACGGACCCGGCCAAGGGGACGATGCGGCAGATCTGCAACGCGGAGGGGTACTTCACGCTGCCGGTGCCGGATGGGGTCGGGGGCCGCTTCAGCGTGCTCTCGCCGGTCGGGCTCTTCAGCGCGGCGATGTGCGGGATCGATATCGACGGGCTGCTGGACGGGGCCGCGACGATGGACCCGATCTGCGGGCGCGAGGATTTCACGAAGAACCCGGCCGCGATGCTGGCGTATCTGCTCGTGGAACTCGGGGAGACCAAGGGGAAGGTCAACCACGTGATGATGCCGTACTGCAACGCCATGTACCTGCTGGCGGACTGGTTCCGGCAGTTGTGGGCCGAGTCGCTGGGAAAGCGGACCTCGCTCACGGGCGAGACCGTGTACGCGGGGTTCACGCCGATCAAGGCGCTGGGAACAACGGACCAGCACTCGCAGGTGCAGCTCTATCGCGAGGGACCGAACGACAAGGTGATCGGGTTTGTGGAGCTGGCGGAGAAGGGGTGGTCGCAGGACGTGCAGATTCCAACGGGGCTGAATGTCGACGCGATCAAGTATCTCGAGGGGAAGTCGATGGCCGCGCTGCTGCACGCGGAGAAGCGGGCGACGGAGTACGCCTGCGTGGAGAGCCAGCGGCCGAACTTCACGATCACGTTCCCGACGCTGGATGCGCAGCACGTGGGGCAGTTCATCTACCTGTGGGAGATGGTGACGTCGTACGCGGGGCTGATGCTCAACATCGACACGTTCGACCAGCCGGCGGTGGAGCTGGGCAAGCAGGCGACGTTCGGGCTCATGGGCCGCGCGGGGTACGAGAAGCACCTGAAGGCGGTGACGGCGACGCTGGCGAAGACGAGGTTTGTGATTGAGCGGTAAGGAGTGAACGACGCGCGGGGACGGGTGGGGCAAGGGCTGCCGACCTCTAGCCCCCGGCATCGCCCTGTGCAATGCCGGAAGGGTGACAGCACGGAGGAGGACGCGCCGGGCTGATGTCGTCGCCACCGACGATAGCGAGGAACACCACGCACAAGCAGCCACGCCGCCCCGCCGAAGATGGCTGTGTCGGCGGTGAAACCTCCCCACAACGGCCGGTAGCCAAAGCAGTAGTATTCGTATCCACGCCGCGCATACCACAAGCAGTGCCCGAAGTCTTCTTCCTCGCCATCGGTATACCACGAGAGGGCGCGAAACGGAACACCCATGCTGAAGAACTGCACTCTGTACGAGTGGTTGTGCGGGTCGAGCTCACAAGAATTGTAGTATGCGCTGGTGCTCCCCCAACACGTGTCAATATCCGCCCGCACCGGACGTCGGGGGAATGATCCAGGAACCGGAACGGGTCATTCGGACACCTTGGCATCGAGGTCGCGAACGATGCGTCGATTCCACCCGGGAACGAAGAGCGGCCCAACCCACGCGAGAGCGACCGTACCAGCGACGCCGATGCCAGCGAACAAGGCCAACTCTTGGATATGGCGGATCACGCGTCGCACGTATCTCTATCGGACTGTTCGCTCTCACGAATCACGTCCGCACATTTCACTCGGCAAGTGATCATGCCAGTGCCTTTGGTTCGAATTGGGGTGGACGCTTCAGCGGCCGCTTTCGAGGGCGATACGGCGGCCCAAGGGTCTGAAGGCAACACCGCCCGCCTTCGAGTGCCTGAGGCCACTCGCAAGGATCATGAGCCCAAGGGGCGAATACCGCGGTCGCGAGGATCGGCACGTCGGCCTCATTCCCGCGTGGCCGCTCTCCCCCCCACCGCCGCGGCCGCACCATACACAGGCACCGCGACGACGATGGCCAAGCCCATCATGCCGATTCCGGCGTACCACTTCTCGAAGTCAAAGGTAATCGGCAGCGTACCGAGAGCGGCAAAGACGGCCGCGCCGGCGATCAGCGCGAGGACGCCGTAGCGGACAAGGATCCCCAGCCACGCGAGCATCATGGCGGCGAGGAGGGACCAGGTGATCCAGAAGACGCCCCACGACCAGTCGTGGAGCGTGGGCTGGTTCATAGTCCACGCGAGCGCCTGGGCTACGGCGAAGATGGGAATGGCGATCCACGTTTTGCGCACAACCATCTTCACAAGCACAACGCCGACGAGCATAAGCATGGCCATCTGCACGCCCTGCAGGCCGCTCTCGAGGATGTGCCCGAGGGCCTGGCGCGGGCCGTCGAGCATGCCCGTCTCGATGCGGCGGCTGTAGTACGGCGCGGCGGGCGGGAGCGACATCCACGTGGGAACCAGCCGCGTCACGAACGTGAACGGCAGCGAGGCCGCGCCCATCAGCGCGCCGACAAGGAGGCTCTGGCCGACAAGCGGGTCGAAGGCGCGGCCGTGGATGAGTCGCGTCCACGAGATGATGGACTGGGGCCAGAGGCGGCGTACGTAGGGCTCGACGGCGACGTACATCAGCCACGCGCCGAGGCCCGCGCCCACGCCGAGGGAGAGCATCCAGACGAGGTTGCCCATGAAGGCGAACGAGCCCGACGTAGCGTCGGTGCGAAGGGTGCTGGCCTGGAGCAGGAACATGAGGGGAACGGCGACGGCGATGGCGATGCCGGTGCGCGTGGCGCCGGCGCGGTCGCCGCGCTTGGAAGTGATGTTGCGCCAGGCGAGCGCCCCCGCGCCGAGGAGGGTGAGGACAACGATGGAGGTGCGGAGATAAATGCTGAACGCGCCCCAACTGCGTGTCTGGGGCTGGTGGGAGACCTGCGCGAAGGGGAGATCGACCTCGACAGTGCGGAAGGCGACGAGGCGGTTGGCGAAGCTGGCGGCCTCAACGCGGACCTTGATGTCAGGGCTCTCGGGATAGACGCCCTCCCACGTAAGGCGGTGATCGGCGAAGACGGGAGGGACACGCTGCTCCACGGGGCCGGAGGTCTTCTTGCCGGGGGCAACGGCCTCGGGCGTGATGCTCTTGAAGTCGCGAAGTTCGAGCCCGGCCTGCTTGAACACCACGGACCAATCGATGTCGGGGCGCGGCGGACCGGCGACGCCGACAGCGAGGCCGGTCTTGGTGTCGACGGGCCAGTAGGTCTGGCGGTCAAGGACGGCGAGTTCGCGCAGGCGGCCGCGCGGCGTGAGGCGGAGGGAGATCATGCCCGCGAGGGACTGGGGCGGATCGTCGGTGGTGATGACGCCGGTGGGGCCGCGCGGTCGGAGCGGGTCGGGGCTCCAGCGATACCAGAACTCGACGGCGGGCGGGCGGTCGCGTTTGAGGCGCTCCCAACGGGTAACAGTGGTGTCGGTACGCTCGATCTCGGCGATGAGCTCTTCGGAAAGGTCCCAGCCCCAGGCTTCGTGGCCGCTCAGAGGCGAGGGGGCATCGGTCGTGCCCGGCTCGGGAGGTGGGGCGTCATCGGAGCCAAGGTCGTAGCCGAGCGAGGCGAGCATGGAGCGGGCGTTTTCGGCGAGGGCCTGCGGGGACTTGTTGAGCGGAACCGTGCGGACGAGCGATGCACCGCGGCCGCCCATCCAGATGCCCAGGGCAAGGAGCGCGCCGAAGAGACCAACCGCAACGACGGCGGCGGCGGGGTTCATCCGGCCGCGCCCGCCGGACATGGCGACGAGGCTGGGCGTGGGCGTTTCGCCGGCCTCGAGCGCGGCGAGGAGCGGATCGCCGCCGCCGGGGAGCATGCGCGAGACTTGGCGAACCGTGGCGGGGCGCGATGCGGGATCGCGCTCGAGGCAGGCGAGGATGGCCTGCTCCACTCGAGGCTTGGTGTCGGGGACGAGTGAGGAGGGCGGGGGCGGGTCGGTGTTCTGCTGGAGGGTCAGCAGGTCTTCGCCGTCGTTGGAGACGTAGGCCGCGCGGCCGGTGAAGAGCTCGAAGAGGACGAGGCCGAGCTGGTAGATATCGCTGCGCACCGTGGCCTCGACGCCCGCGAGCGATTCAGGCGCGACATAGCCCGGGGTTCCGGCGGCGGCGTGATAGCCCTTGAGCTCGCCGGGAACCGCGAGGCCGAAGTCGGTGACCTTGGCCTGGCCCTTGTCGTCGATGAGGATGTTCGAGGGCTTGAGGTCGCGGTGGAGAATGCGCTCGTCGTGGATGGCCGCGAGGCCGGCGCACAGTTGCTGGGCGATCTGCTCGGCCTTGCGCGGCGGGAGGCGGCCGATGCGGGCGTGGAGGGAGGAGAGCGTTTCGCCCTCGACGTACTCCATGGTCAGGAAGTGCTCGGCCACGGCGGGCTTGTCGCCGGTGGCGATGCTGAAGTGCTCGCCGACGTCATAAACGCGGCAGACATTCGGGTGCGAGACGTTGCGGGCGACGCGGACCTCTTCGAGGAACCGCTCGAGCCAGTTCTTGTCGCCGGCGAGGGCCTCGGGGAGGAACTTCATCGCGACGGGCTCGGAGAGCTTCAGGTCGTCGGCGCGGTAGACCTCGCCCATACCGCCGCGTGCGATGAGGTTCACGATGCGGTAGCGGCCGGCGATGACCGAGCCGGGGGCGAAGCGGCCGCGATCGATGCGGAGGGCGCTGCGGCTGGAGGGGCCGCGGGAGGCGTCGTTGTCGGCTGGCGCTGCGTCGCCAAGGGCGAGGCGGGTGGCGATGCGGCGGAGCTCGGGGCGGGCGACGTCCGGCGGGAGGTCCTCGTGATGGTCGAGCAGGGCGCGGACCTCGCGCTCGAGGTCGGTATCGCCGGCGGTTTTGGCGGCGATGAACGCGTCGCGATCTTCGCCCCGCTCGGCGACCTCAAGGGCCTCGAGGAAGATCTCCTTGATGTGTTGGTGGCGTTCGGGGGTCATGGGAAGACGGATGAGGAGTGAGGGGATGACGAATGAGGGGATGGGACCGATCGAAAAGCGGAGTTCTCCTCATTCCTCATCTCCTCACTCCTCATCCATGCGCTACTCCTCACCAACCTCCGCGAGGCGTTTGCGCAGCCACGCGCGGGCCATGGTCCAGTCACCCTCGACCGTGCGCTTGCTGACGTTGAGGGCTTCGGCGACCTGCTCGACGGTCATGCCGGCGAGGAACCGCATCTCGACGATGCGGGCCTGACGCTCGTCAAGTTCGGCGAGTTCGGCCAGGATGGCGTCGAGCTTCTCGATATCGACCTCCGACTCCACCTTCTTCTTCTTGGTGCGCGGGTCCATGATCGCGCTGCCGCGGCTGGAGCCGCCGGGGCCCGCATCAAGCGAAACGCGCTTCCAGCCGCCGCCGCGCTTCTGGCGGTCGCGACCGCGAGCGTGGTCGATGAGGAGGCGGCGCATGGCCTGCGCGGCGATGGCCATGAAGTGGGTCTTGCCCTTCCAGTCGACGCGGTTCTGCTCGATGAGGCGCATGTAGACCTCATGGGCGAGCGCGGTGGGCTGGAGCGTGTGGCCGGCGTTTTCGCGCTGGAGATAAGACGCGGCGAGGCGGCGGCAGTCGTCGTAGACGAGTTCGAGGAGTTTGTCGGCAGCGCCTTTGCCCATGCCGCCAACTTTGGTCTTGTCCTTGGGGGCAGCCTTCTCGGGCTTGGCAGCCTTCTTGTCAGAAGACGCGGTGGTCCCCGCCCCGCCTTCGACCGTCAGCAGAAGTTTCGTGGCTTGTTCCTTCGGCGGCTGGGGGTCCGGCATTCGCAAAAGCTCCGGGCGGTATCGATGCAGGTGATACCGGAAGCGGAAGGGTAGGTTGTTGCCGGGGATACTCGCCGGGGTACCTCTCGCGACGCGAGAGGCTCGTTAGGCCGCGCCGTAGACGGGGACGAGACCGCCTCGGGTGACGGCGTTTTCTGGGCTGGCCAGGAACCCGATGGTCGCGGCCACCTCCTCCACCTTTGGCCACTTCTCATGGTCAGCCGTGGGCATCGAGGCGCGATTGGCGGGGGTGTCCATGATGCTGGGGACGACGGCGTTGACGAGAATCCCCATGGCGACCACTTCCTCGGCGAGGGCCTGCGTGATGGCCGCGACGGCGGCCTTGCTGGCGGTGTAGGGAACCATGTTCGCACCCGTGCGCGGCTCAAGTGCGGGACGGGCGGCGACGTTGACGATGCGCCCCCCGGCGCTAGACCTGGTCATCGCCTTCACCGCCTCGCGGCAGCAGAGGAAGCAGGTGAGGGCGTTCTGCTGCATCTGGGCGACGAACGCGTCCTTGGTGACGGACTCGATGGCGCCATAGGTGAAGCCGCCGGCGATGTGGATGCTGGCCCAGAGCGGGGCGGGGATGGCGGCGAAGAACTTCTCGACGGAGGGCTCGTCGGTGAGGTTGACGCCGCGGGTGATGCGGACGCGTTCGTGGAATGCATATGGGAAACGCTTCAACTCGTCTTCGTGGAGGACGGGGATATGGCATGTGCCGCCGCGCTGGAGGAACCAGGCGGTGACGGCGGAGCCGAGGGCGCCGGTGCCGCCGGTGAGGAGGATGTGGCGGTTGGTGAAGAGGTCCATCGAGTGCTCCTTGGATGCCGGGAATGGTTGCAGGGTTCGGGGTCGTCCGCCCTCCGGGCCGAAGGCGGGGACGGCGATACGATTGGGCATGCCTATCTACGAATACGTCAGCGAGAAGGATGGGGAGCGGATCGAGTTGCTGCGGCCAATCTCTCAGGCCGATGCGCCTGTCGAGGATCCGGCGGGGAAGGGACGAGTGTTCAAGCGGGTAGCCTCGACGTTCGCCGCGCAGGGGGCAGGCCCCGGTGTGGGCAAGAGCGGTGGGCACGTGCATACCGGCGGATGCGGGTGCGGGAAGCCGCATGGGTCGTGCGGTCGAGGGGCTTGACATGCTCTGGGGCAAAGTGACCTTCGCGCTGTTGGCTGGATGGGTGGGCTTGTTGCCATCGTGCCTGACGAGTTCGCCCCCACCATCGCATAGTGCTCCGGCATCTGAGCCAGTCGACGCAGCACTCATTCCCGGCGCGACGATGCCGTTGCCTCCGATCGGGTTTGTGGAAGCGCGTGCTGACCTTGTGTTCGCTTCCGGGCAGGCCACCATGACAGCAGAGGGCAAGTCCCGGCTTCGTCACATCTTGAGCGATCTGCCCAAGCATCATGCAATCTCGATCGACGTGTTCAACGATGAGCGGAGTCGATACGTCAAGATTGATCGCTTGGGACCACGCCGTGATCTCAGCGTGCTTCGAGCGGATGCTCTGGCGGAGTACCTGCGATCCCCAGCCGGAGGAAGCTGGACGGTGCGGGCATCGGTCGGACGGGGATATAGCCAAGTGCATGGCCGGCCTGCCGATCGACGCATGGTGTTTACGGCTCTCGGCGAGTGAGCCGGGCTGGCACGCGGATTGAGTTGTTCCGTGCGTGCAACTCTCCCCCCATCATCCATCTGTTGACATGACGACCGACGCCGCGGCCCTACTCACGCGGGATTTGCCGCGGGATCAGGCCCTCGGCCTGCGTTTACTGGCCATGGCCCGGGCAGCGGCCGCGATGCACATGGCGGAGGTGGGGCACACGGGGATGGGCGCAGCTTCGAGCGATGATGCGCAGGATGCTGAGCGGATGCGGCAGTTGCTGCGCTCGCAGGCGGCAGGCCTCTTCACCCGAAACCCGAACTCCGAATCCCGAATCCCGACTCTCCCATGAACTACGGATACTCAATCGGGGCGTCGGGGATCGTCGCGGCGATGTATCGCCAGGATGTGGCCGCGAACAACCTCGCGAACATCCAGACCCCCGGGTTCAAGCCCGACACAGCGTTCACCATCCCCCGCGCGGCCGCGCGGGAAGAGGATGGGCTCATGAACCTCCCCTCCAACTCGCTGCTGGAGCGGCTCGGGGCGGGGGTGCTGCTGGCGCCGAACCGGACGGACTTCAGCCAAGGAACGCTCACGAGGACGAAGAACCCATTTGACCTGGCGATCGACGGCAAGGGTTTTCTGACGGTGGCAGGCGGATCCGGACCCAATGGACAAGGCAATGAAACGCGTCTGACGCGGGATGGGCGGCTGACGCTCGACTCGACCGGGAAGCTCGTGACCGTAGCCGATGGGCACGCAGTGCTGGATTCGGCCGGGAAGACGATCACGCTCAACCCCGGGCGGGACTTTGCGGTGGACACCGACGGCACAATCTCGCAGGGCGGGGCGGCGGTGGCGACGCTGGGATTCGTAGATGTCACCAACAAGCTGGCGCTCAAGAAGGTGGGCGACAATCAGTTCAGCATGATCGGGGGGTTCGCCGGGGCGGGGAAGACGAACCCGACGGGACGGGTGCTGCAATACGCCACGGAGGACTCCGGGTCGGATGCGATCCGGGCGATGATGGCCGTGCAGTCGGCGGCGGACCTCGTCGGCACGACGGCGAAGGTGATGCAGATCCACGATGACCTGATGAACCGGGCGATCAACACGCTTGGGCGTGTGACGGCGTAAGCCGAGGCGCACGCGGAGGTCCGCGGGGGAGGCGCGGGGGTTCGCGGAGGGGAAAAGGCGGGCGGGGAGCCCGAAGGCTGAGCCCGGAGAACCTGGCACGGGTCGTGCGATTGCTGTGTATTGAGTGTGTTCCGGCCCGGATTGGGGCCGCTTGCTTGCCTTTCCCTGCGCACCTTCGCGCAACCTCTGCGCACCCCTGCGTGCTGATCGACTCTTGGAGGATCCATGGCGATTATCTCACTGCAGTCCGCGGCGTCGGCCCTTTCGGCCCTGAGCACGTCGATGGACGTGACGGCCAACAACCTGGCGAACCTGAACACGGCGGGCTTCAAGGCCAGCCGGGCGAACTTCCAGGACCTGATGTACATCGAGCAGCAGCAGCCGGGGGTGCGAAACACCAACGGCGACCAGCGTCCGATCGGGCTGTACGTCGGCCTGGGAACCAAGGTCTCTGGCACGCAGTTCGACTTCTCTCAGGGCTCGCCGGTGAAGGGCGGGAAGCTGGACCTGATGATCAACGGCAACGGGTTCTTCCGCGTGGCCGTGCCGGACTCGGTCGGGCCGGGCGGGTACGCCTACACCCGGGCGGGACAGTTCACGCTCAACTCCGACGGACAGTTGGTCCTGGCCACGGATCAGGGGCGTCGGCTCGAGCCGGCGATCACCGTCGGCAACGACTACGTCGACATCTCGGTGGACGGCAACGGGCAGGTGCTGGTGACTCGCCCCGGGGCGACCGAGCAGGAGATCGTCGGCACCATCACGCTTACGAACTTCATCAATCCCACGGGCCTCAAGGCCGCGGGCGAGAACCTGTTCGTCGAGACGGGAGCGAGCGGCCCGCCCATCGAGGGCAACGCGGGGGAGAACGCCTTCGGCAGCATCTCCTCGGGGCAGTATGAGGGATCAAACGTCGACCCGACAACGGAGCTGGTGAACCTGATCCGGGTGCAGCGGGCGTTTGAGATGAACTCCAACAGCATCAGGGCGGCGGATACGGCGCTGCAGACGATCGCGCAGATCCACAGGTAACGGAAGTGAGAAGTGAAGAGTGAGAAGAAAGGCAGGAGGCCTGTATGAGCGCTTGGGTGTTGACGCGGAGGGCGTCGAGAGTGAACTGGTGGGTGTGGCCGCTGGCCGCGCTGGCGGTGTTGCTTGGGGCGGGGGCCGCGCGGGCCGAGGGGAACGAGGGGCCGGTGAGCGTGGCGCTGAAGTCATCGGCGGTGATTTCGCTGGGAACCGGCCAGGCCGATGCCGCTGCGGAGCCCCGGTCGATCCAGCTCTCCGACATCGCGGAGATTGACCCCCCCACCTCGCCCGACGGGATGCGACTGGGCGAGATCGTGGTCGCACGGTTCGACTCGGCCGCCGGGTTCATGACCATTTCCGTCTCGCAGGTTCGCGGGGCGATGGACGCCGCCAAAGTGTCGTGGGCTCGGACGACGCTGCGAGGCTCAAACTGCCGTGTGACAGCCGCCGCGGGGGATGTGGGCGGCACCCTGCCGCCGGCCAAGGTGGCCCCCAAGGCCGCGCCGACCTCGGCGGTGCCCCAGCCCGTTGACGCCGGGGACGCGGGGACGATCCGTGGGGCGATCGCGGCAAGACTGGCCGCGCTGTACGGGGTGGCGATGGACGACCTGCGGCTGGCGTTCGACACGCCCGATGAGGCGTTCCTCTCGCAAACAACGGGAAATGGAGCCGCGGATCGACGGGTGGACATCCAGCCCGCGGCGGGCGGGGCCTCGGCCCGGGTGCCGGTAAACGTGTTCATCTACGACGGCGACCGGCTGTCGCAGACGCGGCTGGTGGCCACGCGGGCCCTTGTGAACCGCACGGTGGTCACGGCTCGGGCCCCGATCACGCGGTCGCAGCCGATCTCGTCGGACATGGTCGAGGTGGGCCACCAGTGGTTGCCGCCGAACACCAAGCTCTCGGCCACGCTGGAGCAGGCGGTTGGGCAGATCGCCTCGCGGCCGATCGCGACCGGGGCGATCGTGACGACGGCTGATGTCACCGCCCCTGTGGTCTGCAAGCGCGGCGACATCGTCTGGGTGCACGTGCTCTCGGGCGGCATGAGCGTGAAGGCCAAGGCCCGGGCGATGGCGCAGGCTCGGGATGGGGAGCGGGTGCAACTGAAACTCGACGGGTCGGACCGGACCTTCACGGCCCGGATGTCCGGGGTAGGGAAGGCTGTGATGGTCACGGATGACCCCGCCGCGTCTCCATCCCCCACTACTTCGCCCGCGTCCGATGGCACGGATGCCGCGGACGTCGGCGATGCCGTGGGCGGGGCGGAGACGGCCATCCGCGTGGTTCGGGGGCCGGCCAAGGAGTCGGCGCGGCCGGTCCGCAAGCCCAAGTGACAGACGCTCGTGTGTTCAAGGAGATTGTCATGCAACAGAACCATCCACTCTGCCGCCCGATTGCCTGCCTGCTCAGCGCGATCGGGTCGCTGCTGGTGCCGTGCTGCGGGGCGGCGTTTGGCCAGAACCTGGTGACCCAGCCCTCGGCCCAGGCCCCGCAGGTGAGGCCGATCGCGGCCCTGCCAGCGCCGGAAACCGCCCAACCCCCCGCCCAACTCCCCACCCCCCCTGCGCAGCAGGCTGGGAATGGACCCGCGGTGGCGGCCGCGCCGCTGGGGAACGCGACCGAGCAGCTTGACGGCGTAAGCCTGTTTGTGGTGGCTGCTCCGCCGCCGAAGAAGTATGCCAAGCACGACCTCGTGGAGGTGATCGTCAACGAGTCGAGCATGCAGAACCTGGCGCAGGTGGTGGACACGAAGAAGGACTACAACCTGACGGCGGAGCTCTCGAAGTTCCCGTCGTTCAACGCCCTGCTGGACGAGTTGACGCTGCGGGAGGGGATCGGGGCGGTGAAGCCGGGACTGGGCGTGAAGAGCGGCAACAAGTTCAAGGGAGACTCGAAGTTCAACCGGAAGGACCAGGTGACGGCGAAGATCACCGCGACGGTGGTGGACGTCAAGCCCAACGGGACGCTGGTGCTCGAGGCGCGGGAGTCAATCCAGACGGACAAGGAGGTCACCACGATGGTGCTCTCCGGGACCTGCCGCGAGGAGGACATCACCCGGAACAACACCGTGCAGTCGAGCCAGCTCGCCGGGCTGGACATGAAGATCGAGCACACCGGGGATGTGAAGGACAACGCCGTGAAGGGCGTGATCCCCCGGCTGCTGGAAACGATCTTCAACTTCTGAGGAAGGTGGATGCCTTCCGCTCTGGCACTTCCCTTGCGAACAGACCGTCGGCCTTTGCAGGATGCACCCTTATGGCACGATGCCTGTTTCCGATCATGGTGACTTGTGCGCTGGCGAGCGCGGGTTTTGCGCAGACGGGCTCGCCGCTCGCGGCCAACCGCCCCGCGGGGGTCGGCGCGGCGACGGCGCCCGCGGCGCCGGCCCTTGTGCCCGGCAGCCTGATGCGGCCGCGGCGTGAGAACCCGGTGGTGAGCATCCAGGAGTTTGTCCGCCTCGACGGGCAGATGACCAACACGCTCCGGGGGATCGGGATCGTCACGGGGCTGAACAAGACCGGCGACAGCGGCAAGGAGCTGGCCCTGGCCCGCCCGCTGGCCGAGGTGTACAAGAACAACGGCAACCCGATCGGGGAGCTCAAGGACCTGGCCAACTCCAAGGCGGCCGCGCTGGTGACGCTGAGCGTGACGCTGCCGGAGGGCGGCGGGCACGAGGGGGATGCACTGGACGTGTTCGTGCAGGTATCGCACAGCGCGTCGAGCCTGAAGGGCGGGACGCTGATCATCAGCCCGCTGCTGGGACCGACGCCCAAGTCGCCCATCTTCGCCATGGCCTCGGGCCCCATTGTGATCGAGGACACCGAGGTGCCCACCACGGGGCGGATCCGAGGCGGGGCGGTGCTGACGCGCGACATCCGGCCCGCGCGGGTCGGGGACAGCTTCAACCTGATCCTGCGGCCCGCGTTCCGGTCCTACCAGGTGGCGCGGACGATCGCGAGCGAGATCAACGACCTGAACGCGAACCTCGACTCGACGGAGGAGGCGCAGGAGCCGATCGCCGTCGCCGTGGACGAGACCATGATCCACGTGACAATCCCCAAGCAGGAGCGCGGGAACTCGACGGGGTTCATGGCCAGCGTGATGGGCAAGAAGTTCAGCCCCTCGCTGCTGGACCTGCCGGCGATGGTGGTGGTGAACGAGCGGACGGGCTCGATCGTGGTGACGGCGGATGTGGAGATCTCGGCGGTGACCGTCGGGAACGACAAGCTGGTCATCACGACCACCACGCCCACACCGACGCCGACCGCGCTGGACCCGCAGGTGAGCCGGCAGAACTGGACCGAGTTCGGAACGACCGGCTCCGGGGCGGACCGGGCCCGGATCCAGGACCTTCTGGAGGCGTTCAAGCAGTTGAACGTGCCGGCGAAGGAACAGATCCAGATTCTGGCTCAGATCCATCAGGCCGGACGCCTGCACGCGAGGTTTGTCAGAGAGTGAGTCGAGGTGGGAGGGCGGAGGTCGGAAGGCGGAAGTTGGAAACAGGCATGGACGCACTGACGCTCAATACCGATCCGCGTGCCGGGGCCCTTGCGGGGGACGCCGCGCTCTTTGGGCGCGGGGCCTCGCGTTCGAGCCCCTCGGACTTTGCCGCGGTGCTGGGCAAGGTGCAGCAGGGCGCGGACGAAGACGCGGCGGCGTTTGCCCGGCGATCGGCGGAGAACTTCGTGGCGATCGGGCTGGTGCAGCCGCTGCTCAAGCAGATGCGCGAGAGCAACCACGCTGCGCCGCCGTTTGCGCCCACCGAGGCCGAGAAGCAGTTCCAGGGGCTGGCCGATGCGGAGTTGGCGCAGCGGATGGTGCACGCGTCTCGGTTCCCAGTGGTAGACAAGATCGCCGAGCGGTTGATGGAGCGGTCTCGCGGTGGTGCGCAGGCCGCGGCCAATGCGGGCGTGGAGGTGACGGGATGATCAAGGCACAGCACAGGCCGGTAGCCGAGGCGGCGCCGACGGCGGGCGCGTTCGAGCAACTCGAGGCGACGCTGCGGTCGCTGGTGACCGAGCACGAGCGGCTGCTGGTCCTGACCGTGGAGCATCGCGGGGCGATCGCGGCGGCGGATGCTCGGGCCCTGAGCGTGTGCATCGCGCGGCAGAACGAGGTGGTGCAGCGGATCGCCGCGCTGGAGCGGCAAAGGCAGGGGATTGTCGGAGCGATCATGCGAATGCCCGCGGCGCAGGGCCCGGCGCGCCTCGCGCAGGCGCAGCCGACGATGTCGACTGTTGCGGCCCACGCGCCCGAGCCGGTGCGTTCGCGGCTGGCGGCGGTCACGACGGCGTTGCGAGAACTATTGCACAAGCTCCACACCGAGCACCTGGCCGTGCGGAGCGCGGCGGAGACACTCTCGGCCCACATGGAGGGGCTGATGCGTCAGGTGTGCCAGCGGATGTCTCACGCGGGGACGTATGGGCGGGGTGGGCTGGCCGGCGCGGGCGGGCAGTCGTCGGTGCAGGTGGTGTCGTCGGTTGATGTTCGGTCGTGATCGCCGGAGCTTGCCATGAGCCTCAACAGTTCGCTCTCCATCGGACGATCCGCCCTGAACGCCAGCCAGGTGGCGATCCAGGTCACGGGCAACAACTTCGCCAACGCTTCGACGCCGGGATACTCGCGACAGGTGGTTTCGCTGGTGCCGATGGGCGACCAGAACCTCGGGCAGTATTTCCTCGGGCGCGGCGTGGGGATCAACGGGATCACGCGCCGAGTGGACAACGGCCTGCAGAACCGGCTGTGGAACGGCTACTCGCAGGAGGCCGCGACGGGCACGAGCCAGCAGTTCCTCGGCGGGCTCGAGTCGGTGCTCAACGAGCTGGGCGACAACAACCTGTCGGACGGGTTTAACAAGTTCTTCTCGTCGTGGAGCGAGCTGGCCAACAGCCCCAACCGCGAAGGAGCCCGGGCCTTGGTGGTGTCGCAGGGCGGCGCGCTGGCGGGGCAGATCCGCTCGATCCGGTCGGACCTGGTGAACTCGCAGACGCAACTGGACCAGCAGACCGGCGATGCGGTGACACAGGCCAACAACATCCTCAACCAGATCGCGTCGGTCAACGTGCAGATCGTCAACAGCGAGGGGGGCGGCGGGGGCCAGGCGAACTCGCTGCGTGACCAGCGGGACCAGCTCGTCACCCAGCTCTCGCAGCTCATGGACGTGACAGTCGTGGAGCAGCCCTCGGGCGCGTACAACGTGCTGGTCGGGTCGGTGCCGGTGGTGCTCAACGGCGAGTCGCGCGGGCTGAGGCTCGACAAGACGACCAACGGGACGTCGACGGACATCTCGATCCACGTGGCCCAGGACGGCACGCAGCTCTCGATCTCGGGCGGGACGGTGGGCGGGCTGCTGTCGATGCGGTCGGGCACGCTGGACCGGACGATCCAGAAGCTCGACAGCGTGGCCAGCCAGTTGATTTTCCAGGTCAACAAGCTCCACTCGGTGGGCTATGGCTCCACGCCGCTCACGAGCGTGACGGGGACGCGGACGGTGGCGAACGCGGATGTGACCAAGCCCCTCAACGACCCGACCAACCAGACCTTCGCCGGGCTGCCCTTCCAGGCAGTCAACGGCGGGTTCCTCGTGACGGTGAAGAACACGCAGACGGGCGCGAGCCAGTCGGTGCGGATCAACGTCGATCTCGACGGAATCACCAGCACCGGGGCCCCGGGAACGACCGACGACACCTCGCTGGCCTCGCTCAACGCGAGCCTGAACGGGGTCCCCAACCTGTCGGCGTCGATCAACGCCGACGGCACGATGAAGATCGACGCGGCCACCGGCTACACCGTCTCGTTCGGCGAGGACACCTCGGGCGTGCTGGCCGTGCTGGGGGTCAACACCTACTTCACCGGCAACGACGCGACGAACATCGGGGTGCGGTCGGACCTTTCGACCAATCCGGGGTTGCTGGCCACGGGCCAGACGACGGCCGGGCAGCCCAACGACAACGCGACGGCCCTGGCCATCGCGGGCCTGCAGACGGCGACCAACGCCGCTCTGGGCGGGCAGTCGATCATGGGCTCGTGGCGGGACACGGCCCAGCAGATCGGGGCCGAGTCGCAGGCGGCGACGACCAAGGCGCAGGCGTCGAGCCTTGTGCGGCAGAACCTCGAGGCCCAGCGGTCGGCGATCAGCGGGGTGAGCCTCGATGAGGAGTCGATCAACCTGCTCAACTACCAGCGGCAGTACCAGGGGGCGGCTCGGTTCATCACGGTGGTGGACGAGATGACGCAGACGCTGCTTGGGCTGATCCAGTGAGAAGTGAAGAGTGAGAAGAGAGCTATGACGGAGTGAGCCTGCCATGTCTTCGATCCCTGCCAACCTGAGCCGTGTGCCCAACCTGCTGGCCAGCCAGCTGCTGCTGAGCACCATCTCACGCACGAACGTGGACCTGATCACCGTGCAGCAGCAGATGGCCTCGGGCAAGCGGGTGTCGAAGTTCTCCGATGACGCCATCGCGGCGGGGGCGATCGGGCTGTTGCAGCAGAGGCTGGCCCAGGGCTCGCAGATTCTCGGCAATCTGTCCTCGGCCCAGAACTCGCTGGACTTCCTCGACTCGTCCATCGGCGATGCGACGGACCTTGTCCGCGAGGCCAAGTCGATCGCCTCCGGGCAGATCGGCGTGACCTCCGACGCGGCCACCCGGAACAACCAGGCCGTCGTCATCGACGGCATGCTGCGGTCGCTCTTCCAACTGGCCAACCGCGAGACCAACGGGCTATACGTCTTTGGAGGATCGACGGCGACGCGGGCGCCGATCGAGGAGCTCCACGGTGGGTATCGGTATACCGGTCGCGGGTCGGGCTTGCTGGCGAACCTCGGCCCCGCGGCGGATGTGCCCGTGACCATCGGGGGCGACAATGCCATCGGGGCGGTCTCGGCCCGACTCCGGGGCACGGCGGATCTGAACCCGGTGCTGACGGGCTCGACGAGGCTCAGCGATCTGGGCGGCGGGCGGGCCCTTGGGGTGTCCAAGGGGTCGATCACGTTCTCGTACAACGGCGGCCCGGCGACGACGGTGGACCTGTCGCACGTCGACACAGTGCAGGATGTGCAGGCCGCGCTGACGTCGGCGATCCAGCAGTATGAGACGGCCAACTCGGTGACGGTCCTCGGTCCTGGTGGGGTGTCGGTGAACGGGGGCTCGATCAGCATCGACGTGGCCGGGGCCGGTTCACTGTCGTTCGCCGACATCGGGGTCGGGCAGGTCGCGGCCGACCTCGGGCTGAACCAGGCGGCGTTCACCTCGGCGAACGCCAACGGCGCGGACCTGAATCCCAAGCTCAACCTGCTCACGCCGGTTTCGGCCCTTTCGGGCGTGACGGTGCCGCTGGGCTCGATCCGATTCCGGTTCTCCTCGGCCCAGGGCGCCTCGGTCACGGATGTGGACCTCTCGTCGGCCCAGACGGTGGATGACGTGCGAAACCTGATCGAGACCCATGTTCCGGGGGTGCGAGTGCAGGTGAACGCGGCCGGGAACGGCATCGACCTGTTCAACGAGATCGCCGGCCCGTCGCTCTCGGTCGAGCCCACGGGAACGGGGCCGGACACGGCCTCGCAACTGGGGATTCGGTCGCTGGGACTGACGACGAACGTCTCGGAGTTCAACGAAGGCCGCGGCGTGCAGATCGTGGACAACCGGACCGACCCGATCACCGGGGCGGTGACGCGGGCCCTGAACACCGACTTCCGCATCACCCTCGGCAACGGACAGGCGTTTGACGTGGACCTGCGGCCGCAGGACATGGTGGACACGCAGTCGATCCTGAACCGGATCAACGCCGAGTTCACCGCGGCGATTTCCCAGCCTCCAATCAACGCCTCGGCCCCGCCCCTGGCGGCGGGGCAGTTCACGGCGGGGCTGGCGACGGCGGGCAACGGCATCGCCCTGACACAGAACCTGACGGGCACGCCGACGGCGATCGTGGTGGAAAAGCTCAACAACTCGGGGGCGAGCGAGGACCTTGGGTTCCAGAGCGGCACATACGACGCGACGAGCGCAACATTTACCGCGCAGGACACAGCGGGGATCCGGGTGCAGAACATCTTCACCGCGCTGGTGCGGCTGCGGGATGCGCTCCGGGCGGACAGTTCGGCTGGCATCACTGTTGCTGGAGGGGCGTTGGACGACCAGGTCAATCGCCTTGCGCAGGCGCAGGCGCTGGTCGGGGTGTACGCCAATCGCGTGCAGCAGGCGACGCAGAGACAGACCTCGGTGAACACGACGAACGAACAACTCCGGTCGCAGCTCCAGGACGTGGACTTCACGGAAGCGGCGATCCGGTACAGCAACCTCCGAACGCAGCTCCAGGCCGCGCTGCAGACGGGGGCTCAATCGCAGAACTTGAGTCTTCTGGACTTTCTCAAGTAGCCCGGGGGTTGGGGGTTCGGACAGGTAGAGCGGAGCCATCTCACTTCGGAGGATCCCGATGAACGTCAGGACGACACGGTTTGGCAATGTGGAGATCGCGGAAGACCGCGTGATCACCTTTCCCAAGGGTCTGCTTGGGTTCAGCGAGCACCGGCAGTTCTGCCTGCTCGAGCCGGCGGACGACTCGGCCTTCTTCTGGCTCCAGTCGATCGACGACGCCTCGCTGGCGTTCGTCGTGACCGACCCCTCGTTCTTTGTTCCGGACTACTCGGTGCCGATCCGGGCCGAGCAGATGACGGACCTTGGGATGGGCAAGCTGGAGGACGCCCAGGTCTTCGTGATCGTCAACAAGGTCGACCAGACCCTGACGGGCAACCTGCAGGGCCCGCTGGTGATCAACACGCTGACGCGCTCGGGCGAGCAGTTCGTCCTGGCGGAGAAGCGCTGGAACACCCGCCACCCGCTGGTGACGCTGGGCGTCAAGGCGGCCACGGGCACCAAGGCCATGAGCGCCTGATTCGAAGTGGGAGGTGCGAGGTCGGAAGGCGGAAGTTCAAACCGCCGAGCCGGCAGCCACCGACCACTCCGTCCACCTTTCGTTTCTACTTTCCCACTACTTCCCCCCCCACTTCCGACTTCCCACTTCCCACTTCCCCCAGGTCACGGATGACCATCGGGACCCACGACGAGGAAGGAGCCTCCAGATGCTGGTCCTCAGCCGCCAACGCGACGAAACCATCATGATCGGCGACGACATCGAGATTACGGTCGTCGACATTCGAGGAGACAAGGTGCGCCTGGGCATCACGGCCCCCACGCGCATCGCCGTGCACCGCAAGGAGGTGTACGAGGCGATCAAGGCCGAGAATCAGCGGGCCAGCCAGATCTCGGGCGCGGACCTCTCGCAGCTGCCCTCGCCCGGGCCCATGAAGCGGCCGCGCCCGGCGGCGAGTGGACTCGCCCCCGCGGCGCGCATCACTCCCCATCCATTCCCGCAGTCGCCGCCGGGGCAGATCAAGCCCGGGGACGCGAAGACGGCGTAACCCCCCACTCTCACTTCCCTGAGTCCCGTCTCACGACGTGTCCAGATTCACCCAAGCACCTTGTTGAGTTTCACACGACCTCTCGCCCCGCCCCCCACGGCCCAGGCCCAGCCAAGCGAACACCGGAAGCGTGACCTCGCCGCCTGAACGCCGCCCAAGCCTCAATCACGGAGGATTGCCATGGCTCGGATCAACTCGAACATCCCCAGTCTGATCGCCCGATCCAACCTGAACTCGGCCAACAGCGACCTGCAGGTCAGGCTGCAACGTCTGTCGACCGGCCTGCGCATCAACCGAGGCGCGGACGATCCGGCCGGGCTGATCATCTCGGAGCGACTGCGCTCGGAGATCGGCGGGCTCAATCAGGCGGTGAACAACTCCAACCGGGCCTCGTCGGTGATCTCCACCGCGGAGGGCGCGCTGGCGGAGGTCTCCAACCTGCTCAGCTCGATCCAGAGCCTTGTGGTGGAAGCGGCCAACACCGGCGCCGTGTCCGACGAGGAACGGGCGGCCAACCAGGTGCAGATCGACTCGGCCATTGACTCCATCACACGCATCAGCAACTCGACCTCCTTCGGCGGCCTGCGGCTGCTCGACGGATCGCTGGACTACACGCTCTCGGGCGTGAACACGGCGTCTCTGGGCAAGGTGGCGGTGAACGCGGCGAACTTCGCGGGGCGGTCGAACATCCAGGTGGACGTGGCGGTGGTGAACTCGGCCCAGACGGCGAGCCTGTTCCTGTCGGCCTCGACGGGCGTGTTCCTGTCAACGACGACCTTCAGCGTCACGGGCCCCAAGGGCGTGCAGGAGCTCTCGATCCTCTCGGGCCAGTCGCTGGCGAGCGTGCGCGATGCGGTGAACGCGTTCAAGGAATCCACCGGCGTGTCGGCCTCGTTCGTGAACGCCGGCAATCCGAACTCGGGACTGCGGTTCACCTCCACGGGCTACGGCACCAAGCAGTTCGTCTCGGTGCAGCGCACGGGCGGCCCGGCGGGCGGCGGGTGGTTCAAGACCTACAGGGTGCCCGACACGTTCAACTTCCCGGCCTCGGTGTCGCTGGCGACGCTGCAAGGCGCGGGCAACCTGATCTCCTCCAACCGCGACATCGGGCGCGACGTGGCGGCGATCGTCAACGGCAACCTCGCCAACGGCGACGGCCTGAACGTCTCGGTGCAGAACTCGACTTCCACGTCGCTCACGGCGACGCTTGCCTCGACGTTCGCGACCACCAACGGCTCGTCCACGACGTTCTACGTCACCGGCGGCGGCGCGCTGTACCAGCTCGGCGGCGAGATCACCAACAGCCAGCAGACCAACGTGGGCATCCAGTCGCTGGCGGCCTCGCACCTGGGCGGGACGATCATCAACGGGGCCCTTGAGTATCTCTCGAGCCTGAAGACCGGCGGATCCAACGATCTGGCGGCCAGCCGGACGCGCAACGACTTCTCGCAGGCGTCGACCGTGCTCAACTCCTCGATCGACGAGGTCTCGGTCCTGCGCGGGCGGCTGGGGGCATTCGAGAAGAACACGCTCCAGACCAACGTCCGCTCGCTGCAGACGGCGGTGGAGAACCTCACGGCCAGCGAGTCGACCATCCGCGACGCGGATTTCGCCGCCGAGACCAGCGCCCTGACCCGGGCCCAGATCCTGACCAGCGCGGCCACGAGCGTGCTGTCGCTCTCCAACTCGCAATCCCAGCAGGTGCTGCAACTCTTGAAGTGATCCGGCCCGGCGGAATCGGGATGGAGTGATCAGGTGGCCCGCCGCTCGAGGCGAAACTTCGGCCTGGGAAGGGTGGGCGCGGCCGGGCGGGCCTCTGTAGTAAGGATGGGCGCTGGCCCCAATGTCCAGATAACACGCCGCTGGAGCCCCCCGGAAGGGCGTCCGGGGCGGTTTTTTTGTTTTTTCCGGCCTCCTCGTTCAATCCTCGCTCAACTCACACCCCGGCGACACCGATTTCCAAGGCGGTCCACGGCTCTTGTTGAGCCTGGGTCAGATTCGTTCCCGGCATGGAGGCCGGGCGAGCGCCTCGGCCGGTCTCGACCGGACGCTCCGGAACTTACCGCCGCCTGGATTGCGGCCGGCGCCCCACGGTCGGGGCCGAGCGATCTTCACAAGAGTCACGGACGCTCGGACAGAACGGTGCACGGAGGTCAACACACATGAGTCGTATCAACACTAACGTCCAGTCCCTCATCGCTCAGCGGAGTCTGACGCAGAACAACACGAGCCTTGGCCAGTCGCTGGAGCGACTGAGCACGGGCCTGCGGATCAACCGCGGCAAGGACGACCCGGCCGGTCTGATCGCCAGCCAGAAGCTGGATTCGGAAGCCAAGTCGATCAGCGCCGCGATCAGCAACGCGAATCGCGCCGACCAGGTCGTGAATATCGCCGAGGGCGGTCTCAACGAAGTGTCGGGCCTGCTCACCGAGCTCCAGGGCCTGGTGACCAACACCGCCAACTCCGCCGGCCTGTCCGACGATGAGAAGAAGGCAAACCAGCTGCAGATCGACTCGATCCTGCAGACCATCGATCGCGTCTCGGGCGCGACGGCCTTCCAGGGCAAGAAGCTCCTCAACGGCACGCTGGACTACACGACGACTTCGGTCGCCGCGGGCGTGAGCACCTACAAGGTCAACGGCGCCAAGCTGGCCAACGGCGGCAGCATCGCCGTGCAGGCCCTGGTGACCAAGTCGGCCCAGAACGCCGGCCTGTTCCTCTCGACAAATGGCGCACTGAACCTCGGCGGCACCAACGGCTCGTTCTCGATCGAAGTCGCGGGCGCCCAGGGCTCCCGTCAGTTCACCTTCGCTTCGGGCACCACGGTCGCCTCGATCGTGACCGCGGTCAACTCCTTCAAGTCCGTCACCGGCGTCTCGGCCAAGGCCTCGGGCACCGGCCTGAAGCTGGCCAGCACCGACTTCGGCTCGGCCCAGTTCGTCTCGGTCAAAACCATCAGCACCGGCGGCATCACCGGCACGGGCGTGGGCATCTACGACCTGACGGCGACCGACTTCGCCACCGCCAACTCCGGCTCCTCGGTGACGTTCGGTTCGAGCACGGCCCTCAACGGCAAGCGCGATGCGGGTCAGGACGTGCAGGCCACCATCAACGGCATCACCGCGACGGCCAACGGCAAGACGGCCCGCGTCAACACCGACTTCCTCGACGTCGAGTTGACCTTTACCAACAGCGTCTCCCAGACGCTCGGCTCGGTCAACGCCCTGACGATCACCGGCGGCGGCGCTGACTTCCAGCTCGCCGGCCAGGTCGACATTGGCGGCAAGGTCTCCCTCGGCGTCGGCAACGTCGCCATCCGCAACCTCGGCGGCAACACCAACTCCTCGGGCACCCTCGAGTACCTCAACAGCCTCGGCTCCGGCCAGACCAACAACGTGGTGAGCTCCACCGACCTCACCCAGGCACAGAAGATCATCGCCAACGCCGTCACGGAGGTCTCTACGCTCCGCGGCCGCCTGGGCGCCTTCCAGAAGAACACGATCGGCGCGACCGTCCGCTCCCTCGGCGTCGCCCTTGAGAACACCTCGGCCGCCGAGTCGTCCATCAAGGACGCCGACTTCGCCAACGAGACCGCGTCGCTGACTCGCAACCAGATCCTGGTGCAGGCCTCGACGAACATCCTCGGTCTGGCGAATCAGGCCCCGCAGCAGGCCCTCCGCCTCCTGCAGTAATAGTCCTGTCCTGAATCCGTGAACTCGGCCGCCCCGGGATTTCCTCCCGGGGCGGTACTTTTTGATGTCGGATGTGGGATGTCGGATGTCGGATGTGGGGAGCGCATCCGATAATCCGGCATGGCCCGCTCGCTCGTGAATTCTGATGCTGCGAAGTCCGCCGACGCGCCCGCACCGGCGGCCCCGGACGCGTTTGCGGGCATCGCCAAGCGATTCGAGGCGTTCTGCCGGATCGAGTGCGGACTTGCGGCCAACTCGGTCGAGGCGTACGGCCGGGACCTGCGTGATTTGTTTTCGGACCTCGTCGCGTCGGGGCGTGGGTCGATCGGGGATGTGACGGCCCGCGACCTCGTGGTCCATCTGGCTGGACTGCGAAACCAGCGACACATGGCGAGCACGAGCGTGATCCGGCACCTCGCGACGATCCGGGTGTTCTTCCGGTGGCTGGAATCCACCGGGCTAATCGCGTCGAACCCCGCCGACGACCTCGACCGGCCGACGCGTTGGAAGAAGCTGCCGGGCGTGCTCTCGCCGCGGCAGATGAAGCAGCTGGTGGACGCTCCCAAGCCGGACCCGAAGGCCGAGCCGGGAAAGGGAGGCGCATCGCCACTGCCGCTCTGGCTGCGCGACAAGGCGATGCTCGAGCTCATGTACGCCTGCGGCCTGCGGGCCAGCGAGGTCGCGGGGCTGCGGATCGGGGACTTCCATCCCAATCTCGGCGTGGTGACGGTGACCGGCAAGGGGAACAAGCAGCGGCTGGTGCCGGTGGGGAAGCCGGCCCAGGCGGCCGTGCGGCAGTACCTTGACGAATGCCGACCCGTCTTGGTGCGGGGCACCGGAAAGGCCGCGCGGCCGGATCGGTCGGATGGCCGCCTGCTCCTCTCCAAAACGGGCCGACCGCTGGAGCGGGTGGCGGTCTGGCAACTGGTGCGCAAGAACGCGAGGCTGGCCGGGCTGCCGCGGGTGCATCCGCACCTGCTCCGGCACTCGTTTGCGACGCACCTGGTCGGGGGCGGGGCGGACCTGCGCGTCGTGCAGGAACTGCTCGGCCACGCCGACATCGCCACGACGCAGATCTACACGCACGTGGACTCGGGGCGATTCCGGGAGATCCAAAAGAAGTTCCACCCGCGGCCGTGAGAGTCTCTCGCAGAGGCGAGGAAGAACGCCATGAAACACGGAGAGCCACAGAGAGCCACGGAGAGAGATTCTGACGGCCGGGCTACTCTCAGGCCATGCCGACCAACGAAACCCACGATCCGGGGCTGAAGTCCTGGGTTGAATCCGCGAACGACCCCGCGACGGACTTCCCGATCCAGAACCTCGCGCTCTGCTCGTTCGAGAAGTCGCACGATGGGCACACCCACGACCACATGGGCGTGCGGATCGGGGACCAGATCCTCGATGTCTCGATGCTCCACGAGGCAGGGTTCTTCTCGACCGCCGGCGGCGAGGAGGGCGACGACACGCTGGACATGTGCCTGCGGTTTCCGTACTGGGGCGCGATCGCCGACACGCCCGCCACGTGGCCGGCGCTGCGGCGGAAGCTCCAGCACTTCCTGCGGGCCGACACGCACGTGGGACAGCAGGGGCGGCGGCTGCGGCAGAAAGCCATGCTGACGGCGAGCGAGGTGAAGCTCGGGCCGCCGATCTCGACGTTCAACTACACCGACTTCTACGCGAGCAAGCACCACGCAACGAACGTGGGCGCGATGTTCCGGCCCGACAACCCGCTGCTGCCGAACTACAAACACGTACCGATCGGATATCACGGGCGGGCGTCGAGCATCGTGGTGTCGGGCGCGCCGGTGCGCCGGCCGAGCGGGCAGCAGTCGCCGTCGGATGCAGACCCCAAGGCCGGGCCTTCGTTCGGGCCGTGCAAGATGCTGGATTACGAGTTGGAACTGGCGCTCGTCGTCGGACAGCGCAGCAGGCTCGGGCATCCGATCCCGATGGCCGAGGTCTCGCGCCACATGTTCGGGATGCTGATCCTCAACGACTGGTCGGCACGCGACATGCAGAAGTGGGAGTATCAGCCGCTCGGGCCGTTCCTCGCCAAGAACTTCGCCACCACGATCTCGCCCTACGTCGTGACGATGGAGGCACTCGAGCCGTTCCGTGTTCCCGGCCCCGAGCGCGGCGGTGATGACCCGCAGCCGCTGCCCTATCTCCAGAGCGCGGAGCACTGGGGACTGGACATCACCTGCGAGGTGTGGCTGCAGACGGCGACCATGCGGGAGAAGGGCGTTTCGCCCGCGATGATCAGCCGCGGCTCGTTCACGCACATGTACTGGACGCTGGCGCAAATGCTGGTGCACCACGCGAGCAACGGGTGCAACATGATGCCGGGCGACCTGCTCGGCTCGGGAACCATCTCCGGCCCGGACAAGTCCTCGCGCGGCTGCCTGCTGGAACTCACGTGGGATGGAAACGGGCCCGACGGCAAGCCCAAGCCGCGCACGCCGGTGCAGTTGCCCGGCGGCGAGACCCGCACCTTCCTTCAGGATGGGGATGAAGTGATCATGAAGGCGTACTGCGAGAAGTCCGGGCTGCGGCGGATCGGTTTTGGGGAGTGTCGCGGGCGAATCGTGGCGGGCGGCTGAGATCGCGGAGAAGATCGATGGAGGTCGTGTTCTTCGCCGTGGTGCTGCTGCTCGGCTATCCGGCGGGGATCTCGATCGTCTTGCTCTACGGGGCGCGCCGCCCGGTGGCCGGACTGTGCTTTCACTGCGGCTACTCCCTGGACGGCTTGACCATCGGAAGCCCGTGCCCGGAGTGCGGGCGCGATCCCAAGCAGGTCCTTGGGCCGCGCGGCATGCCCAAGCGATTGGCGTTCGGCGTGCTGGGAGCGGCGTTCCTGATCGACGCGGCCATGCTGGCGTCGCTCTGGAACGAGGCGAAGGAAGGAATGTGGATCGGCCTGTTTGCGTCCACGATCACGATGGGACTCATGACCCTCACGGCCCTGCTGACCTCGCTCAGGATTCGACCGATGCGTGGATGGCCGCTCCTGATTCCCGTGCTGGCAGCGGCGATCGCGAACGCATGGTTCTGGCACGATGACCTCAGAGGACAAGGCGACTTCCGAGGCATCTCGCTGCTGCTCGCGCCGATTTTCACGATTGTGTGCGGCGGTGCACTGTTCTTCATGTGCGCGATTGTGGTCGCCGTTTGGAACAGACGGCCGGTGGCAGCAGATCAGCAGTGATGCGAACTTCGCGCGGGGCGAACGCTCAGTTCATCGGTCTGAACAACGCCGCGCAGGCGGTCTGCCCGTGCACGAACACCTGATCGCCCACGGGCCCGATCTCGCCGGCGCAGAAGAACCCTGCCAGCGGCACGCCGCTGCTCGGCGCGGGGAGGGGTGACCCGGCCTTGGCCTGCTGCTCGCCCGTCGTCGGCGGCGCAAACGCCCGTGAAAACGCGGCCGCGTCGTGGTGCGGGCGCTCGAAGAGCCGCGTGCCGCGTCCGTTGCAGGTGAACAGCAGCACGCCCGCGGGCGGCTCGTAGAGCTTCTGCATGTCCAGCAGCAGCGCAAGGTCCTCGCTGGCCGTCTGCGCATCACGCACGTGGAACTGAATCGTCTGCCCGACGCGCAGCAGATCGGCCACGGCGATGAACTTGTGCTCCTTGTCCACGCCGATGACATGGCGGATCAGGAAGTCGTCGCGCCCGAACCGGTCTTTGTACTCGTTGATAGCGCGCCCAATGAAGAGCCCGCGCCGCAATCGCTCCCGCATCGCGGGGCCCAGAGAATCCAGAATCTCCTCGAGCGCCTCGAGCGCGGGCCGCCCACCGAGGTGCGTGATCATCTGGCCCTTGCACCCCGTCACGATGAGCGTCGGCCCGATGGGGCGGCACCCCTGGCTTACGAGGCTGTCGACGCGGACCTTGCCCGAGAGGCTCAGGCCGACGCCGCCGCTGCGCAGGACGCGGTCGTTGAGCAGCAGCACGTTCCCGCCGGGCTTGTTCGAGCCCGAGGCAAGGCCGCCGATGATGGGGCTGGAGCGCCGGAGCAGCGATCCGGCATAGTTCGGGTCGGGCGTGTGACCGGTCGCCTCGTTGCGGCCGTGGGCCATAAGCGGGAGCAGGGCATTGAGCGGCACGCTGAACGGATCGGCAAGCAGGATGGTGGCCCTGTGATCGGCAACGAGCCCCGCGGCTCGCGCGAGCGGCTCGGGATCAACCGTCGCCGCCCCCCCACTGCTGCCGCCCGCCGCGGCCGCGCTCGGGGCGGCTTCCTTCGGCACCGGGAGCTCGTCGGTTGAGAACACGTGGGCCTTCACACCGGGCATCGACGCGGCGAAGATGGAAACACCGGGGGAGTTCTCCATCTCGATCTCGCCACCGATGACGGCCTCGGCGGTGCAGCCGATG
Organism: Phycisphaerales bacterium; assembly: GCA_044221735.1. Classification (GTDB taxonomy): domain Bacteria; phylum Planctomycetota; class Phycisphaerae; order Phycisphaerales; family UBA1924; genus UBA4658. Next base: position 40,960 of record JBGAOP010000008.1, on the reverse strand, counting down.
ATCACTTTCGGATCGAGGCGCTTGCGGACGACCTGCGCGATCGCCCCGGCCGCGTCGGCGTGGTGCATGGAGAAGAAGACGACGGCCATGTCGGTGGTTGAGGGAGTCGCGCCGGGCGCCGACGCGGCGAGGGCTTCGGCGCAGCGACCGGCGGCGTATTCGGCGGCCATCGAGGCGTCGAGGTGGCCGGAGACGCCAGCGCCGATCTTCAGACGGGGCTTGGTGGTGGTCGGGAGCATGTGCGAGATGATAGGAATGCGCGGCGCCGGCTCGCGGCGGTGCGGCGTGCGATGGTGACATATTCAGAAGGCCCACGCCCCGCCGCGCACCACGTTTGCTGTTGCTAACGGGCAATCCGCACGCCGATGGGCGGTATGCTCTCGGCCATGTCGGAGCGAAGCGAGCACATTGCCAAGCGGACCAAGAGCGTGCGCCGAATCGTCGTGAAGATCGGCAGCGCGGTCATTGCCCCCAACGGTGCGCTCGATCCCTCGGCGGTGCGGCGGATCGCGGAGGATGTGGGGCGCACGCTGGCCGGCGGTGCGGGAAACGCCAAACGGCAGGTGGTGATCGTGAGTTCGGGGGCGGTCGCGAGCGGGTTTCGGGCCCTCGACCTGGCCCGCCCGCCAAAGGACATCGTCCGCAAGCAAGCCGCGGCCGCCGTCGGGCAGCCGCGGTTGATGTCGGCGTGGGCGGAGGCGTTCGACGAAACGCCGGTTGCCCAAGTGCTGCTGACGGCCGACGACATCGACCACCGGGCCCGGTTTCTCAACGCCCGCCGCACGCTCGAGGCCCTGCTGGAGGCGGGCGTGGTGCCGATCATCAACGAGAACGACTCGGTGTCGTACGCGGAGATCAAGTTGGGCGACAACGACCACCTGTCGTCGCTGGTGGCCTCGCTGGTAGATGCGGATCTGCTGGTGATCCTGTCGTCGGTAGGCGGCGTGTGGGCTGAGGGGGGCGCCGGAAAGCGGGGCGAGGTGGTGCCGGAGATCCGCTCGCTTGCCGAGGGGCTCAAGCTGGTGCGGACGGAGAGCTCGTCGGTGGGCACGGGCGGGATGGAAACAAAGATCCGCGCGGCCTGCCGCGCCGCGGGGCTGGGGATCGGCGTCGTGATCGCGTCGGGGTCGGAGCCGCGGGTGATCGAGCGTCTGGCGGGCGGGGAATCGATCGGGACGCGGTTTGTTGCTGCGGCAACGCCCGCCGCGCGGGCGGCCCGGAAGAAATGGATCGGCTTCTCGGCCCGCCCGAGCGGGACGATCGCGGTAGACGAGGGCGCGCGGCGGGCCATCACCACGCGCGGGGCGTCGCTGCTGCCCAGCGGCCTCACGGATGTCCGCGGCGCCTTCGATGCCGGCGATCTGGTGGAGATCAGCGGGCCGGACGGTGCGGTCTTCGCCCGCGGCCTTTCGGGATACGGCTCGGACGATCTCGCCCGGATCAAGGGACGAAAGACGAGCGAGATCGGGGGAATCCTCGGGTTTTGCTACGCGGAAGAGGCTGTTCATCGGGATGACCTTGTACTTCTCGATCGCGTGCCGGTAGATTGAAAAGGACGGTTGATACTCCTCGTGCCACACACACGCACACACGCCGCCGCCTCGACCTCGCTCCGCACCACGCCGGAGGTGGATGTCGCCGCGCTGGCGGCGCGGGCAAAGGAAGCGTCGCGGCTGGTCGCGGTGCTCCCCACCGCGACAAAGAACGCCGTGTTGGCAACGCTCGCAGAACTGATTGAGTCGCGTGCGAGGGACGTTCTTGCGGCCAACGAGGCCGATCTGGCCGCGGCCCGCGCGGCAGGACTGCCCGCGCCCAAAGTGGCCCGCCTCGCGCTCACCGTGAAATCGATCGCGCAGCTCGCCGAGGGCGTGCGGCAGGTGGCCGCGCTGCCCGATCCGGTGGGCGTGGTCACCACCGACCGAACGGTGTCTTCGGGAATGCGGGTGCGGCGCGTGCGTGCGCCGCTCGGCGTGATCGCGATGGTCTACGAGGCCCGCCCGGGCGTAACGGTCGACGCGTTCGCGCTCTGCTTCAAGGCGGGCAACGCCTGCGTGCTGCGCGGCGGGAAGGAGGCGATGCGATCCAACGCCGCGCTGGCGGGGCTCGTTCACGAAGCCCTGATGACGCACGCCGCACCGGCCGACGCAATAGTGAACCTGTCCGGAACCTCCCGCGAGGATCTTTCGACGCTGCTGACCCTGTCGCACTCCATCGACCTGGTGATCCCGCGCGGCGGGCGCGACCTGATCGAACTGGTGACGCGCGCCGCCGCTGGACGAATCCCGACCATCCAGCACTTTCAGGGCGTCTGCCACATCTACGTCGACGCCGCGGCGGATGTGGAGATGGCCGTGAACATCTGCGCCACGGCCAAGACGAGCGCGCCAGCGACGTGCAACGCGCTGGAGTGCGTGCTGGTGCACCGCGACATCGCGGCGGCGTTCATCCCCAAGATGCTGGCACGCTACGCCGCCGACGGTGTGGAGGTGCGGGGAACGCCGACGGTGATCGGCCTCGCGCCCAGCGGCCTCAGGGAGGCGATCGACGGCGGCAACCTGACCCACGCCGCGCCGGACGACTTTGGCAAGGAGTTCCTCGACCTGATCGTCGCCATGCGCATCGTGGCTGGCATGGACGAGGCGATCGAGCACATCGCGACGTACGGGTCCAATCACACGGAAGCGATCGTGACAACCGACGAGGGCGCGGCCGCGGCGTTCACGTCGCGGGTGCAGTCCTCGTGCGTGCTGGTCAACGCGAGCACCCGGTTCAACGACGGCTTCTCGCTGGGGCTGGGAGCGGAGATCGGCATCTCCACCAGCAAGCTGCACGCCTACGGGCCCATGGGGCTGGAGGAGCTCACCACGCAGCGATGGGTGGTGATGGGGAGCGGGCAGACGCGGTAGGGCACGAGCGGTGAGCCCACCGCGTCCGCGCGTGGGGTGAGACGCCGCGGCGCGATGTCGTGCGTTCGGACCCCTATCATTCGCTCCAAAGGGAGGCACCACGCCATGGGTATCTGGGATCGCCTGAAGCATGAACTCATCGACATTGTCCAGTATCTGGACGACACGCAGAACACGATGGTCTACCGCTTCGAGCGGTTCCAGAACGAGATCAAGTACGGGGCCAAGCTCGTCGTCCGCGAGGGACAGGCCGCCGTCTTCATCAACGAGGGCAAGCTCGCCGACGTGTTCAAGCCGGGCACGTACACCCTCACCACGCAGAACCTGCCGATCCTCGCGACGCTCCTGGGCTGGAAGTACGGCTTCGAGTCGCCCTTCAAGGCCGAGGTCTACTTCGTCTCCACGCGCACCTTCACCGACCTGAAGTGGGGCACGATGAACCCCGTCATGGTCCGGGATCCGGAGTTCGGCCCTATCCGCCTCCGCGCCTTCGGCAACTACACCATGCGTGTCTCCGACCCCGGCACGTTCATCAAGACGATCGTCGGCACCGAGGGCCGCTACACCACCGACGAGATCACCAACCAGCTCCGCAACCTCATCGTCAGCGAGTTTGCCGACATCCTCGGCGAGAGCAAGATCCCCATGCTCGATCTCGCGGGCAACTACTCGGAGATGGGCAAGTTCCTCACCGAGAAGATGTCGCCCGAGTTCGCCAAGTATGGCCTCGAGCTGCCCAAGCTCAACGTCGAGAACATCTCGCTCCCGCCGGAAGTCGAGGCCGCGCTGGACAAGCGCTCCAGCATGTCCGTCATCGGCAACCTCGACTCGTACACGAAGTTCCAAACCGCCGAGGCCATCCGCGACGCGGCCAAGAACCCCGGTGCCGCGGGCGGGTTCATCGGCATGGGCCTTGGCGGCAACTTCGCCGGGGCGATGGGCCAGCAGATGGCCGGCGCGAGCGCCGCGACCGCCGCGGGCCCGGGCACTCCTCCGCCGATGGCCGGGGCCGCGCCCGCGTACCCGTTCTTCCTCGCCATCGGCGGGAAGCAGGCGGGTCCGTTCGAGTTCAACCTGCTCCGCTCCAAGGTCATGACCGGCGAGCTCAAGCCCGAGACGCTCGTGTGGCGGGCCGGGATGCCCACCTGGGCGGCGGCCAAGGACGTGCCGGAGCTGACAAGCGTGCTCGCCAGCGGCAGCCCGCCGCCGCCGATGCCGTAACAGAGGCCCGGGCGCAAGCCCGGGCAGCGTGCGCAGGTTTCCACCGAACGACTCCCTGCATGGGCGTGCGCCCACGCCTCTGTTCAGATGCCCGACGCTCCCCCCAACCCAACTCCAGCGCCAGTCGACGGCCTGAACCGCTTCCCCTGCAAGCAGTGCGGGGCCAAGCTGGAGTTCACGCCGGGGACGTGGGTGACCACCTGCCCCTATTGCGGGTGCCAGAACGAGATCGCCGCGCCGCGGGACTCGCGCGAGGTGGAAGAGATCGACTACGTCTCCACCCTCGCGGCGCTCTCGGAGCGGGCTGCGAAGTTCCGGACGATGGTGATGAGGTGCGACGCCTGCGCGGCCAGCGTGCAGGCCCCGCCGAACGTCACCTCGATCACCTGCCCCTTCTGCGGCTCGAACATCGTGGCCACAGCGCAGGCCGCGACGCAGATCAAGCCCAACGCGGTGCTGCCGTTCAAGACGACCCGCGACGACGCGATCAGCCGTTTTCGCGCGTGGGTGAAGTCGCGCTGGTTCGCGCCAAACAAGCTCACGACGCAGTCGATGCTCGACGCCCGGTTCACCGGCACGTACCTGCCCGCGTGGACCTACGACACCGCGACGACCACGGCCTACGAGGGCGAGCGCGGCGACGCCTACTACACCACAGAGACGTACTGGGTCAACGGCAAGCCCCAAACACGGACGGTCCGCCGGATCCGATGGACGAGCGTGTCGGGCGTCGTGGGCGTGGGGTTCGACGATGTCCTGGTGCTGGCGAGCAAGAGCCTTCCGCAGGCCGACCTTGAGAAGCTCGAGCCGTGGGACCTCAAGTCGTGCGTGGTCTACGCCGACGACTACCTCGCCGGGTTCCGGGCCGAGTGCTACCAGGTAGGCCTGGATGCGGGATTCGAGATCGCCAAGCAGAAGATGCGGCCGCGCATCGAAGAGGCGATCCGCAACGACATCGGCGGCGACGAGCAGCGCATCGGCTCCACGCGGACGCGCTACGACCGAATCACCTTCAAGCACCTCCTCCTCCCGGTGTGGCTCAGCGCGTATCGATTCAACCAGCGAGTGTACCGGTTCATGGTGAACGCCCGAACGGGCGAGGTTGTGGGCGAGCGGCCGTACAGCGCGGTGAAGATCACCCTGTTCGTACTCATGTGCATCGTCATCGTCGGGATCATCGTCGCGATTGTGGCGATGGCCAGATGATCGCCCGAAGGCGGCCGGTGCGCACCGTCTCCCCCACTTCTCCCTGCGCTCAATCAGCGTCCGCTCTTAGCGTCTCGCGGCTCTCGCCACCGGCTCGCACTGCGCCGGCTGGCAGAGCGTCCCATGGCCCCGATACGTGCCCACGGCCTCACATACGGCGCGAGTGGCGATGGCACACGCGCCCCGATCGGAGCAGCAGGCCCCGGTGGGCTGCGGGCAGGTCGTTGGCGCGCACGCCGCGAGATTCGGAGTGAACTCGCCCGGGCACATGTCGCGGAGTTGCACGGTGCACGAGCCGTCGCCGTGGCAGCACACGCCGCGCCGCGGATCACCGCACGGATTCGGTTGACAGGCTCGCCCCTGGGCCCAACTGGCGATTCCCGGGCACTCGGTGTAGAGCGTGGAGGAGCACGCGCCGGTGGAGAGCAGACAGCACGCGCCGGGGGCGCAGGGATTGGGCGAGCACGCCTGACCGATGATCCATGTCCGCGCAAAGCCGCAATCGGCCAGCGTGGACTGGATGCACCCGCCGCCGGAGGCGCAGCACGCGCCGCGGGCCAGCTCAAACTGTTCATCGAGGCCGTCGGCGGCCTCGGCGCTCATGCATTCCTTCGCCTTGGTCTTCATCTTCGCCATCGCGAGGTCGAGGTCGTCGGGGCTCCACGCCTTGAGCATGGGCAGGCGGCGCGGGTCCTGCAAGCCGCGGACATACGCCACCACCGCGTCCACCTCCGCATCGGTCATGCTCGCATCCGAGCCCTTCGGGGGCATCGCCGTCCGACTGGTGTTGAGCGGATCGCCGATGTCCCGGCCTCGCACGATGAACGCTCGAAGCGCGGCGTCGTCGCGCATCGCGACAAAGTCACTGTGCACGAGGTCCTTTCCGAGGTCCGGGCGTCCGGTGGCGTCGTCGGCGTGGCACTTGGCGCACGTCGTCATGAACACGGAGCGTCCCTCCGCGACGAGCTTCTCATCGAGCATCGGCCCGGGCCGCCCGGCCGCGAGGGTGATGTGATGCTTCGGCTGCGCGGCGGGCAACCCCGGCGTGGCCCAGTTGCTCAGCGCGATGGCCGCGCCGAGTGCCGCGGCCCAGAACGTCGTCACACCCGCCACCACGCCGACGGCCGCGGACACCTCCGTCTGTGGGCGGGGCGTTGACGACGGGGACGTATTCGAGTGCGGCCGAGTCCTGGGAGCATCCGGCATGGCGCGGCTCCTCCTGAGAAGTTCGCCCCTCCCGAGCAAGGGTGGACTTATTTCAGACTACACTATCCGCAATGTATTGCTAGGTGTTTCGCCCGACAGCCCGGCCGCGCATGACGCGTGTGCATAACTTCGCCGCTGGCAACCCCAACATTGGAATGTCCCCAAGAAACGAGCGATGAACCCCGGGCTTTCTTGGGTGATTGCGAGCGGCGCGCGGTGATGCGCCACACTCCCAAGCCACCCACCGCTCAGATCAACCCCAAGCTCCGCAGTTCCGCCACCGGCTCATCGAACGAGCAGGAGCCATACGAGAGCGCAAACATCTCGCGTGCCTTGTCGACCTGCTCGACACTCAATCGACCGGGCCCCCACGAGATTGAGTCGCTGCTGAACACAAACGCGCCCGGATTCTTCTCCTCGAGGATCTTGGCCGCGTCTTCGGCGCCGATGCGGAAGGCGTTGACCATCGCCGAGGCGATGAACACGTTGAGGAAGCCGTGCATGACCGCACGCGGGCAGCCCTTCTCGTACGTGAGATCAAACTCGGCCCGGACGGCGTGATGCAGACCGGCAGTCGCCTTGACCGGGACATCCGCCTGCGCGCAGCCGACGATGAAGTCCGCCACGGCCCGCGAGGTGGGAATTGCGTCGGGCGTGACGCCCCCGGTGCGGACCTTGGCGGCCGCGTCGGCCCCGGAGAGCGCGGCGATCGCTCCACGAAGATCGGGAGGGCTCGCCCCCTTCGGCCCGATCACCGGCAACTCGAAGAACGGATACACGCCCTCGGCCATGATCTCAAGGGCGTGCTCGATGAACGGGATGCTGGGCTCCGCGTCGGCCTCGCTCACGGCGGGCACCTTGATCTCGACCGCGTCGATCACGGCCAAGCCGTTCTTCGGCTGCGAGTGCTCGTGGTTGAAGGCAAAGATGGAGTCGAGGTCGTCGTCGAGATCACCATCGGCGATGGCGGAGATCGGCCACGGGGAGTTCACCGGATCCTCATCGACCAGCCGCTTGGGCAGAAGGCCCGCCGCGGCGGCGCGGAACTCTTCGAGCCGCGAGACGGGCAGGATGAACCGTCCGAGCATCCAAGCATCCCCCGAGGCGAGATACTTGGCGTAGTTCGCCGCGGCCGCCCCCATCGGAAGCTTGGCGGGCGGAAAGAGCCCGGCGTAGTCGATCAGGCCGGACATGAGCGCGTGGATGGCGTGCTGCTCGGGTCCGGGCTGGTCGTGTGGGGCGGTGGCCATGGCGCGAGTCTACGCGACGGATTCGACGGCGGTGGGATCGATCCCTTCGGGCGCGGCGAACCGCCAGCCGCACTCCGGGCAGACGCCGCCCTCGATCCCGACGAGGTCGTAGTCGCACTTTTCGCAGCGTGCCGGCTCCTTGGACATCTCGAGACGACCCAACCGCCGCAGTTCGGGCAGCCACCAGGCCATCCCGGCCACGACGAGGATCGTGCCGACCCCGCCGACGACGACGCTGAACACGGCCCCGCCCGCGGCCCCAAGCCAGTGGCCCGCGCCCTGCGCCACGGCCCCGGACTCGTACCCGCCCAGCTCGTTGGAGGACTCGATGAACACGCTGTTGACGGCGTTCACGCGCCCGCGCAGATGGTCGGGCGTGCGGACGCTCACCAGCACGTGGCGAACGACCACGCTGATGCTGTCGAGCGCGCCGAGGGTGAAGAGCATGGCGACCGAGACCCAGAACCACGTCGAGAGCCCGAAGGCGATGGTGCACACGCCAAAGCCGATCACGCTCAGCAGCAGGGCCCTGCCTGCTCGCTCGAACGGGGGCCGATGGGCGAGCACGAGGGCCATGACCAGCGCCCCCACGAACGGCGCGGACTTGAGCGCGCCAAGCCCCACGGGGCCGACGAACAGGATGTCGCGGGCATACACGGGCATGAGCGCCGTCGCGCCGCCAAGCAGCACGGCCATGAGATCGAGCGCAAGGGCCCCGAAAACAGTCTTCTCCTTCCACACGTGCCGGGCCCCCTCGAGCATGCCGGGAAGCAGGATGCGAGGCCGGATTGCGTCGATGATCCGGCCCGACCCGCGGAGTTCCGAGGCACGCTCGTACGGCTGGACGAACGAGCACGCCGCGGCGAACACCAGGCAGCTCGCGCCGGCGAGGGCGTACACCGGCCACGCGACGCCGGGCACCTGGCAGTCCTTGCCGGTGATGTGCATGCCCAGCACTCCGGACCACCAGATGAGCGTGCCCGCCGCGATGGGGCCCAGCGTGGCCGAGAGCTGGAACACGCCGCTGTTCCAGGTGACGGCGTTGTGGAAGTGCTCGGGCCTCACGATCTGCGGCAGCAGGCTCGAGCGGCTGGGGCCGTTAAACACGCGGGCGCACCCCGTCAGCGCGACGAGGACGTAGATCCACAGAATGCTGACCTCGCGGAAGGAGCCGAGGGCGAGGAACGCGCTCGCGATCGCGAAGGCGATCTGCGTGATGATCAGGATCCGCTTGCGATCCAGCAGGTCCACGATCTGGCCCGCGGGGAGCGCCAGCAGGATCACGGGCAGGGCCCGGGCCACGCCAACATAGCCCAGGGCCAGCGCGCTGTGCGTGCGCTCGTACACCTCCCACGCCAGCGCGGTGCCCTGCATCTGCAGGCCCATGCTCGCCAGCACCCATCCACTGGCGAAGTAGCGGTAGTTCGGCTCGCGCAGCGCGGCGTACGGGTCGTGCCGGGAAGGTTGAGGGAGTTGGGCAGAGGGCGTCGCGGTCAAGGCGGAGAGCGTATGTCGACGGCCAACGAAAAAGGCCCCGGATCGAATGATCCGGGGCCCGTGGCTATCGAAGCGTTGCTCAACTCGATCAGCAGCCGGCGAACCAGCCGTTGATCATGTCGAAGATGTCCTGCACGGTGACGCCGTCGACGAGGTTGAAGTCGGCCCGGGCGTTGCCCGCCAGCCAGCCGTTGAGGTAGTCGAAGATGTCCTGCACGTCGAGGACGCCGTCGCCGTTGAAGTCGCCGCGGCAGACGGTGAGCGAGAGCGTGCCCGCGCCGGTCGCGCCGGCCGCGCTGCCCACGCGAATGACGTAGGACTGCCCGGCGCTGACGGGGATGTTGACTACGGAGCGTCCGGCGACGCAGGCGGCGTCGTCGTTGCAGGCCAGCAGGCGGGTGTCGTAGTTGTCGCACCCGGAGCCGCTGTACACGGCGATCTTGGTGTCGAAGCCCGCGCCGGTGCAGGTGTCGATCTTCAGGCCACCGTTGGCCGTGCCGGTGTGGGTGAACCACACGTCGTTGGTGATCTGGTTGCTGGCGTTGAAGTTGCAGCCGGTGTGGATGGGGCCGTCGGTGGTGGCGCCGACGGTCGTGAAGGCGGTAGCGCCGACGGGGGCCGCGGTGGCAGCGGCGCAGGTGTCATTCGCCGGGCCGGTGGGCGGGATGACGCCGCCGCCGCCGACAACCGTGAGGGAGTACATGCCGGTGGCGCCGCTGTAGCCGGACACGCGGATGTAGTACACGGTCTCGGCCGAAACGGCCGCCGCCGTCACGACATAGCTCAGGGCCGAGGACAGGCCGCCGCCGCAGGCGTTGTTGCCGCCCGTGCCGGCGTTGTCGTCGTTGCAGGCCAGCGCGGTCAGCGAGCCGCAGGTGCCCGTGTGGATGGACAGGCCGGTGTCGTAGCTCGAGCCGCACAGGTTGAACTGGACGGTCGCCGCGACGAGGGGCTTGTACTTGTACCACACGTCGGCGCCGGTCGCGCTGCACCCGCTCGAGCCGTCAACGGTGGCGGCGGAGGTGGAGCCGGTGACGGTGGTGCCGGCGGCGATCCAGAACGCGCCGGAGCAGGGGTTGTTGGCCTGCGGGCAGGGAGCGCCGGTGCAGGTGGTGTTGTGGCCGAGATAGTTCGAAGCGCACGACGTGGCGACCACGATGCTGCAGACGTTGTTGGCGCAGCACGCGCCGCTCGGCGCCGGGCAGGGGTTCGGGTTGCAGACGCCGCCGGAGGTCCATGTGCCGTCGCACGCGGCGCTCAGCGTGCTCGAGCACGCGCCGGTGTTGCAGCAGGCGCCCAGCACGCACGGGTCCGGGTTGCAGGTGGTGCCGGGAAGGCCCCACGAGCCGGTGCAATCAGCCTGGGCCGTCACGGAGCAGGTGCCCGCGACGCAGCAGGTGGCGGTGAAGGTGCCGACGGTCGCGCCGCCGGGCGTGGGGACGTTCGTGAAAACGATCGCGCTGCCGGGACCGGGCCGGAACAGGCCGGCCGCGATGGACCCGGTGCTCGCCGGGGCAACCTCGGAGGTGAAGCGGAAGTTGAACATCGTGCCCCAGCGGATCACGTTGGCGCTGTGGTCGTTGCCGGTGCCGGCCGTGAAGCCGTCGACCTTGTACGGCGTGGTTCCGTTCATGGTGTACACCGGCGGCGTGCCGGCGTAGCTCGGACCGGACCACGACACGCTGGTCGCGCCCGCGCCGCCGCCGGAGAGGGCCCAGTCGTTGGTGGTCGGGTCGGGCATGCTCGTCTCGCTGGTCGGGCCGTTGGGCTCGCCAACGGCGTCGACGTCGCGGAAGCCGATACCCGTCAGTGCGCCCTGCGTGCCCGGCAGGGGCACGATCAGCGAGCCGGCGCACCGGTGCGAGTTCAGGTTGTGCAGGGCGTACTCGTAGGTGTATGGGCCCGTGCCGCTGACCTTGCAGGCGAGGATGAAGCGCCCGTCGTTGGGCACGTCAAAGGTGGTGATGAACACGGTCGGATCGATGACCTGCCACGCGTAGATCGCCGGCTGCTCGCGGTGCACCACCTGCCCGGAGGTCAGCGTGGCGGTAAAGTTCGTCGCGGTGGGAACCGTGCCCGTCGCGGCCGTCCAGGTGATCTCACGCCACGAGGCGTTGTTGTTCTTGTTCTGGTACGGGGCGACGGCGGGCACGCGCGTGAACGGGTTGTTCGTCACGGCCGCGGCGTCGTCGCCCGCGATGTACTGGCCCTCGATGAACCAGCGGGCCCCGCCCTGCACGCCCTCGTTGAGATCCGTGAGACGAACGCGCGGCGCGGCCGACACGGCGCTGCCCGCGTAGGGATAGGGGAACAGACCCGTGGCGGCGTTGACCTGCCACTTGGGGCCCATGCCGTTGGCCCCGCCGTTGTTCAGGCCCGAGGAGTACGGATCGGAGCACCCGATGCCGAGGGTGGTGCCGGCCGTCGCGGTGCAGCCCATCGCCGAGCCGGGCGGATTCGCGCCGAGAGCCGTCGAGAAATACGAGTTGCAGACCGAGCCCTGCAGGGCGGTGAACCCGTGCTTGAGCCAGCCCTCGCCGACCTGCTCGAAGCGCCCGTTCATGTAGCGGTACACGTTCTGGCTGATGGCCGGGTGGCGATTGTCGGTGCCGCCGGTGAACCAGTTCAGCGGAGTGTTGCCGCGGTTGCACGAGGTGGTGCCGACGGCGACGGAGTCGTACAGGCCGCTCGCGGCGTTGTTGGAAATGTCGGGCAGGTCGCCGACGATCACGTCCGGCCCGGTGGACTGCACGACCTGGGCATTCGCCAGACCGCAACACGCCAGCACCGAGGCCGCGCAGAATGACAACGCCGCAGCCCGATTCGCGCTCTTCATCATCGACTCCTGTGCAATGAAGCCACCTTGACCTCTGGCATCTGCAGATGCCTCCACCAGATTCCCCGCCGCGATTTTCGTTTCCAAGTCCGAGAATTCGGACTGTCAGAAACCACTGTTCGCAAACATACGACTACCACATTGATCGAACATCGGCCACCGGACGGTCAGAATGCCGTCACAAAGGGCCAGAAGCAGCCCTTAATGGTTGCGGTACGAGACGAATTGGCGGACGGTTGCTCCCGCTTCTGGGACTTGAGAAGCTGTCGGGTAATTGATGCTCAACCGCTGGAAATAGGGCACGAACTTCGTTATCAGGGATATTACTGAGTCGCCCCAGCGCGCCACTTCCGTCCGTCTGCTTGGTCGCGGATGACGCGCCGGTAGACCGTGTCGCGCTCCACCGGGTTGAACCCGGCGTCTCGACATGCCTTCTGGAGCGTTCGGACGGTGACTTCCTGATGCGTCGCGCGTTCCTGGGCCGCGGCCCCGGCCGTGGGCAGCTTGGTGATGTCGTACCAGACGACCGTGCCGTCAAGGTCATCGGCCCCGCACTGGAGCATGAGCTGGGCCATGGGCAGCGTCTGCATGATCCAGAAGGCCTTGACATGGCTGAAGTTGTCGAGCATCAGGCGGGCGATGGCGAGGGTGCGCAGGTTTTCGAGGCCGCCCGGGCCGGGCAGGTGCTCGAGCTCGCTGCCGTCGGGGAAGAACGGGAGCGGGATGATGGTCTGGAATCGGCCACGGTTGGCCGCGAGGGATTCGTCCTGCACGGTCCGGAGCATGTCCATGTGAACGAGCCGCTCGCGGCGGTGCTCGATGTGTCCGTACAGAATCGTGGCGTTGGTGTTCAGGTCGAGCTCGTGAGCGACGCGGTGCACGTCGAGCCAGACGTCGGAGCGGATCTTGCCCTTGAAGGCCTCATCGTGGACGCGGTCGTCAAAGACCTCCGCGCCGCCGCCGGGGAGCGAGCCGAGGCCAGCGTCCTTGAGGTTTGACAGCACCCAGCGGATGCCCTCTCGCCGCGCGGCCTGGCCCTCGGGCCCTTGCATGGTCGCGCCCTTGTACACCTTGGCGATGCGAGCGAGGTGGACAATCTCGACGGCGGTGAACGCCTTGACGTGGAGTTCGGAGCCCAGCCGCCGCGCTTCGTCGCGGATGGTTGAGACGAGGTCGGTGTAGTACGAGAACGGGAGCGTGGGGTGCAGGCCGCCGACGGAATGGATCTCGGTCGCGCCGTTCTCCACGGCGGTGCGGACCTCGGCCTTCACGTACTCCATGTCGCGGGTGTACGACCCGGGCTGGTCGGTCTTGCGATAGAACTCGCAGAACTTGCAGGACAGGGCGCAAACGTTTGAGTAGTTCAGGTGGCGGTTGATGTTGTAGTAGGCGACGTTGCCGTGCAGACGGCGGCGGACGCTGTCGGCCATCTCGCAGACGGCCCAGATGTCGGGCGTGGCGAAGAGGGCCTCGCCGTCTTCGAGGGTGAGGCGCTCGCGGCGGGCGAGCTTGGCGCGGATGGCGTCGAGCGTGCCGGCGTGGGCGTCGGCGCTTCGGGGAGAGCAGCGAGAGAGTGAGGTTTCGGCAACGGCGGTCATCGTGCCCAATCGTATTCCGACCGTACACTGCGGCCCGAAGAGCCCAACCGCCACGGCGTGGCGGGCCACCCAGATGCTTGAACCCCTCGATCGCATCCTCCCCCTCCCCTACCCGCACTTCATGGGGTTCGCTCCACTGGATGCGTGGTGGCGGCTGCTGACGCAGGATGGCGCGTGGCGGAAGATCCCGCCCCGGTACTGGCTTCGGGTGGCGGGCGGGGTGTTTACGTCGTGCATCGGGACGGCGGTGACGTTGCCGGAGCGGGTGATTGTGGGGCCGATGCTGCCGCGGCCGGATTCGGATGAATCACTCCGGCGGCTTGCGCCGCTCGGCTCTGAGGTGCTGTTCATCCTCGGCTACTACCGCTCCGGCACCACGCACCTGCACTATCTGCTCTCGTGCGATCCGCGATTCGTCACGCCGCGGTGGTACCAGATGCTCGCCCCGCAGGGGTTCGCGATCTCGTGGACGATCCTGCGCTACTTCCTTGTGCCGTTCCTCTCGTCCACCCGGCCGCAGGACGATGTCGCTTATGGCCCGGAGTATCCGGCGGAGGACGACTTCGGCGTGTGCAACCTGAGCGCGGCGTGCGCCATGCCGGGCCGGATGGTGCTGCCGGGATGCTGGGACTATTACGCGCGGTTCCATTCCCTGAGCGAACTCACCGACGCCGAGCGCACGCGGTTCCGCCGGGCCCAGCTTGCGGTGTCGTGGAAACTCGCCCGGCTCAACCGCGGGCGCGGCCTGCTCTTCAAGACGCCCAGCCATACGGCTCGCGTGGCGGAACTCTGCCGGCTGTACCCGAACGCGCGGTTCATCCACCTGCACCGCGAGGCGGGGGCGGTGCTCAAGTCCAACGTGGCGATGCACCGCCGATACGCACCGTTCCTGCTCCAGCCGCATCCCGGCGACGATGAGATCCGCCGCCGCGTGATCGCGGAGTATGACGCGACCGAAAAGAGCTTCCTCGCCGAATCGGCCTCGCTCCCGGCCGACCGCGTTGCGCGGATGCGATACGAGGACCTGATCGCCGATCCGGTCGGGCAGGTCCGCGCGGCGTATGCACAGTTCGGGCTCGACATCACCCCGGAGTTTGAGGCCCGGATGGGGGCGTATCTCGATTCGGTGAAGGAGTATCGCGCGGCGTCCGAAACGCCCGGCGGACGCACCGTCGCCGAGCCCGTGCCGGAGCTTGCCTGGATGCACAACGCGTTCGGGCACGATCGCACCGGAACAACGAGCCCCGAACGCAGTGAGGGGTCGGCCCTGCAACGCTCGCCCAAAGACCCCTCACTCCGCTCGGGGCTCGTTGAACCGCTGCTCACCGCCGTCACCGGCGCGCTTGTCGCCGCGGCGTTCTGCTTCGCCGCGTGGATGGCCGTCGCGGCGACCGTCAAGGACCGTCTGGACTTTCTCGCCTGGCCCGTGGGCGTGGTCGTTGGGCTCTCGACGTTGCGAGCCGCCGGGGCCAACGGCCGGAAGGGCACCACCGCGCTGGGGCTCTGGGCCCTCGCGCTCACGCTGCTGGTCATCCTCGGCGCGGCCTATCCCGCCACGTGGCTGGCCGTGCGCGAGAAGTTCAGCCCGGTCGACCTCCCCCACCACGTCTGGCTCGCCACGCGGCGCGGCGTGCTGGCGATCAACAACTTCCTGTGGATCGGCCTCGGGCTCGCGAGCGCGTACCGCTTCGCCAGCCGCGAGCACGTGCGGCCGCCGGGGCTCTGAGCGGAGTTAGGCTCGCTTGGCCGTCGCGGGCTGGTGGCGATCGATCATCGAACCGGCCCAGATCAAGCCGAACGGCGTGCCGATGAACGCGCCGGCCATCAAGTCCAGCGGAAGCGGACGGGCGAGGAAGAACAGCTTGCCCGCCTGGGCCGCGTGGATGGCCCCGTCGGGTGTCTTGTGGATGGCCATGGCGATGGCCGGTCCGACGGCGCCGAGAAAGGCCAGCCCGGCGATGAAGACCACACCGGATACACGCTGCGAGGCCATGCGCCCGCCGGCCGCGGCGACGACGCCCGCCAGAACAGCCGCGGCGATGGTCTGTCCCTTGAGCGTTTCCTGAGCGATGACCCACACGGCCGCGGCCCCGGCGACCGCGGCCGTGAGCAGAGCGACGGGCACGGTCGAATCCACGAGGCCATGCGGCTCACGCGGAAGGTGATGGTGCGCGTGTGCCGGGTCTCGAACCTCCGGCAGCGCAGAACTCATGGTCGGCGTCCGCATGATGATCCACGACACCGCCACACCCAGCGCCCCGACCAGCAATCCCTCAACCACCAGCGCCCCTAGCGGCGAGCCCGTCAGACCCCTGTCCATCGTCCGCATAAGGATCAGGTCGCTCCGCCCGGTGCCCCACGCGCCCCAGGCGAGCACGAGCCCCGCCGAAAGCAGCCCCGATCGATTCCCGACGCACCGCGCCCCGATCACCCCGGGAATCAGCGCAAGGCCGAACACGATGCACGCGGCGATCGCCCCCTTGGCCGGCGCGGCCGACAACAGCAGCGAGGCCTGATCGCCCCCGTCCACGCCCATGAGCCCGGCCGTGAAATGTGCGGCAAGCGGGCCGACCAGCAGCAGGGCGGCGAACGGGATGGCGTAGCGCAGCACCGAGTAGAGCATGGCCGGAGGGTATCAGGCCCGCTCAGCACCCGTCGGGACGGTGCTGGAGGCACCCGATCGCTCCGGAGGAGTGTCGTGTTCGCTCCCAAGAGCGTTACTTGAGCGGCGGAGCCTTCAGCAGGGCCCGTTGCTCGTTGACCAGCAGCAGCGCGGGCGGATGCTCCTTGATGAGCTTGATGAGCTGGCTCGGCGAGCAGTTCAGCCGGAGCGACGCGGGCTTGGGGTCCCAGGCACCCGCAGCGAGAACATCAAGGGCCTCGGCGAGCATCGCGGGATAGTCGTGGTGGTCCGGGTTCACCTCGAGAACGCCCTCGCCTCCCGAATCCCAGCGCGAGTTCGGCGGCGAGCCCGCGGTGGCGCCGCGCGGCGGACGCTTGCGTCGCGAGCGCCAGAGCTCCGAACCCACGGGCCCCTCGGGCACAAGCGTGCGCACGCCCACGGCCAGCAGCAGACGAAGACGCCGCAGCGCGACGCGCTTGTTCTCCATCTGGCTGCGCCGCTCCCCCGCGTGCGACTCGATGCCAGTCGTCGTGTGCCGAAGCTTGATGAGCGTCTCAACCTTGTTGCGATTCTGACCGCCCGGCCCCCCGGTGCGGCCAGTGCCCACAGTGCACTGCGCAAGCAGGCGGTCATCGGGAAGGCACGCGGGATGGGGCCAGGGAGTCATGGGAAGTGGGAAGTGGGAAGTGGGAAGTGGGAAGTGGGAAGTGGGAAGTGGGAAGTGGGAAGTGGGCTGATTATGTCAGGTTCTTTGCCGCGCCGAGGCCTGCCGTGTGGCCGCTGGCCCAGGCCCATTGGAAGTTGAAGCCGCCGATGCGGCCATCGACGTCGCAGATCTCGCCGCACAGGTGCAGCCCGGGGCAGACCCTCGACTCCATGGTGTCGAGGTGAATCTCCGAGAGCGGCACACCGCCCGCGGTGACCTCGGCAAACGTGTAGCCGCGATCGCCGGTGACGGGAAGCGGGGTGGCGACCAGCCGCCGCGCGAGGTCGCGCCGGAGGTCTCGCTTCACATTGCCGAGCTGCACGGCAGGGTCGACGCCCGCCGCAGCGCACAGGGCCCGGGCCAGTCGCTCAGGCAGCTTCTCGGCAAGCCTGCGCAGCACGGTGGTCTT
Source organism: Phycisphaerales bacterium (assembly GCA_044221735.1). Lineage (GTDB taxonomy): Bacteria > Planctomycetota > Phycisphaerae > Phycisphaerales > UBA1924 > UBA4658. Next base: position 23,502 of record JBGAOP010000008.1, on the reverse strand, counting down.
GTGCGCCTCGGCGAGGAACACATCGGCCGACTCAAACGTCATCCCGGAAATCCAGTTGAGCGTGAGATTCGCGCCGGGGTCCTGCCTGCGGGCTTGCGTGTAGTAGCGGCTGATGTCGAGCACGCCGGGGCCGGAGAGACCGAAGTGCGTGCAGAGCGTGGAGTTGGCAAAGCTGTTCAGCCGCTTGCCGGTGCCCGAGTGCAGTTCGATCGTCGCGGGAAGCGTGAGGCCCGACAGATCCTTGATCATCCGCCCGGAGCCCTCATCGGAGAGAATCAGCGGGACCAGCGCGGGGAACGTGTCGGTGATGCTGTGGCCGAGCGCCTTCGCAATCATGTACCCATGCCCATCCGATCCAGACCGCGGCAGGGCCTTTCCACCCGCCGCGAGGATGACACGCCGCGCACGGATCACCTCTTCGCTCCCCTGCTCCCCCGCTCCCCCGCTCCCCTGCTGCCGATACACCACAAACCCCTCCCTCTCGCGCTCAACCCGCTCAACCCGCCACGGATGCACCAACTCCACTCGCGCCTCCCGCGCGGCCCGCAGCAGCGCATCAAGCACCGTGTGCGCATCGTCGGTCGTGGGAAACAGCTTTCCCGTCTCCTCGCGCTTGAGCGTGACCCCGAGGTCCGCCAAAAACTCGACGGTCTTCGGAACATCAAACCGCCGCAGCACGTTCTTGATCGCGTTGCGCGATGAGCCCGCATACGCCGACTCATCCACGGCGTGGTGCGTGACGTTGCACCGCCCACCACCGGCCACAAGGATCTTCGCCCCCAGCGTCTTGGCCCCATCGAGCGCGACGACCGCCCCGTCCGACCCCGCGCCGCGAAGCGTCCGCGCGGCCCAGATGGCCGCGAACAGACCGGCCGCGCCGGCGCCGATGACCGCAATGTCGGCGTGGTCGCGCATGGGGAAACGCACTGTACTGAGTTGGGCCTTCACACGGAACCAATTCGCGGGATTCGCTGCGCCGAGCCTTCGCTCATCCCGGGCGTGTGGGAAAGAGCCACCTCAGGGATTTGAACCCTGGACCTATGCTTTACGAAAGCATCGCTCTACCGCTGAGCTAAGGTGGCCAGTGCCGAACCGGGCCTGAAACGCCCGGCTTGGGGCCATGAGTATCGGCGCGCCGGGCACGGTTTTCCACCTTTGTCGTTCGGGGAATGGCCGATGCGCGGCCCTTTGCCGCCTCAAAGCGGCGGGCCGAGGGGTGTCCGCGTCCCAACACGTCATTGCCGACGGGCAGGCCACATCGGCGCGGCCGCGGAGTTGAGTTCCCGGACCTGCGCCAGCCGCGAGCCCGAGCGGAGCATGTCCAGCTGCCGCCGGCCGATGCGCACGCGCATGGTGACGGTGGTTCCCGTGTCGTCGTAGATGCGTTCGAGCACCTCGGCCCGGTTCTCGATGCGTTGCAGGGCCTTGCCGTCGGCGAGGGCCACAGTGATCTCGGCCTCGATGAGGTCGCGCTGGGCGAGGGCCAGAATGCGCTGGCGCAGTTCCTCGTGGCCAAGCCCGCCCGGCGTGGGCTCGATGGCCGAGATCACGATCGCGTCGGGCACCTTCTGCTTCCACACCAGCAGGTCGCGGTTGTCCTTCAGCCGGTCGGCCTTGTTGAGCAGCAGGATTCGCTTGGGCGGCGTCCACCCCGCGCCGTCGAGGTTCTGCTCGGCGAGGGTGCCCTCGCGCTTCTCGGCCTCGCGGACCTCCTTCTCAAGCTCATCGAGCGTGCGCACCACGGTGTTGTACTGCAGCTCCGCCGCGGGATCGGAGATATCGAGCATCAGCAGCAGCGCATCGGCGTGGGTCGCCTCCTCCAGCGTGGCCCGGAACGACGCGATGAGATGGTGGGGCAGGTCGCGCACGAAGCCGACCGTGTCGGAGAGCATGACGGCGAAGCCGCCGCCCAGGTTCCAGTCTCGCGTGCGGGTGACGAGCGTGGCGAACAGCCGGTCGTCGGCATACGCCCCGCCCTCGGTCAGCGCGTTGAAGAGCGTGCTCTTGCCCGCGTTGGTGTAGCCCACCAGCCCGACGGTGAAGTGGTCGCGCCGCCGGTCCTGCACGGTGCGCTTTTTTCGGGCATAGATCCCCGCCAGCTCGGCCTCCAGATCGAGCCGCTTGCGCTGGGCCAGTCGCCGATCGATCTCGAGCTGCTGCTCGCCCGGGCCGCGCGTGCCGATCCCACCCACCCCGCCCGAGCCGGTGATGCGTTCGAGGTGGCTCCACATGGCGCGCAGCCGCGGCAGCGTGTACTGGAGCTGGGCCAGCTCGACCTGCAGCTTGGCCTCGTGCGTGGTGGCGCGGGCGGCGAAGATGTCGAGGATCAGCTCCGACCGATCGATCACCTTCGTGCCCTGCTTGCCCGCGACAACTTCCTCAATATTCGCGATCTGGCGCGGCGAAAGATCATGGTCGAAGATCACCACCTCCGCCTCGAGCGCCACGCACAAATCTCGCAGCTCGTCCACCTTGCCCTTGCCCATGAACGTCGCGGCCCGCACCTTTGATGTTCGCTGCTCCAGCTCCCCCACCACCACGGCCCCGGCCTGCTCCGCCAGGGCGCGCAGCTCCCCGAAGGGGTTGGTCTGGTCGTAGACCGAGTCGGGCAGGCGAACGGCGGCGAGGACGGCGCGTTCCGTCTGCACCTTGAGTGTGGTGCGTTCTTTGGGAGGGGGCACGGAGGAATCGTAGTGCCGCGCGTCGGAGAAACCTACAGTCCCGCCGGTCTTTCAACGGAGTGAACGCATGTCGAATGGCGCAGTTCGGCCGGGGCGGTTGATGGTGCTCAGCCTGGTGATGGTGTTCCTGCTCGGCGTGCTCGTGGCGCAGGGCGTGGCCCAGATGGGCGGCAAGGCCCGCAGCATCGACGTCATCGACGAGGTCGAGCGGATGGTCACCGCCAACTACGTCGAGAAGCCCGACCAGGCCAAGCTCACCAAGGGCGCCATCGACGGCATGCTCGAGGCCCTCGACGACCCCTACGCCGAGTACATCCCCGCCGAGGAGGCCGCGGAGTTCGAGAAGGCCATGACCGGCTCGTTCTCGGGCATCGGCTGCCAGGTCGACACCAAGGACGGATACCTCTACATCGTCTCGCCCCTCGAGGATTCCCCCGCCTTCAACGCGGGCGTGCTCGCGGGCGACAAGATCGTCAAGGTCGATGGCAAGTCCACGCAGGGCAAGAAGGTGGACGAGTGCATCAAGATGATCACGGGGCCGGAGGGCACGACCGTCCACGTCGACATCCTGCGCATGGGCCAGGAGATCTCTCTCGACATCACCCGGGCCAAGATCGTCTCCAAGTCGGTCCGCGGGTATCGCCGCCAGAACGGCAACGGCCACTGGGACTATCTCATCGATCCGGCCAACAAAATCGCCTATGTCCGCATGAGCCAGTTCACCCCCACCTCGCCCAGCGAGCTGCGCGAGGCCCTCAATCACGCCGCCGACGAGGCCAAGACCGATCCCGAGAAGCTCGGCGGGCTCATCCTCGATCTGCGCAACAACCCCGGCGGCCTGATGGACGCGGCCATCGAGATCGCCGACATGTTCCTCGACGAGGGACGCATCATGTCCACCAAGGGCCGCGACGGCGGGGCCTTCCCCGAGGTCGTCTACAAGGCCGAGCACAGCGAGCACACGCCGAAGTACCCCATCGCGATCCTCGTCAACGGCAACTCCGCATCGGCCAGCGAGATCGTCTCGGGAAGCCTCTCGGAGAACAACCGCGCCGTGGTCATCGGCACGCGCACGTTCGGCAAGGGCCTTGTGCAGTCCGTCTCGGGCCTGCGGCGCGATCAGCGGGCCAGCGTGAAGTTCACCACGCAGCGCTACTACCTCCCCTCGGGCCGGCTCATCCAGCGGTCCGATGATTCCAAGGTCTGGGGCGTGGACCCGACGCCCGGCATGTTCCTGCCGCTCACCGACGCGGAAAACCTCGCGGGTCTGCTCAAGCGCCGCGACTGGGACATCCTCCGCAAGGATGGCGCCTCGCTGCCCGACGGCGTGGAGGCCGCGCCGGCCCTTGCCGATCAGCACTGGTCCGACCCGGCGTGGATCGAGTCCACGGCGAAGGACAAGCAGCTCGCCGGCGCGCTCCGCACCATGAGCGCGAAGGTCACCGGCGGCGACTGGCTCAAGCTCTCCGACGAGGAGAACCTCCACGGCCAGATCGCCCTCGCCGAGCTCAAGAAGCTCGAAAAGGGCCAGACCGCGCTGCTCAAGGCTCTCGCCGCCAGCGAGAAGCGCATCGAAACGCTCCAGACCCTCGCCTCCACCGGCAAGGGCGCGCTCACCACCCCGGACCTCTGGGCCGATTCGGTCGACCTCACCGGCGGGCTCGTCGAGGTCCGCGACAAGGACGGCAAGGTCATCGCCGACCTGAAGATCACCGGGCGCGACATCGAGCGCTGGCTGGCCTACGCCGACATCGAGGCCCCTCCCCAGCCTGCGAAACCCACCGACGCGGCCGCGAAGCCCGACAAGGACGCCCCGTCCAAGGACTCGGCCAAGGCGGATGAGCACAAGCCGTGAGCGGAGCCGGCCCATCCGCGCCGGTCGATCAGCGCCTCGTGCTCGGCATCGAGACCTCCTGCGATGAGACCGCCGCGGCCGTCGTCCGAGGTGGACGCGTCGTGCTCTCCAACGTCATCGCCAGCCAGCACGACCTGCACGCGGAGTACCGGGGCGTGGTCCCCGAGATCGCCAGCCGCGCCCACGCCGAGCGGCTCCTGCCGATCGTCCGCCGGTCGCTCGCCGATGCGGGCGTGCGGATGGACGACCTGTCGGCGATCGCCGTCGGAAATCGACCCGGGCTCATCGGCTCGCTGCTCGTCGGCGTCGCCGGGGCGAAAGCGCTTGCGTGGACACTTGGCATCCCCATCATCGGCGTCGACCACGTACACGCCCACCTGGTCGCCGGCCTGCTGCGGCGTTTCACATCCGCTCCGGCACATCTCACATCTGAAATCTCAAATCTCAAATGGCCCTGTCTCGGCCTCGTCGTCAGCGGCGGGCACACCTCGCTGTACCTGTGCGACTCGACGACAAGCATCCAGCGCATTGGCGCAACCATCGACGACGCCGTTGGCGAGGCGTACGACAAGGTCGCCGCGATCCTGTCGCTGGGCTTCCCCGGCGGCCCGAATCTCGACCGCCTCGCCCGCACCGGCACATCCGCCTCCCCCGGATTCCCCATCGCCCGCATCGCCCCGGACAGCCTCGACTTCTCGTTCTCAGGCCTGAAGACCGCCGCGCTGTACGCCCTGCGCGGCGTGCCCGAGGACGACCGCCACCGTGCCAAGCGCGAGGCCCGGGGCGAGAGCCGCCCGCCGCTGATGTCTCCTGCGGATGTGGCCGCTACGTTCCAGGAGGCGGCCATCGGCGCGGTGATGCTCAAACTCGAGCGGGCCCTCGATCGCCACGCCGAGTGCCGAACAGTCCTTGTCGGGGGCGGGGTGAGCGCGAACTCGCTGCTCCGCACGCGCTTGGAAGCCCTCGCGTCCCGGCGCGGCCTCGACATCCGCGTGCCGCCGCTGGAGTACTGCCTCGACAACGGCGCGATGATCGCCGCGCTGGGCCATGACCTGCTCGTGGAGCGAGCGTGGGCGGGCGACGGACTCGCGATGACGGCCTCCCCCGCGACGGGCTTCTAGCCGTTTCCCGCCCCGTCAGCACCCCATGAACCACGCGTTCAGGAAATCAAAGATGTCCTGCGTGCTCAGGCCCCCGCCGTTGAAGTCGGCACGCGGCGAGCCGCCGAACCAGTCGTTGAGGTAATCAAAGATGTCCTGAACGCTCATCGTGCCGTCGGCATTGTAATCGCCGGCGCACGGCGGCCGGGCACAGGTGAAACCGACCACCACCACATCATCCAGTGCGGCCTCGTACACCACGCTGGGCAGCGAGTCCTGGGCCACAAACCGCAGCTTCATGAACGCGCTGGGCGTCACGAAGTCCGACAGCCGCACGGTCTGCTTGTTCCAGCGTCCCGAAGTTTGGTTGATCGCCGAGGTCGGATCGATCGTCAGCACGCGCGTCCACGTCGGCGTCAGCGCGTTCGCGTTGCTCGTCACATCCACCCAGAACGACTGCGACTGGCTCGTAAACGTCCACAGCCAGAACGTCGCTTCCACACCGCCGCCACCGGCCGCTGCGGCCCACCCGCCCGGCCCGGGGGCCGCGCTGAAGATCGGCGAGCTCAGCGTCGTCTTGCCCGCGCTCAGGCGGCCCGTGTTCGCATCGCCGCGGGCGTTCTGGCCCGTGATGTAGCAGGACGCTCCGCCAAGGGGCGTGCAGTCGTACTCGGCCTGAGCGGTTGTGCCGTTCGGATCCACGCGAGTCCACAATCCCGCCGTGGCGTTGTCGGCCGATCCGAAGGTTGTATCCCCCACCGTCCAGCCGCGATCGAGTTCGAAATCGTCGGAGAAGAGCGCCGTGGCCGACCGCGACGGAACCTCAAACGGAGCGCTCGCACCGCCCATCGGCGCAGTCGCGGTGGTCGAGTCCGGAAGGTCCTCGCTGTAGTACCACTGCGTCACACCGCCACACGGCCCCGCAGGCAGGGTGTGCGTGTACACCGGTCCGCCCTCGTCAACCCCCGCGAACGTGAGCGCGGCGGCCGTGAACGCGCCGCTCCGACCGATGCGTGAATAGACCGTCGGCGGATGGGCCACAACGTCGCCGATGTATTTCATCCCGCGGGCAAACTGCACCTGCACCGTCGAGCCGCTCCCGGCCTGCACCCACGTCGGCCGACCGGCGGGGAACGAGGCCGTGATCGAGTTGTCCAGCACCCAGCTCGCCGCCGCCGAGATCCCCTTGAGCGCCTCGGTCGAGGCGGGCACGATCTGCGCCGCCGGCAGCAGGAACCCGCTGCTCCCCGTGTCGCGAAGCTCGAAGCTGTACCCGAGGGCCCCGCGCGACCCGGCCACCCAGTCGTGGGCCCCGCCCGCGGCGGGATAGATCACGCGGTACGTCTCGCCCGCGGTGTACAGCATCGAGTACGGCGCGTACATCGCCGATTGCATGGCCGCGCTGATCTGCGTGTACGCGCGGGTATCGGGCGGAAGCGAGAAGTCGTACGCCCACGGCTCCAGAATCACCTGCGAGTACGAGTGCAGATCGAAGGCGAGCACGGTGTTGGGGCGGGCGGTGATGAAGTTCTTCAGGGCGGTGGAGCAAGGCTCGCTGAACGCGGCGGTGCCGCGGTAGGTGTCGTTGCTCATCACACCCGACGATCCGAGCCCCCCCCACTGATAGCCCCAGTTGCGGTTGAGGTCGACGCCCACCGAGCCGTCGGAGTTGGCGCGACGGTTCTTGCGCCACAGCCTGTTGGACGTCCACGTGTACATGTACCCGTCCGGGTTCGCGATCGGGATGAAGTAGAACTCGTAGTTGTTCAGGAGCCGCTGCACCCCCGCGTCGGTCGAGTAGTTGCGGATGAGCTGGTCGGCCGCGTACACCGTCGCCATCACCGAGATCCATTCGCGGGCGTGCTGACACCCCCACACGATCACGGCCGGCTTGGAGCCGGGGGCGTTGCCCGGGGCCGACACACGGATCGCAAAGATCTGGTTGATGCCGATCGACGAGCCGACGAAGTACCGCGACGCCAGGTCCGGCCGCAGCGCAACGAGAATGTCGATGTACGAACTGACCGAGGCGTAGTCCTGGTACGCGGAGAAGAACCCCGGCCCGCGCGGCCCAAACGGCGCGGGCGCACGCTCCGCGTCGATCAGCGCCTGCACGTCCTCGATCATCGTCGTGAACGGGATGCCGGTGACGCTGAGCGTGGCGAACGCATCGGGCGTGAGTCGCACGTCGATCGTTCCCGCGCGTAGCCCCGGTGAGTCCGCGTCCCCGCCGAACCCGCACGTCCACACATCGTCGGTCAGGGCGAGCACCGTCCGCATCTCGCGCACATCGCGCGGCGAGACGCGGACGACCTTGTGATGGTCGAACCGCACCGGCGCATCCGGCGCGGCCGGGGCCTGCCCACGGGCAACGCCCGCCGCCATGAGACTGAGCAGAATGACAAGCGCATGCCAGGTTCGCACGGGATCGGGCCTCTTTGCACAGGTGGACCGTCGGAGAGCGTTCACAGTGTGGCACATCTGCCACGAGAATCGAAGCAGATTGCCCCGAGGGGGTGGATACCCGGGCGAGATTCGCCCGACAGACCTACCAAACACATGCCTATCATCTGCAATGTTTGGCGGTTTGCAGCGGATTGCCCATCCGTGCGGCCAAATTGGGATGTGTCTGGTGTTGGCCGGAACCGGAAGCCGTCTGAAGCGTCGTACAGAATGTGGGGCCTATTCGGGGACGGGCCGGGGCGAGGCGTGCGGGGACCTGACGGAATGGAGCACTCGATGAAGACCTTTGCGATGATCGCGGTGATGGCGGCGGTGGCGGGGAACGCGGCCGGCATGGCCGGTGCGCAGACGGCGGTGGCCGCGCCGGCGAAGGCCGCGCCCGAGGCGCGGTCGGCCGTCAGTGCCGTGCGCCCGGAGGTCTCGACGCTCACGAAGATGAACCGGCGCATCACCCTCAAGGTGGAAGACACCCGCCTCGAGGACGTGCTGAAGTTCATGCAGGACGTGACGCAGGCCGACCTGGAGGCGTTCTGGACCTCCGAGGGCGGCATCGGCCTGGACAAGGACAAGAAGATCACGATCAACATCAAGAACCAGCCCGCGCTCTACGCGCTCGAGCAGGTCCTCGAGAAGTCCAAGGGCGACTCGTCCTCGGAGAACACCTGGCAGATGTCCGAGACGGGCGCGATCCAGATCGGGCCCAAGGAAGCGCTCAACAAGTTCAAACGCATCGTGATGTACAGTATCGACGACATGCTCTTCATCATCCCGCGCTACGCCGAGGTGCCGCAGATCGATCTGAACAACGTGCTCCAGTCCAACAGCGGCGGTGGCGGCGGCGGGCAGAGCCCCTTCACCGGCGGCGGCGCCAGCAACAACAGCCCCCTCGACCAGCAGCCCAGCAAGGAAGAGCGGGCCAAGAAGATCATCGACCTGCTCACCAGCCTCGTCGAGAGCCCCCAGTGGCAGGACAACGGCGGCGAGGGTGCCTCGCTGCACTACTTCAACGGCACGCTCATCATCAACGCGGCCGACTACATCCACCGACAGATCAACGGCTATTCCTACTGGCCCTCGGGCACACGCCAGATCGCCCGCAAGGCCGGCGAGCGCCGCTGGGTCACGCTGAACATGGACACCGGCATCGGCACCGTCGAAAAAATCCGCCCCGTGCCCGTCACCGCCGTGGTCGGCGGACAGGGCGGACAGGGCGGTGGCGGAACCGGCACGCCGGGCGGTGGTGGTGGCGGAACCGGTGGTGGTGGCGGTGGGGCTGGCGGGGGCGGAGGCGCTGGTGGTGGCGGCGGAGCCGGCGGCCCTCCGTAACGAGACAGTCTTCAGTCCCTCAACGACGCACATCACGCCGCCTCCGGGCGGCGTGTGTGTTTTTGCCGCGCCTTCTACCGCTTCTCGCCGATGGGCAATCGACGGACGCGAACCTCGGTCGGATACACGGTAATGAGCGCGCCGGCTGCAAGGTCGGCCTCGCAGTCCGCGAGCACACCGAGGACGATCGCCGACATCGCCTCTCCCTTCAGCCCTTCGATCCGCACCCACACGCCGAGGGAACAGCGCGACCGGATACCGCGAGCAGGGCATGAAAGTCCGCGTCGAGAGTCACGATGCACCGGTTTTCAGACGCCGCGAACTCAATGAGTTCCACATCTGGACTCTGATGGCGGCCGATCGAGGAGACATGCACCGCATCGTGCCCCGCCACGGACAGGTAGTGGACACACGATCGAGCCAATCCCTGATCGAGAAGGAGTTTCATGCGCTCTTGGCGATTGGCCTGATCTGGTCGGGCATGTTCGCCGCGGCGAAGCCCAACGCCTGCCGAATATCCTCGTCATCCAGTTCCGGATGCTCGCGACGAAGCTCGCCCCTGTCGGGATAGGTTCCCAGCAGTTCAAGCACCCGCCGCACAGTCAGGCGCATGCCGCGAATGCACGGCTGCCCGTTCATCTTCGCGGGATCAATAGTGATGCGGTCGAACGCCATGTCCTAAGTATAGGAATGCGGGACGCCCGGCTCCGGTTCATTGCCTACTGCCCATACGCACTCATCGGCGGGCACGTGCACACCAGGTGCCGATCGCCATACGGATTATCGATCCGCCCAACCGCCGGCCAGAACTTGTGGTTCCGCAGATACGCCAGCGGCCACGCGGCCGTGCTCCGCGAGTACGGCCGCGTCCACTCATCCGCCGTCACCGCGTGAGCCGTGTGCGGCGCGTTCTTGAGCGGGTTGTTGTCCTTCGGCCACTCGCCCGCCTCGACCTTGGCGATCTCGGCGCGAATGGCGATCATCGCCTCGCAGAACCGGTCCAGCTCGCCCTTGGGCTCGCTCTCGGTCGGCTCGATCATGAGCGTCCCCGGCACCGGGAACGACATCGTCGGCGCGTGGAAGCCATAGTCCATGAGCCGCTTGGCGATGTCCTCGCTCTTGATGCCGAACTTCTCGAACGGCCGGCAATCAAGAATGAACTCGTGCGCGCACCGCCCGTTCGGCCCGGTGAAGAGCACGGGATAGTGCTTCTCCAGCCGCTTGGCCATGTAGTTGGCGTTCAGGATCGCCACCTCGGTGGCCTGCTTCAGGCCGGCCGCGCCCATCATCGCGATGTACATCCACGAGATCGTGAGGATCGACGCCGAGCTGTACGGCGCGGAGCTGACCGCCCCATGGGCCGCCGGGTCGTTCGGATTGCCCGGCAGGAACGGCACAAGGTGCTTGGCCACGCAGATCGGGCCCATGCCCGGTCCGCCGCCACCGTGGGGAATGCAGAACGTCTTGTGCAGATTCAGGTGGCACACATCCGCGCCAATATCTCCCGGCCGGCACAGCCCGACCTGCGCGTTCATGTTCGCGCCATCCATATACACCTGCCCGCCGTGGGCGTGCACTACCTCGCAGATCTGCTTGATGCCCTCCTCGAACTTGCCGTACGTCGAGGGATACGTCACCATCAGCGCGGCCAGATTGTCCTTGTGTTCCGCCGCCTTTGCCTTCAGGTCCTCCAGATCAATATCGCCATTGGCAAGATTCGCCACCGCGACAATGTGCATCCCCGCCACTGCCGCCGACGCCGGATTCGTCCCGTGCGCCGAATCCGGAATCAGGCACACGTTGCGATGCTTCTGCCCTCGCGAGATGTGGTACCCGCGAATAGCCAGCAGCCCCGCGTACTCCCCCTGCGATCCCGCATTCGGCTGCAGCGAGGTCGCCGCAAAGCCCGTGATCTCCGCCAGCCACTTCTCCAAATCCGCGTACATCTTCGCGTATCCCTGCTGCTGATCAACCGGAGCAAAGGGATGGATCCGCCCGAACTCCGGCCACGTCACCGGAATCATCTCGCTCGTCGCGTTCAGCTTCATCGTGCACGAGCCGAGCGGGATCATGCTGTGCGCCAGCGACAGATCGCGCCCCTGGAGCGTGAAGATGTACCGCAGCATCTCCGTCTCGGAGTGGTGCGAGTTGAACACGGGATGGGTCATGAACGGCGACTGCCGTGCAAGTCCGCCGAGCGTCGGCTTCTGCTCGCCCTTGTCCGCCGCGCCGAAGACGCCCAGGAGCACGCGAACATCCTCGAGCGTTGTGGTCTCATCGAACGAGACGCCAACCGTCGAATCGTTGATGCGCCGCAGGTTGAAGCCCTTCGCCACGGCCTTGGCGAGCACGTCGCTTGCGGAAGGAACCGTCACGGTTAGCGTGTCGAACACCACGCCGTCGGTGACGCTCAGGCCCGCCGCCTTCAGGGACGCTCGCAGGGTTGTGGTCAACGTTTGCACCCGGGCGGCGATCTTCTTGATGCCGCACGGCCCGTGGTACACGCCGTACATCCCCGCCATAATCGCCAGCAGAGCCTGCGCAGTGCAGATATTGCTCGTCGCCCGCTCCCGCTTGATGTGCTGCTCGCGCGTCTGGATCGCCATGCGGAACGCCATGTTCCCATGCGCATCCTTTGACACGCCGATGATCCGCCCCGGCAGCTTCCGAGCGTGCTCCGTCTTCGTCGCAATAAACGCCGCGTGCGGCCCGCCCGCGCCCATGGGCACGCCGAACCGCTGCGCCGAACCGATGCAGATGTCCGCCCCCCACTCGCCCGGTGGCGTGATGAGCGCCAGCGCCAGCAGGTCCGCCGCCGCCACCACCGTGATCCCCGCCGCGTGCGCCTTCGCGCACAGTTCGCTGTAGTCCTCGATCCGCCCATCGGTCGTCGGATACTGAACGAGGATTCCGCACAGGTCGCCCGCGTTGTCGGGCTTGGTGCGATGATCGCCGACGGTCACCGTCACCCCGATCGACTCGGCCCGCGTCTTCACCACCGCGATCGTCTGCGGGTGGCACCCCGCATCCACGAAGAACCGGCTCTTGATCGTCGGCCCGCTCTGCTCGTGCCCGCCCGCGATCGAGAAGCACATCGCCATCGCCTCGGCCGCGGCCGTCCCCTCATCCAGCAAGCTCGCCCCCGCCAGCGGCAGCCCCGTCAGGTCGCTCACCATCGTCTGGAAGTTCAGCAGCGCCTCGAGCCGCCCCTGCGAGATCTCCGCCTGGTACGGCGTGTACTGCGTGTACCACCCCGGGTTCTCCAGGATGTTCCGCAGGATCACCGGCGGCGTGATAGTGTCGTAGTAGCCCTGCCCGATGAACGAGCGGTTGATCCTGTTCTGCGACGCCATCGCCTTGAGGTGCGACAACACCTCAAACTCGCCCTTCGCCCGTGTCCCACCGGCAATCCCGTCAAGCTGCAGCGGCCGCCGCAACCGGATCGCCGCCGGAACCGCCGCATCGGCCAGAGCCTCCAGCGACGAATACCCGATCAGCCCCAACATTTCCTTCTGATCACGCGCCCCCGGCCCGATGTGCCGGTGAGTGAACGTGTCGGACGGGTTCAGGATCGACGCGTCGGCCCCCGCCGCGGGCGCGGCATGGGAGCCGTTCGTGGTCGGAACAGACGCGGGAGGACGGGCAGAGGTGGTCGGCATGGTGGGTGAACTCGCAGCGCGGAAATCGACGTGGAAAATGGCTCCCGAAATCGTAGGAGAACGCCGGAGTGACTCCAACCGCTGTCGGATGCCGCGATAGCATGTCGCCGCGGTCTCGGGGAGACACTGGGGGAAAACTCCGGGTGCATGAAAGGGCTGGAAATGCAGGACTTCACGCGATTCACGACCGTTGGTGCGTTGATCGTCCTTCTCTCCGTCGCCCACGCCCTCGCCCAGCCCCCGCAACAGCCCGCCGCCAACTCAACGCCCGCCACACCGCCGGCCGCCGACGTTAACACCTACCGCTCCCACATCCAGTTCCTCGCCAACCCCTTCATGGAAGGCCGCGGCCCGGGGACACGCGGAAATGAAATCGCGGCGGAGTACATCGAGGCGGCATTTCGCCATCTCGGGCTCGATCAAGCCCTTCCCAAGGTCACCGAGGCCGGTGCGCCGCAAGAACTCCCCGAATACCTGCGCGGCCGTCAGGTAGCGCGGATGCTCCCCGGTTCATCGGCGGCGAACTCCTCGTTCCGGCAGAGCTTCACCGCCGGCGACAGCGCAACCCAAGTGTTCTGCGAACTCCGTGGTGATGGATTTGACCACAAGGAGGCCCAGAGCCGCGTGAGCGACGGCATGCGCGTGCTGGGCTTCAGCGGCTCGGGAAATGTTCAAGCCCCTTTGGTCTTCGCGGGATACTCCATCGACAAAGGCGGGCCCGATGGATACTCCTCGTATCCGAAGGAACTTGGCGAAAAACCGCTCGACGGCAAGATCGCGATGATCTTCCGCTTCGAACCCATGGGAGCGGACGGCAAGAGCCTGTGGCGAAAGCAGGAGGACACGCTCTGGTCCGCCGCCGCAGCCTTGGGCGACAAGCTCCAAGCGGCAGTTTCCCACGGCGCGGCGGGGATCGTCCTTGTCTCGCCCCCGGGAGCCGACGATCCCCGGACCAAGAAACTGGAGACAACGGAGAGTTCCGTGCGCTGGATGCGCGTGCTGGATGTTCCCGTGGTGATGCTGAGCACTGAGGCCGCCGAAATCGTCGTAAAGGCGCGAGACCCTGAGCATCGCAGTCTGCTGGAACTTCGACGTCTTGCAGATTCCAAGCCGACAATGGTGCCACTGGGAACCGAGCCCGTGTCGCTGACGACGAGGATTGAAAGAAAGCCCCGCACCACCTGGAACATCGCCGCCACCCTCCCCGGCCGCGGCCCCCTCGCCTCCCAGTACATCATCATCGGCGCCCACTACGACCACGTCGGCTACGGCTACACCGGCGGCTCGCGCTCCGATGAGTACGGCATCGTCCACCCCGGCGCCGACGACAACGCCTCCGGCGCATCCGGCCTCCTCCTCGCCGCCGAGGTCATGAAGCGCCGCTACGACGCCGCCCCCGCGAGCGCCAACCTTCGCTCCGTCATGTTCGTCGCCTTCAGCGCCGAGGAAATGGGCCTCATCGGCTCCCGCGAGTTCCTCAAGGCCTGCCCGATCGAGGCCAAGAACATCCACGCCATGCTCAACATGGACATGATCGGCCGCCTCCGCGACAACAAGCTCGAGATCTCCGGCACCGGCACCGCCGAGGGCTTCGCCGACCTCCTCAAGCCCATCTTCGACGCCTCCGGGCTCGTCATCCAGTCCTCCCCCGGCGGCCGCGGCCCAAGCGACCACGCCACCTTCTACGGCGCGGGCGTCCCCGTGCTGCACTTCTACACCGGCATGCACGACCAGTACCACACGCCGCGCGACACCGTGGACCTCATCAACTGCGAGGGCGGCGTAAAGGTTGTCAACCTTGTCTGCGACATCGCCGCCACCCTCGCCAAGCGCGAGCCCCCCCTCGCCTTCCTCTCCACCGACAAGCGCAAGAACGAAGAGGACGGCAAACCCCAGATCACCCTCGGCGGCGTCAAGGTCCGCTTCGGCATCGCCCCCGGCAACTACGCCGACGGCGAGGCCGGCATCCTCGTCGGCGAGGTCTATCCCGGCACCTGCGCGGCCGAGGCCGGCATCCTCTCCGGCGACCGCCTCATCCGCTGGAACGGCAAGGAAATCGGCGACGTCCAAAGCTGGATGGAAATGATGGGCGGCCACAAGCCGGGCGACGTGGTCGACGTCGACGTGAAGCGCAAGGGAGAAGAACTCCGCGTCCGCGCCACGCTCAAGTCAAGAGACCAAGCCCCCAAATAACCTCTGCACTCAGCACTGGGCACTGGGCACTGGGCACTCAGCCATCCGCCCTACTTCATCCACTCCAACTTCCACTGCCCCATGTCCTGCCGGATCCACACCTGCCGGAACTTCACCCCCTGCGCGGCCTGCCCCGTGAGGTTCAACACCCACGTCCGATCGCCGGGCTGATCCACCATCACCGTGGGCGTGTGCTCCCCCATGGGCATTCGCGCAAATGTCTTAGCGATGTCCTTGCGATACAGGTGCAGGTCCGCCACAAACCCCATCGGGTCCTTCCCCTGCGAGCGCATGTGCTCCTTGGTGTGCTCGTCGGTGAGTTGATCGAGAATGATCCGATCCGCCTCCGGCGTGCCCTCATCCAGCAGGTTCTGGATGTGTATGAACAACTGCATAGGCGAATAGGTGAGATACACCTTCGAGCCGTCGGGCTTTTCGAGCACGGCGTTCTCCCCCACCGCCGCGTTGCGAAGGGACGGATCGATGTGCCCGCCATCCGGATTCACCGGCTGATCGTTGAACTCGGCCTCGGCAATGCCGGTGAAGAACGGCTTGTACCGCGTGGTCTTTTCCTCTGACGCACACCCCCAGCACAGAACCGCCACCGCAAGCAGCACCACACCCACACCGGCGATCCGGTTATCTCTGCATCGGCCCGCGCGTTCGCCAGCACCTCGGCCTCGGCCATGGTCATGTCCTTTGCCTTTGCCTCCGGGCCCTGGAAGGGCCCAAGTCCCTTGCCGTGGGCGTAAGCCCACGGAACCGCCACCCGTCATCTCCCCACGACGAGTAATCACCCGAGCCCCGGAGGGGCGAAAGTGACGCTCATCAACACGCAAACCAATCAGCCTCATACCGCCTTCCCGCTTCCCACCCCACCCTGCACCCCAACCCGCGTTACCTCCGCCAATCCCCGCCTCACCCGATCATGCACGTGAAACGCCTCCAGCGTCTCCGCACAGTCCATACGCAGGTGCCCGCCCCGGGATTCACCCCGCCACAGCGCACTCCTCGCAATCAGCGCGGCCACCAGAAGCATGTTCTGCGCCTGCCACCCCGGCGGCGAATCAAAGATCTTGTCCAGCGTGTACCGCGCCCAGAAGTCGATCATCTCCGCCACATCCGCCAGCCGCGGCCCGCTCCGCTCCACGCCCGCGTTCCGCCACATCGCCGACCGCAGGCTGCTGAGCACATCAGAAAGGTCCAGCTCCGCGTTGTCGCTGGGCCGGATGTCCGAGATCACCGGCACCGGCGATGGCGGCGGCCGGAACGGAATCATCTTCCCGCTCAGGTCCGCATCCGGCCACACCAGCGTCGCGCTCTCGCGCCCATTCGCCGCGCCCACCGGCGCCTGCGACGCCCGCGCGATCGCCGCCGCCGCTCGTCCCGCCGCCTCCCCGATCACCAGCCCCTCCAGCAGCGAGTTGCTCGCCAGCCGGTTCGCCCCATGCAGCCCGCAGCTCGCCACCTCCCCCACCGCGAACAGCCCCGGCACGCTCGTCCGCCCGATCATGTCCGTCGCCACACCGCCGATCGTGTAATGCGCGGCCGGATTCACCGGGATCAGGTCCTTCGACGGATCAAGGTCCACGCCCCTGAGCAGCGCGGTAATCCCCGGAAACCGCTGGCCGAAGTTCTGGATGTGCCGCACATCAAGGAACACGTGCGTTCCCCCGTGCGTGGCCAGTCGGTGCATGATGGCGCGGCTCACCACATCGCGCGGCGCCAGTTCCGCCATCGGGTGCACATCCACCATGAACCGCGCCCCGGAGTGATCCAGCAGATACGCGCCGGCCCCACGCACCGCTTCCGTAATCAGCGACCGCGGCCGCCCCGCCATGTACAGCGTCGTCGGGTGAAACTGCACGAACGCCAGATCCTGCACGGCCGCGCCCGCCCGATACGCCATCGCCAGCCCATCCGCCGTCGCGCACTTCGGGTTCGTCGTCTCGCGATACACCATCCCAGCGCCCCCAGTCGCCAGGATCGTGCTCTTGGCCCAGATCATCTGCAAGCCATACCGCGGATGGTGCGTGATCGCCCCCATCACCGGCGCGCCCGGCTCGCCGCTCGGCGTAATCAGGTCCAGCGAGAAGCAGTTGGTGAACAGCCGCACGTGCGCCGTCGCCGCCAGCTTCGCCACCAGGCACCGCGCCAGTTCCTTCCCTGTCGCATCTCCATCCGCGTGCAGGATGCGGGCATGAGCATGCCCACCCTCGCGGTTCAGGTGCGGAATGTCCGAATCCGCGGCCTTGTCAAACCGCATCCCCCACGCCGCCAGCTCCCGCATCCGCTCCGGCGCGGCCGCGCAGATCGACCGCACCGCCGGCTCATCGCACAACCCGGCCCCCGCCGTCAGCGTGTCCTGGATGTGCGACTCGATCGAGTCTTCCCGAGACATGACGGCCGCGATCCCGCCCTGGGCCCATGCCGTGTTCGATTCTTCCGTCCCATCCTTGCTCAGAATGATGACTTCCCCGGATTCCGCCGCCGCAATCGCTGCCCGAAGCCCCGCCACGCCCGTCCCGATCACCAGCGTGTCCGTGAAAATCTGCGGGAGCAGCGACGAACGAAAGGGGATGAGGTAGCGGCGCTGGTCGAAGAGGGGGTGCATAGGGAACACAAAGGATAGAACAGCGCTCCAACCCGCCCCGATTGCTCCCCAAACCCGCAGCAAGCCCCGCCGTAAGCGGTATGCTGCTCCCGTGTCGCATCGACGTCCCAAGCTTCACCTCGCTGCCCTCATCGCCTGGTGGCTCCTCCTCGGCGCAGCCCTCAATATCGGCGTGGCATGGACCAGCAAAGCCCTCGCCGAGCGAGGCCTCGCCCGCGGCCCGCGCTGGGCCGCTTCCATGGATCGTTCTTGGCCCTACACACTTCCCGCTCCCTATCTCAATCCCGACAACTGGATGCGCATTACCGAGTGGTGGCGCCGTCAAGATGTTGCGCTATGGACGCACGCCCCGAAGCTTGTTGCCATCGAGGTCTCGTACGGGCTCCCATTCCGAAGCGTCGGGGAGTTGACGGTGATCAACTCCGAGTCGGGCACGCCCTTACTAATTGATGCGCCGGGAACCACACGTCACACCGGCATGCTCGCCGGGCTCCCAAGTCATCTTCGCTGGCCGGGCTTCACGCTCAATACGCTGCTGTACGCGGGCCTTGCCTGGTGGCTCTGCCGTGGTCGCCAATGGTTGTACGCGCGCAGGCGAAGAGCCCACGGACGGTGCCCGGGATGCGGAACACAATGGTCCGGCGGCCCCTCAGACACGATGTGCGCCGACTGCCTCGAATGGGCGATCCGGCCTCGCATTCGTTTGCACTCCAGCTACTGGTGGCAAACCACGCTCGCCCTCCCCGCATGGCTCACACTTGGACTCTTCGCCACGCTTCTCATCGCCTGGGGCGGCCCCTACGCGGGCAAACACATCGGCGATCATTTCATAAGTCAATACCGGCGCTCCGGCACAACATGGCCCGGCGCGCTTGAAGACCTTGAGAACCCGGAGGTTCTGGATGTCTCCGGGTGCTGGTGGGGAGTTGTGGACAGCTATCAGCGCGGAAACGACCACGCCAAGGAAGTCCGCGCCGGCTCGCCATTCCCCTGCCTCGCGGGAATCTGGAACAACATTGGTGGTCGCACACTGAGGCAGCACATCCTCTCTCCATCAACCTTTTCTCCACCCCGGCTACAACCTCCAACACAGCACATACTGGTCTTTCCCGTTACGAACACGTTCTCGCTCGAGCTCCCCACCCGCATCCTCTGGCCCGGTCTCCTTCTCAACATGTTCTTCTGGTCCGCGGTTTTGTGGTTCGCTTGGCGCGGCCCGGCCGCACTCCGCCGCTGGCGCTGGAGCCGCACCGGCCGCTGCGGCAACTGCGGTTACAACCTTGAGGGACTTCCTCTCGGTGCACGCTGTCCGGAGTGCGGCACTGTCTCACGCCGCGATCACGCGCCGCGGACGACCACTAGCTCGTAGGATGCAATCCCCGCAGTTCGTCCGCCATTTCCTGCCGCTCACCCCCGCCCACAATGTCCAGCTACCCCAACCAAGACAACTCCGGCCGCCCTCAGCTTCGCATACCCATCCGCCTCATCATCGCCTTGGTCATCGCGGGCTTCGCCGTCGTCTCCTACTTCGCCAAGTTCCAGACCAACGCCGTCACCGGCCAGAAGCAGGCCGTGCCGTGGACGGTCGAGCAGGAGGTCGCCCTCGGCATGCACTCGGCCCCCAAGATGGCCGCGGAGTTCGGCGGCGAGTCGCACAACGCCCGCTTCCTCCAGCAGGTCCGCGACGTCGGCGCGACAATCGTGCAACACCTCCCCAAGGAAGCTCGCAGCGCCGACGGCCAACCCGTCTACCCATTCCAATACCACGTCCTCGCCGACCAGAAGACCATCAACGCCTTCGCCCTTCCCGGCGGACAGATCTTCATCACCGAGGCCCTGCTCACCCGCCTCCAGACCGAGGGTCAGCTCGCGGGCGTGCTCGGCCACGAGACCGGCCACGTGCTCGGCCGCCACTCCGCCCAGCAGGCCGCCAAGAGCGAGCTGCTCAGCGGCCTCGTCGGCGCGGCCGGCGTCGCGGGATCCAGCTCGCAGGACAGCGCACGCATGTCCCAGGCCGCCGCGTCCATGGTCGCCAACATGCTCACCCTCAAGTACAGCCGCGGCGATGAGCTCCAGGCCGACGAGTTGGGCCTGCGGTTCATGTTCCTCGCCGGCTACGACCCGCGCTCGATGGTCGACGTCATGAAGATCCTCGAAGAGGCCAGCGGCGGAGCAGGCAGCACCCGATCGGAGTTCTCCTCAACCCACCCGAACCCCGGGCATCGCATCGAGCGGATCAACGAGCAACTCGCCAAGTCGTTTCCAAGCGGCGTGCCGGGCGGGTTGAAAAAATAGCACGCCCGGGATGAGCGAGTCCGCGAGCGAATCCCGCGGATTCCCGTGAGTGAAATCAACACCCCTCAACTCACCTTCGCCTCAAGCTCCTCCCACCGCGCGTACAGCGCGGCCACCGCCGCCTGCGCCTCCTCCAGTGCATGGCACGCCTCGGTCATCTCCCGATGATCCGCCATCACGGCCGGGTCGTTGACCCGCTTCTCCGCCGCCGCGGCCACCGCCTCCGCCTCGTGGATCTTCTTCTCCATCCCATCAAACTCGCGCTGCTCGTTGTACGAGAGCTTCTTCTTCGCCGCGGGTTTGGCCGGCGCCGCCGAAGCCGCCGCCGCGCTCGCCGACGCCGACGCCTTCCGCATCGCCGCCAATGCCGCCTTTTCCGCCTCGGCCTGCGCGGCCAGCGCCTGATCCAGATGCGCGAAGGTCTTCGCGTTGCCCTTCCCATCAAGCCACAGCACCTCGGTCGCGAGCCGCCCGAGCATCGCCCGGTCGTGCGTCACCAGCACCAGCGCACCGGGGAAGTCCTCGAGCGCTTCCTCGAGCACCTGCAGCGTGGGAATATCCAGGTCGTTCGTCGGCTCATCCAGCACCAGCACATCCGCCGGCTCGAGCATGATCCGCGCAATGTGCACCCGCGCCAACTCCCCGCCGCTCAGCGACCCGACCGGCTGGAGCAACTGCTCATCGCGGAACAGGAACCGTCGCGACCACCCCGTGATGTGCATCGACTGTCCCTGAAACACCACGCGATCGCTCACCGGACACAGCGCCTCCTGCAGCGGCGTCGTCGGGTCAAAGTCCTGCCGATGCTGGCTGAACACCACCACCCGCGGTGCCGGATCGCACACCTTGATCGTCCCCGTATCCGGCTTCAAGTCGCCCGTCAGCAGCCGAATGAGCGTCGTCTTCCCCGACCCGTTCGGCCCAAGCAACCCCAGGCAGTCCCCCGCACCCAAGTCGATGTCCACATCCTTGAACAGCGTCCGCCCGGGCTCACCCATCACCTTCGAGAGCCCCTTCGCCGACACAAACTTGTTCGTCTTCCGCCCCGTCCCCGTGAAATCCACCCGCGCCCCGCCCGCACCCGCGGCCGTGTTCCGCGTCTTGAGCTCCGCCAACTCATCCTGCCGGTCGTAGGACGCGAAGATCTTGCTCTTGGACTTCGTCCGCCGCGCCTCCGGCTTGCGCGACAGCCAGTCCAAATCCTTCTTCACCTGATTCGCCAGCGCCTGCTCGGCCTTCGCCTGCCCCGCGAGAAACTCCTCCTTGCGCCGCAGAAACTCCGTGTAGTTCCCCTGCACGCTCAGCGTCCCCTGCGGATACGCGCGGCTGAGCTCGACCACGCGCGTCGCCACGTTTTCCAGAAACACACGATCGTGCGTCACGAACACGCTGGAAAACGACCGGTTCCCCGTCGGCGGCCGCAGCAGCAACTCCTCCAGCCAGTCGATCCCCTCAAGATCAAGGTGGTTCGTCGGTTCATCGAGCATCAGCAGGTCGGGCTCGCCCCCGCAACTCGCCAGCGCACGGGCGATCGAGAGCCGCTTCCGCCACCCGCCCGAGAGCCGCATCGCTGGCGTCGTGCAGTGCGCCTCATCAAACCCGATCCGCGACAGGATCATCTCCCCCACGATCTCCGCCTCATGGTGGTCGTGCACACCCGCGGCGATCCCCCCCTTCATCGCGGCCTCCGTCACCACATCCCGAGCCGTGATCGACGGATCGCCCCCGAACACGTCATACTGCGGCACATACACCGCCCGCAGGCCCTTGGCCGTGGTGATCGTCCCCGAATCCGGCTTGTGCTCCCCCACCTCCCCATCCACGCCCGCCAGCAACTTCAGCAGCGTGCTCTTCCCCGCGCCGTTGGGCCCGATGAGCCCCACCCGCTCCCCCTCGGCAATGCTCAGCGACACGCCCGAGAAGAGCGTCCGCAAGCCGTGGGTCTTGGAGATGGATTGGGCGGTGAGGAGCAAGGGGCGAAGGGTACGCGAATGCTCCGGGCCGCGCGGATGGCCCATGCCGATCGATCGTGCATCCTCGCCCTCGGCAACCGGTACGCGAGGATGTGACGACAGCCCCTCGGCACTTCCGATCTCGCACCCTCGTCGCCATGCTCATCGCGGGCGTCGCATCCCTCGTCGCGGGGGCCATCGCCGCAAATCAGTGTGATCGGACATTTTTTCCAAGCCAGATCCTGCTGCAGGAAAACGTGAGCCTCTATCCCAGCGAAAGCGATATCCACCCCGACAAGAAGTACCAGATCGCGTGCCCCGGGGCCTTTCCCGCCGGGTCGCATCTCGAACTCCACATCAGCGTGATCCAGCGCATCTCGAGCGTCACCGACATCGCGGGGGTCAGCCTTTGGCGCAGGGTCTACACCAGTGCCACCACCGGCTATTGGGACCGATCAACGCCTGGGTCCACGACCGTTCCAGACGACGCTCTTCGGGCGGCCATGGAGTGTGTCCCGAGCCTGCGCGGAAGGCCCATCGATCTGCTCAAGCATGCCGAGTCCACGAGCATACTCGTTGACTGGCGCGGAACAGCCGCTGCAGTCCTGATCCCTCTGGGCATTCTGCTCACCCTGCCGGCGCTGATCGTCCTCCCCATTCGGACCCTGCGACGCCTGCGCCGAGAGAGGGCCCTCACCGGTGCGTGACATCGGCACGCTCTCTTAGCCCCTCGGCCCCAGCATCCTCTCCACCTTCGCGTTCAGAAACCACGCATGGTGCTCAAGGTGCCACGTGTCATACACCAGGATCGTCTTCACGCTCTGCTCGCCCCGAATCGGATGCAGCCCCGTCCGCTCCCAGTCCGAGGGCTCCAGGCTCCGCAGAAAATCCGCGTGCCACTTGCGCAGCGTGTGGATCGCCGCGATCGGCCCCGCGATCGGCTGCCGCACCTCCTTCGGCGTCCGATCCGTCCCATACACCCCGCGGTCAATAAATGCGTTCTCGTCCCACGCCGTCAGCACCGGATGCTCCTCCGCCACCACCAGCCGCATGCGAAACACGAACGCCAGCTCCGCATCCGCCAGATGCCCCGCCAGCACGCGGCACGGCCATCGCCCCACGCCCGCATCCGGCAGAAACGCCTGGTCCAACTGATCATCGCTCAGATCAAACACCCGCCGATCAAAGTTCTCGATCCCAACCGAATACCGCCGCACCAGTTCCGGCACGGACATCGCATGGAACGCCTCAATCTTCGCAGCCGGTGTGAGCATTCCCCAGCATACGTGCCCCACGCCCCTATCTCCCCTGCTCCCGCTGCTCCCATGCTCCCATGCTCCCGCAGCTATTCTGCCCTCATGCCC